>NZ_CP095501.1:630297-1260594 GCF_023100725.1 Arthrobacter antioxidans
CCTGCATCGCCCCCCAGAAGTTGGCGAACTGCCTGGAATCGGGTGTGAACAGCTCGACGTAGTTCTGGAGACCCACGAACGGCTTGAGCGGCCGCGTGTAGTCCCAGGTGTGCAGGCTGATCCAGGCACCGAAGACGATGGGCACCAGGACGAACGCGATGAACAGGACGAGATACGGGGCCAGGAACAGCCACGGCGTTGCGGCGGCCTGCTTGCGGATCCCGCGGGACGACGACGTCCCCGACGGGCGGGGTGCCCCCTTCCGTGAGGGGGCACCCCCTTCTTGCTGCTTCAGCGTGGTCATGGTTCTTACTCTCCGAACGACGCTTTGTTCTCTTCCATGAGGGTCGAGGCATTGTCCGCTGCCTCGGTCATGGCGTCCTCGGGTGATTCCTCGCCGAGGACCGCCTTGTTGACGCCGACCTCGAGGGTCTCCGTCTGGACCTGACCGATACCGGGGACCGGCGGCAGGAACCGCATGGAATCGATGTCCTCGGCGATGGCCTCCTGCGGCATGCCTTCGAGGGCACCCTCCGCGCGGACCGATTCACGGGCGGGGATCATGCCGGAGCCGGCCCACTCGGCCGAGTTCTCGCTCATCCAGGCGATGAACACCTTGGCGGCGTTGGCCTTGTCCGGATCGGGCTGTGCCTGGCGGGGCAGGAAGAAGTTGTGCGAGCTGGCCCAGACGGCCTTCTCGTCGAAGATCGTGGGGATCGGCGCCGAGGCGTAGGACATGCCTGACGCCTCGAGGTCGTTGAGCTGCCAGATGCCGTCCCAGGTGATCGACGTCTCGCCGTTCTTGAATGCGACGTACTGCGAGTCGATCGCGACGTTGGAGGGGCTGTACCCGTCCTCGACGATGCCGCGCTGCCAGTCGATGGCCTCGAGGCCCTCGGGGGAGGCGAAGTTGGCCTTGGAGGCCTCGGCGTCGTACGGCTCGTTGCCGTTCTGCCACTGGAGGGAGAGGTTCATCAGGTGGCTCGGCCAGAGCGACGGCATCCAGAACGGGGTGTCGTAGCCCGCAGCCTGCAGCTTCTTGAGCGCGTCCTCGAAGGACGCCGCATCGGTGGGGGCCTCGGTGATGCCGGCCTTCTCGAAGTGCTCCGTGTTGTAGTACATGGCCAGGGAGTGGACATCCAGGGGGATGCCGAACCGCTCGTCCTGGTAGACGCCGGCGTCCCAGACTTCCTGGGTGAAGTCGTCGCCCGTCAGTTCCAGCGTGTCCGTGAGGTCGTCGACCGGCACGATGACATTGCGTGCGGCCATCGAGGACAACTGGTCCAGGTGCATGGCGCCCACGTCGGGGCCTTCGCCTGCGGTGACGGCTGCCGGGAGGCGCTGGTAGAAGTCCGCCCACTGCATGGTGTTGGAGCTGACCTTGATGTTCTCGTGCTCGGCGTTGAACTCCTCGATCATGGTCTCCATGAACGGGCCGTCACCACCGGTGAAGCCGTTCCAGAAGGAGAGCTCGACCGCGGGACCGTCGTATTCGCCGGTGAATTCACTGGCGGCCTGCTCGCTGCCGGAACCGCCGCAGGCGGTCAGGCCGAGCAGTGCGACGGCGCCCAAGGCTGTTGCTGCCCGCAGGCGTCCGCGCAGGGATCGCTTCGGATGGTTCATGGTGTCCTCCTCGTTGAAAACGTTGCGCACTTCCAGGTGAGTGGCTCAGCGTGTGACCGAGCTTACAGCGCTGTAAAATTGGTGTCCAGCGATTTGTCGCACGGAGTTCCGGCCCGGCACGGCGCCCACTGGGCTCCGATTTAGACTGGGATCGACCCGAGGAGACCCAGATGAAGAAAGTCCGACTTGCGGATGTGGCCGACGTGGCCGGCGTGTCGATGAAGACGGTGTCGAACGTCGTCCACAACTACCCGCACGTCACGCCCGAGATGCGCCGGAAGGTGCAGCAGGCGATCGACGAACTGGGGTACAAGCCCAATCTGACGGCGCGACGCCTGGCGACGGGCAAGACCGGCATGATCGCCCTCGCGATCCCGGAGATCGACCACCCGTACTTCTCCGAACTCTCGCGGTACATCGCGGAGGAGGCCAGCCGCCTGGGCTACCGCGTCATCGTGGAGCAGACGCTGAGCAATCCGGAGGCGGAGCGGGCGGTGCTGGGCGACCGCGAGGCGGGCCTCGTGGACGGCGTCATCTTCCACCCCGTGCGGATGCAGTCCATCGAGGTCGCCCGGCTGCAGCGCGACGTCCCGGTGGTGCTCCTCGGGGAGTCGACCATGCCCGTCACCGCCGACCACGTCATGATCGACAACGTGGTGGCGGCGCAGGAGGGCGTGCGGCACCTCGTGGGCGAGGGGAGGCGCCGCATCGCGTTCCTCGGTGTGGTCTCGGGGGACACCACGGGATCCACGGACCAGCGGCTCCTCGGGTACCAGCAGGGCCTCGTCGACGCGAAGATGCCCCTCGACCCGGGCCTGGTGCTGTCGGTGTCCGACTTCACGCCGGAGGAGAGTGCCCGGGCAGTGGCCCACGCCCTCGCCTCCGGCCTCGCGTTCGACGGCCTCATCTGCCGCGACGACAGGTTCGCGACCGGCGCGCTGTTCGCACTGCGGCAGGCCGGCGTCCAGGTGCCCCGCGACGTCGCCGTCGTCGGGTGGGACGACACCGAGCTCGGTCGGTGGGCCACCCCGCCGCTGACCTCCATCGCACCGGACAAGCGCGAACTCGCGGCCACGGCCCTGGAGCTGCTGCGCGAGCGGATCGACGGCTACCACGGCGTGGGGCGGCACCGCATCGTCTCCCACGCGCTGACGATCCGCGAGAGCGCGCCCCTCGGAGCCCCCGCCCTCATACCCCGATAAAAGGCTTTACAGCGCTGCAAAAATGGGACAAGATATCGGCATGCCGAATCCAGAAGCGTTGACAGCCAGTACCCAGGACGGGACCTACCCGCGGCCCCAGCTCCTCCGCCGCCGATGGATGGATCTTGGCGGCCGGTGGGACTTCAGCCACGACGACGACGACGCGGGCGAAGCGGATCGCTGGTTCTCCGCCGGTGCGCCGTTCCCCCTCACCATCACCGTCCCGTACCCGCCCGAGTCCGCGATGTCGGGTGTGCACGAGACCGGTTTCCACCCGGTGGTCTGGTACCGCCGGACGATCACGCAGGCGGACATCGACGAGAGCGGTCGCTCGGGTGAGGGTGACCGGCTGCTCCTCCACTTCGGCGCGGTGGACTACCGGGCGACGGTCTGGATCAACGGGCAGCTCGTCGGCTCCCACGAGGGCGGCCAGAGCCCCTTCTCGTTCGACGTGACCAGCCACGCCGTCACGGGCGAGGACCTCGTCCTCGTCGTCCGGGCCGAGGACGACCCGCACGACGTCGCCCAGCCCCGCGGCAAGCAGGACTGGCTCGAGGATCCGCACGTCATCTGGTACCACCGCACCACCGGCATCTGGCAGCCCGTCTGGCTGGAGTCCGTCCCGGCGTCGTTCATCGAGGCCGTGACCTGGGAGCCGGACGTCCCGAACGGCTCCGCCCGCCTCGAGCTCGCGATCTCGCCGCAGCGCGTCGACGCCCTGACCGTGCGGGTGGACCTGAGCTTCGACGGCCAGCCACTGGGTACCTATTCGACGTCGGCCGCCCAGTCCCGCGTGGTGATGGACTGCGTGATCCCGCACCAGGCCAACGGCCAGGCCTACGAATCGCTGCTGTGGTCCCCGGACCATCCCCGCCTGATCGACGCGACCGTCACCCTGCTCGACGCCGACGGTTCCCCGGTGGACGAGGTGTGGTCCTACTTCGGCCTGCGCAGCGTCGGGACCGCCGGACGCCACTTCCTCCTCAACGACCGCCCCTTCTACGTGCGGTCGGTGCTCGAGCAGGGCTACTGGCCGGAATCGCTCCTCGCCGCACCGGACGCCGCCGCGCTGCGCGAGGAGGTCCAGCTCATCAAGGACCTCGGCTTCAATGCCGCCCGCCTGCACGAGAAGGTGGAGGACCCCCGGTTCCTCTACTGGGCGGACCGCCTCGGCCTCCTGGTCTGGGGGGAGATGGGCAGCACCTTCGAGTTCTCGCCGACCGCGATGGAGCGCGTGGCCCGGGAATGGGCGAGCGTCGTCCAGCGGGACCGGTCCCACCCGTGCATCGTGACCTGGGTTCCCCTCAACGAGAGCTGGGGCGTCCAGCAGATCTCCCACAGTCCGGCACAGAAGCACTTCGCCCAGGCCATGTACCACCTGACGAAGGCCCTCGACGCGTCCCGCCCGGTCATCTCCAACGACGGCTGGGAGCACGTGGAGTCGGACATCTTCACCATCCACGACTACGCGACGACGTACGACGACCTCCACGCGAACTACCGTGACCTGCCGACCTTCCAGTCGCTCGTCGACGGCGTCGGGCCCGCCGGGCGCCGCCTGAGCGTCCTGCCGGGCCTGCCGCGGACCGAGCCGGTCATGGTGTCCGAGTTCGGGGGGATCCTCTACGCGCCGAACAGTCCCATCGAGACGTGGGGCTATTCCACCGCCGAGTCTGGCGAGGACTTCGCACGGCGCCTGGAGGCGCTGTTCACGGCCCTCCAGGACAGCCCCTTCCTGTCAGGGTTCTGCTACACCCAGCTGACCGACACCCTGCAGGAGGCGAACGGCCTCACGGACGAGAACCGGAAGCCCAAGCTGCCGGTGGCGGAGATCCGGAAGATCGTGATGGGCAAGGCCTGGAGGCCCGAGCATGTCTGATCCCACCGGCACGCACGGGTCCGTCGCGTCCCGGATCCCCGACGGAGCGTCGCCCGAGGCGGCCGCCGCCGTCGAAGGGCTGTACACCCGCGGCGTGATCGCCCAGCAGGGTGCGTTCACGCGCGAGTGGGCGGCGGAGATGCGCGAGGACATCGACGCGGCCCTCGCCGAGGCGCTCGCGCGGCCGGACGGCGCCGTGGGACGGGGACCGAAGCGGTACTACGTCGAGATCCACCCCGAGCAGCTGCGCGGCTGGGTGGACCTCGTGGACCACCCGTGGGTGCGCATGGTGTGCGAGTCCGTCCTCGGGCCGGACTACGAGATCGTGGAGCTCGGGTTCGACGTCCCGGGCCCCGGCGCCGTCAACCAGCCGTGGCACCGCGACTTCCCGATGCCGGAGGAGACGCGGGAGACCGGACGTCTGACGTCGCTGGCGTTCAACCTCACCGCCGTCGACACCGAGGAGGACATGGGCCCCTTCGAGGTCGCTCCCGGCACGCAATGGGATCTTCCCGAGGGCTTCGACCACGAGATGTTCCCGCCGAAGTCGGCGTACGCGCGGTACGAGGGTCTCGCCGAGCGCAAGTACCCGAGGATGGGCGACATCTCCGCCCGGTCCGCGCTGACGATCCACCGCGGCACGAAGAACGAGTCGCAGAAATCCCGGCCCGTCCTGGTGCTCGGGGTGGACGCTCCCGGCGCGGGCAACGCCGAACACCACGCCATGGCCGTGACGAAGCCCTTCTACGACGCCCTGCCCGAGCGGGTCCGCCGCCACGTGGTCTGCCCCGTGGTGGACACCCTGGTGCCGATCACGCAGAAGCACTCCATCGAGGGCCTCATGATGGGCGAGGCCTGAGCGTCCACCCTGCAGGTTCCATGAACGACGGCGGCGGCACCCGGGTGGGTGCCGCCGCCGTCGTGTGTGCGGGGGACAGGGCTCGGAGGAGCTACTTCCGCGCGAGCTCCGGGTGGTGGAGCTCGGTGACATCGGGATGTGCCCGCACCCTGCCCTTCAGCACGTTGGAGCCGTAGGAGGACAGCATCGGGTTCTCGGGGTCGTCCGAGATGCCCCGGGCGGTGGCCCGCAGGTCCTCGGTCAGGGGGACCGGCTCGATCACGGCGTCGAGGCGCGGGGACCAGAAGAACGGGACGGCGTAGCGGTCCACGCCCGGCGCGGGTGCGGTGACGCGGTGGATGGTGGCCGCGAGGTAGCCCTCGGTGGCGACCTCGAGCATCTCGCCGAGGTTCACCACGAGCGCCCCGGGGATCGGTGTGACCGGGACCCACTCGTCGGCACCGTGGGGGAGGACCTCGAGGCCGCCCACCTGGTCCTGCAGGAGGAGGGTCACGAACCCGTAGTCGGCGTGGGCGCCCACGCCCTGCGAGCCGGCTCCCTCGACGACGCCGCCGACGTAGTGCACGAGCTTGGCCATCCAGGCCGGGGTGCCCTCGAAGGGTTCGGCGAAGTAGTCCTCGGGGAGGTGGAGGGCGACGGCGATCGCCGAGAGGAGCTCGGCGCCGACGCGCGACATCAGCGCCGCCCACGCCATGGCCTGCTCCTCGAGCTCGGGCAGCGCGGTGCGGGGCCAGAGGTTGGGGCCCTGCAGGAGCCAGTACGGCTCGTCGGCGGGGTAGTCCGCCAGGGGCTCCCGCTCGGGGGAGAAGTCGATCTGCTCGCGGGCGTCGGGACGGCCGCGCGTGATCTCGGTGCCGAGGCCGGCGTAGCCGCGGAAGTGCGGCGAGGACCGGTTGTGGATCCGGAGGCGCTCCTCCAGGGGGAGGTCGAAGAAGCGCCGGGTGACGTCGAAGAGATCGTCCGCCTGCGTGGGGGTGGCGCCGTAGTTGATGATGTGGAAGAAGCCGACGGTGTGGGCGGCGTCGCGCAGTTCCTCGATGAAGCCGGGGGTGAAGGATCCATCGGCGGAACGGGCGGTGCTGAGGTCAAGGGTTGGGATCGATCCCGGGGACTGCTGCATGCGCAGCAGACTACGCCCGGTGGAAAACCGGCCCTGCCTTTGCGTTACGCCGTGTTGCGGCCGGCCCCGTCAGCCCCGTCGGTGCCGTCATCACTGCCTGTCCCGTCGGTCTCGTCCGCTCCGGGCTCGCTCACGCCCGCCAGCGCGCGGACGGCGCGCAGGCCGACGTCGGATCCCTTCCAGTGCCGGACCAGTGCCTCCGGGCCAGCGGTCCGCACCACCGCCCGCAGGGTGACGGCGATCACGACGACGTCGTCCGCGTAGCCGATCACGGGCAGGAAGTCCGGCACGAGGTCGATCGGCACCACGAGGTAGACCGCGAGGAGGCCGAGCAGGACGCGCGTCCGCACCGGGACCGAACGGTCCGCGGCGAGGCGGCGGATGAGACCGACGAGGTCCGGGCCCAGGCGCAGCGCGTCCCGCAGCGAGATGACGTCCGGATGCCGCCGTGCATAGACGGCGAGGCAGGCGAGGAGGAACGCATAGGCGGCCAGGAGCCCGACGGCGATCTCGAGGACCGGTGCCCAGTCCATGGCTCCCCTCCCCGTCGTCCTGCCCCGGGTGGGCAGGTTCCGACGGTAACGCCTTCCGACGGTAACGCCGCGGGGGCCGGAGCGGCCAGCCGTCAGGGGGCGCACGCACCAGCACCCGAGCCTCGCGATCTGACGACTCCTCCTGCACACGGGGCCGGCCGGCATGCAGCCTGCGGAAGGACCTTATAGGTTGGAGAGGTACCGAGCATCCACCAGGAAGGCACCATCCCATGATCTTCATCGTCGTCAAATTCACCGTGAAGCCCGAGTGGAGTGACCGCTGGATCGACCTGACGCGGGACTTCACGGAGGCCACGCGCCGGGAGCCGGGCAACCTCTGGTTCGACTGGTCCCGCAGCGTCGAGGACCCCCACCAGTTCGTGCTCGTCGAGGCGTTCCAGGACGACGCCGCGGAGGCGCACGTGAGCAGCGACCACTTCACCCAGGCGATGCAGGACATGCCGCAGGCACTCGTGAAGACCCCGGAGATCATCAGCGAACGGATCGGCGCCGAGGGCTGGGGCCAGATGGGCGAGCTCACCGTCGCCTAGCGCTTCGGCAGAGCGTTCGTCGGGCGTAAGCCCGGTACCCGTGCCGCCGGCCCTAGCGCCGACCGGGCTCCCCGGTGTGCCTGTCCGGCGTACGTCGGGGCCGATCAGGCGTTCGCCGGCGCACCTGCCCGGCGTACGTCGAGCGCCTGTTCCAGGATGAAATCGTCCTCGAAGCGGTCGCCCAGCCGGAAGCGCTTGGTTCCGACGCGCCGGAAACCATGCTTCGTGTAGAACCGGAGGGCGCGCGCATTCTCCTGGTTCACGCCGAGCCATATCCCCGGCAGTCCGGACCCTGCGGCAAGCTCGAGGGTCCGCCGCATCAGGGCCGCGGCGGCGCCGCGTCCGTGCTGGTCGGGGTGGACGTAGAACTTGCTGAGTTCCACGGTGGGGGAGATCGAGAGTGCGGCGAGCACGTCCGGATCCGTGGGCTGCTCCAGCACCACCATGCTCCAGCCACGGATGCGGTCGCCTTCGCGCAGGCAGAGGATGGTGTGGTGCGGGGCTTCGATGTACGCGGTGAAGCGTTCGGCGGAGAGTTGGGTCGCGATGTGCCGGGCGATGTCCTCGGGCAGCGAATCTGCCGGACAGGCCAGGGGGAAGGTGACGGCCGCGACGGCGGCGAGCTGTGCGGCGTCGGCGACGGTCGCCGTCGTGATCGTGACGGGCGTGCGGGTGGCGGGCTCGGTGCCCGGGCCCGTGCCGGCGTCGGCACCGCCCGTGCTGTCCATCGTCCTGTCACGCGTCATGTCCATGGGCCCGCCCGCGGTCCTGTCGATGCTCATGAAGCCAATGTAGGCCGAACGGCAGCGGGACGCTGACCAGGAGGCCCGCGTCCCGCTGCGGTGGAGGCCGGACACCCAGGGAAACCCCGGGACCCACATCGCGCTACTGGTCGAAGACCGGCTCGCCGTTGCGGGTGAGCTTCCAGTTCTCCTCGAAGAAGGCAGCCGGGTCGATGGTGCCCTCGGTGGTCAGGTAGTCGATCAGCAGCTGCCGGATCTCCGTGGTCTGGTTCACGAGCACTGGAGCCGTGGCGATGTGCGGGAAGTTGCCGCCACCGGACTGCCGGTAGTTGTTCGTGGCCACCGCGAAGCGCTGCGCCGGATCGATCGGCGCCCCGTTGTAGCTGAGGCCCACGATGCGCTGGCCGACAGGCTTGCTGATGTCGATGTCGTAGGAGACGCCGGACATCATGTCGTAGTTGTAGTCCGGGGTGCCTGCCGCGTTGGTCAGTGTCGCCGGGTCCACGGCGGCATCGGGAGCGGTCTGGTTGAAGTACGTCGCCGAGTACTCGAGGTAGTCCTTGACCTGGGCGCCCGTCATCTCGACCCCGAAGAGGGTGTTCGGGAAGACGTACAGGCCTGCCATGTCGCGGATGGTGACGGGCCCTTCGGGGATCACAGCGGCACGGTTGAAGGGTGCCACGATCGAGAGGACCGGGAGGTCGGCGTCCGGCGTGCCGTCGAGTGCCTTGTCCACCGCGTCCGCCTGGACCGTGTTCACGAAGTCCATGACGGCCGTGTCGCGGAAACGGGCATCTGCGGCGGACATGGTGTCGGTCGCACTGCCGATCGCCGTGTTCACATAGTCGATCGTGCGCCGGTGCTGGTCGGCAGCGATGGCCGAGATGGCTGGATCTGCGGGCACGGTGTTGGTGTTGAGCAGTTCGGCGTCCGCCGATGTGACGTCCCACTGGCCGCGGACCTTCGTCAGCTCGAAGTCCATCACCGAGAGCCGCATGCCCCAGTTCTTCGGCTCGGTGAGCAGTACCTGCTCGCCTGTCTGCTGGTTGGTGACGAACCGCTCCGGAATCTCCTGATGCTCGTGCCCGGCGAGGATGGCATCGATCCCGGGGACCTGCTCGGCGATCAGGGTGGAGGCGTTCTCGACCGGCAGGGCATCGCCGTAGGAGGACGTGCCGGAGGGACCGGAGTGCGAGCTGACGACGACGACGTCGGCGCCGGCGGACTTCATCTCCGGGACATACTTCCGGGCCTGCTCCACCATGCCCTCGAAGCGCAGCTCATCCTCGACGTTGTTCTTGTCCCAGATGGCGCTGCCCGGCGTGGTGAGTCCGAGGATGCCGACCCGGACGGGCTTCTGCCCCTTGAGCCTGACCGTCTTGATGACGTACGGCGTGAAGGCGTCCTCGCCGGTGGTCCAGTCCTTGACGTTCGCCCCGAGGAGGGGGAAGTCCAACTGGTCCTCGAACGTGCGCAGGAGCGGCAGGCCGTAGTTGAACTCGTGATTGCCGAGCGTGGTGGCGTCGTAGCCCATGGCGTTCATCGCGGCGGCCATGGGGTGGGTCTCGCCGGTCTCGGTCACGGGCTCCACGTTGGCGAAGTAGTCGGTCAGGGCCGTTCCCTGGAGGGTGTCCCCGTTGTCGATGAGGAGGGTCGACTCCTCACCGCGGTCCGCACGGACCTGGTTGACGAGCGTGGAGACCTTGGCGAGTCCGACGTCGTTGTGCGCGGCGTCGTCGTACTCGGCGTCGGTGAAGTAGTCCCAGTTCTCGATGTAGCCGTGGAGATCGCTGGTGCCCATGACCGTGATGGTGGTCGTGGCGTCCCTGGGGCCCTTGGCTCCGCCGGGTGCGGCGGATGCTGCGGGTGCGAGGCCGAGTGCTGCGATGCAGCCGACGGCGACGACCGCGGCGACGCGGCGATGCCCCGTGGTGAAAGGTTGTGACACGTAGAATCAGCTCCTGTTGGTGGTGCGGTGGCGACAGCGTATCGGTGACGGGTGACACACTGGTGACGGCGGTATTGCCCGAGGTGAACGGTGCCCGGCGGTCCCGCCGGAGCAGCGCCGGCGGTCGTCCGGCAGGAGCAGATCGACGAGGATCATGATGACAACCGATACAGAACAGCAGGACGCCTACCGCGAGGACATCCTGGGGGCGGACTACGAGGTGCGGACGCTGTCCCTGCGTCCCGACGAGGAGGGCGACGTCGTCGCGACGCTCGTGCGCCGCACCGTCCCCGCCGGCTCGCGCCGGGCAGTCCTCTACGTGCACGGCTTCGTGGACTACTTCTTCCAGACCCACCTCGCCGACGCCTGGCTGGCCGCCGGCTTCGACTTCTACGCGCTGGACCTCCGGAAGTACGGGCGGTCCGTCCGCGAGCACCAGACGCCGAACTACATCACGTCACTGGACGCGTACGACGAAGAGCTCGACGAGGCGGCGCGCATCATCCGCGAGGACGAGGGCCACGACGTCCTCGTGGTCATGGGTCACTCCACGGGCGGCCTGGTCACGTCCCTGTGGGCGCACCGCCGTCGCGGACAGGGGATCGTCGATGCCCTCGTCCTCAACAGTCCCTGGTTCGACCTCAACGCGAGCCTGTTCCAGCGCACCCTCGGCACCGCGGCGGTGCACCGCCTCGGGACGCGCCGGCCGCGTGCCGTCGTCGGGAAGCTCGGCACCGCGTACGGCCGGTACCTGCACCGGGCCTCGGGAGGTGAATGGGACTACGACCTGGCGTGGAAGCCCCACGGAGGCTTCCCCGTCGTCGCCGGCTGGCTGCGCGCCATCCGCCACGGGCATGCTGAACTGAACCGTGGCCTCGCGATCGACTGCCCCGTGCTGGTCGCGTGCTCGGACGCCACCTCGAATCCCGTGAAGGAGCCCGCGCGTATCTCCTCGACCGACGTCGTGCTCGACGTCGCGCACATCGCCGGACGGGCGCCGAAGCTCGGCAGGCTCGTCACCCTCGTGCGCATCGCGGGCGGCATCCACGACCTCGCGCTCTCGCCGGAGCCGGCCCGGGCGCAGTTCTTCGAAGAAGTCGAGCGCTGGCAGGAGGCCTACGTCCCGGGTGCCGACCAGGGGTGACGAGGCCGTCCGGGGCCCCTGCGCCTGGCGTCACCCGAGCCACAAGTAAGCATGCTTAGTAGTAGGCTGGACTCTTCGGGCAGGGCCTTCGTCCTGTCCCTCGACGAAGGGATCCACCATGACCACAGGCGACACGCCCCAGCCGCATCACGGCACGACGGCGCCGGCAGGCAAGGGCGAGTCCCACACGCGGGCGGGCGCCATCTGGACGGCGGTCATCGCAGCCCTCGTGCTCCTCGTGCTCCTGATCGTGTTCTTCCTGCAGAACGATGCTCCGGTCCTCGTGACGTTCTTCGGCCTCGAGGGATCCATCGCGCTCGGTCTCGCACTGCTCATCGCGGCGGTCGGCGGCGGCGCCGTGGTGGCACTCATCGGCGCGGTCCGCATCATCCAGCTCCGGACGGCGGCACGGCGCAACCGCCGCTGAGCGAAGGGGCTTGGCGCCCCCGTTGAACGAAGGCACCAGACGGCTCCTGCCGCCGAGTGAAGGGGCGTAGCCCCCGCTGCACGAAGGGATCGAACGGCTTCTGCCATTGAGCGAAGGGGCGTGGCCGCCGCTGAACAAAAGCATTTGGCGGTTCATGCCGTTGAACGAATGTACGCAACGGCTCCTGCCGCTGAACGAAGGAGCCTAGCCGTCGCCCGCCGCGACGTCGTAGGTCAGGACGGCGAACTGCCCCTGCTGCTCGACGGACCGCAGCGTCAGCCGGTCCGATTCGACGCGCAGGGGCAGCAGCGGCGCGCCCGCCGTCAGCGCCACGGGCGCGACCGCGATCCGGATCTCGTCGAGCAGGCCTGCCGCGAGGAACTGCCCCGCAAGGTCGCCGCCGCCGACGATCCAGATGTCCCGCGGCCCCGCCGCTTCGCGCAGGTGCCCGAACACCGGCCGGACGTCCCCGGAGACCAGCCGCACGTCCGCGCCCTCCGGGACAGGCAGTTCCCTGCTCGTGAAGACGAAGGTAGGACGGTCGCCGTAGAGCGCACCCCACTTGGCCGGCTCCTCCAGGAGCCGCTCGAAGGCCAGCACCCATTCGTACGTCGTCGAGCCCTCCACCAGCACGCCTACGCTGTCGAGGAACCGCTCGTACTCCTCCGGGGGAGGGGGTTCGACGGCGAAAAGCCACTCCAGCGAATTCTGTTCGTCCGCGATGAAGCCGTTGAGGGTGGTGGCGGTATAGAAGACGACGCGGGTCATGGGCCATTCCACCACGCAGTCCGCGCCCTCGTAAGGGGCCGACGTTCCACCGCCGGGCCGTTCCTCCCACCGCCCGGGTCCGCAGCATGAGGATGTTCGACCATGCCCACCGGGCGAGGGCGCCCGGTGGGCGGATCCCGCGACGGGTGCCGACCGTGCTACCCCTGCGCCTCGACCCCGCCCACGAACTGCCGGACGAGGGCGTCGAACTCGTCCTCCCGCTCGATCTGGGGCATGTGCCCGCACTTCTCGAACAGGTGGACCTCGGCGTGCGGGAACACCGTCCGGGCGTGTTCGAGGTGCGACGCCGGCAGGATGCGGTCCTCGTCGCCCCACACCAGAAGGGTGGGCTTGTGCTGCGCTGCGACCGTGCGGAGGAGCTCCGTCCGCCAGCGGCGACGCACGCCGCGGACGGTACCGAGGTGGCGGGCGACGGCGAGCAGCACGTCGTCGTACACGGGGTTCCGGCCCACCTCCTGGGCGTGGTCGAGCCGCTCCTCCGTGACGAACCGCTTGTCGTAGAACAGGGCCCGCTCCGTCCGGTAGGCGGCCTTGCGTGACTTGTCCTTCATGAGGCGCCGGCCGAGCGGGCGGACGGCGAGCAGGCGCAGCGCGATCGTCACCTCCTTGCCGAAGCCGGCACTGTTCACGAGCACGAGGCTCCGCACGCGCTGCGGCTCGAGGGTGCTGATCTTCATGGCGATGGCGCCGCCGAGCGAGTTGCCCACCACGTGCAGCGGCCGGTGTTCCCCGAGGGTGTCGAGGGCGGCGATCACGAAGCGGGCGATCGACTCCATCGAGTACCGGCCCGCCGTGCGCTCGGACAGACCGAAGCCGGGCAGGTCCATACTGATCACCCGGTGATCCGGGGCGAGGCGCCCGTAGAGCCCCTCCCAGTCCTCGAGGCTGCGGCCTATGCCGTGCAGCAGCAGGACCGGCGGACTGTCCCGGGCGCCGGCGTCGCGATAGCGGACGCGGACGCCGTCCACCAGGAGGTAGCCGTCGCCGCCCGCTGACACGGAGATCCCTGAGGTGGAGGTCACTGCTGTGGAGGTCCCGGTCGACGGCTCGACGCCGGGACGGCCGCCGCTCATCGGCGCACCTTGCCCGCGAGGCGGGCGAGGCTCGTGGCGCGGCGCTCGAGGGTGCCGAAGGACATCGGTGCCACGCGGGCGACGACGTCGGGCAGTTTCGCGCTGAGGCCGATCAGCAGGCGGGCCCTGCGGGCCTTGACCGCCTCGAGCATGAGCCCGGCGGCGCGGTCCGCGGGGAAGGTGAGGAGCCGGTTGAAGTCCTCCTTCGCGTGCTTCACGTCGCGGGCGCTGAGGTTCCCGCCGATGCGCGCGTTGAGGGCGATGTTCGTCCGGATGCCGCCGGGGTGCACGGTGGTGGTGCCGATCCCGCGGGGGAGCAGCTCGTTGCGGAGCGCTTCCGTGAAGCCGCGCAGCGCGAACTTGCTGGCGGAGTAGGCGGTCTGGCCCGTCGGTCCCACGAGGCCGAACAGGCTCGAGACGTTCAGGATGTGCCCGCCGGGCGCGATCCGCGGGAGCAGCCGGTGCGTGAGCAGCACGGGCGCGGTGAAGTTGATGGCCATGACCCAGTCGAAATCGTCCATGCTGATCTGGTCGAAGCGGCCCGCAAGGGCCACCCCCGCGTTGTTGACGAGCAGGTCCACGCGGTCGGTCGCGGCGAGCAGATCGGTCGCCAGGCGTTCGACGGCGTCGCGGTCCGCGAGGTCGGCGGTGAACGTCGTGACGCTGCTGCCCGGGTGGGTGGCACGGATGGACGCCGCGACGGCGTCGAGCCGGTCCGTGTCGCGGTCCACGAGCAGCAGGGTGCTGCCGCGCTCGGCGAGGCCGCGGGCCAGGTGCTCGCCCATGCCCCCGGCCGCGCCGGTGACGACGGCGGTGGACCCGGCGAACTGGAAGGGTTGGATGCTCACGCGTGGATCTCCTGGAGGTCGGGGGCCGGGACGGCACGCGGTGCGGGCGCGTCGAAGACCATGTTCTTCGCCAGGTTGCCGTGCAGCGCGGTGGGGGCGTCGAGCAGGTAGTTCTGCCGCATGGTCCATGGCTGCCGGTCGCCCTGCTTGGGGAACGCCGAGACGGCGCGCTGCACGTAGTTGGAGGTCAGGTCGAGGATGGGGCGGGCCTTCATCGGGCCGTCGACGGCGGGTGCCCCGGAGCGGTGGCCGTTGCGGTCCATGTACCGGATGAGGCGGCAGACGTACCGGGAGCTGAGGTCCGCCCGGAGCGTCCACGAGGCGTTCGTGTAGCCGACGCACAGCGCGAGGTTCGGGACGCCGCTGACCATCAGGCCCCGGTACACCCAGGAGTCGCCGAGGTTCACCGGAGCGCCGTCGACGGTGAACCTCGCTCCTCCCAGCGGCAGCATCGAGAGCCCCGTGGCGGTGACGACGACGTCGGCCTCGAGTTCCTGCCCGGATGCCAGGCGGATCCCGTGTGGGGTGAACGTGTCGATGGTGTCCGTGACCACGGACGCCGAACCCTGCTTCATCGCCTTGAAGAGGTCCGCGCTGGGGGCCACGCACAGGCGCTGGTCCCACGGGTTGTAGGCGGGCGTGAAGTTCTCCGCGACGGTCTTCTCGTCGCCGAGGATCCGCGCGGTCTGGGAGCGGATGAGCTTCTTGGCGATCTCCGGGCGGCGGCGGCACAGCTGGTAGAACGCCTGCGTGAACAGCACGTTCTTCGCACGGGCCACGTGGTGGGCGATCCCGGCGGGCAGGTGGCGGCGGGCGGCGTCGGAGAACTTGTCGCGGCTCGGCACGGCCGTGATGTAGGTGGGGGAGCGCTGCAGCATCGTCACGTGCGCGGCGTCCTTCGCCATGGACGGCACCAGGGTGACGGCGGTGGCTCCACTGCCGATCACGACGACGCGCTTGCCGGTGTAGTCGAGCTCCTCCGGCCAGAACTGGGGATGCACCACCTCCCCCTCGAAGGCGTCGAGGCCGGGGAAGGTCGGCTCGTGCCCGCGGTCGTAGTTGTAGTAGCCGCTGCAGAGGTAGAGGAATCCGCACGTGAGCCGGCGGCGCTCCACCGCGCCGGAACCGGAGTCCGTGACGTCCAGCTCGAGGGTCCACCGGGCGTCCTCCGAGGACCAGGCGGCGCTGACGAGTCTGGTGTGGAACCGGATGCTGTCCCGGATGCGCGGTTCCTCCGCGGTGTCACGGATGTACTTCAGGATGGACGAGCCGTCGGCGATCGCCTTGGCCTCGGTCCACGGGCGGAACGGGTAGCCGAGCGTGAACATGTCGCTGTCGGACCGCACGCCCGGGTAGCGGAAGAGGTCCCATGTGCCGCCGATGGCGCCGCGTGCCTCCAGGACGGCGAAGCTCTTGCCGCGCAGCTCCGTGGAGACCCGGTAGGCGGCGCCGATGCCGGACAGGCCTGCGCCCACGATGACGACGTCGAGGTGTTCGATGCTGGAATCCATATCTTTCATTCTTCCGGTGAACCCACCGGTGTACTTGACTTCACGCGACAGCAATTTACCCTTGGACGACATGGGCTCCGTCATCCGATCCGCCGGCATGCGCGGCTTCCGTGACGTCGTCGAGCAGTTCGGGGGCGACGCCGCGGCACTCGCGGCGCAGTACCGCGTGCAGCTCGAGGCGATCGACAGCGACGACGTCCTCGTCTCCGACATCGCCATGGCGAAGCTGCTCGAGGGTGCCGCCCGCGCGCTGCCCTGCCCGGACCTGGGCCTTCGCATCTCGGAGTACCAGGACATCGGCATCCTCGGCCCGCTCGCGGTCGCCATCCAGAACTCACCCACCGTGGGCGCCGCCCTGGAGTGCGCCTCCCAGTTCCTGTTCCTCCACAGCCCGGTCCTGCGGTTCACCATCGTCGCCGACCCCGAGGGGCGGCCCGGCGACGTGGGGCTCTGCTACGGATCCTCCGAGGGGGCTCCGCCGCGGCAGGCGACCGACGCGATCCTCGCATTCTCGCACCGCATGCTCCGCTTCCTGGTGGACGGTCCGTACGGCCTGCACTCCGTCCACCTCTCGCACCTGCCGAAGGCGCCCGCCGCCCGGTACACGGAATTCTTCGGGGCGGAGGTGCGGTTCGGCCAGGCCGCGTCCCTCCTGCGCGTGCCGAGGAGCATGCTCGACCGTCCGCTCGCCGGGGTGGACGGCACGCTGCGGGAGATCGCCCTCGACTACCTGCACAGCCACTTCCCCGAGCCGGGGCGCGTGGTGGCGCCGCAGGTCCGGAACACGATCGACCGCATGCTGGGCACCTCGCCGCCGCGCATCGACTCGGCCGCGAGGCTCCTCGGCATGCACGCGCGGACCCTGCAGCGCCGGCTCGCCGCGGAGGGCACGTCCTTCGAATCCCTGCTCGACGACGCCCGCCGCGATGCGGCGCTACGGCTGCTCACCCGGACGGACCTGCCGCTGCAGCAGGTCGCTGCCTTGGTGGGACTGTCCGAACAGTCCGCCCTTACGCGCTGTGTCCGCCGGTGGTGCGGGAGGACGCCGCGGGCGGTGCGATCCGGCAGCGGGGAGGAGCAGGGCCCCGCCTACACTGGCAGGCAGGAGTCGGGGGCTGGAAGGGGGAGCGGTGGCCGGGATCACCAGCGCTGACGTGGCCCGGGAGAGCGGGGTCTCGCGGACGACCGTCAGCTATGTCCTGACCGGCCGGGAGGGCGTCACCATCTCCGAGGAGACCCGGCGCCGCGTGCGGGAGACCGCGGCCCGGCTCGGGTATGCGCCGTCGGCCGCGGCCCGTGCCCTGCGCACCGGACGCAGCGACCTGGTGCTGTGCATCCTGCCCGACTGGCCCGTGGGACCGGTGATGGAGACCCTGCTGGACGAGCTCGCCGACGAGCTGTCCGGCCGGGGGCTGACGGTCCTCGTGCATCACGGGCGGCGGACCCGCCCGCTCGCCGACCTGTGGCGCGCCGTGACGCCGCGTGCGGTGATCGGCTTCGCCCCCTTCTCCGACGAGGACCTCCTCATGATGCGGCAGGCCGGCATCCAGGTACTGGGGACCCTCGGCGAGGAGCATCAGCCGGACCCCGCCCCTCCGTCGGAGACCCAGCTGGCCATCGGAGCCCTGCAGGCCCGGCACCTCGCCGCAGGCGGAGCGCGGCGTCTCGGGTACGCGTGGCCCACCGACCCCAGGCTCGAGGACTTCGCGAGGGACCGTCTGCTCGGGGTGCAGCGTGCCTGTGCCGAGCTCGGCCTTCCGGAGCCGGTGGTTCATTCTGTCGCGCTCGACGCCCCGGCCGCGGCGACCGCCGTCCGTGCCTGGCGGGAGCAGGAGGTCACCGGCGTGGCGGCCTACAACGACGACGTCGCGCTCGCCGTGCTCGCCGGACTGCGGGCCGAGGGCCTGTCCTGTCCGGGCGATATGAGGGTGGTGGGAGTCGACGACGTCCCTGCGGCAGCGCTCGCGGCGCCTCCGCTCACGACCGTCGCACAGTCCATCGAGGTGCAGGCCCGCTATCTCGCCGCACTCGTCCTCGCGGATCTCGACGCGTCCGCGGACAAGCCCGAGCCTCCGGGTGACGGGTTGCGGCTCGTGGAGCGGGAGTCGGGCTGACCGCATTCCTGCGTGAACCAGCTGATGCGCGACCGAACGCGGGCGCACCCACGTCGGCAACCCGACACAGGTTCGCCGCCAGACCGACCTCGGGTGCACCCACGTCGGCACACCGATGACGATGCCCCGCCGAGCGGAGCATCGGGCGTAGGCCGTGCCGATGCCGATCCCCGGACGTAGGAAGGGCCGGGGCTCTCGCCCCGACCCTTCCCGTTGCTGCTGGTCGATTGCTGGTCTACCGCTCAGCCCGCGCTACGGAGCCGGGTACCGCACCACGTAACTCGGCGTCCCGGTGTTCGCGTTGCTCACGGGTGCGCCGGTGTTGTTCACGACGTGGTCGATCGTGCCCGCACCCAGGTTCACGGTCAGGAGGTGGTTGAGCACGACGCCGGGGGTCTCCGGCACCTCGAAGCCACGGGTGGCGTGGATGCTGGGGTCCACGTTCGTGAACACGTACGAGCCGCCGCCCCATAGGGTGTGGTTCCTGACGTCGTCGGCCACCTTGTAGCCGGCCCAGCCGAGAACGCCGTCGTGCTGCCAGGCGGCCTGGTTGGGCGGGTCGTAGGGCAGCTCGTTCTGGAAGAAGACGGTACGGCCCCGTTCGCCGTTCCAGATGACGTTGTACTCCTGGTAGTGCTCCACGAAGAGGCCCGTCGCGGTGACGTCGTCACCGTTGACGATCACGCCGTTCCGCCCGGTGCTGACGTCCCAGCCGAACGCGCCCTCGTTGCCGTGGTCCGCCCGCCACACCCAGGTGTGGTCGATCAGCACGTGGTCGCTGTTGATCTCGAGGCTCACATCGGCCTTGCCCACGTGCGGGCCGCCGATCCGGAAGTAGACGTCGCTCAGCGTCGTCGGGTTCGCCGGATCGCTTCGCTTGGCGCCGTTGTTGCCGTTCTTCGTCCCCACCTGCAGCAGGACGGGCGAGTTCACGGTGCCGCCGTCGATCGTGACGCCGGCGATGACGACGCCGGGCACGTCCGCGACGCGCATCGGTGTGGACCCGTCGACGGCGGTGAGGGTCGCATGGCCGAGGCCGAGGACCACCGTGCCGGCGCGCTTCACCGCGATGGTCCGATCGACTTCGTAGACGCCCGGCGTGAGCAGGAGGTGCTTGCCGCGGGCGAGAGCGTTGTTGATGGCCTGGACGGAATCACCCGGCCGTGCGACGAAGAACTCGGACAGCGGGATGGTGCGCCCGGCCGTCAGGCCGTCGCCCCACGAGATGCCGCGGGACTCGGTCTGGGCGGCGGGTACGCGCACGCTGTAGGCCCCGGAAGCGTCCGCGAAGAGGTAGGGCTTCTCGCGGCTGACCGGGGTCCGGTCGAGTGTCGTGTACGGGGGCGTGGGGAAGGACTCGTCCGTGGGGGCACCCTCCGTCCCCGAGAAGACGGCGTTCCAGACGCCGTTGGACCAGGTGCCGATCTCCGCGTTGCGGGTGAACCACTGCTGCTGGGACCCGTTGACGATGTCGCCGGCCTTCGAGTCGGCGAGGTAGCCGCCGCTCGCGAACTGCGGGCCCGCGGTGCAGTAGTCCATCAGTGAGAGCGTGCCGCCGGTGATGTTCACGCGCCGGAGCGAGACGGCCTGGGACACGGCCCAGAAGTTCGCGGTCGCCCGGCAGCCGTCCTGGCCTGCGCCGTTGACCTCCAGCGTGAGGTTCGAGAGCGTGCGCCAGAAGTTGTTCAGCGCGATGCAGTTGCTGGTGCCGTTGTCCTCGAGGCAGCGGTTGTAGACCTCGATCTTGCCGTTGATGGTCACGTCCGAAGGGGAGGCACCGAGGCCGGCGACCTCCGTGTAGTAGCCCACCTTGAACTGCAGGGGTTCGGCATCGGTGCCGTAGGTGCCCGGCAGGAAGAGGAGGGCCTCACGCTCGGTGCCCATCTCGTTGTCGATCTGCCGGGTGTTGACGGCGTCGACCGCCGCCTGGATCTCGCTGACGGGCATGCCCGGATCGAAGATCGTCACATTGGGTCCGAAGTCGGCGGCCGATGCCGGCGGAGCCTTCTTGGTCGCCACCGGCGTCGTGCCTGCCGGCGCCGCGATCGCCGCGACTCCCGTGCTGGTGGCCAGGAGCGCGGCGGCTCCGAGGGCCGCGGCCAGGCGCGTACGCCCGGTCCTCATGGGGTGGGGGATGGTCATGCGGGGAGGTTCCTCTCCGTCGAGGTGGTCCTGGTCAGGGCGAGAGGTGAATCGTGTCACCGGTCGTTCGTGAATTACATCCCCGGACCAGGGCGAAGTCAAGGAAAGCGGGCGATCGAAGTGTCGGCGTTGAACGCGAGCGGTACCGGTGGTACAGCTTGATAGGCGCAGCAGAGCGCTGCCGATTGCGGTCGGCCGTTACACCCGCCCCGACCCGAGGAGACACCATGGCAACGCCCGACGACGCAGAGCGCACCCTGAACGACTGGAGCCGCACGCTCGGCCAGGCCCTCCAGGTCCTCGACCTCGAGCTCGATCACGCCAGGATCGTGGAACTCGCCGCACGTACCTCCCACCTGCTGACGGCGGATGCCGGCGTGATCAGCGCCTTCATGGTCGGCTATGCCGCAGGAACGGTCACCACCGATGGGCGGGCGGAGACGGACGCCGCCATCGAGAAGGCCGTGAAAACGGTGCTGACCGTCATCGAGAAGGACGAGCAGACGGACGAGCAGAAGGGCTGGACCGGCTCGGCCCAGTAGCACCTCACGCCGCTGCGGGGACCCCGCGCCGTATCGATGCGAGGCGTGCGAGCGTCCAGGCCACGACGACGGCGACGATCACCGCGGCGGCCAGGCCGAGTCCCGCGTAGCCGAGCAGCACCAGGGCGGGGCCCGCGAGGGCTCCGCCGAGGGCACCCGCGAGATTCATCACGAGGTCGGAGGACCCCTGGACGGGGGCCCGCTCCGCCGGGCCCACCGCGCCGGTGAGGAGCGCCGACGCCGACACGACACAGGCCGACCATCCCAGGCCCAGCAGCACGAGGCTCGTGGTCACCCACGCCTCGGACTCCGATCCCCGCCATGCCGTGACGAGGGCCAGGAGCAGGAGGACCTGCCCGCACAGGATGCCCTGGGTCTTCCCGAAGCGGTCCGCGATCCAGCCGAACACGGGCGACAGCGCATACATCCCGGCCACATGCAGGCTGATCGTCAGCCCGACGATGGACAGCCCTACGCCGTGGTCGTGGAGGTGCACCGGGGTCATGGACATGAGCGAGACCATGGCGGCGTGGCTCACTGCGATCGTCACGACGGCGAAGCGGGCCACGGGATTGTCGGCCAGGATCCGCAGACCCCGACGGCTCTCCGGCGGGGCGCTGCCGGCAGGTCGGGCCTCCGCCTGCCGGGCCAGCGCTGTCAGGAGCGGATCGGGACGGAGTCCCAGCGCATAGACGGCCGCGGCGCCGGCCTGCGCCGCAGCGGAGAAGACGAAGCCCCCGCTGAGTGGCGGGATCCCGAGCAGCAGCGCGACCGCCGCGCCGGGTTCGAACAGGTTCGGCCCCAGCACCGCCCCGATGGTGGTCGACCACACGACGACGGCCAGGCTCCGGCCGCGCGTCGCCTCGGTCGCGAGGTCGGTGGCCGCGAAGCGGGCCTGAAGCCCCGTCGCGGACCCCACGCCCAGGAGCACGAGCGCGAGGAGCAGCAGCGGGAACGCGGAGAGCGATGCCGCCGCGATCGCCAGCATCGCGCCGATACCGGAGACGACGGCGCCCGTCGCCAGGGACACCCGACGTCCACGGCGCTGCGCGAGCGATGCGAGGGGGACGGCTGCCGCGGCGGCGCCCAGGGTGGCCATGGTGGCGGCCATCCCGGACCACGCGCTCGACCCGGACGTCTCCGCCGCGAGCAGCGCGCCGAGGGAGAGTGTGGCCCCTGCCCCGAGCCCGCCCAGGACCTGGGCAGACACGAGGACACGGATGACGCGGCGCTGCTGGGCCTGCTGCCCGGTCGCATCCCGGATCAGGTGCTCTGTCCGCTGCGTGTCCGGCTGCTTCTCCACCACGTCCGCCCCTCCCGGTCGTCACGACCGGAGCAGTCTATCCGTGCAGATGCAGGGCGTGGGATCCAGGACCTGATGCACTGCTACCAGGCGAACGGTGGAGATCGATCCGCGTGGATCGGTGGCGACCGCAGGTGCAGAGTGTTCATCGGGACGGTTCGACGTCGAAGGTCCCCTCACCGGGCGGATCGCCGCAGCGTATCCTTTGGCCATGACTGAGGCAGAACCGATTGGACGAGACCGGGCGATGGACGCGGGATTCGTGTCCGAGGAGGCCATCTACGCACTGATCCTCGTTGCCGGGATCATCGTCACCGCCGGCGGGCATGGCGAGAGCAGTTGGGCGGCCTTCTGGATCGTGGTGGGAACGGTGGTGGTGTTCTTCGTTGCCCATATCTATGCCGGGACGCTCGCACATCTGAACGTGGGTCCCCATGAGCGCATGGAACTGGGCACGGCGTTCCGGGCATCGGTACGGCGGTCCTCGGGTCTGGTCGTCGGGGCGGCGATCCCGGCCAGCATCCTTCTGCTGGGGGCGACCCGCGTCATCGATGACCAGAACGCGATGTGGTTCGCGCTGTGGGCGGAGGTTGCGGCCCTCGCGGCGCTCGGGTATCTCGCGTTCGCGAGGCGCCGAGCTTCGGTCCCGGTCCGCATCCTCGGCGCTATGACGACGGCGTTGTTCGGTCTGGCGATGATCGGGCTCAAGGTGGTCATTCACTGAGATTCGCGGACAGGGCGCAGGGACAGGGCGCAGCCAGGATCATCCGAGGAGCAGCGCAGCGCACACGAACGTGCCAAGGCTGTTGATCGGGCAAAGCTGCGACAGTCAGTCCTGCTGGGCCGCAAGGCCCGCCGGTCATTCAGGCGAGGAGCTTGGCCTTCTGCGCCGCGAACTCGTCCTCGGTGAGGATCCCGTCCTCCTTCAGGGCGGCGAGTTCCCTGAGCTGGGTGATCATGTCCTTGGGTGGCTCCTGCGCGGCGGCAGGTGCTTCGGCAGCGTCCCTGGGCTCCGGTTCCTCCGCGGCCATGTCCTGTTCGTAGGCCCGGCTACGGTTGGCCGCAGTCTGTGCGTCGCGGTCGGCGAACTTGGCGGCCTGTCGGCGCTGCACCCTGCCGCTCACGGCGGTGGCGGTGCCGGCGACGACGGCGGTGCGGGCAACCCCGCGCAGTAGACCTGGCATGGCGTGATCTCCTCAGTTGGTCTCGTCGAGCGCGTCGAGCGCCTCGATGATGTCGGTGGCGGGAATCCGTGCGCTGGCGATCAGCTCGCCACCACTCGCGCGGACCGCTGCCACGAAGCGCGCAGCCCACGTGTTCTCGTAGACGATGAGCGCCGCCACCGTGCCAGGGGCCATGGCACTGGTCGCCTGAACGATGTCCTCGACTCCGAGGATCCCGGAGGACGCCCCGGTGAAGGAGGAGAACCCGCCGCTCTCGGAGATGGGGTCGGTGAGCTCGATGACGTCGACGCTCCCGTCCTCTCCCTTGCGGACGATCTGGAGGTCGAAGAGACGGATGACCCCTCGTTCCACGAGGTCCATGAGCGCGGGGGCGGCCTCGCCGGTCAGCCGCTCGGGTGAGAACTCGAGCAGGACGAAGTCGATCGGGGCGACGAGGGTCTCACTGTTGTCGACCTCGCCGGTGCCGACCGCCTGGGTTTCTGTCGTGGTCACTGCAGTTCCTCCTGGGAATCGGTGTGGAGCGGGGCGCCGCCCACGCGGCGCATCGGACGGGGTGCCGCTAGTGGAGGGCCTTCTCCTTCAGCGACTCGTATTCCTCCGCAGTGATCGCCCCGCTCTGGTACAACGACGCCGCTTTGCTGATCTCGTCGGCCGAGCTGGCGCCCGCGATCGACCGGATGCGCTGTGTCTCGTACTCCTGCTGGCGCTGCATCATCTTGATCTGCCGCTCGCTCATGCCCTGCCCGCGGGCGATCACGTAGACGAGTGCCGTGATGAAGGGGATGAACAGGAGGAAGAGCAGCCAGACCGCTTTCGCGAATCCGCCCAGCTCATGGTCGCGGAACAGGTCGCCGACGATCGAGAACAGGACCATCAGATACGCGATGAACGCGAAGGTCCAGAAAAAGAACCAGACGAAATCCCAGATACCTTCCAGAACATCCATGACCGATCTCCTTGCATAGCTCGATGGGTGCCGAGTGCGGGAGTGCCCGCCACACCCAGGGATCAGGCTAGGGTGCCCGGGAGGACGTCGAACAGAGTCGATGGTCCCGCTACTGTTCCCGACCACGGCCCTCAGCGGAGCCGCACCGGAAACGAAGAAGCCCCCGGTCCGTGGACCGGGGGCTTCCTTGGTGCAGCTGCTGTCAGGCGTTCGCCGCTTCTGCCTTCTTCGCGGGCGTCGTCGTCCCGTTGGTCGGGAAGCCGTCCGGTTCGACATCGGGTGCCTGCACGGTCGCGACGTGGTCGTGCGACGCCGGTGCCGTGTGGGTGCTCTTCTCGAAACGGACGATGATCTGCTTCGACCTCGGGGTGTTGCTGCCCTCCGCGACCTCGTCGAGGGGGACCAGGACGTTCGCCTCCGGGTAGTACGCGGCGGCGCAGCCGCGCGCCGTCGGGTACGAGACCACGCGGAAGGCGCGGAGCACGCGCTGCACGCCGTCGTCGTACACGCCGTGGATGTCCACGTTCTGGCCGTCCTCCAGGCCCAGGTCGGTGATGTCCTCGGGGTTGATGAACACCACGTGGCGGCCCTTCTTGATGCCACGGTACCGGTCGTTGTGACCGTAGATGGTGGTGTTCCACTGGTCGTGGGAGCGCAGCGACTGGAGGATCAGCGTGCCCTCGGGGCGCTCGAGGTATTCGAGGTCGTTGACGGTGAGGACGGCCTTGCCGGTGGGCGTGTTGAACGTTCGTGAGTCGCGCGGTCCGTTCGCCATGATGAAGCCGCCGTCCAGGCGGATCTTCCGGTTGTAGTCCTCGCAACCCTCGACCACGTTGGCGATGTGCTCGCGGATGAGGTCGTAGTCCTTCTCGAAGCCCTCCCAGTCGGCGTTGATCTTGCCGTCGATCGTGGCCCGGGCGAGCCGACTGATGATCGCGGGTTCGGAGAGCAGGTTGTCGGAGACGGGCTCGACGCTGCCCCAGGAGGGGTGGACGGCACACACCGTGTCCTCGACGGAGACGAACTGCTCGCCCGTGGCCTGGCGATCGACCTCCGTGCGGCCCTTGCAGGGGAGGATGAGCGCCTCCTTGCCGGTGATGAGGTGGGAGCGGTTGAGCTTGATGGAGATCTGCACCGTCATGTCGGTGTTCTCGAAGGCCTTCTCTGCCACCTGCGTGTCGGAGATGGCAGAGACGAGGTTCCCGCCGAGGGCCACGAGGACCTTGACCTGCCCGTCACGCATGCGCCGGATGGACTCCACGGCGTCGATGCCGTGCTCCTGGGGCGGCTCGAAGTCGAACTCCTTGCCGAGGGCGTCCATGAAGGTCTGGGGCATCTGCTCCCAGATGCCCATGGTGCGATCACCCTGGACGTTGCTGTGGCCGCGGATGGGGGAGGCGCCGGCGCCCGGCTTGCCGATGTTGCCGCGGAGCAGCAGGAGATTGATGATCTCCTTGATCGTGGCGACGCCCTTCTTCTGCTGGGTGATGCCCATGGCCCAGGTGATGATCACCTTGTCGGCGGCGAGGTAGCGGGCGGCGAGCTCGTCGATCTGCTCGATCTGCAGGCCCGTGGCTTCGAGGACCGTGGCGTCGTCGAGCTTCAGCAGGTACTCGCGCAGCTCGTCGAGGCCCTCGCAGTGCTCCTCGAGGAAGGCGTGGTCCAGCACCGTGCCGGGGTTCTTCGCCTCGGCCTCGAACACCCGCTTGGACACGGCCTGCAGGAGGGCCATGTCGCCGCCGAGCCGGATCTGGAGGTACTGGTCGGCGATCTCGGTGCCCTTGCCTGCGATGCCACTGACCTTCTGGGGGTTCTTGTAACGCTTCAGGCCCGCCTCGGGCAGCGGGTTCACGGAGACGATCTGGCCGCCGGTCTCCTTGCACGCCTCCAGCTCGGTGAGCATGCGGGGGTGGTTCGTTCCCGGGTTCTGGCCCATCACGATGATGAGGTCGGCGTTGGCGTAGTCGTCGAACGTGACGGTCGCCTTGCCGATGCCGATGGTCTGGCCCATGGCCCAGCCGGAGGACTCGTGGCACATGTTGGAGCAGTCGGGCAGGTTGTTGGTGCCGAAGCCGCGCACGAAGAGCTGGTACAGGAACGCCGCTTCGTTCGAGGTGCGGCCGCTCGTGTAGAAGGCGGCATCGTCCGGGGCGTCGAGGCTCTTGAGCTTGTTGCCGACGATCTCGAAGGCCTCGTCCCAGCTCACGGGCCGGTAGTGGTCCTCGCCCGCGGGCTTGTAGACGGGCTCCACGAGGCGTCCCTGCATGCCCAGCCAGTACTCGGAGCGCTCACGGAGGTCGCTGATCGAGTTCTCGGCCCAGAAGTCCGAGGAGATCACGACGGGCGCCGCTTCCCAGGTGACAGCCTTGGCGCCGTTCTCGCAGAACTCGAAGGTCTTGCGCTTGGCGGGATCGGGCCAGGCGCAGCTCGGGCAGTCGAAGCCGTCCTTGTGGTTCATCTTGAGGACGGTCTGAAGGGTGCGCTTCACGCCCATGTGCTCGATCGCCGGCTTCATGGAGTTGTAGACGCCGGGAATGCCCGCTGCCCACTCCTTGGGTCGGTTCGAGACCTCGATGTCCTTCTCGTCGACTTCGTTCACACGGGGTTCACTGCGCGTCATCGCGGACGTCCTCCTTCGCGGCCCAGAAATGGGCACTCCTCGACAGGTGGTCTACCCGCCCTGATACCTCAGGCCTAACAGGCTACCGGGTGCGTCCGCAAGCGTTCCACACCCCTTCGGCGTGGTTTGACTCGGGAGGGCGCCTTTGTGCGCTGAACGACGGCGAACCCCGGTTTAGTTAGTTGACCTAACGAAACGACGGGAGTACCGTTACTTAGAGCAACGAAGTATATGAGCCAGGAGCCTCCATGTCCGTAGGACAGTCCACCGCTGCAGAACTGGTGCACAACATCTTCGACCTGCAGCGTGCGCTGCGGGCGGTCACGGCGGCGAGCATGAAGTACTCGGAGCTCGGTCCGGCCCACACGGGCGTCCTCTTCTTCATCGGTGAGGGCGGGCCGCTCCGCGCGTCGGCGCTGGCGGCCCGGCTCGGTATCGGCCCGTCCGCCCTGAGCCGGCAGCTCTCCGACCTCGAGCAGTACGGCTTCGTGGTCCGCACGCCGGATCCGATGGACGGGCGGGCGTGCCTGCTCTCGCTCTCACCGCAGGGCCGGGCATGTCTCGCCGAGACCTATGAGCGCAGGGCCGAGACCCTGCGCGCGATCCTGGCCGACTGGACGGAGAGCGAGGCCGAAGCGGCATCGCTCTCCGTGCAGCAGCTCACGGTCGCGTTGCGAGCCGCGGGACCGCACCCCGACGGGCTCCCTCCTGCGCCGGGCTCCGGCGCAGCACCCACGACACTCGACAGCACGGGCAACGACGGCCGTCACCATCTGGACCGCGCGTCCGAGACCACGAAGGAAGAACGCTGATGGCCACCCATCCCACCAGGAAGAAAGCAGCCGGAATCTCTGTGCGGCAACCGGCCCCGACGCCACACCACGGGGCAGGCGAGCCCATGAGCCACAGGCAGATCCTCCAGGCCCTCACGGGCCTGCTCGCAGGCCTGTTCACGGCGATCCTCAGCAGCACGATCGTGGCGAACGCCCTGCCCACCATCATGAGCGACCTCAACGGCTCGCAGACGGACTTCGCGTGGGTCATCACGGCCGCGCTGCTGGCCAATGCGGCGACCACCCCCATCTGGGGCAAGTTCGCCGACCTGTTCGACAAGAAGGTCCTGGTGCAGCTCAGCATCGTGATCTTCGTGGCCGGCTCGGTCCTGGCGGGGTTCGCCCAGACCATCCCGCTGCTCCTCACGGCGCGTGTCATCCAGGGTGTCGCCATGGGTGGCCTGACCGCACTGGCGCAGGCGATCATCGGGACCATCATCGCGCCGCGTGAGCGCGGCAGGTACTCCGGCTACATGGGTGGCGTCATGGCCGTGGCGACCGCCGGAGGCCCGCTGCTCGGCGGCTTCATCGTGGACTCGCCCCTCGGCTGGCGGTGGACGTTCTTCGTCTGTGTGCCGCTCGCGATCATCGCCCTGGTGCTGCTCCAGGTCACCCTGAAGCTCCCCGATACGCGCCGCAAGGCCAGCATCGACTGGCTCGGGTCCGTCCTGCTGACGGCGGGCGTCAGCCTGCTCCTCATCTGGGTCTCCTTCGCCGGCAAGGAGGGCTACTACGAGTGGTTCTCCCGCGAGTCCGCGCTCATGGTCGGCGGCAGCGTCATCCTCCTGGCCCTCCTCCTCGTGGTGGAGTCGAAGGTGACCGAGCCGATCATCCCGCTGAAGATCATCTCCCAGCGCACCACGGCCCTCGCCATCATCGCCTCGATCACGGTGGGCGTCGCGATGTTCGCGAGCTCGAGCTATCTCGGCCAGTACTACCAGGTGGCCCGTGGCGCGACACCCACCGAAGCCGGACTGCTCACCATGCCGATGATCGCCGGCAACCTCATCGGTTCCATCGGCGCCGGCCTGCTGGTGACCCGGTTCGGCAAGTGGAAGCGGTTCCTGACCGCCGGTTCCCTCTTCCTCATCGCAGGGCTCGGCCTTGCGGGGACCATCGACCACCTGACCGAACTGTGGGTGGTGGGCGTCTACACCTTCGTCTTCGGCCTGGGCCTCGGCCTCCTGCTGCAGAACCTCGTCCTCGCGGTCCAGAACACCGTGGCGGTCAAGGACATCGGCACGGCCAGTGCGTCGGTCGCCTTCTTCCGTTCCATGGGCGGTGCGGCCGGCGTCGCCGTCCTGGGTGCCATCCTCGGTACGCAGGTGGAGAACAGGACCACCGAGGGGCTCGCCGCTGCAGGCATCCCCGCCGGCGGGGGAGCGGCCGGTGGTTCGCTCGACCTCGTCGACCTGCCGGCGCCGATCGCGGACATCGTGCGGGCCGCGTACGGCGACAGCACCGCCCTGATCTTCCTGATCACCGCGGTCATCGCGGTCGTCGGACTCGTCTGCGTCCTGTTCATCAGGGAGACCCCGTTGCGCCGGACGGTCGATTTCGCCCCGGCGGCGCCGGCCGGTCCTGCGGCGTCCATGTCGCCTGCGGCGACCGGCGCCACCGGCGCGACGCCGTCGGTTGCCGGTGCGCCGTCGGACTCCCGGATCGACGCGCAGTCGAGCAGTGCTGCTGCGCAGCCCGCGGCCGACGTCGCTCGGCACGGTACCGCCGTGTCGAGCCGGAACGACGACGACGGCGGGCATCGGACGTCCGGCGAGTCCGACGTCGTCGCCGTCCAGCCATCCCACGGCCGGCACAGTGCCGGACCGGTGGAGATCCGCAGGGCCGACGTGGACCGTGCGGCCAGGGAGCTGTCCGAACTCTCGGCCAGGGAACTGACCGAGCTGTCGGAGCTCGACGAGCTGACCGAGCTGTCGGAGCTGGACGCCGACCTGCAGGATCGAGCGGCAGTCGACCGCTAGTCCGCCAGGGAACAGATGCAACCGGCCGCAGGAGAGAGGCGTGGTCCTGGTCCGATCAGGATGAGGTGGCGAAGTCGGCGGCGGTGAGCCGAACGCCGGCGGCGTCGCCGACGGGGAGCGTGAGGCGTCGGCCGAGGTAGCTCACGGTCACGTCGACCGGATCACCACGCGCGACCAGTGTCACGGCGGCCAGCCTGCAGTCGTGCCATGCCAGGTCGACGATGACACCCGGCCTCGCGACGAGGCCGTGCACCCTTCCTGTGCCGAGTTCGCGCGGGAGTGCCGGCAGAAGCGAGATCGTCCCGTCGTGGCTCTGGACAAGGGTTTCAGCCAGAGCCGCGACGAAGCCGAGGTTGCCGTCGATCTGGAACGGCGGATGTGCGGCGAACAGGTTCGGGTAGAGGCCTCCTCCGAAGGGTCCGCTGACGGTGCCCGCGGGGCGGAACTGCAGGCGCAGGAGATCCGACACCTTGTCAGGGCGGCCGAGCCTGGCCCAGAGGGCGATCTTCCAGTTGAGCGACCAGCCTGTCGAGTCGTCACCGCGACCCAGGAGGCTGTGTGCGGCTGCAGCGCGATGCTCCCCGTCGAGGAGGGCCGAGCCGGGGTACAGCGAATAGAGGTGGCTGAGGTGACGGTGGTGCGGATCGAGAGCGGTGGAATCGTCCAGCCACTCCCGGATGCCGCCTCCCGCACCAAGGGGAGGAACGGGGGGAAGGCTGCCGATGCGTCGCGCGACCTCGCAGACAACCGGATCGGAGGAGCAGCCCAACCCATCGGCGGTGTCCAGCACGGTCTGGAACAGTTCGCGGAGCAGGGACAGGTCCATGGTGCTCGACGTGCTCAGGGATGCCGGCGCCCCATCGGGGGTGAGGAACTGATTCTCGGGCGATGTGGAGGGTCTGGTTCCCCACCGGGCGTCCACCTCCGCCGTCCCCGACAGTTGCACCATCCAGTCCAGGGCGAACTCGGCCGCACCGCGCATGATGGGCCAGGCCCTTTCCAGCAGTGAGCAGTCGCCGAACCGAAGGCGCTCGGCGAGGTGCTGGACCAGCCATGGTCCGGCCATCGGCCAGAAAGCCCACGACGGATCACCGTGCCCGCCCCCGACCGGTGAGGTGTAGGCCCAGGCGTCGGAATTATGGTGGACCACCCAGCCGCGCGCTCCATAGAGCCGTTCGGCCGTGGCCCGTCCCGCTTCGGAGAGAGCGTCGATGAAGTCGATGAGTGGCTCGACGGTCTCCGGCAGGTGCACGATGTCCGCAGCCCAGTAGTTCATCTGGAGGTTGATGTTCGTCGTGTAGTTCGAGCTCCACGGCGGCTGCATGCTGTCGTTCCAGATACCCTGCAGCGTGGCGGGCAGCCCGCCCGGCCGGGACGACGCGATCAGCAGGTAGCGCCCTACATCGAACAGCAGGGCCGCGATGGAGGGATCGGCGGCCAGGATCCCGCCGGGGTGCGCAGCCCGCGCCGTGATGCGGACATCGGTCGGGGTGGAGTCGTCCGGGGGTCCGAGGTCGATGCTGACCCGACCCATCAGACGACGGTGGTCGTCGACATGCGCTGCGAGGACCCGATCGGCTCCGGCCTCCACGGCAGCGTCGATACGGGAGGATGCCTCGATCGCTGCGTCTTCGGCGGTACCGGTCGGCGCGATGAGCGCAGAGACGTAGGTGGTCGCCGTTGCTACGTACACGACCAGGCGGGGATGTCCGTCCTGAGTCTCCTCCGTGACGGTCCGCGTGACGATTGCTGCCTCCAGGCTTGATCCCGGCTCGTCACTCCAGGTCACCGGAGGACGGGAGGGCTCATGGCCGGGAGCCACATCGGACGGAAGGCGGAGGAGCAGTGCGCCGGTCGGCCGTCCGATGACCTGCAGCGAACTGGAGAGAGAGATGCCGACGGCAGTGCCGGCTTCCAGCCCGTCGATGGTGTGGACGAGCACGCCGTGGGGGTGGGACACGATGGTGCGTTGCGTGACAGGTCCCGACCTCACCGTGTGGACGGCGTCGTCGAGATCCAGGATCCGCCCGTAGGGTGCCCTGCCGGTTTCGTCCTGGTGCACGGGCAGAGTCAGGTGAAGCTCGAGCGTTCCCAGCGGCAGGTATGCCTGCGTGTAGTCGGACTGCAACGCCCTGATGGCAGTCTCGGCATCGACGAAGCGACCGGCTGCTATGTGCTCCCGGGCGTCGGCAAGCAGGGCCCGTGCCAGGGCGGCGTCCGGACCGCGCTGCAACTGCTCGCTGCGCGGGCCGCCGGACCACGCGGTCTCGTCGTTGAGGTCGAACCGGGGCGTCGACGCGTCACCCCAGCACATCGCGCCGAGTTTTCCGTTGCCGAGCGGCAGCGCTTCGAGCCAGCGCGAAGCGGGCTGTTCGTACCTGAGGGCGGTCATCCGTCGGCCGGGCCGGCGGAGGGGACACCGGTGGCGCCGGGGTCCAGGGGACCGCGGCGTGCTGTCGCGTCCGGAGCCCGGGCGACCCCCCGGAGGGACACCGGACCGCGGACGGGGTGGGGCCGCCCTCCACCCGGCCGCCGCATGCCGGTCATCGGATCCGGATCCGACTGATGACGACGGAGCCCTGCACCCGGATACGGAAGGCGCGGGCCTCCTGGCTGCCGGCCGGATCAACGGGTATGCGCAGTGTGCCCGTGAACCCGTCCGGCAGGCCGCTGCGGCCGACGGTGTTCCACGTGTCACCCGCTCCCGGCACCTGGACGCTGATGGTGCAGGTGGTGCCCGGGTTGGAGGTCCTGCAGGACACCACGTCCAGCAGAACGAGGTCCTTCGGTGTTCCGGTCGGGCCGCCCCAGCCCCTGTAGATCGCCCAGGCGGGACGACCCGGGACAGCAGGGGCGATGGCGGTGCCGATGAGCGGCGTTTCGGGGACGAGGGAAAGATTGCGGCAGGAGTCGAAGTTCTCGGCACGAAACCACTGACCGGTCCGACGTTCAGCCCTGACCGATCCCTGGATGTCGAGCGGCGCCGAGAGGGGCAGGTCCTCGGCGGAGGCACCGACCATGAACTGGTATCTGCCCGGCTCCAACACCATGCGTTCCTCCACGACGCTGTAGATCGCGAGGCGGTCCAGGGCAACGAGTACTGTTGCGGTCGCTGTTCCTCCGGCCGGGACGAGGACCCGCTGGTGGCCGACCAGCAGGCGTCGTGGGAAGTCCATATCGTGCCCGGAGGCCGTTGCGTACGCCTGCACCAGCTCGAAGACGGGCCGGGGCCCTGTGTTGTGCAGCTCCACGCTCAGCTCCACCGCGTCCGGGCCGGGCGCGTCCTCTCCCTGTATGGTCCGGAGGCTCAGCGATCGGTAGTGCACCTCCCCGTAGGTCAAGCCATGACCCAGGGGGAACAGGGGCTCGATGGGGCTGTAGAGGTAGGTGGAGCGCGAGGCGATGATGTCGTAGTCCAGGATCCCCGGCAGATCCTCGTCCCGGCCGTACCAGGTCTGTGCCAGGCGTCCGACGGGTTCGACGTCGCCGCTCAGCACGTCGGCCATGCCGTTGCCGAGTTCCTGTCCGCCGTGAGAGGTCCAGACGATGGCAGGGGTATCCGCCAGCGCCCCCAGCGCATACGGATAGGAGGACACGATGACGAGGACGGTCCGCGGGTTCGCTTCCCGGGCCACGCGGACCAGTTCCTGGTCCGTGGGCGACAGGTCCAGGGTGGTGCGGTCCAGTGTCTCCCGACCGCCCAGGTGCGGGTCGTTGCCGGCGACGACCACGACGGTGTCGGCCTCCAGCGCCGCGCGCCGGGCCGATTCATGGCCGGACTTCAGGGTTCTCATCACGAAGCGCGCCGCGGTGTCGGCGTCCGGGACCAGCACGGCGCTGCCCGTGCCGGTCTCGATCCGCAACCATCTCCCGCTCGCCACGTGCTGCAGGGCGACAGTGTTGTCCGGGGCGTGGTCGAGCCGGAAGCTCTCCTGGACCACCCAGCCGCCCACTCGGTCCGCGGCGGCCCGCAGATACCCGTCGCCCGTGTCGGTAATGAACCTCCCGCCGAGGGCCGACCGGAAGGTCACCTCGCCGGCGCCCCAGTCCTTCAGCACGAAGGACTCGGCCGGTCCCGGAGTCGCAGCATCGGCAGTGAGCACACAGGAGTCGCTGCCGCCCAGGTACCCTCCGGTACTGGTGCTCCGTAATGCGACGACGTCCGCGCCTTCCTCCGTGATGACCTCGCAGCCCGGGACGCCGCCGTATCGGTCGATGAGTCCGGCCGAGATGCTGACTGCGCCCTGGAGGGTGCCGCTGTACCAATCGCTCAGCACCCGGGATCCGAGGGTGCCGATCACGGCGATGATGCCGGGCTCGGGATCGAGGGGAAGGAGCGCACTGGCCGGATCGTTGCGCAGCACCACGACCGACTTCGCCGCGGCCTCCCGGGCGAGGGCCACGTGATCGGGTGCCCCGACCGCGGCGGGGCCGATCGAGGTGTAGGGGTCCCGGTGAGGGGTGAACTCTCCCGTCCTGGCGCGGAGGATGAGGAGTCGCACGACGGCCCGGTCGACGTCGGACTCATCGATGAGGCCCCGTCCGAGGGCTTCGGTGAGGAAGGAGACCGACGGACCCGGGTCGTCGCCGTCGTCGGTGAAATTGTCCACTCCTGCACGAAGCGCAGCCGCGTATGCCGTGGGCCCGTCCGGGAAGTACTTCTCCGAACGGAAGAGCGAACCCGGAGCGCCGGCGTCGGTCACGATGGTCAGCTCATCCGCGTTCCGCCACTGCCGCAACTGCGACTGCACCAGGTCCGACACGTGGGCGGGTCTGCCGTTGACGAGGTTGTAGGAGAGCATGACCGCGCCCACCACGCCGTCCTCGATCGGGGTGCGATACGCAGGGAGTTCGTACTCGTGGAGGACCCGGGCACTGAGTTGGCTCGAGGTCACGTTCCTGTCGAACTCGTTGTTGTAGCCGAGGAAATGCTTGAGGGTGGGGACCGTCAGCCAGGTCTCCGCGTCCTGTCCCTTCAGCCCGCGACAGTATGCACTCGCGAGGTGTGAGGTCAGATGGGGATCCTCGGAGAAGCCTTCCTCGTTGCGGCCCCACAGGGGATGCCGAAGCGGATTCACCACCGGAGCCCATACGTTCAGGCTCACGCCCGGATCCGACGCCTTCTTGCCCCGGAGTTCGCGCCCTGTCGCCGCACCGATCCGCTCGATCAGGTCCGTGTCCCATGTTGCCGCCATGCCGACCGGTTGGGGGAAGACGGTGGCGGGTCCCAGCCAGGCGACGCCGTGGGCAGCCTCCGCGCCGGTATGGAAGGAGTCCAATCCCAGGTCGGGAACCGCCGGCGTGTGCTGGTGGAGCATGGCGATCTTCTGGTCCAGCGACAGGGAGTCCAGTATCTGCTGCGGCAGCGTTCCCTCGTCAGCGGCCGGGGCTGTGTCGAGGGGCACATCGGATACAGATCTCCGGGTTGATGCAGGGGACACGGGATTCCTATCGCTTGGTCTGTCGAATCGATTGCGCGAACACGATGGCTTTCACCACGGACTGCGGCCTGTGACGTACGACACATCTGGCTCTTGTGGGAGAAGTGTCATTAGCTTACGCTGAGGTCAATCGAATCGCTTCGACGATTCCTCGAAAGCTTCAGAATTGTTGACTCACACAAAGGAGTGCTGATCATGCGCAATTTCCAGACCGGTCGGGCGAAGGGCAGTTCTCGCACGTCCGCTGCGCGACTGGAGGAAGCGACCTCCGGCTTCGATCGGCGCTCATTCCTCGGAATCCTGAGCGGGGCGGTCTTCCTGGCGGCGGCTCCGGTCACCCTGACCGCGTGCTCCGGGGGTTCCGCCCCCCAGGTCGCCGATGCCGGTGGGCTGGCGGAGACACTGAACAGGATCGTGCCGACTTACAAGCCGTTGGAGCTGGTGAAGCCCGACATCACCTCCGTCAACGGGTCCACGCCTGGCTTCACGTCCATCCCGTCCTCCCTCGTCAAGTCCGTTCCCGAAGCGCCGGGAAGCGGAGGCACATACACCGCCATGACACCGGCCTGGTGGGCTGTGCCGCCGGGCCTTCCGCGGAACAGCTACTACGAGACCGTCAACAAGGAACTCGGCGCCACCATCAACTTCCAGGTCAACGACGGCAATGCGTACGCCGACAAGGTCCAGACAGTCCTGGCATCGCCGAAGGACGTACCCGACTGGATGGTCATCCCCGGGTGGAACCTGCCCCCGCGCTTCGGACAGGCTGCAGCAGGCATCTTCCAGGACCTCTCGGAATTCATCTCCGGAGACAAGGTCCTCAAGTATCCGAACCTGGCCAACATCCCGACAGCAGCGTGGAAGATGGGGTGCTTCGAGGGTGGCCTCTATGGCTTGCCCTATCCGGGCGCCCTGATCTCGGATGCCCTCTTCTACCGTGCGGACATCTTCGAGGACCTCGGCGTGAAGCCGCCGGCCTCGGCCGAGGAGTTCCGCACGGTGGCGAAGGAACTCACGGACGAGTCGAAGAACCGGTGGGGCTCCGAGGATGTGTGGAACGGTGCGCAGATCATGCACGGGGTGGTGCCCAAGTGGAAGCAGGTGGACGGTCGGCTGGTCCACAGGTTCGAGACGGACGAGTACAGGGCAGCGCTGGAGTGGACGATGCAACTGTTCGCCGATGGGTCGGTCCACCCCGACGCGGTGGCCGGCAATGCGCAGCAGGCCAAGGCGCGGTTCGAGTCCGGGGCGACACTCCTCACTGCGGATGGGACAGGTTCCTGGCACGAGGCGTTGGCGCGGACCCTCCCCTCGAACCCGCGGTTCAACATGCAGCCACTGGACTACTTCGCCCCGGATGGAGGGACGCCCACACTGTTCCGTGCCCAGCCCGCGGCCATCTTCAGCTTCATCAAGAAGGCGAGCCCGGAGAAGGTGGAGGAGATGCTCGCCCTGGCCAACTTCATGGCCGCCCCGTTCGGGACCGAGGAGAATGCCCTGATCGTCAACGGGGTGGAGGATGTGCACTACACCCGCGACGCACAGGGCGTTCCCAAGGCCACTCCCAAGGGCGCAGAGGAAGTCACCAGCACCTATGCGTTCCTTGTCAGCGGGCCGATCGTCAACTCGATGGTGCAGTATCCCGGGCTGGTGCAGGCACAGTCCGAATGGGAAGCCAGGCAGGCGCCTCACGTCGTGGAGGACGTCTTCTTCGGAATGCAGATCCAGGAGCCCGCCAAGTTCGGTTCGCTGTCCACGCCGTTCGACGATCTGGCGAAGGACATCATCCGCGGTCGCAGGAGCATGAGCGACCTCGACGCCGAAGTCGCCTCCTGGAAGAACAAGGGCGGCGACGAACTCCGGGACTTCTACGCCGGCTTCCTGGCCTAGGGGCACCTCGGATGGCCACAGGAACAGAACGCAAGCACAGTCCACAACCGGCCGGCGCCCCGGGCCTCGGGGGAGCTTCGCCGGGAGGAGGCCCTGCTTCGGATCCGACCCGGGATCGCGCCCGGCCGAGGACCGGCCCGATGGCCGGTCGCCGGCGCCCCCGGGCGAACATGAGGCTGCGGTTCAGACGTGACCGGTCCCTCGTGCTGATGGCGCTGCCCGCGATCGTCCTCCTCGGAGTCTTCGCGTATATCCCCATGCTGGGAAACGTGGTTGCCTTCCAGGACTACTCGCCGTACGTGGGCGTCCGCAGCAGCCCGTTCGTCGGATTCGATAACTTCGCGCGGGTGATGGCTGATCCCGACTTCTGGCACGCCGTCCAGAACACCCTGGTCATCACCGCCTTCCAGCTCGTGTTCTTCTTCCCCGTGCCGATCGCGTTGGCCCTGCTGCTCAACTCGCTGATCAGTCCCCGACTCAGGGCAGCCGTCCAGGCAGTGGTCTACCTGCCGCACTTCTTCTCCTGGGTTCTCGTGGTCTCTGTCTTCCAGCAGATCTTCGGCGGGGCAGGCCTGCTCAACCAGTCACTGCGCGCCCAGGGCTGGCAGGCGGTGGACATCATGACCAACCCGGATACCTTCCTGTTCCTCCTCACCTCCCAGGCTGTCTGGAAAGACGCGGGCTGGGGGATCATCGTGTTCCTCGCAGCCCTCAGCGCCATCGATCCCGCCCAGTACGAAGCAGCGGCAGTGGACGGTGCCGGGCGCTGGAAACGCATGTGGCACATCACGCTCCCGGGGCTCCGCAGCGTCATCGTGCTGCTGTTGATCCTGCGCCTGGGGGATTCGCTGACTGTCGGTTTCGAGCAGATGATCCTCCAGCGTGATGCCGTCGGGGCCGAGGCATCAGAGGTCCTGGACACCTTCGTGTACTACACGGGTGTGCAGAACGGCGACTGGAGCTACGGTGCGGCGGCGGGCCTCATCAAGGGGCTGGTGAGCCTCGCCCTGATACTGGCGGCCAACAAGCTCGCCCACATCTTCGGAGAGAGCGGTGTGTATTCCAAATGAGCACTCTGACCGGTACACCCCGGGGCTCCAAGGACGTCCCGCCACCCCTCCGACAGCGACGCCCGAAACCGGAGCGCCCTGTCTGGGACGAAGAACTCGGGCCCCTGGCGAAAGCCGGCAAGATCCTGGTTCTCGCCGTCGTCGTCCTGGCCGTCGTCGGCCCGCTCTACACCATCGTGCTCACCAGCATCTCCTCCCAGTCCACCATCACGCGGGCAGGCGGGTTGGTCCTCATTCCGGGGGAGATCACCTTCGCCGCCTATCAGCAGATCCTCAGCGGCGGCGTGGTCACACGCGCCGTGCTGGTGAGCGTCGGCGTCACCGCGACCGGAACGGCGATCAGCATGGTGGTCTCGGTGCTGTGCGCCTACGGGTTGTCCAGGCCCGGGTCCTTCGCCCATACGCCGATCCTGTTCACGCTGCTCATCACGATGTTCTTCAGCGCGGGCATCATCCCGGCCTATCTGCTGGTGTCCGGACTGGGCCTGATCAACTCCTACTGGGCCCTGATCCTGCCCACGTGCATCTCGGTGTTCAACATCATCATCCTGCGCGGCTTCTTCATGGGCATCGACAGGGGGATCCTGGACAGCGCCAGGATCGACGGCGCCAGCGAGTGGCGGACGCTGACGCACATCGTGCTGCCCATGTCCAAGGCCGTCACCGCGGTCATCGCCCTCTTCTACGGCGTGGGCTACTGGAACGCCTTCTTCAACGCCGTCCTCTACATCAACGACAGTGCGAAGAATCCGCTGCAGGTGGTTCTCCGCTCCTACGTGCTCCAGGGAGTCTCGGTCCCGGGACAGGTGGATGTCGGCACCGGTGCTGCAGCAGGCCCGGCCCTCCAGATGGCAGTCATCGTGCTGGCGACGGTACCGATCCTGATCGTGTACCCGTTCGTGCAGAAACACTTCACCAAAGGCGTGATGATCGGTGCGGTGAAGGGATGATCATCCTGTTCCCACCGCCAAGCTCAACCCTGTCCGTCGGCTGCGGAGGTGGTCACGCCGCGCGCCAACGTCGGGGCGATGAGACGCAGTTCGGCCGGTTTGGCGAGGGTCAGGCGGTCCATCACCATCTCGACCGCGGCGCGACCGATATCCATGGCGGGGATGGGCACCACGGTCCATGGCTGGACGGCGGCCTGCGCAACATCCGAGGGCGCGATGACGACGACGGAGATGTCCTCCGGCACGGCGAGGCCCCGCGCTGCGAGATTGTCACGCAGGATGGGCAGCAGCCCCTCGTTGTGGACCAGCAGCGCAGTGATGGTCTCAGCGCCGGAGAGAACGATGTCGAGGGCCCTGACGAGGTCCCTGGAATGGGCTTCACAAGCCACCGAGACGTAGCCGATTCCCAGTGTCCGGCACGCGTCCTCGAAGCCGCCGAGGGCGCGATCCGCGTAGGTCGCATGCCTCTGGAGCGATGCCGGAGGAGACCCGATGAAAGCGATTCCGCGGTGGCCGAGTCCGGACAGGTGGCGCACCGCCGTGCGGGAGGCGCCTGCGAAGTCGAAGTCCACGCAGCTGAGCCCCCGCGGGTCGTCAGGCATGCCGATCAGCACGGCAGGTTTGTCCAGTGTGGCCAGCACCGCGATGCGTGGGTCACGGGCTTCGATATCCATCATGACGAGTCCGTCCACCATGGACTGTGACGTCACCCGCTTGATGCCGCCCGGATCGTCCTGGGTGAGCAGCAGGACGTCCTTATTGAAGGTGCGGGCGGTCGTCACGACGGCCGTGACGAACTGCATCACCACGCCGACGTTCACATCGGCCCGTAGCGGCACGACGAGTCCCAGGACATCGGAGCGGCTCGATGCCAGGGCGCGTGCACTCGACCTGGGGCTGTATTTCAGACGGCGCATCGCATCTTCCACCACGTCACGGGTCTCTTTCGAGATGGGACGGTTTCCGCTCATCACGTAGGACACGGTGCTCGTGGAAACGCCGGCTTCCCGGGCCACATCGTTGATCGTGACAGCCGTTGAAGCCTTTCGATTACTCATACCCCTATTCAATCAAGGATCTCGATGCATCATCACAGCCGCGGCCTGTATTCCGTGACCGAACGGACCGGAATGCTGTTCGGTGCCGACTACAACCCCGAACAATGGCCGGAGGGGAGCTGGCCCGAGGACATCCGCCTGATGCAGCGGGCGGGCATCAACATGGTCACCCTGGGCGTCTTCAGCTGGGCGCGGCTGCAGCCCTCGGAGGATCGATGGGATTTCGGCTGGCTCGATAGGATCCTCGCGCTGCTTCACGAGGGCGGCATCAGCGTCTGCCTGGCGACGCCCACCGCGTCGCCGCCGCCATGGCTGGGACATCGCCACCCTGACACCCTGCCGACGGATGCGGCAGGGACCCGGCAGTGGTACGGCTCCCGCAACCAGTTCTCGCCGTCGTCGGCCGTCTATCGTCAGGCGGCCGAGCAGGTCACATCGGCCCTTGCAGTGCGGTACGGCCGTCATCCCGCCGTGGTCATGTGGCACGTCGGGAACGAACTGGGGCAGGTCAGCCACGACGACGAGACCGCCGGCAGTTTCCGGAACTGGCTCCTCCGGCGTTACGGGTCCCTGGAAGGCCTCAACACCGCCTGGGGTACCACGTTCTGGAGCCAGGCGTACAGCCAGTGGGAGGAGATCCTGCCGCCGCGGACGGCACCTTATCTGCACAACCCCACCCATGTCCTCGACTTCAAGCGTTTCAGTTCCGGCCTGCTGCTCGAGCTCTATACGGCCGAGCGGGACATCATCCGGCAGCACTCGCCCGAGGTCCCCGTGACGACCAACCTCATGGGCTTCTTCCGCGGAGCGGACTATTTCGGTTTCGCCGACGAAACCGACCTGATCGGCAATGACTGGTACACGGACCCGGCACGGCCCGGGACCTGGGAGATGGGCGCTCTCACGCACGATCTGTGCCGCGGACTGGCCCGGGGTGAACCCTGGCTCCTGATGGAATCTGCTCCTTCGGCCGTGAACTGGCGTCCCCACAACAGTGCGAAGGAACCCGGGGCCATGATGGTGGACTCGCTGTCGGCCGTGGCACGGGGAGCGGACGGCGTCTGCTTCTTCCAGTTCCGACAGTCCTCCTTCGGAGCCGAACGCTTCCACTCGGCGGTGGTACCCCTCGCGGGAGAGGACACCCGTGTCTTCCACGAGGCATCCGCGCTCGGCGCACGCCTGCAGGAGCTGCGTCTGCTCACGGGTGAAGCGACCCCCTCCCGGATCGCTGTGCTCTTCGACTGGGACAGCTGGTGGGCGGCCGAATCACCGGATGGTCCGAGTGACAGGCTGGGTGTCCTCGACCAGCTGCAGGCCTACTACCGGCCGCTGCTGCGGCGAGGACTCTCGGTGGAGGTGGTCCATCCGGGCGCACCTCTGGACCGGTTCGACCTGGTGCTCGTACCCAGTTTGTTCCTCCTTCGGGAGCATCATGCCGACGCGCTCGCGGACTGGGTGCACCTGGGGGGAACGGCCGTCGTCGGGCCGTTCACCGGGGTCGCCGATGACCGCGGACACCTCCGCGAAGGACGCTTCCCATCGGTTCTTGCGGCTCTGGTCGGTGTGACCGGGGAGGAGTGGCGTCCCCTTGCCGTTCCTGTCGCCCTCGACATCGTCGATCCCGACCACACAGGAGGTGCTCGTCCTGGAGCGCCATCGCCGGCACCGTTCGAGGCCTCCGTCTGGTCGGAGGATCTGCGGCTCCACAGCCCGACCGCCAGCACGATCGCGACGTTCGCAACCGGCTCCCTCGCCGGGAAGCCGGCAGCCGTGCGCAACAGCCACGGTGCCGGTGCGGCGTGGTACGTCGGCTGTGATGCTCCGGCAGCACTGTTGAGCCACATCGTCGGCACGGCAGTGGCAGAGGCCGGATTGGCCTCGCCTGTGGTGGGGGAGCTGCCCGACGACGTCGAACTCGCCACCCGGGCGGGATACCACTTCCTGCTCAATCACGGCCCTGAAACGCGGGTCGTGCACCTCACCGAGCACTCGGTGGACCTGCTCAGCGGGGAGCCCCACGGAACACGACTCGCACTGCGACCCTACGACGCCCTCGTCCTGAAGAGCGGCGCCGACCATACGAAGAACGAAAGTGGAACCCCATGAAATTCACCGACGGCTACTGGCTGTATCGCAAAGGCTTCTCAGCGCTCCGTCCCCGCGACGTGTCGGAGGTCGTGACGGACGACGGACAGATGGTCGTCTATGCACCCACGAAGCGCATCGAGTCCCGCGGTGACGCCCTCAATCTCCCCCAGCTGACGGTCACCTTCGGCGCCCCGATGCCCGACGTCATCAGCGTCACCATCGAACACTTCCAGGGCGGGCTGGACCGCGGGCCACATTTCGAGGTGAACCGGTCGGCGACCCACCCGACGTTCAGCCGGGACGAGCACACGGCCAGCATCACGTCGGGAGGCCTGACAGCACGCGTGAACACCCTGGGTGACTGGGGAGTGGACTTCCTGGGCGATGGCGCACTGCTGACCAGCTCCACGGCACGGAGTGTCGGCGTGATCACCGACGACGTCGGGCGGACCTTCGTGCATGAACAGCTGAGCCTCGGTGTGGGTACCAATGTTTACGGTCTGGGCGAACGGTTCGGTTCGTTCGTCAAGAACGGGCAGTCCGTGGACATCTGGAACGAGGACGGGGGTACCTCCAGCGACCTCGCGTACAAGAATGTCCCGTTCTTCATCACGAACGACGGCTACGGGGTGTTCGTGAATCACCCGGAGAAAGTCTCCTTCGAGGTGGGGTCCGAGGTGGTCTCCCGTACCCAGTTCAGCGTGGAAGGACAGAAGCTGCAGTACTTCGTCATCCATGGCCCGTCGCCCAAGGACATCATCCGCCGCTACACGGAACTCACGGGCAGGCCGTCCCGGATCCCTGCGTGGTCCTTCGGCCTCTGGCTTTCCACGTCCTTCACGACGGACTACGACGAGAAGACCGTGAACTCCTTCATCGACGGAATGGAGGAGCGGAATCTCCCGCTGTCCGTCTTCCACTTCGACTGCCATTGGATGAGGTCCTTTCACTGGAGCGACTTCATCTGGGACCCCGCGACATTCCCTGACCCTGAGGGCATGCTCGCGCGGCTCCATGATCGCGGGCTCAAGATCTGCGTATGGATCAACCCGTACATCGCGCAGCGCTCGCACCTGTTCAGGGAAGGACTCGAGCGGGGCTTCCTGGTCAAGCGCCCGGATGGTTCGGTCTGGCAATGGGACATGTGGCAGGCCGGGATGGGGCTTGTCGACTTCACCAACCCGGACGCCGTTCTCTGGTACCAGGACAAGCTCCGTGGTCTGCTGGGCCAGGGGGTCGACTCCTTCAAGACGGACTTCGGCGAGAGGATCCCGACGGATGTCGTCTGGCATGACGGCTCGGATCCCGACAGGATGCACAACTACTACGCGCAGATCTACAACAGGACGGTTTTCGACCTGCTGTCCAAGGAACTGGGAGAGGGCGAGGCCGTGGTGTTCGCTCGTTCGGCCACAGCGGGCGGACAGACGATGCCGGTGCACTGGGGTGGCGACTGTGAGTCCACCTTCTCGGCGATGGCCGAATCGCTGCGCGGAGGGCTGTCACTGGCGGCATCGGGATTCTCCTTCTGGAGCCACGACATCGGCGGTTTCGAAGGCACCCCGGAACCGGAGATCTTCAAGCGCTGGATCGCGTTCGGGTTGTTGTCCTCACATTCGCGGCTGCACGGCTCCAATTCCTATCGTGTTCCCTGGCTCGTGGATGAAGAGTCGGTCGACGTCCTCAGGCATTTCACGGAGCAGAAGATGCGGCTCATGCCTTATCTGCAGATGGCGGCCGAGGAAGCCTACGCGGAGGGCATCCCGCTGATGCGTCCGCTCTTCATGGAGTTCCCCGAGGACCCGGGGTGCACCCACCTCGACCGCCAGTACATGCTCGGCGCCGACCTCCTGGTGGCTCCCGTCATGGACGCCTCGGGATCGGTCTCCTTCTATCTCCCGGACGGTATGTGGACCCACCTGGAGACCGGGGAACGGCTGGCCGGCCCGCGCTGGCACCGACAGGAGTACTCGGTCATGCAGGCGGCGACGTGGGTCAGGGAGGGCTCGGTGCTGCCGATCGGGACCGTGGCCGACCGCCCGTCCTACGACTGGGCCCGGGACATGCAGTTCCAGGCCTTCGAGGCCGCTGATGGCACCCGCCGTGTCGCGGTACCGTCACCGGACGGCTCCACGACGGTCTTCGACGTGACCGTTCTCGACGGTGAGGTCACCGCCGTCGTGGTCTGACCAGGATCGCCCCGCCCCCGACGTCACGGCCGGCGGGGCGGGATGAGCAGTACCCGGCTGAGATCTCCTTGCCGGTAACCGATGAGAGGAATTGGGCATGAAGCTCGAAGGCTGGCATATCGTCATCATCATCGTTCTTGCGATCGTCCTGTTCGGTGCGCCGAAGCTGCCCGGGCTGGCCCGGAGTGTGGGTCAGTCGCTGCGGATCTTCAGGTCCGAGGTGAGGCAGATGAAGGACGAGAACACCACGGGCGAGGCCGGGACGGATCCCGTGGAGGGCCGGGTGGTGAACACCCCGGCACCGCAGGTGTACACGCCCACCTATCAGGCGCCTGCCCAGCACCCCGTCCCGCCGCAGGGTCCGGCGCAGCCCCACGCCGGCGCCCCGTCCGCTACCTGAAGGAGCACCTGCGCGAGGCCCGTAACCGGTTGTTCAAGTCCGCGATCGCGGTGATCGCCGCGACGGTACCGGGTTTCTTCGCCGCGATCCGGCTGTGGCTGCTCAACGACAAGCGCCGGGCCCGCCGGCCCGCGAGGCGAGGTGGCGAACCGATGGTCCTTCGCAGGAGTCATTGCGCAGCCCACGGGAGGTGAGTACGGGCAGGCGCCTACGCGATGCCGGTGGTGCCCAGCAGCGATCCGACCAGATAGGTGAAGGCCATGGCCAGGGCACCGCCGATCACGAGGCGGATCGTCGCGCGTCGTCGTGAGCTCCCGCCCACGTGGGCGCTGATCGCCCCGGTGATCGCCAGAGCCACGAGGACCGCCACGAAGGTGATGGGGACCCGGAGTTCGGCCGGCGGGAGGAGGATCGCGAGGAGGGGGAGGATCGCGCCGGCCGCGAACGATGCCGCGGAGGCGAAGGCCGCATGCCAGGGATTGACGACCTCGAGCTCGTTGATGTTCAGTTCCGCGGACAGGTGGGCCGCGAGGGCGTCGTGCTCCGTCAGCTCGGCAGCGACCTGGCGGGCCGTCTCGGGAGTCAGCCCCTTCTGCTCGTACAGACCCGCGAGCTCGTCGAGTTCGCCGTCGGGATCCTCCGCGAGCTCCTGGCGTTCCTTCTCGATCAGGGCTTCCTGGCTGTCCTTCTGGCTGCTGACGGACACGTACTCGCCCAGCGCCATGGACACGGATCCGCCCACCACGGCGGCTGTTCCCGCCACCAGGATGGGCGCAACCGCGTTCGTCACGCCGGCGACGCCGACGACGGTCGCTGCCGTGGACACGATGCCGTCATTGGCTCCGAGGACCGCGGCGCGCAGCCAGTTCAGGCGCCCGGCGACGCCGCTGTCGTGAGGTTCGCTGCGCTGTACCGGGATGTCCGTCATGAAAGCAGTAAAACACCGGACCCCCTGCTCGGCTACAGAGGATCGGCTTGCCTTGCCACCCCCAGTAGCATCGAGGGGTGAAACCGTTCCTGCTCCTGGCCACCCGCGTCGACGACTACGCTGCCGACGCCGAATACCGGAGCTTCCTGAGCTTCGGTGGCCTCGCCGAAGGCCGGCTGCGGCGCGTCCGGCTCGAGGCAGGGCCCCTGCCCGAGCTCGATCTCGCGGACTACTCCGGGATCTTCCTCGGGGGCAGCCCCTTCAATTCCTCGGACCCCGAGGAGTCGAAGGGGCCCGTGCAGGTGCGTGTGGAGAGCGAGCTCGCCCGGCTGCTCGACACGGTGGTCGCCGAGGACTTCCCGTTCTTCGGCGCCTGTTACGGCGTCGGCACCCTCGGCCGGCACCAGGGCGCCGTCATCGACGGCACCTATGCGGAGCCGATCGGCGCCATCGAGATCACCCTCACCGACGACGGCCGGGCCGACCCGCTGCTCACCGGGCTGCCGGCGTCGTTCTCCGCCTATGTGGGACACAAGGAGGCGTGCGCCACGCTGCCGTCATCGGCGGTGCTGCTGGCGTCCTCGGCGACCTGCCCGGTGCAGATGTTCCGCGTGCGTGAGAACGTGTACGCCACCCAGTTCCACCCCGAGCTCGACGTCGAGGCACTGGTCGGTCGGATCAGGACCTACCGGCACGCGGGGTACTTCCCGCCCGAAGAGGCCGAGGACTACATCGAGCGGGCCCGTGCCTCCGCCGTGGACCATCCTGCGGCAATCCTCGGCGCGTTCGTGCGGCGCTACGCGCGGGACTGAGTGTCGTCGTCGAGCGTGATCGCGGCGGAAATGCGTCCTGACGTGCGTCGGTACCGGGAGGTACTGTCGGAAGACACGCCGCGCAGGGCGACACAGAAGAGGTAGCTGCCATCCGTTTCCGCACGAGAACGAGACCAAGCACGAGTACCGCACGGGCCGGAGGCACGGTCCCCGTCCAGCCGGCCCCCGGCGAGAAGCGCCATCATCAGGTGCTGATCATCGGCGGCGGCAACGCCGGTGTCTCCCTTGCCGGACGGCTGCGCAGGTACCGGTTCAAGGACGTCGCCGTGATCGAGCCGCGGAGCAGGCACCTCTACCAGCCGCTCTTCTCGCACATCGCCGGCGGCACGGCGGATGCCTTCGAAGCCGTGCGCCTGCAGTCCCGGGTCATGCCACCGGGGGTCACCTGGATCCAGGACAAGGCCACGGACGTCAGCACCGGGTCCGGCACGGTGCTGCTCGAGTCCGGCAGTGCCATCACCTACGACCACCTCGTCGTCTGTCCCGGGATTCAGAACGACTGGACCGCCGTCCCCGGTCTCAAGGAGGCGATGGAAGGGCCGTACGGCGCGTCGAACTACGAATACGAGCTGGCACCCAAGGCCTGGAAGCTGTTCCGGGACCTGACCCGCGGCACCGTCGTCTTCACCCAGCCGCCCGGACCGGCCTCGTGCGACGGTGCGGCGCAGAAGCCCATGTACCTCGCGTGCGACCACTGGCAGCGCCAGGGGGTGCTCGAGGACATCCGCGTGGTCCTCGCCGTGTCCACGCCCACCATCTTCGGCATGGACATCATCGACGAGGAACTCAACCGCAAGATCGAGGAGTACGGCATCGAGGTCCGGTACAGCACCGAACTCGCCTCGGTGGACCCGGAGGGCCGCACCGTCGACCTGATGAACAGCATCACCGGCACCCCGGAGACCCTGGCCTACGACGTCCTCCACGCCGTACCGCCCCAGTCCGCCCCCGAATGGCTGAAGTCCACGGACCTGCCGACGCATGGAAGCCGGGCGGGCTTCGTCGAAGTGGATCCCGTGATCCTCCGGCATCCACGCTTCCCGAACATCTGGTCCCTGGGCGATGCCGCGTCCACGCTGAATTCGAAGTCCGGGGCGGCACTGCGCATGCAGACGACGGTCCTCGCGAAGAACCTCCGGGCCGTGCTCAAGGGGAAGAAACCTACCGCGGAGTACAACCATTATTCGGCCTGCCCGTTCGTGGTCAGCCACAACACCGTGGTGTTCTCGGAGTTCGACGACAAGTACGCTCCGATGCCCACCGTGCCGGGGTGGGACAACCTCGCCCGGGAACGGCGGCTCACCTACGTGATGGAGCGGTTCGTGCTGCCGAAGGTCTACTGGAACCTCATCCTGAAGGGCCGCGCCTGAGGGTCGGGCAGCCCGGTCCTCCCTCCCTTGTCCGTGCCGGAGCCTCCCCGTAGCATCCGGTCATGGAGATCATCGAGTACCGCCCCCGGCGTGATCAGCTCGTCTACACCTTCGGTGGCAGTGCTCCCGTCCTGACGGTCCGGCCTGGAACCGCGCTACGGCTCTGGTCGGAGGATGCGTTCAACAATGCGCTCACGTCCGTGGACGACGTGTCGGGCGAGAAGGTGGACCTGAACTTCGTCAATCCGCAGACCGGGCCGTTTTCCGTGGAGGGTGCGGAGCCGGGTGACACGCTCGCCCTGCACATCGTCGATCTCACGCCGGCGCGCTCCTACGGGGCGTCCGCCACGATCCCGTTCTTCGGGGGACTCACCAGCACCGACCGCACCGCATCCCTGCAGGACCCCCTGCCCGACATCACGTGGATCTACCACGTCGACACCGAGCGCCGGACGGTCGGATTCCAGTCGAGGTACGGCGACTTCGAGGTTGCCCTGCCGCTCGAGCCGATGCTCGGGACAGTCGGCGTCGCGCCGCCCGGCGGGGAGGTCCGGTCGGCGCTGGTGCCCGAGCGGTTCGGCGGCAACATGGACGCCCCGGACGTCAAGGCGGGCACCACGGTCTACCTCGGGGTCAATGTCGAGGGTGCGCTGTTCTCCCTCGGCGACGGCCACTACCGCCAGGGGGAGGGGGAGGCCTGCGGCACCGCCGTTGAGGGAGCGATGCACTCGACCATCATTGTGGAGCTCATCAAGGGCGGGGCTCCGGCGTGGCCCCGGTTCGAGACGGACTACCACTGGATGGCCGTGGGGTCCTCGCGCCCCATGGAGGATTCATGGCGCATCGGCCAGCTGGAGATGATCCGCTGGTTCCAGGACCTCTTCGGGCTGCACCAGCTCGATGCCTACCAGCTCCTGACCCAGACCGCGCTGGCCCCGATCGCGAACGCCGTCGACGCGAACTACAGCGTGGTGGCGAAGGTGCCCAAGGCACTCTTCCCCTCAGCCGATGCGTACGGCGGGCTCCACGCGCACCTGCGGCGGCAGGCCGCCGACCTCCGCTGATCCGCGACCGGGCGGTCTGTCCGCCGTAGAGGTGGCCGACGCCGTCGTGCTCCTTGTCCCGCGCAGTGGTTCGGCGAGGATTCCTTGCGCGGCTGCGGCGATCCTCGGAAGCTGAGGGTCAGGCGCGCTGTGCCGCCGAAGTACTCATCGACGCGGCCCTGCGCGAGGGGATCAGTGGAGCGGCCTAAGCCGTCAGGTCCTGGTAGTCGGGGTTCTCCTCGATGAAGGCCGCCACGAATTCGCACTGGGGAACGACCGTGAGGTGCTGCCGGCGGGCGTCGTCGAGCGCATACCCGATGAGGGTGCTTCCGATACCGCGACCCTCGACATCCGGGTCGACGACCGTGTGCGTGAAGGTGATCGAATCGCCGGACCGCTCATAGGCGGCGGTGCCGACAGGGCTGCCGTCGAGGGTGGCCACGTAGCGGCTCTCGCCTTCGTGGTGGCTGACCTGGACGTCCGTGGTGTCGGTGCTCATCCAGCCACCCTCGCATCCGTGCCGACCGGGGTCAATGCGCCATTTCCGGTGGTCACTTCTCCTGTCGGGGCCCGGGCCGCTCCGCTGAGACGCCGCACGCGATGTACGGTCTGAATTATGACATCGAACATTCTGGTGACCGGTGCAAGCAGGGGCATCGGTGCAGCCATCGCCCATGATCTCGCAGGGCGTGGGCATCGTGTCGCCGTCCATGCCGGCCGTGATGGGCGCGCCGCCACGGCGGTGCGTGATGCGCTTCCGGGCGACGGACACGTGGTGGTCGTCGGCGACGTCGGTGACTCCGAGGCCTGCAGGCGCATCGTCGACGAGGCCGTGGGTGGGCTGGGTGCGCTCGACGTGCTGGTCAACAACGCCGGCATGTTCGAGGCGCATCCGATCGACACCGTGTCCTTCGCGGACTGGCAGGAAGCGTGGCGCCGCACGCTGGATGTGAATCTGCTGGGGCCCGCGAACCTGGCCTGGCTGGTCGCGCGGCATCTCCTCGACCGGCCGGCGGGGCCGGAGGGCGGACGGCTGATCAGCGTCGGATCACGCGGAGCCTACCGGGGCGAGCCCGTCACACCGGCCTACGGTGCGAGCAAGGCGGCGTTGCACTCCATGACACAGTCCCTCGCGGTGGCGCTCGCACCGCGCGGGATCCTTGCGGCCGCCGTCGCGCCGGGGTTCGTCGAGACCGACATGGGCAGGACCGTGCTCGACGGCCCGGGTGGCGACGCGGTGCGCGCACAGAGTGCGTTCAACCGCGTCGCGACGCCGGAGGAGGTGGCTCAGACGGTTACGTGGCTCGCCACCGATGCCCCACTCTGGGTCAGCGGCACCGTGGTGGACGTCAATGGGGCGTCCTACCTGCGGTAGCTACAGGGCGGCTAGAGGAGATGGATGCCGCTGTGGGCGGCGGCGCGCAGATCCGTCCTGCGCTCGAGGTGGCGGTGGAAGAGCTCCCCGTCGGCGCCTTTTGCTGAGGCGAGAGAGGATCCTGCTGCGATGAACGCGGTGCCCAGGCGGATGAGCGCCCGGGACGTGAGTCCTCCGTGGGACGATCCGGCGAGCGCCGGGTAGCCGGCGTGAAGGGTTGTGCTGGTCATGTCGTCTCCTGGGGATCGATGAGGGGGAAGGCATTGAAGTGGATCTGGACGGGCCGGGTTCCCGGGGTGCCCGGTTCGGAGCGGTAGGCGTCGAGCTTCTCGCGGAAGATCTCGCTCATGTCCCGGGCGAGGGCTGCGAGTTGGTCCACCGTCAGGTGGGCGTTCATCGTCGCGATCACGGCTGCGTCCGCCCACTCGGGCGGGATGGACTCGGAACCACTGGCCATGAAGGTGGCGAGAGCCTCGGAGCGGCCCCGTTCGAACTGGCGGTTCACCTGCCGCGTGGCTTCCCTCGTGGTGGGGTCCTGCTCGAGTTCGGGGGTGCTGAGCGTCAGGGATCCGCGGGGGCGTTCCCACCACCGCTCCCGTGCGGAGCCCCGTTCAACCTCCCGGACGAGGCCGTGGCGCGCGAGCTGCCGCAGGTGGTAGCTCGTCGCCCCACTCGATTCGCCGACCCTCTTGCCGATGCTGCTCGCGGTCTGCGGACCGTAGCTGGACAGGACCTCGAGCAACTGGACCCTGAGGGGATGGGCGAGGGCCTTGAGTGCCGCTCCGTCCAGGATGCGGTTGCCGTCGTCCGACGGGTGTCCTGTGCTGCCTGTGGTCTCCTTCATGCCTCCAGTGTGCGCTTGCAAAGATATGTTTGCAATGCTTTCTTTGCGCTTTTTCGGTCCTTTTCGCGTTACCGCCGACCGCCGTCGTCGAACTTTCTCAGGACGGCAGGGGAGGCTCGAGGCGTGACGCCCCGTGACGACGGCGGGTGGACGACGGCGTGCCGGCCCACCTACGCTCGAGACCAGAATCAAGAGCTCCAACGCAAAACCCTGGTTTGTTGGACGGCAACCCCCTCGCTGTAGCGGGGTGCCCCAGGTGAGGATTCGGCCCGGCACAGGCAGTGCGGGCAAGTATGGCGCTTCCGCCACGGCAGTGCCCCGACGTGAGGACTCTTCATGCCCGCATCACCGCGCCGTATCCGGTTCAACGCCTTCGACATGAACTGTGTGGGCCATCAGTCGCCGGGTCTGTGGCGTCATCCCGAGGATCAGTCCTGGCGCTACAAGGAACTGAGCTACTGGGCCGAACTGGCGAAGACCCTGGAGAAGGGATTGTTCGACGGCGTCTTCATCGCCGACGTCCTCGGCACGTACGACGTCTTCGGTGGCTCCAACGAGGCCACACTGAGGCAGGGGACGCAGACCCCGGTCAACGATCCGTTCCTGCTCGTCTCCGCCATGGCGCTCGTCACCGAGCACCTCGGGTTCGGCGTCACCGCCGGCACCGCCTACGAGCACCCCTACCCCTTCGCGCGCAGGCTCTCCACGCTGGACCACCTCACCAAGGGGAGGGTCGGCTGGAACGTGGTGACCGGCTACCTGCCTTCCGCTGCACGCAACATGGGCCAGGAGGACCAGCTCGAACACGACGCGCGCTACGACCACGCGGACGAGTACCTCGAGGTCCTCTACAAGCTGCTCGAGGGCTCATGGGAGGACGACGCCGTGGTCCGCGACCGCGAGACGGGCGTCTTCACCGATCCGGCCAAGGTTCACGAGATCGACCACGACGGCACGTACTTCAAGGTCCCGGGCATCCACCTCAGTGAGCCCTCACCACAACGGACGCCGGTCATCTTCCAGGCCGGAGCGTCCTCCCGGGGCATCGCCTTCGCTGCCGGTAACGCCGAGGCGGTGTTCGTCGCTGCGCCCACGAAGGAGAAGCTGAAGGACGTGGTCAGGAAGATCAGGGATGCGGTCGAGGCCGAGGGCCGTGACCGCTACTCGGTGCGGATCTACACCCTGCTCACCGTGATCACGGACGAGACCGAGGAGAAGGCCCAGGCCAAGCACGCCGACTACCAGCAGTACGTCAGCTACGAGGGAGCCCTCGTGCTCGTCTCGGGCTGGCTCGGTGTGGACCTTTCCGTCTACGATCCGGACGAGCCGCTCGGCAACGTGAAGTCCAACGCCATCCAGTCCGCCGTCGCGAATTTCCAGAAGGTGAACGACGACGGGTCGCCGTGGACCGTGCGGGACATCGCCGAGTCGGCGGGGATCGGTGGGCTCGGGCCGCGCATCGTCGGTTCGGGTGTGCAGGTCGCCGACGAGCTCCAGGCGTGGGTCGAGGAGACCGACGTCGACGGATTCAACCTCGCCTATGCGATCACCCCGGGGACCTTCGAGGACATCATCGAGTTCGTCGTGCCGGAACTGCAGAAGCGTGGGGCCTATCCGACCGAATACACGGAGGGAACGCTGCGCCAGAAGCTGTTCGGGAAGGGCGACCGTCTGCCCGAGGAGCACCGCGGTGCGCAGTATCGGCTCCAGCCGGTCCGCCCCTGACGCGTCGGCGCCTCGGTCATCGCCGACCCGGCGACCGTGGTCAGGGAGTCGTGGTTCGACTGCCCCGGAGATGTCGGCCGGTTCGGCGCTCTGAGCATTGATGACGGCACCTGGGAATAGACCTCCGCTGGCGGCGGAACACTCGCAGGAAGGTGGCCAGCCCGAGGTGCGGGGACTAGCGTCGAAGACAAGGTATCCGACGACCAGTCATTCGACAGAAGGAGTTCCCATGTCACGCGTAGCCATCATCGGTGGGCACGGAAAAGTAGCCCTGCATCTCACGAAGATCCTCACGAGCCAGGGCCACCAGGTCAGCTCGGTGTTCCGTAACCAGGACCACGCAGGCGACGTCGAGCAGGCCGGGGCAAGCCCCGTTGTCGCGGACGTCTCCGAGCTGTCGGTGGAGCAGATGGCCGATGTCTTCCGTGGCCATGACGCCGTCGTCTGGTCTGCCGGCGCAGGTGGCGCGAGCCCCGAGGCGACCTATGCCGTCGATCGGGATGCTGCGATCCGCTCGATGGACGCCGCCCAGGAGGCATCCGTGGGGCGCTATGTCATGGTGTCCTACCTCGGGGCACGTAAGGACCACGGCGTCCCCGAGGACAACGGCTTCTTCCATTACGCCGAGGCAAAGGCCGCGGCTGATGAGCACCTGCGTCAGTCGGAACTCGCCTGGACCATCCTCCAGCCGGGAGCTCTCACCACCGACCCCGGAACCGGGATGATCGAGGTGTCCGCCGAGCCGCAGCAGGACTCCGTAGCACGCGAGGATGTCGCCCTCGTAGCCGCCGTCGTCCTCGGCAACCTCGGCACGGTCGACAAGACCATCCAGTTCAACACCGGTGACACGCCGGTTGCGGAGGCCATCGAGGCCGCACTGTAGTCCGACCCGCACTATGAAGGCGGCGTTCACTGTGTGGGCGCCGCCTTCTGTGTGCCGGGCGGTCCTTGTCTTCAGTGTGGTGCGGGCTGTCCTGTTTCGCGAGGTGCGCGCGGGAAACGCCAGGCGCTTCGTCGCTCCCGGGATCTACGCACCGCTCCTTACTCCGAAGGCGCCCGACGGACCATGCTTTACCTGACGCTCCGGGCGCGCCGATCATCCGGTGCTGTGCTCCAGAACGTTCGCGCTGGGCCTTGAGAGGCCCGCGCTCAGCCCCGAAACGTCGTCGATCAGTGCTTCATGGACGGCTCGTCCTGCCTGCCAGTACCTGTTCCGACGAGCCATTCCCGGAGGACCCAGGATTCGAGGCGCAGTGAACCACGGAATGCCGTTCCGGGATGCCACGGTCCACGCACCCTGATGAATGACATGGTGGTGGCGCGAACACAACAGGACCCCATTGTCGATGCTCGTCGCGCCGCCTGCTGACCACGGATCGATGTGGTGGGCTTCGCACCAACTGGCCGGGATGGAGCAGTCAGGGAAGGCGCAGCCCTTGTCCCTGGCCACGAGCGCTCGCCGAAGATGCGGCGGAAAAAGCCGCTGTGCCCGTCCCACATCGAGGATCTGACCGCTGCTTCCGAGGACCAGAGGGATCATGTCGGCATCGCACGCCAGCTTCCTGATGCTCCCCGCACTCATCTGCCCGGAGAAGACCGAATACCCCGCCTGATGCGTGGCGCCGATGAGGTCCTTGTAGTCGATGGTCACCATGACCTGTGGTCGATGGCCGCCCGTCGAGGGAAGCGCAGCCGTGCTCAATGCGAGCTTGCAGGCGGCGACAAGGCCGTAGAGGAGGGTCTGGGCCCTCGTTGCCGCCGGCTGATCGACGAAAGCGGGTCGATTCTCGGTTGCGGCGGCATCCGCCCGCCCCGCTGCGCCGCGCGGGTTCGCCGTCGAGTTCATGACGGTTGCGAGTAACTCGAATTGCTCATCCGTCGCCCCGATCTCGAGGAAATGCAGTCCATGGCGTCGGCCACGGATGAAGACGCCCTGCCTCGCGCGCAGCACCTTCTCTGTCGGCTCCTGCCCGTCCTGATCGAGGACGCCCTCCCAGCGACGCGCCAGCACCCGAAGGATGTCCTCGTCGGACTCCATCGCCTGTCGTGTCAGGTGGTGCTCCATCGACTCGAGTTGCTGCGGCGTCGCGAACGAGTCCACCCGCTGCAATGCGTGCGCGACCACCGTGGCAGCCCGTCCGCTGATGCGGCCAGTGGTCATCGCGCCGCCCAGTGCTGCACACCGGGGAGGTACAGGCGCGCCGGTCGGCGAGATGCGGGGGAGTACTACCTCCGCCAGACTCAGCCGGCGCTTCGCCTCTGTCCGACTGATGCCCAGCGTGGCACGGAGAAAGTCTGCGCAGTTCCTGTATCCGTTGCCGGTCGACTCGGATGAGAGGTGCGCGGCAGGGCCGGGGCGGACATCCCCGCCGACTGATTGCTCTGCACTCGCCAGAAGCGAACCGCCCGCAGTTCGCTCGTCGTCATCGGCGAGATGATGTTCCTGCGCGACGCGGGCGGCAATGATTTGCAGATGGTCGATGGTCCTTGAGGCGTGTTCGACCTCCAGCAGGAACCGCATGGCATCCTGTCGGGATTGGATGCCCTGGCCCTGACCGATATCCCTGGCGCATTCGGCAAGCGCTGTGCAGGCCGAGTCCATGGAACTCGGAGGTGCGGTCACGCGCTCGACCGGTGCGGTAGTCATGCCTGAATTTTATCGAACATGCGTACTAATCGCGCGGTGGGGAAGCGAATGTGGAGGAAGAGTCGTCCTCGGGTATCCACATAGGCAGCGCCTGTGGACCTGCACCGGCATTCCGAGTGGAACCGCCTGTTTTCAGGACATCCGGCCCTCAAAGACTCCTGGTCTACAGCGGCCTGCGGCGGCGTGCACAGGCGGATGCCTGCCGCCCGCCGCCCGCTGCCGGCCGCCCGCTGCTGGCGGCCCGCCGCTCCGCCGTCGTCCGCTCCGCCGTCGTCCGCTCCGCCGTCGTCCGCTCCGCCGTCGTCCGCTCCGCCGTCGTCCGCTCCGCCGTCGTCCGCTTCTGTCGAGCGCCGCCAGTCCTGTTCATGACCCCTTCGGATCAGCCCGGCCACGTGAGACGAGGACACACGGTGCCTCGCCCCGGTTCCTAGAGGCCGGCAGCGGCGTGAAAGGTCCGTAGCGCCTCGACGACGAGCCTGTGGTCCTCGAGTTGCGGAAGCCCGGAGACCGTCACCGTGGCGACCGGGCCGACGCCCTGGATGTACAGCGGGAAGGAGCCGCCGTGCGCTGCGAACATCGTCGTGTCGAACAGTGGATCGTCCTCCACCCGCCCACCGTTGCGGCGCCCCCGGAGGCCGACGAGCAGGGAGGGGACGAGGTAGCGTTCCGCGGTGCGGCTCTTCGCGTCGAGCCAGTAGTCGTTGTCAGGCGTGGTCCCGTCGAGTGCGGCCCGGAACAGGATGTGGTCGGGCCTTCGGATGCAGACCGCGATCGGCAGGTTGCGTCCCGCGCCCAGCTGGACGATCAACTGCCCCAGGGCGACGGCGTCGTCGTTCGTGAAGCGGGTGAACTGGAGTTCGGCGACCTCCCTCTCGACCGTGCTGATCAGCGCCTCGAGCGCCTCGGTAGGCTGTTCGCTGCCGCCGTCCGGATCGAACGGGAGGACGGCTGTAGGGAGGGCGTCATTGCTCATCTCCTTAATTTACGTCGTCGACGGGACGTGGCGGGCTTTTGCTCAGTTGTTTAGTAATTTCCTCGGGACGGCAGTGTGTGCGTCGCCTGCGATTGTCGCCGACGCGATCCCGAAGCGGAGGGCCCCGGCGGACGTCAGAGTCCGGGCGCGCAGGGCCCGGCACCGAGGAGCGCGAGGCCTGCGAGGTCACCCTCTCCGAACGAGACCCGGCCGACGTTCTCCGAGAACATCAGTTCGCCAGCGTCATCCACATGGTCGAGTCCGACGACGTGCGCGAGCTCGTGCATGATCGTCGCCTTCAGATACGCGCGCCCGTCCGGGTAGCCGAGGGCTGTGGCGGCGTCGGATGCATCGAGCTGTACCTGCCCGCCCACGTAGACCAGCGGCTGCCCGGACGCCTGGGCGTAGTCGCTGCCGCCGAGTCCTGCGATGTCTCCTGCGAGTCCGGGGATCTCCTCAGGGGTGGTCCAGGTGATCAACACCGGCACCCAGGTCTTCCCGTACAACTCCGGCTGGTACAGGTCGCGCTCCTCACTGGGCGCCTCGGTGGTCGCGCCGTCGTCGATGAACTGCAGGCCCGTGGCGGCGGACACTTCAGCGACGGCTTCCTGCACCAGTCCCTCCGAACCGGCCGGGGCGTTGTCCGGCCTGACGACGTAGTGCACAGGGCGGCAGGGGTCGTAGGCCACCCACTCCTGCTCCTCGACGGGCGAGTCCATCAGCTTGAACGCCGTCGACGACGGTGCGGGCGGCGGCGTCCCGAGCGGCACGTCGTTTGCCTCGACCCCGCGGGGCGGCACGTCGGCACCGGGCAGGGGTGGCAGGGGGGGCGGCAGATCGGGCAGCGCGACCGGTAGGTCGGGCAAGGGGACTTCCAGATTGGGCAGCGCGACCGGCAGGTCGGGCAGTGGGGCGGGCAGGACGAAGCGGTCGAACACCGACGGCGTCGCGTACAGGGCGGCGACCAGGACCAGGCCCGCTATCGTGCCGAATCGTCGTCGTCGCATGCGGCTTGGCGCTGCGCGCCTCCGGGCCGGTGTTCGCTCATCGGCCGGTGTCTGCTCGTTGGACGGCGCTTCCTCGTAGGCCGCTGCGGTTTGCCAGGGCGGGGGAGTGGGCGGCGAACCGGGGGCGTCGTCGAGCGCCCACTGCGGAACCCTGCCCGACGGCGACCGCTGGACGGCCTTCATCCGAGCGTCGCGGCCCTCGTGGTGCCACTCGCGATCCATTGCCCCCATGAGCTCCGCACTTCCCCAGCCGACTGATCCCCGCACCATCCTGCTGCACGGCCGACTCCGGATCGGGGCATTGGCCGAGTCCTTGGAGAAACTTGAGCGAAGGTTGCCCCTCCGCGGCTCATCGGCTGCGCCGTCGTTCCTGGCATCGCGCCACGACGGCGACCAACGGCCGCTCCGGAACCCGTGAACGACGGCGGTCACACGACCGCGCCCCGCCGCCCACCCGGACGGGTAGCGGGCGGGACCGCGGATGGCGCCTAGGAGGATGCGGCGCCGCCCCGGGAGTCGTTCACTGCCGCCATTCCCTCGCGCAGCACCCGGTCCGCGAGCGGCGACGCGCCGGGCAGACTCCGCGCGATACGTTCCGCGATGCAGGAGGTTGCGCCCGCTCCTCGTCCGTGGTCCAGCATCGCGAGCCAGAGTTCCCGCACGGTGTCACAGGGGGTCGTCCGTCCCGTGCGCCCTGCGACGATCCACCCTTCTCCGATTACCCGGACGACTGGCCCGCCCGCCAGGCCGTCGGCGAGTACATTGACCAGCTGGGCCACGAGCAGCAGGTCCCGCATCCGCCGGACCGGTCCGAGCACCGGATCCGCGATGACGGCGCGGCCGCACGCGCCGCACATCAGAGGTCCAGGACGCGAGCCGTCACGGCATCACGTCGCCCGAGTTGGGGCCGAGGGTCTGGCCGACGAAGAGGTTTCCTCCGGGATCGCTCGCAAGGAGCAGGGCCGTCGGTGCCACCTCGGCCGGCAGGCCGAACCTCCGCAGCGGCAACTCCTTGCGCTTTGCGGCCTTCCAGTCCTCGGAGATCGCGTCGACGAGTGGCGTGTCGATGGGCCCCGGGGCGATGCAGTTGGCGAGCACGTTGTCAGCCGAGACCTCGAGGGCGAGCGCCTTGGTCATGCCGATCACGCCGGCCTTCGCTGCACTGTAGTGACCCAGCCCCATGCCACCCTTGATGCCGAGCTGCGAGGAGATGTTGATGATCCTTCCCCACCGCTGGTGCCGCATGGGGCCGACGACCTCCCGGCAGCACAGGAACACGCCGGTGAGGTCCACCGAGATGGTCTCCGTCCACAGCGCGAGCGTCATGTCCTCGAGGGGGGACTCGGTGAGCAGTCCGGCGCTGTTGACCAGGACGTCGATGGTCCCGACCCCGTCGCGTGCCTCCGCGAACGCCTCCCTCACGCTCTCTTCCCGCGCGACGTCGACCTCGATGATCCCCGGACCGGGGACACGGTCCATCACCACCACCCTGTCCCCCTGGGCGGCGAACGCCTCGGCGATCGCCGCCCCGATGCCGCTGCCACCGCCGGTCACGACGACGGCCCGGGACCCCGTGCGGCGACCGTCAGGGCCCGCCGTCATGCGCGCATCTTGATGGTGAGGCCGCCGTCGACGACCAGCGACTGTCCGGTGACGTACCGGGAGGCGTCGGACGTCAGGAAGCCGATCACGTCCGCGACCTCCTCCGGCCTGCCGACACGACCCCACGGGATGTCCTTGCCGGCCCGTTCGAGGCCCTCGGGTCCGAGGGAGTTGACCGGATCGAGGGATTGCGGTGTCTCGATGAGCCCCGGGATCACCGCATTGGCACGGATCTCCCGCGGCCCCAGCTCCGAGGCGACGCTGCGGATGAGTCCGAGCACGCCCGACTTCGCCGCGGCGTAGTGGGCGTGTTCCTCCCATCCGTAGATGCCGCCGGCGATCGACGACACCGCGACGAGCGAGCCGGGTCCCGTCATCCGCTGGGACGCCGACCGGAGCGTCCGGAGCACGCCGGTCAGGTCGACGTCGAGCATCGCGTTCCAGAGGTCGTCCGTCAGGTCGTCGAGCGGGGCGTTCCGCAGGATGCCCGCATTCGCGACGGCGTAGTCGAGGCGCCCGTACTCGTCCAGGGCGCGCTGGGCGAAGGCATCCACCGATTGCGTGGAGCGCACGTCGACCTCGTGGATGACGGCGTCGCCGCCCGCGGCCCGCACGCCGGAGAGGGTCTCCTCCGGATCGTGCGGGTCGCCGGGGAAGGTGCCGATGACGGTTCGGACGTTCCTGCCCGCGTAGTGGACGGCCAGTGCGCGGCCGATACCGCTGGCGGCGCCCGTGACGATAGCTACCTCAGACTGCTGCATGCGGTTCCTCGAGGGCGACGGCGGCGACGGGTCGCGCGGCGACCATCAGGACGCCGGAGAGCAGGGTGCCGACGGCTCCCACCCAGAGGGCGGCCGCACCGGTGCCTGCCTGCGCGGCGACGATCGTGAAGAGCGCGCCGCCGATGATCGTCCCGGGCTGGCTCATGGCGCCGATGAACGCGAGGCCCGTGGCACGGCAGCTCACCGGGTAGCACTCGGCCATGAAGTACTGGATCGCGGCGTAGGGCCCCACCAGGAAGAACAGGCCGGTGCCGTACGTGAGGATGATCAGGAACGGGCTGGACACGAGCGGGCTGAGCATCACGGCGAAGGACAGGCCGGAGATGATCCAGCCCACGATGATCGTCCTCTTCCGGCCCACCTTGTCACCGATCCAGCCGTGGAACACGTAGCCGAAGTAGGCGAGCAGGTTGATGACGATGAGCATCCAGAACGCGTCCGACAGTTCCACGCCCTTGGCGTTGGCGAGCACCGAGGTGCCGAGGACGCTGAAGATCGCGATGCCGAAGAAGTTGAGGATCCAGGCGAGCGAGAAGACGATCGTGTTGCGGCGGAACTCCGGCTCCCAAATGCGCTTCAGGGGTGACGTGGAGGAGTGCTCGACGCCGTAGGCCCGTGCCAGCGCATGCGCCTCGTCGGTCCTGCCGCCCTTCTCGAGTTCGGTCAGCTTGTGGTGGAGTTCGAACTGCGGGGTCTCCTTCAGCTTCTTGCTGATGAGCAGCACGATGATGATCGCGGGGATCGTGGCCATGAGGTACAGCGCGCGCCAGCCGAGGAGGGGCAGGAACACGAGGGCGAGGGCGCTCGCGAGGAGGAAGCCCAGCGGCCAGCCGCCCTGGATGAAGGAGTAGTGGAAGCCCGGACGCTTGCGCTTCCGCTCGTCCTCGGTGACCTGGTAGACCTCGTTCATGTAGGTCGCATTGACGGCCTGCTCCGAGAAGCCCAGCCCGCCGAAGGACCGGACGAAGACGAGGAGCGAGTTGCTGATGACGCCGAGGCCCGCAGGGATGAAGGCGGTCACGCCCGAGACGATGGCGGTTCCGCCGACCGTCAGCATCATGCCCTTCCGGCGGCCCAGACGATCGATCACGGGGCCGATGCCGAAGCAGACGATCGCCGTTCCGACGGCGATCCAGGTGTTGATGGCGTAGGCCTCGGGGGCGGTCCAGCCGAACTCTTCCTGCATGGCCGGCAGCAGCGTGCCGAACAGCCCGTAGTCGAAGACGGCGACGGTCCAGGCGCACAGGGCGAGGACGGTCGCCGTGCTGGTCTTCTTCTTGGAGAATACGGGGAACTGCCGTTGCTCGTTCCCGGTCGGCGTCGAGAGATCGACGCCTGCTTCCTTGGTGGACATCAGTTGCTTTCCTTTCGGGGGTTGCGTGCCAGGAACGAGTCGGCGATCTGGTCGAAGGTGTGCCAGGTGACGCCCTCGTGGGAGTTGAAGTGCTGGATGAGGCGCTCGAGCATGAGGAGGACCTGCGGGCGGCCCGAGACGTCCGGGTGGATCGTCATGGTGAAGACGGCGGAGTCCATCTCGGCGTAGACCCAGTCGAACTGGTCCCGCCACATCTGCTCGATGTCGCGCGGGTTGACGAACCCGTGCGAATTGGGCGACGCCTTGATGAACATCATCGGAGGCAGGTCGTCGAGGTACCAGTTCGCAGGGATCTCCACGAGGTCGGTCTCCTGGCCTCGGACGAGCGGCTTCATCCAGGCCTCCGCGGGCTTGCTGTAGTCGATCTTCGTCCAGCTGTCCCCGACCCTCACGTAGTAGGGCTCGAAATCGTTGTGCATGAGGGAGTGGTCGTACTTGATGCCGCGCTCGAGCAGGATCTCGTTGGTGATGGGTGAGAACTCCCACCACGGTGCCACGTAGCCCGTGGGGCGACGTCCCGAGACCTTCTCGATGAGTTCGATGGACCGGTCGAGGATCGCCGTCTCCTGTTCGCGGGTCATGGCGATCGGGTTCTCGTGGGAATAGCCGTGGACGCCGATCTCGTGTCCTGCGTCGACGATCATCCGGGTGAGATCGGGGAAGGTCTCGAGCGAGTGGCCCGGGACGAACCAGGTGGAGGGGAGGGAATACTTCTCGAAGAGCCGGAGGATCCGGGGGCCACCGACGTCTCCACTGAAGAGTCCGCGCGAGATGTCGCAGGGGGAGTCCTCGCCGCCGTAGGAGCCGAGCATTCCGGCAACTGCATCGACGTCGACGCCGAAGGCGATCTGGATGTCTTTCGTCATGGGTGGGCCTTTCCTGGTGCGGGTGGGTCGAATCTGGGAAACGGTCAGTGGGGCGGAACGGGAGCAAGGAGCGCCGGGTCCCCGCGCCGGCGGATCTGCTGGATTACCTGCTCGGTGGGTAGACCGAGCGTGAGCAGGGCCTGCAGGAGGGTGCGGGCCTGGGACGGTCGGAGCAACCCGGACGGGACGGCGCCGACGTCCTCGAGCGTCCTTCCGCCCCCGGCTCCGTACACGCCCCGGACCGGTCCCGCGTGGACTCGTGTGCTGGTGACGACGACGACGCCGTCCTGCACGGCATGGCGTACGGCGTCGCTGAGCTCCGCATTGGCGTTCCCCAGCCCGGTGGCTTCGAGGACGATCCCGCGGGTGCCGGCGGCGAGTGCCGCGGTGAACAGGGCCGCGTCGGCTCCCGGGTAGCAGGCGATGATGTCCACGCGGGTGCCCGCGCCGGTCGGGGGGATGTCGAGCGCGGCCGGCCGCCGGGGAGCAGCACCCAACATCACCTCGCCGGTGGTCGCGACCGACCCCGCCGACCCCAGATCGGGATTGCCGAACGCGCGGAGCTTCGTCGTCTCGATCTTCCGCGTCCCGGGAAGGGCGAAGATCTCGCCGTCGAACACGATCAGTGCGCCCCTGCCCCTGGCCTCGGAGGACGCTGCGAGGGTGATCGCGGTGCGCAGGTTCTCCGGGCCGTCCGGCGCCGGGCTGTCGGCCGCGCGCTGCGATCCCGTGAAGACCACCGGTCGCGGGTCGTCGTGGAGGAGGTCCGCGAGGTACGCGGTCTCCTCCATCGTGTCGGTGCCATGCGTGACGACGACCCCGAGCGTCTCCGGTGCTTCGAGCGCGGCGTGGACCGCCTCGCACACCGCGAGCATGTCGTCGAAGGTGAGGAGGTACGAGCCCTTCTGCATGAGGTCCACGACCTGGACGGCGGCGCTCGTGCCCGCCGCGGCGAGGACCGTGCCACCTGCATCGGCGGCCACGGTCGCGCCGTCCGCGGCGTCGACCCGGGAGGCGATCGTGCCGCCCGTCGCCAGGAGTACGACGTGCCCGGTGAGTAATTCCATCGGTGCTGCCTCCTTACCCAATCGTTTGGGTGAGAGTTGCGGAAAGCAGAGCGCCCAAGCGGTGCCGACGGTTCTGCGGGTGTGCGACCTCAGTGGAACTGGACGAAACCCAAACGTTTGGGTTGAATGAGGAAAACCATAGGATGTGACCTTGATCTCGTCAATGGATCGGCTGAGATTTCACGTAGCCGAAACAATCTCGCAGCGCGAAGGGGGAAAGCATGGATTCACCAGGCAGGGGGCGCGCAGCAGTCACCCTGAAGGACCTCGCCGCAGAACTCGGTATCCATGTCTCGACGGTCTCCCGCGTGCTGCACTCCGATTCAGCGGTGGCGCGCGGGGCGGCGTCGAAGGAGACCGCACGGAAGGTGCGTGACCTGGCGAAGCTGAGGGGCTACTCACCCGACCCGCAGGCAACCGGCCTGCGCACCCGGCGCACACGGGCCATCGGCGTCATCGTGCCCCGCCTCTCGGACATCGTCCTGGCGACCATGTACGAGGGCGTCGAGGAGGCCGCGGCCGAGAGCAACCACTCGACCTTCGTGATGAACTCCCACGACGACCTCGACGAGCAGCGCCGTAAGGCCGAGATCATGCTGGCGCGGCGCGTGGACGGACTGATCCTCGGCGACGTGCATGCGGGCAGCAGCCTGGTGGACGACCTCGTGAAGCGTCATGTGCCCTTCGTCCTCATGAACCGCCGCTATCCGGGGTTCCCCTCCTCCACGTGCGACGACACGGGCGGAGGGAGGCTCGTCGCGGACCACCTGTGGACCACGGGACACCGCTCCGTCGCGATCATCGCGGGCGAGCCCTACGCGAGCACGGGCGTGGACCGCACGGACGGCTTCGTCGAACGCTGGAACGAACTGGGAGGGGACGTGCCCGGGGACCGGATCCTGCCCTCGCGCTTCGACACCGAGGGCGGCCGCCAGGCGGGCGATGAGTTGCTGAGCCGGCCCGGTGAGGCCCCGACCGCGGTCTTCGCCGTCAACGACTTCGCCGCCATCGGCGCCATGGGCGCGTTCCGCGCCGCGGGGCTCGTCGTGGGCCAGGACATCGCCGTCGTCGGGTTCAACGACACCTCCCTGGCCGCGCAGCTGCCCATCCCGCTCTCGTCCGTGCGCTCGCCGATGCTCAAGATCGGCAGGGAAGCCGTCGGGATGCTCCGGCGTGTCATGGCAGGGGAGGACGTCGCATCGGTACGCCACCCGCCGGAACTCTTCGTGCGGGAGAGCAGCGCATCGGGCGCCGTCGGGGCCAGGCGGGGTCTACGGGTCGGCTGACCCCGAACCTCACCCCCAGACGGCGCGCCGCACTTTCGCAGCGTCAGCTCGCGCCGCGAGGGCCTGCTCCATCGTGACGGGGTCGAAGTGGGTCAGCGTCCCTGGCGCACTCCGGGCGACGACGTCCATGTCGGCGCTGATGACCGTCGCAACCATCGCGTACCCGCCGCCTGAGACGGCGTCGCGGTGCAGCACGATCGGCTCCTTGCCGCCCGGCACCTGGATCGATCCGATGGCGTAGCCCGCGTCCACGATGTTCGAAGGATCCGATCCCGCGCCGAACGGCTGGACGCGCGGCTTCCATTCAAGGTCCGGCCCCGAGTACCGCAGGCCCATGCGGTCCGCCACGGGAGTCAGTTTCCACGCCGCACTGACGAGCGTTTCCATGCCCTCTGCGGTCAGACGATGGTCATAGAGGCCGGGCAGGATGCGGACGGTCACCTCCTTCGCATGGACGGGGCGCAGGTTCTCGGGAATCGCGTCCATCACGGGTCGGGATCCGGAGGGGGCGCCGACCGGAACGGTGTCGCCGGCTTTGAGGGCGCGGCCCTGCAGGCCACCGAGGGCACCCAACGTGTAGGTGCTGCGACTCCCGAGGACCACGGGTACATCGATCCCGCCCTGCACGGCGATGTAGTAGCGCGTTCCACCGGAGAGCATCCCGAAGGACACCTCGTCACCCGCGGCCAGCAACAGGCGGCTCCACTCTTCCACCGGCGTCCCGTTCACCCGCACCTCGACGGGCGCACCCGTGACGGCGATGACGGTATCGGAGTCCGTGGTGAAGCGCGGCCCGAGGTAGGCGCATTCGAGGACAGCATCATCAGCTGTGTTGCCTACCAGCGCATTCGCCATCGATGCGGACAACTGGTCCATGGCCCCGCCCTGCGGGATGCCCACGTTGTAGTAGCCGAACCGGCCCCGGTCCTGGACCGAGGTAGCGAGGCCGGGTTCGAGGATGTCAAATGCCATTGAGCTTCTCCAGAATGTCCCGGTTGTGCGCGGAGGGGTCGGTCAGGGCCTTCTGCAGGTCGAAGGTCACCGGCGTCTGGCGATAGGTGAAGGTTCCCGCTTCCACCTCCGCCTGGATCGCCGTGTATTCGTCCTCGTCGATCGGTTTGAACTTCACGATGTCACCCGGTCGGAAGAAGATCATGAAGTCCGAGAAGTCGGCGAGCTTCTGGGCAGGATCGAAGATCGGTGCTGCGGCGATACCGAACATCTGATAACCACCGGCGCCCCTCACCGAGTAGATGCAGGCGAAGCACCCTCCGTGCCCCACCGTCAGTGGCGGGGTGTCGGTGCGTGGGCTGAGGTACTTGGGGACCTCGAGCTGATCCTCCTGCGGGACGATCTGGAACATGAACGGCAGGCCTGCAACGAACCCCACCATCGACACCAGCCACGGCGACTCATGGTGCTTCCGGATGAACTCCTGCGGCGAGGACAGGCCGTTCTCCTCCGCCGCGAAATCGAGGTCCGTGCCCTCGGGCCGCTGGTGGCCCTTGCGGAAGCGTGCGCCGGTCTCCCGGGTGTAGGGGTCGTCGTACCAGACGGGGATCTCGATGATCCGGGTCTCGAGGGTCTGTTCGCTCAGGTGCGCGACCTCCTCCTCGACCTCCCTCACGAGTGATTCCAGGTCGCCCGGCGGCACCGTGTCGGGATCGAAACGCACCAGCAGGGAGGCATTGGCGGGGCAGATGTCCACCACGCCGTCGATCGCCCGCGCGGCGAGCCGGGCCGCCATCGCGTTCGCCTTGAAGTTGGCGGCGAGGCTCATGCTCTCGGAGATCTCGACGAAGAGGAACTCGTCGCCGCCCCACGTGTAGCGGGCGGCGTCGAGGTGCTGGGGTGCGTGGCTCATGCGTCAGCTCCGAGGAGATCGGGGGTCGATTCGATGAACTTCGAGTGGTGGGTCACGTCCCGGACTTCGGGCCGGTGGAGGACCGTCGACAGGAGCGAGAGGGTGGTCTTGACGCCGTCGATCCTCACCTCCGCCAGTGCTCGCGCCGACCGCTGGATGGCCTCGGTGCGGGTCTCGTCCCACACCACGAGCTTGGCGAGCAGGGAATCGTAGAACGGTGCGACGGCGGATCCTGCGACGACGCCGGAATCGATCCTCACCCCTGGGCCGCCCGGCCAGTCGAGACGGGACAGGGTGCCGGGGCTGGGCATGAAGCCCTGCGACGGGTCCTCGGCATTGATGCGGAACTCGAAGGCGTGGCCCCGGAAGGTGATGTCCTCCTGGCTGAGGCGGAGGCGGCCCGTGGCTGCGACCAGCAGCTGCTCCCGGATGAGGTCGATGCCGGTCACCATCTCCGTGACCGGATGCTCCACCTGGAGCCGGGTGTTCATCTCGATGAACGCCGCCTGCTCCCGGTCGGGGTCGTAGAGGAACTCGACGGTTCCGAGGCCGGCATAGCCGCACTGGCGGCCGAGCTCGATGGAGGAGGCGCGGATGGTGTCGCGGACGGCGTCGGGTAGCAGGGGAGCGGGGGCCTCCTCGATGATCTTCTGCTGGCGGCGCTGCAGCGAGCAGTCCCGGTCGCCGAGGTGGATCACGCGTTCGCCGTCGCCGAGGATCTGCACCTCGACGTGGCGGGCACGGGAGACGAACTGCTCGAGGTACACCGCCGGATCGCCGAACGCCGCCTGGGCCTCGGCGCGGGCCACGTCGAGGGTCTGGACGAGGTCCTCCTCCTGGGTCACCAACCGGATGCCGCGCCCTCCGCCGCCGGCGGAGGCCTTGACCACCAGGGGGTAGCCGACCTCTCGCGCGATGGGGAGGGGGTCGACGTCGGGGTCCAGCGCGCCGTCGCTGCCGGGCAGGGTCGGCACCCCTGCGCCCTGGGCGGCCTGCCGCGCACGGGATTTGTTGCCCATGAGTTCGATGGCGTCGGGGGAGGGGCCCACCCAGGTGATGCCGGCGTCGAGGACCGAGCGGGCGAAGCGCGCGTTCTCCGACAGGAAACCGTACCCGGGATGGAGCGCGTCGCACCCCGAGGCCTCGGCGGCAGCGAGCACCGCGGCGCCGTCGAGGTAGCTCTTCGCGGCCGGCGCCGGGCCGATCACCTGGACGGAGTCGGCGAGCGACGCCGCGTAGGAATCGGCGTCCGGCTCGCTCGCGGCGAGGACGGTCTCCAGTCCCACTTCCCGGGCGGCACGGATGACGCGGACGGCGATCTCCCCGCGGTTCGCGATCAGGACGCGTTCCATCCGCTAGCCCTCGGACACGGTGGCGATGACGTCGCCGGGGTTGACGGTCCCGCCGTCGTCGACGGCGAAGCTCTCCAGCGTGCCGGACGCATCGCTGCGGATCTCGGAGAACTGCTTCATGATCTCCACCACCCCGATGGTCTGGCCCGCTTCGATGGCATCGCCCTCGTTCGCGTAGGGGTCCTTGTCCGGCCCGGGCTTGCGGTAGAAGATGCCTGGCAGTGGGGAGACGATGTCGGCCACGGGGGTCCTTTCGGGTCGGGTGTCGGGGGAGGTCAGAGGGCGTCGAGGGCGGAGCGGACTGCTGTTGCCACGGCGGGGGAGTTGGGTGCATCCGAGTGGACGCAGATGCTGTCGAACGGGATGGTGAGCAGCGTGCCGTCGGAGGCTTCGACGACGCCGTCCGTCAGGGCGCGCGTGACGCGACGTGCGGCGGCGTCGGGGTCTGTCGGCTCCGGGCGGCGCTGGATGAGGAGCTCGCCGGCCGGCCCGTAGTTGAGGTCCACGTAGAGCTCGGCCACGAAGGGCACCCCGAGTTCCTCGCAGACGGCCTGATGGGCGGTGCCCGCAATGCCGTAGACGGGGACATCGAAGAGCCGGGCCACCCGCGCGGCACCCCTCATGAGGTCTGCGTCCCTGGCCAGCATGCCGTAGAGGGACCCGTGGGGCTTGATGTGGTTGAGGCTCGCGCCTTCCCGCCGTAGGAAGGCGCTGAGCGCGCCCACCTGGTAGAGCATCATGTGCTCCACCTCCTGTGGAGACAGCTTCATCTCCCGCCGCCCGAAGCCCACGAGATCCGGCAGTCCGGGGTGCGCGCCGATCAGCACGCCCTTTTCCTTGGCTGCGGCCACGGTTTCCGCCATCGTGTCCGGATCACCCGAGTGGAATCCGCAGGCCACATTGATGGCATCGACGGTGTCCAGGAGGGCTGGATCGTTACCGAAGGAGTGAAGGCCGAGGGACTCGCCCATGTCCGAATTGATCATCGGCGTCCCACGCCGGTCTGCAACGTCCGTCATGCGACAACCATAGAGACGGATCGGGTGCCGATATAGTGGGCGTTTGCCCTCTGTTATCCCCTGTTGGAGGGCCGATGCACACAGGAGGTCTTCATGATCGTTGCCGATCTGCTGGCGGCGGATGCGCTTCAGCTGCGCCTCCACACGCCGTCGTCCGTAGAGCGGCTGGGCTGGGACATCAGCTGGTGCGCCCCGGCGGAGACCATCGATCCGACGCCGTTCCTCAGTGACAACGTCGTCCTGCTGACCAACGGGATCGGATTGAACATCGAGGACCAGCGCACCTGGACCGCCTACGTGGAGCGGCTCGTCCGGGTGCGGGTGGCGGCCATCGCCTTCGGGACAGGGACGGCGCACCGGCTCATCCCGCCGGGGCTCGTGCGGGCGGCCACGGCGCTCGACGTGCCGCTGCTGGAGATCCCGCAGTCCGTTCCTTTCCTGCAGGTCCACCGCCACGTGACGAACGTCCTCGAGGTGGAACGCTTCACGGCCGTCAATCGGTCCTGGGAGCTGGCGCAGGAATGTGCGCAGCTCGCCGCGTCCGGCTCCCACCTGCAGGCTGTGCTCGACGCCGCGGCACTGGCAGCCGTGGGCCGGCTCGCCATCGTCGACGCAGCAGGCGTGGTCATCGCGCGCTCGCCGTCGACCTCGGTCTGGACCCCGGCCGACCTCGCGGAAGCGCCGGGCGCCGGGCAGGGCAGTATCCCGCTGCCCATGGGCAGCGGTGACTCGTTCCAGCTGATCGTGCGGGAGGCGACGTCGGACCACCCCATGGCGACGCTGCTCGCACCGGCGGCCTCGATCATCGCCGTGCAACTGCAGACCGCGCTCCACACCACCACGCACAAGGAACGCGAACTCGAGATCCTCCTCGACCAGGTGCCCGACTGGGCCGGGGTCGCCCTGGAGGAGTTCACCGGGACGGTCCGCTCCACCGGCCTGGACGTCCACGAGCCCACGCTCGTGCTGGCGGCGACCGCGGGACGCCGCAACCTCTCCAACGCCTGGCGTATCCGCCTCCTGCTGCAGTCCCGGTTCGACGACGTGCGGGTGCAGGTCAGGTCGGGCATCCTCTACGCCTTCGCCCAGAGGCCGCTGGACGGTGCGGACGCGGAGGATGCCGCCACCGGGCTGCTCGCGGCGTGTGTGCGGGAGCTGCCCGGCCAGCCCCTCGTGCTCAAGGGTGCCTGCCACACGATCGACGAGCTGCGCCTGGGTATCCATCAGGCAGGGACGATGGTCGGGGAGGTCCGCGCGCCCGTGCGCGCCCCGGATCTCGGCATCCGCGCGCTGATCGCCTCCGCGGCGTCGTCCGGTGCCCGCGCCGGTGCACACAAGCTCCTGGCGCCGGTCATCGAATACGATGCCGCGCACTCGGTGGATCTGCTCGGCACGCTGGAGGCGTTCCTCGAGCACGACGCGCAACCGGGACGCACCGCGGGCAAGCTGTTCATCCACCGCAACACGCTGGCCCAGCGCCTCGGGAAGCTCGAGGGTCTGCTCCGCCTGTCGCTGACATCGCTCGAGGGCCAGGCCACCTGCCTCCTGGCGCTGCAGATCCTGCGTTCGGGGACCTTGCCCGGGTCCAGTGCAGCGGAGTCCTTGATCGATCGCCGCTAGCAGCGGCCGAACGCCGCTGACAACCCGGAACGTCGACGGCCGTCGCCACCCCGGAACGACGACGGCCCCGTCCGCCACCCGGAGGCAGCGGACGGGGCCGTGGAGAACTCCGGGCCTAGGAGGTCTGGATGTCCTTCGTGTCGTAGTCGAACCGGAATGTCACCGTGGTGTCGGAGATCAGGTGCAGCTCGTGGTTGGCGCCGTCGCGCGTGCCGAACCGTCCGTAGTTCTCCTCCCACGATCCGTTGACGAGGATCTTGAACTGGTAGGTCCCGGCGGGCAGCTGCAGGGTGTGCAGCCAGAGCTTCTCCGTCGGCTCCCAGGCGAACTGCAGCTCGCGGAGCTCCGTGCTCCAGTGGCCGGCGTCGCCGAAGAGCGGGGCGAAGTCGCCGGACAGGGCCACGGACTGGGGCTGGTCCTGCCACGCGAGGTCGGCGGTCGAACCCGAGGGCGCATCGGTGGGCGACGCGGCGAGCGCCTCGGCGGCGGCAGCGACGAGCTCGGGCGGAGCCTCCTCCGTCACGGCGTCGGACGAGACCTCGGGGGTCGGGGCGATGTCCGGCGTCGTCGGTTCCCCGGTCGAGGATGCCTGCGCCTCCTCGTCCAGCTGCTCGGGGGCCTGGGGGGCGTGGACGACGGTCTCGGCCTGCTCCGGCACGGGAGCACCGCTGATCATGGCGTTGACGAACTGCTCCGGGTCGGCGAAAGCCGCGACGGCGCGGACGCCCTCGTCGGTGGCGGTCCAGCCGCTGCGGCCCTTGACGAGCCAGCCTGCCTTCACGAGCTTCGACGTCGCCGTCGTCAGTGCCTTGAACCCGCGGGGGACGCCGCCGGCGAGGAGCTCCGCTTCCTTGTCATCGAACGGTACTTCCGCGACGGCCTTGGCCATCAGCTCGCTGGGCGCGACGACGGAGCCGGATGCCTGGTGGTCGGCTAGCAGGGCGAGAGTGGTGCGCAGACGGGCATTGGTGCTGTTGCGGGGGGCGATGACGATCTCCTTCGTGGTGTTCCTGCGGCTGACTGCCGGCCATCGTGACCGGTCGCCCGCGCTCATGGCGGATGGGATCCGGGCGGGATTCTTACAAGAGGCAGGGTACGTGGTTCGAGGTCCGATGACGACAGCACCCTGATTTTATCGTCAGGACGGCGCTTCTTCCTGCAGGCAGGCGCCGTCATCTTCCCCCATCTGACCGACCGGTGCGCTCGAGACCGGCGATGCCGGTCCGGTCCCCAGAGTAGGAGGAGCGGTCCGCGGAGAAGAACCGTGCAACTACCCGTTTCTCTCCGCCGACTACTCGCCGCAGGCAGGAGGGGCGACGGAAACGCAGCTGCTATCGTGCGCAGCATGGCGTCCCTCGCAGCTTCGAAGCGCACGTCCGCCGCGAGGACGACGGCGCGCATGGTCCTCGGCGCATTCCTCCTGTTCGCCGGCACGGCCCACCTGACGATCGCCCGGACCGAGTTCGCCGCGCAGGTCCCGGCCTGGCTGCCCCTCGATACGGACGTGGTGGTCGTGGCGTCGGGCGTCGTCGAACTGGTGCTCGGCGCCGCGCTCGTGGGCCTCGGCCGTTACCGGGTGATCGTCGGCTGGGTGGTCGCCGCCTTCTTCGTCGCGATCTTCCCCGGCAACATAGCCCAGTACGTCGACGGCGTCAGTGCGTTCGGGCTCGATACCGACGGCGCCCGCCTCACCCGCCTGTTCTTCCAGCCCGTGCTCGTGGTGTGGGCCCTGTGGTCCACCGGCGCGTGGCGTGACCGGCGGACGTTCCGGAGCGAGAGGCGACCCCGGTAGGCCGCACCGGATTCGACTGCGCAGACCGGCATTCCTCAGTATGCTTCGAAAATCAGGCGATAGCTCCGCTGCTGCCCACCCGCACCTCGAGGAGACACCATGAAGACCCTCCGCCCCCTGCAATCCGTCGAGAAGCTCGAGAACGCCACCGGACTCGACCCGATCGTCACCACGATGCGCGACCTCGTGCAGGCCGTGATCAAGCCCGGCGCGCTCCGTGACATCCTCCACGGTGTGCCGATCGGCCACCCGCTGCATCCGCTGATGATCCTCGTGCCGACGGGCACCTGGTTCTCGGCGGCCATCCTCGATGCGATCCCCGGCTCGACGAAGGCGTCGGCGATCCTGATCGGCACCGGAGTGGTCACCGCCGGCCCCACGGCCCTGGCTGGCTGGACCGACTGGTCGGAAGGCCACGAACAGCAGCAGCGCGTCGGCATCGTGCACGCTGCGGCGAACATCGCCGCCGTCGGGCTGTACACGCTCTCCCTCGTCCAGCGACTCCGCGGCAGGTCCGGCAAGGTGCTCTCCTACACCGGCCTCGCCGTCGTCTCCGCCGGTGGATTCCTCGGCGGGCATATGTCCTACCGGCAGTCGCTGGGCGCCAATCACGCCGAGGACGTCCCGCACCGCGTGGAACCCGGCTGGCATGCGATCGGTGCGCTCGCCGACCTCCCCGAGGGGAAGCTCGAGCGGAAGATGCTCGGCGAGGTCCCGCTCGTCGTCCTCCGCCAGGGCAACGACGTCTCCGTCCTGTCCGACACCTGCAGCCACCTTTCCGGCCCGCTCAACGAAGGCAAGCTGACGTACGACGGTGGCAACGCCTGCGTGGTCTGCCCCTGGCACAACAGCACGTTCTCGCTGAGGACCGGCGAGGTCACTCAGGGCCCTGCGACGTCGCCTCAGCCGTCGTTCAGGACCCGCGTGGTGGCGGGCCGGGTCGAGGTGTCGCTGCCGCACGCGGGCTGACGCCCCGGGCCTGGCGGCTTCGGTGCAGCGACCGGGCTGGTACTGCTCAGGGCCTGTACCAGCCTGTGCCTGTACCGGTTCCGGGGGCTTCGAGGACTGCAATAGCGTGTCGTGCCAGGACACGCCGTCAGTTGGACGCATCCGGCTCCGAAGTCCCCGGGAAGGGACTTCGGCGACGCGGACGCTGCGGTCCAGCGGGTGTTGGCGCGACCGGCGGATGGACGGAACTGACCTGCTCCTCGTGCAGGTCAGCCCTGCCCGCTGCGGGAGTCGATGCCAACCTGGACCCAGAATGCGAGGTCGGCCTCGTCGCTGATCCTCACGCTCGGCACAGTGAGCCACCCACGACCCATGGGCCGGTCGCCTCCCATCTGCGCCGGTAGCGCGCCACGCCGCAGCAGATCGTCGTGGTCGGCAGGATCGGTGCGGACCAGCAGGCCCCCGTCACGATCGGCAGCGACGGCGAGGCGGCCATCCACCATGAAGGACTGGACGCCGAACATGCGTACCTCACGTACGTTCGGGTGTGACGCGAGGATGTCCCGGAGCCGTTGCGACAGGGTGTCACGCGGGTCCGCGGGGCCGATCACCGACCGCCCCCGGCGTTGAAGCCCTGCCGATCGTCATCCGGGTGAAGCCCATGGACGGTGTCCTGTCGAAGGGGGTGCAGGGTGCCCACAGTCGCTCCTTTGCTCGGCGTACACGCAGACTACGAAGTCGACGCCGGCCGCTGTCAAGGGAGCGCACGGCGGCGGGACGGGTTGACGGGTCGCTGCCGCACGCGGGCTGACGCCATGCCTCGGGCCCGGCAGATGGGTCCACCCCCGGACCCGTACCGCTTCCGGGGGCTTCGGGGGAGGTAGCCGTGTGTCGTCGCGCGACACGCCGTCAGATCGACGAATCCGGCGTCGAAGCCCCCGGGATGGGGACTACGACGCACCGAAGTCCGGAACCGGAGTCCCGGACCGACGCCGGGATCGGCCCCGACGATCCGCCCGCTACAGGCCCGGGCGCTCAGCTCCGCCTGGCCGTGACCAGCAGGTACTCCCAGTCCATCGACCGGCCGCCCGCCCCGGAACCGAACCGCTCCGCGAGCGCAATCAGCTCTGCGTCGAGGGCGGCAGCGCGGTCGGGCGATGCGGCCAGCGACTTGTACACGCCGATCGTCGGCCCGTAGTTCGTCTTGAAGTAGTCCAGGAAATCACGCGACGACTCGAAGTGGTCCACCTGGAGCCGCCGTCGTTCGGCCTGCAGATCCGTCACCCGGTCACCGAACAGCGACGTCACATGCTGTTCCCGCCCCCACAGGGGAGGAGGCTGGGCGCCGGGAGGCGGCGGCGGGGCGTACGGCTTCATGGTCGCGAACATCTGGCCGATGAAGCCCTCGGGCGTCCAGTTGATCAGTCCGACGGTCCCGCCCGGCGCACACACCCGGAGCAACTCGTCGGCGGTCTCCCGGTGGTGGGGTGCGAACATCACCCCGACGCAGGACACGACGACGTCGAACGCGCCAGTGTCGTAGGGGAGGTGCTCGGCGTCGGCGACGTCCCAATCGAGGGATACGCCGCGGTCCCGCGCGAGCTGCCGACCGATGTCGAGGAGCTCGGGTGTGAGATCCGACGCCGTGACGGTGGCGCCCCGCTCCGCTGCCGGGATGGCGGCATTGCCGGTGCCGGCGGCGACGTCGAGGACCTTTTGCCCGGCGGTGATGTCCGTGGCATCGACCAGGACGCGCCCGAGGGCGGGGATGATCTGGGCCGCGACGGCGGCGTAGTTGCCCTGTGCCCACAGTGCACGGTGGCGCGCCTTCAGTTCCCTGTCGGCGTCGGGGTTGGTTCGTACTTCGGTCATGATGATGACCTTCCTCTGTCGTGGCGGCGTTTCCGCCGCGTGCTGTTCCTGACCGCATCAGTGTCACGGCGCAGCGTGTGACGAACCGTGTGACGGGCCCCGGTCTCAGAGCTGGTGGCGGCGGGCCAGATGCTCGGTCAGCGCCGGGTTCTCGATGCCCTGCGCCAGGACCCGGATCGTGGCGGCAGCGCCGTCGTCGCCCAGGAGGGCCCGGCTGGAGTAGGAGCGGACCGTCAGTTCCCGGTGCCCGTAGCGGCTGGAGCGCTCACCGAGCTCCTGCGCGAACCGCAGAGCCTGGGGCGGGTTGTCGGACATTGCGGCGGTCGTCGCGAGGTCGAGGTTCCGGCCGCGGAACCACCGGTACCAGGGATGGGGCTGCACCCCGCGGTCGATCCACGTGGCTGCCCCCGCGACGTCGCCGCGGGCCAGCAGCACGGAGGCCTTGGCGTGCGCGGCAGCATCCATGAAGCAGCGGTCACCGAAGGACCCGGCGAGCGCCGTCGCGTGGTCGGCCAGGCCCTCCGCCGCCCGGTCCTCGCCCCGCGCGAGGTACGCCTCGCTGCGCAGCGCCTCGACGAAGGGGGAGAAGGCCGTCCAGTGCTCCTGTGTGACGAGGGCCAGGGCAGCATCCAGTTCGACGGCGGCCCGGCGCGCCCGGCCGGTCAGGAGATGCACCCGTCCGAGCATCGTCGTCGCGAAGGCTTCCTGCCGGACGGCTGCCAGGCCGACGCTGAGGCGGACCGATTCGGTGAGGACGACGACGGCGCCGGGGTAGTCGGCCGTGTCCGTCGCGAGCATCCCCATCACGCCGAGCGCCTTGGCCCGTTGATCGGGGAGGGCCCGCGCGGCCGCGACGGCCTTCGCCAGCCATCGGGCTCCGCTGGCAGGAAACCCCCGCTGCACGGCGAGGAAGCCCAGTTCCCGGTACGCGGCTGATCGGACCGCGGGGTCGCCGTTCCGGGAGAGGGACAGCACGCGGTGGAGGAGGTCCGCGACCTCCGCGCCGCGCCCGCCCGCGCCGTGGGTGAGCGCTTCCGCGAGGGCGAGGAGCGTTTCCGCCTGGAGGGCGCGGTCGCCCATGCGTTGTGCGAGGCCCGTGGCGACGCGCAGGTGCGAGAGTGCCGTCCCCGGGGCTCCCGCGGACAGGCACGCCTTCGCCGCCTCGAGGTAGGAGGTGACGGTGAGGGTGGTCGCGGGCAGGGTGCTCGAGGGCACGACCGGCGCGGCGAGGGCACGCTGCACCTCCGCGGGCAGGCCCTCGCCCAGTTCCTCGGCGAAGACGCCCCGGCAGCGGTCGGCGCACCGGCGGGCCTCGGGTTCATCGCGCGCCTCCATGAGCGAACGGACGAGCAGGGCATGGAAGTCGGCGTTGAGGGGGTCGAGCTGGACGGCGCGTGTGGCAAGTGCGATGGCGCCCTCGGTGTCGCCGTTCGCCAGCGCGGACAGACCGCCGTCGTAGACCGCGGTCTCGACGGCGTGCCGGAAGCGGTGCCGCTCCATGGTCAGCCAGCCGTCGAAGGCGGGACAGTCTGTGAAGTCGTATCCCTCGAGCAGTTCGGCGCTGAGGATCGATCCGGGGGTCGGCACCAGCCTCCTCAGGACGTCGACCCGCGACGACGCGATCCGCAGCATGAGCGGGTCGCCGCCGAGTGAAGCCCTGGTGCCCAGGACCCTCCGCAGGTCGGACAGCTGCCAGCGGAGGGCTCCGAGGGGATCGTAGGCGTCGGGGAACAGCAGCGCCGCCAGCTGGTTCCGCGGGGTGGGCATATCGTGCAGCAGGAGGTAGGCGAGCAGGCCCCACGCCTTCCGGCCGCGGGGCTGCGGACCCTCGCCGTCGGGTCGGGTGATGGTGGGGAGTCCGAGGAGCTGGATGTCGATCCCGGGCATGGCCCCACTGTAGATCCGGAGGCCGATCGACGGAACGGCCAAAGGTGCAGGAACGGCAGGAACAGCGGGAGCGGCCGGAACGGCAGGAGGAGCTGCGGCCTATCGCGCCTGCGCCACCGGGTACAGGTCCGTCGCCTCGAGCATGACCGAGTCGATCCTCGCCGTCAACGCGCCGTCCGTCGCCGACGCCGCCTTCGCCTCGGTCCACCGCGGGTCGGCGCCGAACGCCGCCCAGTTGGCCTTCGGGTCGCCGTCGTGCTCGAGCAGATAGACGAGGACGTCGTCGGTCCCCACCGGCGTCCAGTAGCCGAGGCTCTTCATGTTGTGCTCGGTGAAGAGGCCGATGGTCAAGGAGCGGAAACGCTCCACGAGGGCGTCCATCTTGCCGGGGTTGGCGGTGTAGGTGCGGAGTTCGTAGGTCATGGTTCTCCCGGTGGTTGTTGGGCTGGTGGTCAGATCCACACTAAGCCCACGGTGGAGCGCTTTCAGGGCGGACTACTTCCGTGGACCGTGCAATTCATAGGGCCGGCCGTTCCGATCGTCGGAGACGATATCGGTCCTTGCTGCGACAGATGAGGAATGTCGGTGGTACGGGAAATCATGGGGTGATGCTCACCGTCCGAAAGGAGCCCGGATGCCCGGAACCCTCGGTGCGGGGGATGCAATCATCACCGTGGACGCCGACGGTAGCAAGGGTGATCTTGCCGTCGTTGCCACGCCAGAAGTGCAGCCGGCGGGCGGAGGCGCTCTTGACCTGCAGGGAGTAAGACGTGGGGATGCGGGCCGGCGCTCCCATGTGAAATTGGTGTTCCCAGTCCACGCGCGGCCTCCCTGCTCCCGAGCACAACAGGCCTTCTCAGAGGGTGCGGGGAACAGGGGACTCGCCTGAACCAGCTTCCTGATCGGCGTTCCCTTCGGCGACGGCACAGGGACTTCACCTGTCCGGGACGTCGACGACCGGGGCTCTGGAAATGCGGCAGGCTCGGGAGGACAATGATGGCAGGCAGGCCTGCAACCCTGATGGACCATCTCGGGTATGAGGAGTGGCAATGTCGACATATCTCATCTGCAGTTCACCCATCTACGGGCATGTCATGCCGCAGGTCGAGATCGGGCGATACCTCGTTGACCATGGACATACGGTGCGGATGCTTACCGGGTCTCGATTCAGTGACGTCGTTCGGGGTGCCGGACTGGAATTCATCGCCCTGCCGAAGGCGTGCGACTTCGACGACCGGGATCTTGACTCTTCCTTCCCCGGACGCGTGGAAAAGAAGGGACTCGCCCGGCTCCGCTTCGACATGAAGGCGGTCTTCATCGACACCCTGTCGGACCAGTTCCGGGCCCTGCAGGACGAACTCCACCGAACTCCTATCGATGCAGTCCTTGCCGAGTCGGGTTTCGTCGGCGCGATTGGTCCACTCCTCACCGAGAACCCGCGGCCGCCGATCCTGTTCAGCGGAATCCTTCCACTCACATTTTCCAGTAGGGACACCGCGCCTTTCGGGCCTGGGCTGCGGCCGCTGCCTACGAGGGTCGGCGTGCTGCGGAACATGCTACTGAATGCCCTGATCCAGAAGGTCGTCTTCCGGTCCGTGCACGGTGAGGCGAATCGGCAGATGAAGACCGTGACCGGAAGGCCCCTGCCGACCTATTTCCTTGACGCGCCGTCCCTGGCAGACAGGTTTCTCCAGTTCACCTGCCCAGGCTTCGAGTACCCCCGGAGCGACCTGCCGCGCAGTGTGCGGTTCGTAGGGCCTGTGATTCCCCGGGCCACCGGAGCGTTTGATCCGCCGTCATGGTGGGGGAACCTGCAGCAGGGGCGCCCCGTCATCCACGTCACCCAAGGGACCATCGACAATCGGGACCCCGGGCGGCTGATCCTACCCACCCTGCACGCCCTGGCGGATCTGGACGTGCTGGTTGTGGCCACCACTGGCGGCACACAGGTGCCTTCGGGAGAGATTCCCGCCAATGCCCGCGTCGCCGATTTCCTTCCCCACGACCACCTGCTGCCCCTCGTGGATGTGCTGATCACCAACGGCGGATACGGCGGGACCCAACGGGCCTTGGGGCAGGGACTACCGGTGATCGTCGCCGGCGACCGCGAGGACAAACCCGAGGTGGCAGCGCGCGTGGCCTGGAGTGGCGCGGGAATTGACCTCCGCACGGGGACGCCGACGCCGGACGCCATCAGGAAGGCTGTCCGTAATGTGCTTGAGGAGCCGTCGTACCGGGAGGCCGCCCGGCGCCTGGCCGGCGAATTCTCACGGTTCGATGCCCTGCCGATGATCGCTCGTGAGTTGGAAACCGCTCAGGCCGGACCTCCCCCGGATCTACTGCACGGACCGAGGGATGCCGCTCGACTCTCCGGAACGCAGGCTCGTCGAATCGATCATCACCCACGCGCGCATCAAGGCCGGTCCTATCCGTTCCGGCCTGGCCGGGGCCAGTCGACAGGGGCTCACCCTCACCCGGGTCGTCCGTGAAGTGCTCCAGCCCTCGGGACGAGCTAACCGGCGCCACGAACGGGGCGCCGTGGTCCTGATCAATGATGTTGCCGTCATCCAGAAAATGGATCGCTCTTTCCACAGGATGAACTCGTCGCAGGTGCCGACGCGCCTCCGGACGACCAAGAGTCGGAGGGGCTCTAACGCCGGGCGACTGAACCGATAGGACACGCAACAGGGTCGGACGTTAGCCAGGCAGGCTGAGGTGACCATCTTCGCCGTCGCCTGCCGCCCGCAGGACGGGACGTCAGGCGAAGAGCTCCGGACGCCGGCACGTCAGGTAGGTGTTGAGCTCCCGGGCGCGGCGCACCTCCGCCTGGTCCACGCCGGCGAAGAGCAGCTCCTCGCCGTCCCCGGCGAGGCCGAGGAACGTCCCGTACGGGCTCGCGATGCAGCTCAGCCCCGTGAAGCCGGGCGCCGTGTGGTTCGCGTACGCGATGTACACGCCGTTCTCGAGGGCCCGCGCGGGCACCAGCAGCCTCGAGATGCGCTCCGCGTTGTAGGTGTGCGCCGGGGGCCGGTTCCCGACATCGCCCGTGGCCGGCACCGCCGTGGGGACGAGGAGCAGATCGGCGCCGCACTGGGCGGCACTGCGCACGTATTCCGGGAACTCGACGTCGTAGCAGATGCCGAGTGCCACACCCATGCCCAGCAGCGGGACCACCTCGGGACGGTCGTCGCCGGGGGTGAAGGCGGCGCGTTCCTCCGCGCCGAACAAGTGCGCCTTCCGGTAGCGGGTCAGCTCCGCGCCCTGGTGGTCGAACAGGGAGGCGGTGATGTGCCGCGCGTCGGGCGTGGCCTCGACGGAGGATCCGACCAGCGCGATCCTGTACCGCCGCGCCATGCACGCGAGCGCGTCCCGGACGGCCTGCCCGTCGGACTCCGCGACGAGCGCAGGGGCATAGCCCGTGGCGAAGAGTTCCGGGGTCACGAGGATCTCCGCGCCCTGGGCGGCCGCGCGGGCGGCATACCCGTCGAGGCGGCGGAGGTTCTCCTCCACGGCGTCGACCGTCCCAGCGGCCTGGAGCACAGCGAGAGCGGGCACCGCTACTCCTTCCGGGAGGGCGGCCGGGCGAAGGAATTTTCGCGCAGATCATGACGGCCGATCCATTGACAGCCCTCATGATAGGCACAACGATGTACCCAAACCGAATGATATTCGATTATTGGAGAACCACCATGGATTCAGCCGACGCAACGACGCCGAGCGATCTGCAGTCCAGGCTCGGCGAGATCGCCGCCCACGAGCACGACGACGCCTCCCGCGCCGCCCTCTCGGGACGGCACCTCGGCCTGTACACCCTCATGACCCTCGGGCTCACCCTGCTGGGCTTCCTGGTGCTGGCGCTGTGAGCACGGCAAGCACCACGAGCGACACGAACGACGGCGGCTCGCTCGGCTCGCTGCCCCTGCTCCGCAGCGAGCGGATCTGGAACGGCGCGGACTTCACCGGCGTCAACATCAGCCTCGCCATCGCCACGTGGGCGTTCCTCGTCGGTGGCTCGACGGCGCTGCTCGTCGGCTTCCAGCAGGGCGTCGCCGCCATGGTCATCGGCAACGCGATCGGCCTCGGGTTCATGATCCTGGCCAGCGTCGTCGCCAGCCAGCGCTACGGCGTGGAGCAGTACACCCTCCTCCGGCCCGTCTTCGGGCTCGTGGGCGTGGGCATCCTCGTCTTCACCGTCATCCTCATCACCGAGATGGGCTGGTCCTCGCTGCTGGCCATCATGGTGGGCCGCGCCGTCACCCAGGTCTCCAACTCCACGTTCGGCACCGACTTCGGGCCCGAGAGCCTCATGGTCACGGTCTTCGCCCTCGTCGCGATCGCCGTCTCCTGGTGGATCCTCTCCCGCGGACCCGTGACCATCGGCCGGTTCAACAAGTTCATCGCGCCGGGCCTGATCGTCGTGACCGTCTTCCTCATGGTTTTCCTCGTCCTCAACACCTCGTGGGACACGCTGACCAGCGCCGCACCGCTCGCCCCGTTCGAGGACGAGCGCCTCAACTTCGCCCTCGCCGTCGAGTTCAACGTGGGCGTCGGTGTGTCCTGGTACCCGGTCATGGGATCCCTCGCCCGGCTGACCAAGACCCCGAAGGCCGCCCTCTGGCCGTCCTACCTCGGGCTGTTCGGCGCCACCCTGATCGCGCAGGTCGTCGGCATGGCCGCGGCCCTGACGCTCGGCGATTCCGACCCGACGGTCTGGATGCTGCCCTTCGGCGGCCCGGTGCTCGGCGCATTCATCCTGCTGTTCATCGCGTTCGCGAACATCACCAGCACGTCCTCGATCGTCTACTCCACGGTGCTCGCCATCCGGCAGGCGAGCGGCACCCTGCTCTCCGGGGTCCGGTGGGCGTGGCTGTGTGCGGCGTTCTTCGTCCTGCCGGCCGTCCTCGCGTTCTTCCCGGGGTTCATGTACCAGCGGTTCATCGTGTTCGTGACCCTCAGCGGCGCGTTCCTGGCGCCCATGTGCGGGGCGATCATCGCCGACTACTTCCTGCTGCGCCGCCAGCGCGTCGTCCTCGAGGACCTCTACCGCCACCGCCGGGAGAGCGCGTACCACTTCCACGGAGGCGTCAACTGGGCCGGCATGGCCGCCGTCGTCGTCGGAGCAGCCTTCTACCTCGTGATCTACAACCCGGTCACACTGACCGCCCTGCCCGTCTTCGGCTACATCACGGCGTCCTTCCCGGCCGCGATCGTCGGCGGCATCGTCTACTACGTCCTCGCCCGCGTCCTCTACGTCCGCCGCGGCGTCGGCGGCTATGCGGTCACTCCCGAGCAGGACGTCGAGGGTCGCGCATGAGCCGCACCTCCCGTGCCGCCGTCCACCGCATCGGGTCGCAGGACCTCGATCTGACCACCGTCACCGTCGCCGACCCCGCCCCGGGCACCGTCCTTGTCCGCATGGGCGCGTCGGGCGTCTGCGGCTCGGACCGCCACGTGCTCGACGGCGACTGGACGCTGCCCTCGCCCACGGTGATGGGCCACGAGGGTGCCGGGACCGTCGAGGCGATCGGCGACGGCGTCACGGACGTCGCGGTGGGCGACCACGTGATCCTCTCCTGGTTCTACCCCTGCCGGCGCTGCACCGCGTGCCTGTCGGGGAAGTCCTACGTGTGCACGGGCAGCCGGTCCGAGGAGTGCCTCCTGCCCGACGGCAGCAGTCCGCTCACCCTCGACGGCGAGCGCGTGTTCCCGTACCTGACCGTCGGGTCCATGAGCGAGTACGCCGTCGTGCCCGAAGCCGGCGCCATCCGCATCCCCGACGAGGTGCCGTTCGACGTCGCCAGCCTCATCGGCTGCTCCGTCGCCACCGGTTTCGGGGCCGTGGTGAACGACGCCGGCGTCGAGGCCGGGACGTCGGCCGTCGTCGTCGGGACCGGCGGCGTGGGGCTCTCGATCATCATGGCGCTGCGGCTCGTCGGTGCGAACCCGATCATCGCCGTCGACCTCAGCGAGGAGAAGCTCACGGCGGCGCGGGAGTTCGGCGCCACCCACACGCTGGTGCCGTCGGACGGGCTCGCGGAGGAGATCGCCGCGATCACCGGGGGAGGTGCCGCGTATGCGTTCGAGGCGATCGGGCGGGTCCAGACCATCGAGTCCCTTCCCTCGCTCATCGCCCCGGGCGGCAAGGCCGTGATCGTGGGCCTGCCGCCGGAGGACAGCCCGGTGTCCATCGACGCGCTGCTGCTCGCGGAGAGCGGGAAGTCGCTCATCGGCTCCAACTACGGCTCGACCGTGCCGGGGCGGGACTTCCCGCGGCTGGCCGCGCTGTACCTCGCGGGGCGGTTACCCGTGGACCGGCTCATCTCGCACCGGATCAGCCTGGACGAGGTCAACGAGGCGTTCGACGCGATGCGCCGGGGCGAACGGGCGCGCAGCGTGATCGTGTTCTGAGAACGACGACGACGACGACGCGCGCGGCGCGGGACCGGACCAGCAGAGGGCGGCACAGTCGCCGGTACAGAGGGGGAAACATGGGGCGGCCACGCCAGGCGATTCTGTCGCCGGAGAAGATCTATCGGGCAGCGCTGGAGCTGGTGGACGAGTTCGGGGACTTCACGCTGCCGGGGCTGGCAAAGAAACTGTCGGTCAGCCCGTCCTCCATCTACCACCACGTGCACGGACGCCCGGAGATCATCAACGGGATCCGGTCCGTCATCGGCTCCGACGCCCTGGCGTCGGGGGACTTCTTCACAGCCGGTCCTGATTGGCGGGACCGGGCGGCGGCGTGGGCGAGGAGCTACCGCAGCGCCCTGGGCCTGCATGCGAAGGCCATCCCGCTGCTCGTGGGGGAGGCCGTGACGGACACCGCGACGCTCGACATCTACGAGCACCTCGCCGCGGTGTTCGTGGAGCAGGGCTTCGCGGCGAACGACGTCGTGGTGGCCGTGACCGTCCTCGACAGCTTCATGCTGGGGTCCGCGCTGGACATGGCGTCACCGGAGCTGTCCTGGCTCGCCGACGCGGAGGGCCAGCCCGCACTGCACGGTGCCTTCGCCGGTGCGTCCCTGGACGGTAAGCGCTCGGAGCTCGGGTTCGAGGCGGGCGTGGCGGCGATCATCGCGTATCTGGAGACGATGTTGCCGGTGCGCTCCTGACTCGCCCTCGGGTCCGCGTCGCAGCCCTCCGCCTGAGTGCGCGGACCCGCCGCCCAGAGTCAGCGGGTCGCGATGCCCCACACCGAGGTGTTGATCGGCAGGAACACCGAATGGCGCAACTTCCGCTGCTCGACCGCGAGGGCCGAGGACCCCGCCGCCTCCAGGGGCCCCGTACTTAGGGTTACTCGGCGTCTCGGACTCACTGACAAACATTTTGGGATCAATCTGACACTGGACGGTCAGCACCTGTGGCTCCGACTCGATCAGGTCACCCATCACCACGCTGACTCCCAGCAGGTCGAGGACTTCCCGACGCACCGCAACCTCCATCGACGCCAGCCGGACCTTGGCGCGCTCCACCAACCGTGACAGATCCATCAACCGGTCAGCTTTCGCTTGCGCGTCCACCCTCAGCGCCTCGACCGCGTCCAGCGTCGCCCGCGCCTTGGCAAGTTGCGCCTTGAACCGCTCCGCCCGCAGGCGTGCGTCCTCCGGGTCGTCGTCCAGGAGTACCGTATTCTTCGCCCGGTCGAGCGCACGCTCCAGCTTGCGCACTTGGTCAGACAGCGAACGGGAAACGGTCTCACTGGTCGTGTCCTCCGCGTCGTCCAACTCCAGCCACTGCCGCGCCATAGCCTGCAGACGCGCCGGGTCCGACAGCAGTCCCTGGACCTCGGTCCAGACCCTCGCGTCCAACTTCTGCGCGTTGACCTGCTTGCACTGGCAGCGTTCCGCCGCTGTGCCCGTTCCTCTGTGCCGTCGCCCTGAGCACCGGTACACGTCGTAGTCCTTGCCCTTGATCTGCACGCCAATGTAGTGCTTCCCGCACTCGCCGTAGAGCCTGGTCGAAAGCATCTGCCTGACCTGCGGCGCGGCAATCGAGTCCGTTCGAGGGTGGCGGGCCAAAGCGCGATTGAGAAACCGGAACTCTGACGCCGTGAATACCGGGTTCCCCAGTTCAATCTTCCTCGGCTCACCGTGCAGTGGCTTGCCGTTCCGGTCCACCTTCGTCTTGTGTGATCGCGAGTCGGTTGAGCCTCCCCCCGGTTCCCCCCAGATGAAGCAGGCCGGGTGAAGGGTCGGGTTCGACAGCACGCGCCGGACCACCACGTGACTCCACCGGCCACCATGCTTCGACTGGTGAGCATTACGCGACTTGATCCCGGCCTCGTTGAGCCTGTCGGTCACCTGGCCCACGGTTAGCCCGTCATTGACCAGCCACTTAAACATCAGATGGAGGTTTCCGCGCTCGTCCTCCTTCGGGACCGGTGGGCGGTCTTCTTTACCCCTGCCAGCTTCCACCCGTAGGACGGCCGACCACCCGGCCACAGCCCCGCTTCAAGCTTGGCCCGCTGACCTCGGATCGTCCGCTCGCGGATCTTCCGCCGTTCCTCCTGCGATCAGCAGACGGGAACCCGTCATGAGTTGCTGGTCGGCGCTTGCAGTGTCGGTGGTCGGGTCTTCGGCGTCAAAGAGCTTGACCCCGAGTTCCCGAAGGTCGCGGGTGGCCTGGAGGCCGTGCAGTATGTCCCGGGTGAACCGGTCCAGGTCGAAGACGTAAACCACGTCGATCAGCCCCGCTCGGGCGTCCGTGAGCAAGCGCATCCACTCGGGCCGCTTGTCGCTGGCACCGCTTACGCCGGCGTCGATGTAGCCTCCGACGTCCTGCCAGCCGTTCGATTCGATATGGGCGAGACACCAAGCCTGTTGCGTGTCCAGGCTTGTCCCGTCCACCTGTTTTACTGTGGAGACCCGCAGGTAGTAGGCGGCTCGTGCTGCTCCTGGCTTCAACTCGGTCACTTGAACACTCCGTCTGGGTGGTTGGTGGTGGTAAAGGGGCGGCTCGTGCGCCGTTCGTGCTCAGCCGGTGACATATGCGGGCCAGTCGCTGCGTACGGTCTCCAAGTAGCTGGCGGCTTCGAGCGCGGACACCTCGTGTCGGCGGTCGCCGAGCCTTACGGTGACCTTGCGGCACTCACGGTGACTGAGCTGTAACGCAGCTCTGAGTTTGAGGTCGTGACCCGGGCGGAACCGGCGCTGGGTGCTTGCACCGCAGCCACACGTGCAGTGCTCGGGCCGGAATCGACAGTGGTCGTCACAAGTCCCTCCAGGTCAGGTTGGGCGCTGTTATCCAGTCGTTCCGCAGGTCTCTCAGCCTTGCAACCTCAGCGTTCGCGCGATCCAGAGTCGGCTGTATCTCGTGGCGGCTGCCAGGACTGTCGTTCATCATTTTGATGACATAGTCACGTGTGGACTCAGCGGCGAGAATGTCTCGCCAAAGATCCTCCAAAAGCATTAGTACGGCGGTCACTGTGGTTCCCCGCTGGTCGTACGGGTGGTGGTGCCGAAAATCCCAGAAAAACATGCGAATTTGCACCTCAACAAGCGGCTATTCGCACACCTGCGTATCGGGCCATCAACCCAGATGTCTTGATTGGCGGGATCCCCTGCCAGCCGTAGTCCCTCGCGGGGGAGGCTCCAGAAGGGTGCCCTCGAACTGGCGTGTTCCTGCGGCAGTTCCGGACCTCCCAGGCTCGGGAAGCTCCTCCGTGGGCCTCCGGAGCGCGCACATGACACGGGGATGTGCGTCGCCGGATGCACACACGAGCCCGAGACCGTCCACTGGTTTCGCTAATGTCATCGGTATGAACCTCAGGAGTCTCATGCTGCAGACACAGATCGAAGAACCGGCACCCAACGTCGTCGAAGCGTTTGCCCGGGATAATGCGGGCACCATTGCCCTGATCGGTGTCGTTCTCGCTGCACTGGCCGTGGTGATCAGTGTTCGCGTCAACCGCCACAATCGACTTGTCGCGCTGCAACAGAACCGGACTCCGCCAAGAAAGGTCTGGATTGGACGAGCGTGGGGCTGGCTGGTGGATAAGTGGGTGCGCCTTCGGACGCCAATGGAGGATCACTCTCGCATCACGAAGGCGAAGGAGGACACTGACGCGAAGATGAGCGTGATCGGGGACAATCTCACGCGTCTACAAGAAGAAAACAAAAGCCTGAAGGCAGAAAATGAGAAATTGAACGCCGACCTCAAAGAACTTGATTCGACGTTATTGAAGAACACCAAGGAACTCCTGCTCGCCCGGTCCGGTTCGCCCCTGTCCAAACCGACGCAGCCAAGAGCGCTTCCCGCACGTTGGCACGTGCAAGAAGATGAGAAAGACGTCGGCGTCGTCTGGCTGGAAAATGTCGGGCCAGGAGATGCGCAGGAAGTGATTGTGAGCAGTAACATGAACAACGTTACGATCCGCAACGGGTACGCACCATCGCTGTCAAAGGATGAAAAGCTGAGGCTTATGGTCGATCCCAATCTGATGGTGTATGACGAAGAGTTCAATTTGCTCGTGCAGTGGGACGACACCAACGGCAAGGCGGGCAACGAGTGGAAAGCGATTACGCGTAACGATGTGCCATTCTGAGCCCGCGCACCCTTCCGCTGTCTGGCAATACGGAAGTCGTAACGCGCGCCGATCCGTCCTTCTACAGCGGCGTCCTCAGCGGGTGGCTTCCCGAACGTGCGCCCCTTGTTAGTCTTTCGCTTATGGGACTTGGGGACTTCGCTAATACGCCACTTGGCAGCACCGTCATCGGCGGGCTGGCAGTCGCCATCATTGGGGGACTGTGGGGCCTGCTGACGAAGCGCGGGCGGGATTGGCTCAAGGCTGCCACGCAGTGGGTTGTAGCCAGATGGGGACGCCTTCTCGCGATCGTTGAGGATGGGCGAAAACGGCAGCAGCGGACCTTTGTGCCTGAAGCTCCTCAGCATTCGGACCCGCCCGCCGAACGCGGATCGAAGCCAAAGCCCATAACGGACCCAGCACCACGCCGAGCACTCCACATCAATATGTTGAGTGAGCGGGAGATGAAATTGCTGACCGCACAACACCGGAATGCATCCCGAGTGCGATTAGAGATCGTCCGTGAACACGACTTCCCGATGTCGTCTTGGGCGCTAAAGAATTGGGGGCCGGGGGATGCATACGCCCTGTACGTGACACCGAAGACATCAGATTTCAAGCTCGACCAAGAGTTGTGGGACGAACTGCGCGCCAAAGAGCAGGTGCCACTATTCCGAGGCTGGCCCTCCATGTTGCTGTATAGAACCGGTGACCCACAAATCCGGGTGGAGTACACCGACAACCAAGGCAAAGAGCATGTCGAGTTCATCGACGTGCCAGCGGAGTCGTTGTACTGATCTCTCGCGTGCGCGCGCGGTTCAACCTTATCGCTGGTCAAGTTCCGTCCTCCTCATCTAGTCGGTCGAGTTCATCCAACCCGTCGGCAGCAGGCAAGCCGTTCAATCTGCTAAATTCCTTCACTAGCGCTCTGAGGTTGGGCCATCCCCTGCGCCAGTCCGGATTCGATTGTCGGCCCGACCTCCTCGCTGTCGAGACCCGCTTGCGTCGCAGCCTCGGTCAAGGCGTCGCGCACCAGCGATTCCGGGAGTTCGCTTCCGACCAGTTGGCCGCGGTTGAATGCTGCCCGGTTGAGGACGTCGTTCCGGGTTCCCTTGGCAACGCCGGTGACCTTCGTGAGTTCGCGGGCCAGAGCCACGTGTACACCTGCTGGACCGAGCGCGGCAGACTGGTTTCGTCGGGGACCTCGGTCCCTGTGCTGTGTTCCCACTTCTCGGGCTTCCCCTCGGCCTTTCGTGACCTCACGAGGGACAGGAGCGCTTCCGGTGCCTCCCGTAGCTCCGAGACCGCAGGAGGCACCTTCCCGCCCTCCGTCTGGTACTTCTTGCCACCCACGGTCGATCCTGGGCCGACGACGAACCCGCCCTCACCCCGAACGGCCACGCCTTCCGCGATTGTCCCGGCGCTGTTGCGGACGCCGTCGCCCCGGTAGTACCTGTGTTGGCCTCCGGACGCAGTATGGACCGTCAGCCCTTCCGGAAGGGCGAGAGGGCCTGTCAGCGCGTCCCAGCCCGTCCTTGCCGTCCTTGTTGTCGAGGTCAACCACGACCAGCCCTGTCTTGCCGGTGTCGATGCCGTAACCCGCGTCGGGCCATTGCTTAAATCAACCACAAATGGTTTGGCTGTCCAGGTCGATTTGTCGCGCCGCTTCACGAGCGGCCGCTTACCGCGTACCGGCAGTACGTAGTAGCCCTTGCTCGCCGCTTCGAGTGCCGCCGTCAGCCCGCTCGGGGTGCCATATGGGTTCCGTAGACCTACCACTTCTGCACCGCCGCTCCAGGAGTCGGTGTCCCGTGAGTGTTTCCAGCCCGCGTCGTTCATTCGGTGTCGCTCCCCGTTCTCTGTGTTTCGCACCACGGGCAGCCGGTTTTCACGATCTGCCGGTTGCAGTGGTTGGTGTTGTGCACGCCAAGGTTTGGCTTCCCCTTGTGTAGGGCTGAGAGCCTGGCTCGCGCTTTTGGGTCGGACATCTGCCGCCGTGCGGCTTCGCTTATTCGGCGTCGCCCTTTGTCTGTGACCATCAGTCCGGCCGCTCGTCAGACGTGGTGCGGTCGCCGAAGAGGATCCGCAACAGGCGCTCGTAGCAGCCCTGCGGGAGTTCCTTCGATTCGAAATGTTGCTCAGTGGACATGGTCGTTCCTTTGGTGAAGAAACGAGCTGAGGAGAGTGCGCTCGTACAGGCCGGACGTTCTCCGGCACCTCTTCTCACTGGCGTTATGCCAGTACTCCTCTGGTTCCATCTACTGATGTATCAGCGACTGCCATGCTAGAAATTGATTACGGGCATTCTCACGTCCCAACCTCGCTGTAAGCGCACGATCTATTCCGCGAAACATCCCACCACACTCTGTCTGCGAGTGACGCGTGACCCACCCCGGACACAGTTCCCCCACCGAACCAGTTGACGCGGGCTGAGGTCAAAGGTCCGGTGGCGGAAGAGTTATTCAAATAAGGAGAGCACCCAACACCGGCTGGTTACGCCGGGGCCAGTACAGCACCGAGCGGAAGGGGTCCACAAGCCCGGGATGACGGGGCAGAAAGGGTCATGGCCTCGCCCACTCAGGTCCGCGTACCGGTCAACGGCCATGATGCTCGGGCCAAGCTCGATCATTGGGGAGTACGCAGTCGCGGCGCTTTGGTAGCTGTCACGGCCGAAGCGGGACACGCCGTTCAGGCCCCCCTGCAACACGCCCTCTCTGCTCACCAGCTCGTCGATGGCAGCCGCCCAGGCGTTGTCGAGTCCTTAGGTTTCGGGCACGGCCCATCGTTAGTCGAACTCCTCCGGGACGGGCGGCAACTGGTAATCAGGGTGTCCTGGTGTATTTCGTGCTCCTTGAAATTCGACAATCAAATTGTTGAACTCGTCAATCTCGTGTCCGTGAAGTTCCGTGAAGCGCTCATACAACCATCTGTAGATACCCTCCAAATCAGCCGAATAAGCAGTTATCTCGTCCCGGAAGTTAATCTTCTCTGGCCGTTGCTTCAAGTACTTCTTCGCGTTCGCTGGCCAGTCCTTATATTCCAACGCTGCGTCTCGTTCAAGTGCCACAACGAACGTCACTGGAGCATCGTTAGCGAAGGAGATGGTCAGCGCGAACGGAGGAATTTGGTAGTGGACTAGGTAGTCACGGAGCTTTTGAAGGAAGGGGGCGCGGCCAGTTTCTACAACTTCTCGGATTCGGCGGGCATACTCGACCGCAACCGGCTCGTTCTCGTAGTGACGCATCAGGTTTCTCGTATGATCCACGAGCATCTTCAAGGCCGACAGGTAGTTGTGCGACCGCCGAATCAATTCATCGAAGTAGACTTCCGCCGAACCGGCTCGGCCCACATTCCTCATCACTTCAATGGCTGCTTCTTCGTCATTTTGCACAGCATCGATGAGTTGGAGTATCTCCGACTCATTCGCCTGTAAGACCTTATGAATGCGCTGCAAGGAATCCCACCGACTGGTCGCCGTTCTGCCGGGGTGATTCTGGATGCGCTGGTAACGGTCCGCCTGCTGGGCGGGATCGAAGTGGTCCATGTAGTCAGCTTGCACCGGAGGGGTGCCCGGTACTAGGCGCCACGCCTTGGTTAGCCTGCTGCACGCGCTTCTTAAGGGTGGCGGTCACGCCCTAGGTGTTCCCGGATATGTGCGAAAGGGCTACTGAGTTACCTACGCTACCTTTGCGGTAGATCTACAAGATGGGATCACCGCGGCACGGAGGCGAGGGTGGCAATCGCGTAGGCAAAAAGCGTGTCGAGATAGCGGAAATATCGAGTAGTCGAGGTGGGTGGCCACTCGAGCGTGAGCGGTGCGTCCTGGTTCAGGATCGGGGCGTGTCATTTATACCGACGAGCGGGATTGCCTGACCACCGGTCTACCCGCTGAGCTTCGAGGTATGCCCCGGGACAGTCTTAGATCAGGAAGTGGTTCGCGACCGTTGAATGTGACATCCCAACTCATAATGATCAGGTTGTATACCTCCATGAGGTATTGATCTCTACCAAAACAGGCAAACCGCTACAACGTAGTTGCTACCTCACGGTCACCAGTAAATCGCTACCACCTCGGCTTCGAGGAAAGCGGCAGGCTCGTGTTCTTCCTCAGTTTTCGGTTGTTCGGTGGCAGCGGACTCCTTGTGGAACGTGAGTCGAGCAACTTCCTGGTGCCTCGAACGCAGCGTGCGCACTAGATGCCGGTCGATTTCGAGCGGTTCGGTGAGCGGTGGGCAGGATTCGACTGCCTTGACCACCTGTTCGAACGCATTTCGTACGATTCCCATATCGTCGAGCTTCTCGGCCGTGTCTACAGAGCGTGCAGCTTCTCTAGCGACCTCTAACAATGACTCTCTTGAGATGTTTCGGGACGTCAGCTGCGCGAGATCGTGTCCGAACGGTATGAGCCCGTTGTCGCAAAGCACCTCGGAAACTACTGGGACCTTGTCACGGTCCGTGACACCATGGGCGCTGTCAAATAGGTAGGGAAGCCTGCGAAGTTGGTCGCCGAGGTCAGGGAGGAATTGGTCGAACACATCGGCGAGCTTCACCGGTGACCACGATGTCTGGATCCCAGGCCTGGAGAGCCGAGCGTAGACCGAGTAAGTCGAGCCGGCGAAGAGAACGCGGCGGACGTCTTTCCAGTAGAGGGGTAACTCCGTCACTCCGACAAGCTGGACCTCGGTCGTGGCGCGATCCAGCGCGCTGTCGGGCGTGATCATCGAGACGTCGACAAGCCAGGAAATGTTATCGACGATGACGAGGCGGTGGCTGGTCACCCGGGATTGAAGAGGTACCAGATCAACGAGAAGACCAGAGAGTAATCCGACCATTTGCTGCACCTCTGCCATGGCGCTCTCTTCGATCCCGAATATTTCGGCGCGTCCCTGGATGAGATCGATTGTTGAAGACACTGCTGTCATGAACTGGTAGCTCCGCTCGGGGCTGAGCTCGACCTGCACCTCGAGGACATCCCCACGGAGGAGATTTTGGATGCGCGATGCGCGGTGTTGTTTCTCGAGTTTAGGGAGGTGATGCGACAGTGCATTTATAGTGGAAACCGCAGCCGGCTTGGGGTTGCCCAGTTGGTCTTCGACCGAGAGTTTTAGGTCCATATCGCCAATTCGTAGGCTACGGAAGGTTCCTTGAGCCACGGCACGGCGCACAACTTCCTGTGATGTCGTCCGAGCCGATGTTGATCGTGTCGACACGCCTGCCCCGGGCGCGGCGGGCGTCGAAGGGATCGTTAGGGAGGAGCCAGCCTCGGACGAGGAGGTAAGAGTGAGGGTGTCTTTAAATGACTCGGGAACCGAACCGTGTCGAGCGGCCACCAGGCTAGTGACGCTGGTTTCGTCGAGGTAAACAAACTCGCGTCGTTTGTGTTTCCATTCCTGTGCTTGGCGCCGCCGCCGCCAGGCACGCCTAGCTGCAATGAAGGGCGTCCTGACGATGGTGGGAACTCTCATGCCTGTCTCTCCTGACGGCGGGAGACGTCGCGGTTGCGAGCAGCGCGGACTAGCCCGGCAGTAATGTCTTCCGTGCAGAGCTCATCTCGTTTGTCGACCACTGCCAAGATACCGGCCTCGGTCCAAATCATGGCTAGCTCTGCGGCGCTCCACCCCTCGGTGGCTTTAACTAGGACGTCCCAGTCGGCGTGCTCGGAACCGCGCACCTTACGAGCTGATGCCCGCAGAATCTTCAACCGGTCTTCGGGGCTCGGGGAACCATCAAATTCGAGTTTGAAGGTGAGTCGCCCTGGTCGGAGCAACGCGGTGTCCAGCGCACCGGGCAGGTTGGTCGAGGCAATTACCAAGACACCCTGGCTGGCCTTGAATCCATCGAGGGCTGTCAGGAATTGCCCAACTAGGCGCCCCGAATGCTCCGAGGCGTCATCTCCCCGACTGGTCACGATGCTGTCGATCTCATCGAAGAAGATGATGGCGGGCGCGTGCTCCTCGGCGTGCTGGAAGAGCGCACGCAGCCGCTGCTCGCTTTCACCCACCCATTTATTGACGATCTCAGGCCCGTCAATTAGGTAGAAGCGGGTGCCGAGCTCCTTACTCAGAACGCGGGCGAGGTGGGTCTTGCCTGTGCCTGATGGCCCACTGAAAAGGATTCCCTTGACAGGGTTCACGCCAATCTCTCTAAGCCGCTGCCCAGGATCAAGCGCGACGCGCGCGAGCTCGAGCGCTCTTTCGACCAGCACCGACGAACCACCAAAATCGTCTAAGGTCACATCGCCTGGGGTGTGGATGAAACTCGCGGGGTCGAGATCGTCCTCTGCGCGGCCGAATCGGTCGATGGGTTTGCTGCTCAGCACGAGTCCTGGTCGCCCGTCCGAATCGACGGCAATCGTCTGGCCCTTGACGAAAGGCTCCGGCTCTCGCTGGGCGAACGTCTGGTGCCTGCCGTTCAGTTCGAGTACGGCCGTCGATCCATCCTCGCTAATCAAACTTACGGTCGCAACATCTCCACCGCGGATTAGCCAGTCTTCTTCGGACAACACCCTGACCGGATCGTCATCATTGACCTGGTCCGGAATGTAGAGGATCTGGCCCGCCTCCACAGTGTCGACTAGCGGCCCGCCAAGCCAACCCGAAGCGCCATCGCGACGGTCAAACCAGACTCGGCCTGCCTCCTCGTCAATACGCCGCACACGCAGAATCGAGCCATAACTAAGATCTAATCCATTGCCCGTGACGCTCACGCCCAAAGTCTATCTACGAATTCTGACAGCTCCGTCCAGCCGACGCGTGCTCATGGGCCATCCTGTTCCTTCTAAACCGCGAATAGGTCGTTAATGGCCATCCCGAGCGCCAGGGCCACCGACAGTTTGGGCTCAGCCCGATACTGCCGGCTCGCTTTCTGCCTTGCTTCGGTTCCGTTGGCCGTGTGGACTGCGGTCGCCGACAGACCGGTGAATAGTGGAGGTGGGAACCCAATCTGGTTCTAGGCCGGAACTGGAGTGATCCGAAGCGATCCGTTCCGAGTGTCTCCGCTGAGTGCTCTCCCTCCATTCCGGGAGTCGAGGATCTGCTTGATGGTTGAGGCATACCACCTGCCTCCTGCCGCGGTGGCCACGCCGTTCTGGTTGAGGGTGTCCGCGATCTTGGCCATGCTCAGTGCGTCAACTCGGGCCTCCTTGATGCGGTTGACAGTTGACTGCGGCAGCGCGCTACGGCGTCCCATGTGCTTCCCCGGTCTGAGCCGTAATCTTGACCATGCTCTCGTGAGTCAAGCGCCGCAGGAGATTCGAGCCGGGTGGTCCTTGACCCGAGCGACCGTCCTGTTTCTGATCGACTCCTCTGGGCAGGTGATCAGCCAGCCCGACGGCGTGTGAAAGGCCGTCCTGACGACCGTTGTCTGGCCGTCTGGGCGGTCTTCCTCGTTGGCTACGCCCTCGGCCTGTACCCGGCGGAAAATCTTCGGCGCTGGTTCCTTCGCAACGCCAATTAGATTTCAATCGTTGCGTTGCCAATGCTCCGCCCAACGGCGGCTATTGCGGCTAGTTAGCCTGCTACGAGCCCTTCACAAGCTTAGCGGTCACGGCCTGGGTGGTTCCCGCATACGTCCGAAGGCGCTACTGAGCGGCCTACGCTACCTTCGCGGTGAATCTAAAAGCTGGGAACACCAGGACACGGGAACCAGCCGCGCGACGGTGTCCCGTGCCGGATCGCAGCCCTCGAACAGCCATCCCCACGGCTTGCGGAGCGCCTGCTGCATCCACTGCCGCGGACTCCGTGCCGGCGCCACCACGTGCTCCACGAACCGGAACCGGCCCCCGGGGCGCAGGACCCGCCGGACCTCGTTCAGCGTCTGCTCCAGGTCCGGCACCGTACACAGCACCAAGGTGCACACCACGTCGTCGACGGACCCGTCGGGCAGCGGCAGTGCCTCCGCGACACCAGAGACCAGGGTCATGCGCACGCCCCGCTCTGACGCGCGCTGCCGCAGGCCTGCGTGCATCCGCTCATTGGGCTCCACCGCGATCAGGTGGGTCCCGGTCGGGAGGCGGTCCAGGTTCGCCCCAGCACCCGCCCCCAGTTCCACGACCGTGCCGGGTGCCAGGCCGGCGAACGCGCCGTTCTTGTGCCGGGTGAGGGTGTAGTTGAAATACGGATCGAGGGCACGGAAGACCCATGCGTTGAACGCGCTGCGCGGCCCATGATCGAAGGTCTGCGGGCGCATTCCGGTGACAAGCCCGTCGGGGCACACCTCCGGTGCCGGCCGCCCGGCCACGTTGGTGTCCGGCGTGTCGGACTGATCGGACATGGTGTTCCTTCCGTAGCTGGATCCCCGGAGGACCGGCTCACCCCTTCGACGCCGTGAAGTAGGCGTTGAACGGGTCGGAGTCGATCGCCTTCTCCTCGACGTCCGAGAACCCTGCCTCGCCGAGCATCGCCTGCGCGAGCTGCGTCCCCCACACGGTGCCGAGGCCGGCGCCGTCGAGTCCGAGCGAGACACTCATGCAGTGGACGGTCGAGAGCGCGTACAGGAACGACGCCCACGGCAGCTCGACGTTGTCCTCCACGTTGCTCGAGGCCTTGATATCCGCCATGAGCAGGTTGCCGCCGCTGCGCAGCGCGGTGAACATGGCGCGCAGCACACCCGCAGGGTCGGCCTGGTCGTGGATCGCATCGAAGACCGTGATGGCGTCGAAGGCGTCGGTCTCGTCCAGCCGGGCGACGTCCTGGAGGACGAAGCGGGCGTTGTCCAGGCCCAGCTTCGCGGCTTCCGCCCGGGCTGCGGTGATGGCCTCCTCGGAGAAGTCGTAGCCGGTGAACGTGCTCGCCGGGTACGCCTTCGCCATCAGGTTGACGGCGTGGCCGCTGCCGCAGCCGATGTCCGCCACCCGGATGCCCGCCTGCAGTCGCGCAGGAAGATCGGGGATCAGCGGGAGGATCGTGTCGATGAGCGCGGCGTCGTTCACCCCGGCGCTCTCCTCGGCCATGATCGCGTGGAAGCTCGGGTAGTCGGTGTAGGAGAGGCCGCCGCCGTTCCGGAAGCAGTCCACGATCCGCTGCTCCATCTCGCCCATCATGCTGACGTACTGCATGATGCGGGCCAGGTTGTCAGGCCCTGCGGCTGTGGTGAGCAGGGCGGAGTGCGTCGCGGGCAGGGCGAAGGTCCTGTCGGCCGGCTCGTAGGCGAGGACTCCGGCCGACGCCATGCCGCCGAGCCACTCCCGCACATACCGCTCATTGAGGCCGGCGGTCCGGGCGATCTCCGCGCTCGTGGCGGCGGGTAGCGTGGCGAGGGTGTCGAACAGGCCCGTCTGGTGTCCGATGCTCATGAGGACGGCGATGCTGCCGCCATTGAGCAGGCCGATGCACCGCTCACCGAACGCCTCGACGGCCGCGAGGTCGGCGTCGGCCGTTCCGAGTTCCGTACTGACTGTCATGGTGTACTCCCTGGGTTCGTGCGGGCTTGTCCCGCTGCATCGAGCCTAGGAATCAGGGCCCCGGCGCTGCTTCGGGGAAACACTGCATTTCGGCGAGCCGGACTGGTGCGAATCATGCACGACGGCGCCGCGGGAGTCGGGAGGAGAGCGATCAGCCGCTAGGAGCGACGCCGTTCTCCCGCGCCCAGGCCGCCGCGGCGGTGCGGGAGGAGACGTCGATCTTCCCGAAGATGTTCGCGAGGTGCCGTCCCACGGTCTTCTCGCTGATGAACAGCTGCCGTGCCGCCTCCCGGTTCGACGCGCCGGAGGTGATCGCGGCGAGCACCTCGAGTTCCCGCGCGGTCAGTCCGCCCGGTGCGCTGCGCGCCACCATGGGCCGCAGCTCGGTGACGGCGCCGAGCTCCTCGAAGATGGTCCGCGCGGCCGCGGTGTTCCAGGCCGCGGCCTGCGGCTGGCCCAGCGCCTCGTACGCCAGGGCCTCCCAGCGGTGGATGACGGCGCTCGGGTAGCGGGCCCGGGCGTCCTCGAAGAACCGCCGGGCACCCTGCAGGGACGCGAGGGCGTCGGCCGGGTGGGAGTCGGCGAGCAGCAGGATGCCCCGCGCCTTCTGCGCCCACGCGCGGAACCCGGCGCTCCCGTAATGTTCGGCCGTGTGCTCGAGCTCGCTGCACAGCTCCTCGGCTTCCTGTCCCAGCCCGAGCCGTAGCGCCGCCTCGACGGCCGTGCCGAGCAGCCGCGCCCGCGCGAGCCGGTCCCGCCCCTGCAGTGCGGCGAGGAGCCCGGCGTAGGCGGCTTCGTCGTCGCCGTCCGCCGCCTCCAGCAGCGCGAGCCCCGGCTGCGGCTCGATGCCGCAGCTCTTGGCCAGCGCGTAGGCGGCCCGCGCGCCCTCCGGATCCCCGCGCATCCGCCGGATCTCCCCGAGCTGGTAGTAGCCTTCGCCGGCGGCCCAGATGTTCTTGTCCACGAGGTCGGCGCTGGCGCGCTCGATCTGCGGTTCGACGTCGTGCCAGGCGCCCTCGATGCTCAGCAGTTCCAGGCGGTGCACCCGGCAGACCCCGGTGTACATGACCTCGCTGCCGAAGCGGGCGCACCACCGCTCGGTGGCCGCGGTCCAGGACCGCATGCGCCGGTAGTCGGCGAGCTCGTGGCACATGTGGATCACCGTGCAGTAGATGTCGCCCACCCACTCCAGGGCTATCCGGTTGGCGAGCACCGGCAGCATCGCCTCGTCCAGCTCGGCGAAACCCCGCGCCGTCTCGCCGCTGCGCACATCCGCGAGTCCGGACAGGACGAGCCCGAAGGACATCAGGGCGGGGTCGGCGAAGTGCTCGCTCATCTTGCGGAGCCGCGAGGCGTACGACGACGGCGGGGCGGTGCCCGAGAAGTCCAGCTCCAGGACGGCCTCCAGATAGAGGAGATACCCGTGGGCGGGGCTTTCGGGCAGGTCCCCGAGGATGCGCCGGGCGCGGCTGATCCACCCGGAGCCGACGGCGAGGTCTCCCCGGTTCACCCAGAGGAGTCCGAGCTCGAGCGCCTTCATCGCGGCTCGCGGCAGGGCCTGATTCTCGCAGTGGTGCTGGAAGACCCGCTCCGAGACCTCGCAGTTCTCCTTCACGTTGCCGCTCCACCACGCGGCGCTGCCGAGCAGTTCGAGGTCGTCGACGTCCAGGGGAGTGGTGGCATCGGCTGCGCTCAGGGCGTCGAATGCGGCACGCCAGTCGCCCCGGGCGTGGGCCGCCCGCCCGGTGCTCAGGAGTTCGGTCAGCTCCTCGGTGTCCATCAGGACATTAAGGGTAGTCCCGCCGGCACCGCCGCACCACGGCCGGAGGGCCGGGGTTCTCGCCCGGCCGCCCGGCCGCCCGCGCGTCCGCGCGTCAGGTGGCGCGTCGACCGGCGGCCGTCGCGGCGTCGGCGCCGGTGGGGGTTCCGGGTGCGCTTGCGACGTCGACGCCGGTGCCGCCGGCCTCCTGCGGTGCCTTCGAGAAGCGCAGGTACCAGACGAGCATGAGCGCCGACGCCACACCGTAGAACGCGTGGAGCATCCAGATGGGCCCCGGCGGCAGGCTGAACACGTACACCGAGTGGACGATGTTGGCGACATTGCTGAGCGCCATGTGCCCCAGGCTGTAGGACTCCATGTTGCGGGTCCGCACGGCCTTGAGGAGCATCGGCAGCGTCGACAGGGCGAACAGCACGGTCGAGATGGTTCCGGCGATCACGGGAAGGTTCATGCGGACGAGGCTATGGAGCCGTATGCCCTCCCCGCGTCGGGTGAATCGTGTATTTGTGGCGGGGCCCGTCCTGCACACTGCTGCAGCATCCTCCGCTGATCCGAGGACTTCCGGCCGCGGGTCCGGTCAGGACGGCGGCGTCCGGACGAGCACCGTGTCGCGCAGATAGGCCACGAACTCGTCGGGCTGCTCGAACAGCGGACGGTGGCCGGACGTCGCGAGCTCGGTGGTCTCCTTGACCGGGGCCTCGAGGAGCTCGAACCATTCGGCGAACGGCTCGGCGCGGCCGCGGGCTTCGTGGGCTCCCTGCACGAAGTAGACGGGGACGTCGAGGCTGGTGACGTCGGTGCGGAAGTCGGTGTCCTGGAGCTGGGGGTAGATGACCGAGAAGGTATCCATGAACGCGCCGAGCAGGTGGATCTGGTCGGTGAGCGTGTACTCGGGGACGATGAAATTCTCCGAGAACCCACCCTCGCCCTCCGCATTGCCGGTGTGGTCGTAGGGGTACACCTGGTGTTCGTAGGACAGCGCGGTCTCGTAGTCCAGCATGTCCGCATAGGGTGGCGGGCCGATCCGTTCCAGCTCCTCCACCAGCTCGGTATCGCCGTTCTGCTCCGCCCAGTCGAGGGTGTCCTCGTAGAAGATGGTGTCCGTCTCGAGCGGGCTCACCATCTGCCCGGTGCCGATGAACGCGTGGTAGAGCTCCGGCTCCTGCGCGACGGCGAGGATGCCGTAGATCGTTCCGCCGGACTGGCCCATCAGGTAGATCCGGTCCTCGCCGAAGCGCTCCCGCAGGACGTTCGTCACGGTGATCGCGTCGTCGACAGAGCTCTCGAGGGTGAGGGTGGACGCCGGATCCAGCTCCGGGTACGACGTGCCGGTGCCCCGCTGGTCCAGAGTGGCGACGACGAAGTGGTCCTCCAGTTCCTGCAGGTGGTTGCGCATGGCGCCCAGCTCGGATCCGCCCGGGCCGCCCGCGAGGAACAGCAGGACGGGCTTCTCGACGTCGACACCGCGCAGCATAATGCCGAGGTCCTTGCCTCCGGTCTCCACCGTCGTGAGTTCGGCGATGCTGCCGGCTACGGGTTCTCCGTCCGCGGCCTGGATCGGATCGGTGCCGGCCGGTCGGGCGATGACCACTGCAAGCGCGATGAGCGCCACTGCCGTGAGGGCCGCAACAGCACGGCGGACGACGACGCCGGCACCCGCCCGGCGGGTCTGGTCGGGGGAGCGCGTGAGTCGTCGCGCCGCTCCGGCGCCGATCGCTGCGCCCAGGATCATCGGGGGCAGGGCGAGGAGGGCGTGGAAGCCGCGCCCGACGACGAACGCGAGGATGCCGTAGGGGCTGGTGGAGATCTCGTCCACGGTGGGCCCGTCCGTGCCGATGCGCGTGAGTTCGAAGACGACGACGACCACCACGGGGGCGGCCAGCATCGTCCACCGCGACCGGAGGATGAAGCCGGCGGCGGCGCCGACCATCAGGCAGAGGAGCATCGTGCCGAGCGCCTCCGCGGTGGTGAGGGGACCGCGGGGAGTCCACCAGCCCAGCAGGAGTCCGCAGCCGGCGGTGACCGCCAAGGCGACCGCAGCGCCGATCCGCCGGTCGGCCCAGACGGGTTCCATCATCGTCAGCACGCGCGTTGAGGGAGTGGGGTCCGTGTCGAGGTCGGTGGCCATCGGGTGTCGTCTGCCTTCCGGAGGTGGCGGCCAGGGTCCTCCTTCAGCGTCCCGTGATGCTCCCGGCCCTGATAGAGCCGAAGGTCCGCGGGTCGGCTCTCCTTCAGTTCCAGCAGGGCCTCGGCCCTCATGAGGCCGTTGAGCGACCGGTCGATCCCGTCAGATGCATCGCTGTCCTAGGAGGCTGGATTTCCATCGTCGTCGGGGCTACTCGCGAAAGCTTCCCCCAGGGTCTCCACCGCCTTCACCATCACGCTGAGCCCATTCACCAGGTCCCTGTCCTCGGTCATTTCACGGCAGTTGTGAGTTTGTCCGCCCACGCTGGGAAGAAAGAAGAGCATGCTCGGTACTGCGGTGTTCATGACGAGGGCATCGTGTCCGGCGACGGTCTTCATGCGTCGGCTCGACAACTGACAGCCGGTCGCTGCCCGTTCCAGGATTTCGGGGCCTTCTGGCCACATGCGCGTCGTCTCGCGCAGCGACTCGGCAGAGACTTCCAGGCTCGCCCCTGTCACCCGGCCGATCTCCGCGAGGACCATGTCGAACTCGGTCCTCGAAGCGGTCAGGATCGTGGGGTCGTCGGATCGCAGCTCGACCTTGGTGCGGACTTCGGACGGGGTGCAGTTCGGGGACTCGGGAGTGATCCGGAGAGAACCGACCGTCGTGTGGAGTCGACCATCGGGCTGACCAAGGCCCATGTCGCGCACCGCGGTGATCAGGAGTGCGGTCGCGTACAGCGCATCAACGCGCTCCGCCATAGGGGGTGGGCCAGTATGTGTCTGCAAGCCGGTGACCTGGACGTCCAGCTTCAGGGCGCCCCACGCGCCCTCCACGATGCCGATGTCCACACCTTCGCGTTCGAGTACGCCCCCTTGCTCCACATGGACCTCGAGGTAGGCCGAGGGGAGGGGGACCTCGTCGGTTCCCAGGGCGTCGATCCCGGTCAGGCTTTCTCCGAGCGTGGCCCCGCGAGAATCTGTCGCGCCAAGAGCAGCCTGGACCGGGATGCGGCCGGTGAAGACGCTGCTACCGAGCACGCTCGGCTGGAACCGGGCGCCTTCCTCGTTGGTCCAGTTCACCACGCCAAGGTTGAACGGCAGCTCACCTGACCGGATCTTCGGCTCGAGAACGCGTGCTGCCCATAGTGCAATCACCACACCGGTCTGTCCGTCGAATCGTCCGCCGTCCGGCTGCGAGTCCAGGTGCGAGCCGAGAAGGATCGTGGGCTGTTCGCCCGGTGGGAGCACGAACCCGAAAAGGTTCCCGACCGCGTCACGTGCCACCGTGTAGCCGCGTTCCTGGAAGCTGGACGTCAGAAGGCTCCGGGCTGCACCATCGGCCGGTGTGCCGGTCAGGCGATGGAGGCCACCGTTCTTCGCTCCGATCTCGGAGAATGCACTGAAGGTACGCAGGAGCCCGTCCCGGTCGTCAGCGCTGACCATCAGATCAGATCCAGCCACTCTTCGAACTGTGGGTGCTTCGAGACGAGGAAGCTGCGGTAGAGCTTCCAGGTGCCGTATTTGTAGTAGTCGAATTCCTCATCCCGGACCGCATTGTTGATCAGGCCCCACAGCCCCCACTTGGTATCACAGATCATGCGGCACACCATGACACGAGCGAAGAACGGCTCGTCGTCCTTGCCCCGGTAGCGACGGACGAGTACCCGGGTATCGTCCACGCTGGTGAACATCTCGGTGAAGAGAAGAGCAAGCTCGTAGGTCACTTCGTTGTTGGCTGCGTAGTCGAAATCAACCAGCTTCACCGATCCGTCGTCTCCCAGCAGGAAGTTGCCCGGCATCGGATCGTTGTGCGCGGGGACAAGGGTCAGCCCGGAGGCGCGAAAGCGCTCGGCCGCGCGACCATACGCCTCGACGACGTCGTCAGCCCAGGAGGGCAGGGCGATCGCAGAACCGCGGACCTGATCCAGGTGCTCGTCCACCATGTCCAGCATCGTCTTGGTCTGGGGTAGTGGCGGCGTCTTGTGCCACGCCTGGTAGATGTCGATGATCTTCTCCAGAAGTTCCATGCTCTGGAAGTCGAGAGTCGTCGCGGTCCGGTAACCCTCCCCGAGGAACTCGGAATACTCGATCCCGGTCTCGGCGTCGAAGAACAGGACGCGCGGGCTGATGCCGACCTCTGCTGCCTGACGGGCGGCTGCGTTGGCCACCGAGCGGTCGATGAACGCCTCCGTGCCCGGGCCGGGGATCTTGGCGAAGATCTCGTGCTCGATCCCGGTCATGGAGAGCCGGAAGTTGTGGTTCGTCAGGCCCCCGGGGACCGGATTGACGACCGGTGTGGACCCTGCCCATTCCGGGTTGCGGCCGGAGCTGTCCGAGAGTGTGTCGATGTCGGTCTGGGTAGTCATCAGGACAGTTCCTTCTCTAGTTCGGTCATGAAGTGACGGTCGGCAAGGGCGATTTCGGCGAGGGTCATGTGCCAGAGTCCGTACTTGATGGAGTCGAGGTCCTCGTCCGGGTCGGTGGCCGCGCGCAGGGAGGTGAGCAGGGACCAGCGCAGGTGCTCGATGAGCGAGATGACCTGCACCACGGCGATGTCCTTGGACGTGGCCTCCGGCATCACCTCCCGGATCAGTGCCTCCGCGCTGAGCACCGTGGGGCATGCCTCGGAGACCAGGAGGGCCGTGTCATGGACCTGGGACAGCTGTGCGGCTGAGCCCCAGCCGACGATCCTCACCTGGCCGTCCCGATGGACCATCAGATTGGACGAGGTCGCTTCGCCCTGCGAGGGTCGGAGCTCGACGCCTCTGCGGTACTCGAGCAGTACCTCCCTGAAGCGCAGCAGGTGCTCGACGCCGGTGGTGACCCGTGGATCGAGGGTTACTCCTCGATCGCGGCACTCCTCTTCGAGCTGGATGAGGTCGGCGATGGGACTGCGTGGGGCCAGGTTCAGATCGAGTGCAGCGAAGGCTCTACGCGTGCTGAGAAGGTTCGAGCGGAACTGAGGGTCCGCGTAGTAGTCCAGGCGCACCACGCGCCAGTCGTCCGCCAATTCCTCCACGAGGAGGATGCCGATTTCCTGGTCGTAGGCGTGGACCCTCGGGCCGATTCCGTTCTCGCCGGCCGCCACCGCTGCCTGGATCATGCTGTGGCGGTTGCGCCAGGACCACGCATGGCGACTCATCACCTTGGCGATGACCCGGCCGTGTTCCTCGCTCCGGCCACGGATAAGCGTGTTGTCGGAGGCCCACCAGCTGGGGGAGGGCAGCTGGGGAATGGGGCCGGACCATTGGATCTCCTTGAGATCGCGCATCCGTGTGAACTCCGAAAGCCGTTCCTGAACAGGCATGAAACTTCTCCTTCGATGGTTAGGCGTGGCTCCGCAGCCGTCGTTCCCCGGTGGAATCTGGCTCCATCACGAGGGGACGCTGGTGGTCCAGGCCGACGTCATCCGCGCAATTGTTCGCGGTGTGGGTAAGGGTGGTGAGGGTGGCGTTGAAGAGGTCGTGCGACAGCTCGACGGGTACACCTGCCTCGTCCCGCGAGATCCGGTCGATGTCGAACAGTGGCGTCCCGATGGTGACCTTCAGCAGCTGGGCGACGCTCGCGCTGGCCAGGGAGATGTTGATGGTTTCGTCCACGGACGCCAGGGTGACGCCGTAGTCCCGCTCGAACATCTCGTACAACGAGTTCAACGAGCGATCAAGCAGGTCTGGGAAACGCGCGGCCGGCAACGTCATCTGCTCCAACGAGAGCGGCTCGGAATTCGCCAGGCGAAGGCGCAGGATGACCAGGACCCGCGCTCCACGATCAAGGCCAAGGGCGGCGGTCTCCGTGGTGTTCGCGCCGCGTTCCTCGGTCCTGAGTACGCGAGTGGTCGACAGGATCCCCTGCTCGCTCAGTAGCGCCGGGATGCCTTGAATCCGGTGCAGCTGGCGGTCCACCTTGAGTGAACCATGCGGGTCCAGTCCTCCCAACTGCAGTGCGGGATGCTCCTGCCGGACGAGAGTTCCGCCGTTGCGGCCCACCCGACGTTCCACGATTCCCTCGCTCTGCAGCCACTCCAGGGCCTTGCGCAGGGTTCCGCGGGCCACGCCGAGTTGCGACGCCAGGATTCGCTCGGCGGGGAGCCTTGATTCCCCGCGGTCATTCAGCTCAGCCATCAGCATCAAGAGGCGATCGACGATGGCGTCAATGCTAATTGGTGCATCTGAATGGACCATTGAATTCTCTTGCCGGTAGGCTTCGCGGAATTAGCGCCCAGTATATGATCTGGAACACACCCGCTGTCCAGACGCTCTTCTTCCCGACCCGCAGCACGAGGAGCCACAATGGCCGTAGTGCCGCCGGGGCCTGGCCCTTTGGATCAAGCGCGTAGACCATTGCGTGGTCTTCCGACCGCTGTGCAGGACGGTACACAGGGTGAAGGTCGGCGACGTCGGCATGGCAGGACCGGTCAGTCCGGGCGGATCCGGGGCGTGGGGTTCTTGCTGAGCGGGATGCCCATCGGTGTGCAGGTGGCGCTGAGTCGCAATCAACCATCTTCGACGAGGGACGCACCATGACCATTGATGCACGGTTTCAAAATGCCCTGAGTATCCTCGAGGCGGGCTCGGGCATGGCCCGGTCCTGGTTCGACGAAGCACATTTCCGCGTGGAACAGAAAGATGATGGAACTCCCGTTACGGAGGCCGACCGCAGCGTGGAGCGACATCTCCGCGACGAGCTCTCACGTCAGTTCCCGGACGACGGCCTGCTGGGTGAGGAATTCCCGGAGGTGGAGGGGACGTCCGGCGGCCGATGGATCATGGACCCGATCGATGGCACCAAGTCCTTCATCCATGGTGTGCCGCTGTACTCCACGCTCCTGGCGTACGAATCGGCCCGGGGAATCGAGTTCGGTGCCATTGCCCTACCCAGTCTGAATCGTTTGGTCTACGCCCAGTCAGGCCATGGATGCTTCGACGGGCAGGGCAGGCGATTGGAAACGTCGAGCCGCCGCGACGTGCAGGGAGCCTATGTCCTCTCGACGTGGCTCGAGGACTGGCCGATCGACCTTATCGACCAGATTCAGAATCAGGACGGCGTCATCCGTACGTGGGGAGATGGGTTCGGCTACGCGCTCGTAGCGGCCGGACAAGCGGACGCGATGATCGACTTCACGGTCTCGCCCTTCGACGTGGCTCCTATGCCGGTCATCATGAGAGAGGCAGGGGGGATCTTCACCGATTTCGGAGGACTCGATTCGATCTATTCCGGAGTCGGTCTGGCCACGGCCACCCGCGAGTTGCACGATTGTATGCTGCGGGATCTCGCGGCGACCGCTGGCTTACCAGGCCAGGACGCCACGGATTAGCACGCTTGCTTTCCACCGTCATCACGAACCGTTGCGCGACAGGTCGTCGGCGAAGTGGAGCAGATCCGCGCCGAGCCGGCGGGCCCGGTCGGCGCCCGCGCCAGGGGCGTCGGTAGCAGGCGACGACGGCAAGCCGTCGGCCGGGGCCCGCCCGGCGGGTTCGCTCTGGATGTCGATGTCGAACACCACGTGGTCCGGGTGGTGCCAGGTCGAGAAGACTTCGACGGGCCGTCCGTGCTGGTCGAAGCTCGCACCCTCCAGCAGAAGGACGGGCGACGACTCCGCCGGCTTCAGCAGCCGCAGCAGTTCCTGATCAACCCGGGATCGGGGCGGTGCAGGTAGGGCGGACAACGACCGGCCGAAGGTCCGCGGGGCGGCGCGTGAGCTCATGCCTCGTCTCGGTCCGGGGACCAAGGGCCCTGTCCCTCAGGGTCGGAACCAAAACAATGGAAGAGGACACGATTCCGCCGCCCGTCGTGCGGGCCCATCCGGAAGCCGAGGCGACCATGCTGAGGATCACGAAGGACCGACCAGCCGCGCCCGATCACAGCGAGGGCCGGATGCGAACAGGGCTGGCCCGGAAGATCGTGGGCGGGTTCTTCCTGTTCACGGGAGGAGTGCACCTCGGGATCGTCATGGCCGACCCGCAGTTGTATGCGCCCTTCGCCCAGGAGTCGTTCATCCCGCTGATCGAGAAGGCCTGGGACAGCATCTTCATGGCCGCTCCGGCGCGCTGGGGTCTCGCGCTCTCCGCGGGCGAGGCCACCCTGGGGGTCCTGCTCCTGCGCGGCGGTCAGTGGGCGAAGGTCGGCTGGATCGGCGTCATCGCCTTCCACCTGGCGCTCATGCTGTTCGGGTGGGGCTTCTGGCTGTGGAGCATCCCGGCGCTCGCCGTCCTGATCTGGGCTGCGCGGGCGGATTGGCCGTCCTTGAGGGCGTGACGGGCGAGTTGCCCGTCCGGGCTCGTGGCGGCGGCCGCGTCAGGGTTCAAGCTTTGGCGTTCGCCGACGGTGACCCCGACGATGGCCCGGACAATGACCGGGCGATCGCGCCGACCACGAGTCCGACACCTGCGCCGACGGCGGCGCCGATCGCGATGCCGGGGCCCCCGGCGATCGCCACCCCGATGGCGCATCCGACCCCCGCGCCGAGGGCGATCCCGATGCCGGGGTATGACTCCTTCAGGGTTTCCTCAGGGCTTCGCTGTTCCATCGCTCGATTCTGGTGGGCCGTCTCGTGGGCGGCAAGGGCCGTGCGACCCGACGTACTCGGGCCGATCCATTCGGCTCCGACGAGTCAGGCGACGTCACGCCTCCAGGCGTGAGCTCGGCATCCGACGGGCCGCGGACAACTCGTGCCGGACGCTGGTGAGGAACGGCGGTCGATCCTGGAGTGTCCCGCGGCCGAGCGCCCCGGCAGCAGCGAGCCCCATCGCGCCGTCGAGCGATGTCCCGGAAGCGGGCGTCAGGTGTACCCCGGGCCGGAGAGCCGTCAGGCGTTCGGAGAAGGCCGCGAGGACCAGGGGCGAGGCCTCGAACAGCCCACCGGTCCACCCGACGGTGAAGGGCAGGCCGGGGACGAAGACCGCGTTGCAGGTACCGGCCAGTTCGGCCCCGGCGTCCCGCAGGATGCCGGACGCCACGGGATCGCCGTCGTGCGCTGCCACTGCCGTCGCCGGCACGAAGGAGGCGAGGACGGCCGACCGGTTCGGGCTGCTGTAGAGCCCCGAGACCAGCTGGTCCGGTGAGCCGAACTGCCCGGTCAGGGACGCCAGGAGCGCCGGCGAGCCTCCTGCCCGTCCGTCGTGAGCCCGCAGGGCGGCCTCGAGTGCTCGCCGGCCCACCCACGCGCCGCTGCCGACGTCGCCCAGGAGATGCCCCCAGCCGTCGGCACAGTGCCACCTCGTGTGGTGATCGGTGCCGAGGGCGATGGCGCCGGTGCCGGCGGCGACGACGACGCCGGGCTCCCCACCGAGCGCCCCCAGGTGCGAGGTGACGATGTCCGATGCGACGAACGTCAGCGATGCCCCGCTGATGGCGCGAAGCCCGTCATGCAGCGCCGCGACATCCTCGAGCAGGCTTGCCACACTCGCCGCGCCCACGGCGATCGCGGTGATGTCGCCGCCGCCGGCCGCAGCGCGTGCCTGGGCCACGAGGGGAGCCAGGGACGCCAGCAGACCGGTGGCGTCCACGCCGTTCCGGCCGATGTCGAGGCCGGGGCCCTGGAACCGGGGGTAGCTCGACGGTCGCCCATCAGGTGCCGCGGCAGGTACGACGGCGACCCGGCAGCCCGAGCCACCCACGTCGACGCCGCAGACGAGGCGTGCGTGCTCAGCCATGCGGGCGAGAGTTGCGGTGTGAGGTGATGACCGCCCGGGTGGTGGTCAGGGCAGCGTCACTCGACGCGAAGTCCTGGTGGGTGAGCGCGACGAAGAGGCAGTCGACCACCAGCAGCTGGCCGATCCTGCTGGACAGGGCGCCGGGCCTCGGGCCGCGCTCGCTGCCCGCCGCGATGAGGGGATAGTCGGCGGTCCTGGCCAGGCTGGAGGTCTCGGCGCCGGTGAGCGCGATCGTGACAGCCCCCGCCCCCGCCGCGACCTCGAGGACGGCGAGCGCCTCGCGGGTCTCGCCGGAGTCCGACACGATGACGGCGACGGCGGGTGCCCCCAGCAGCGCTGCCTCGGTCATGCCGAGGTGGAGATCGGCGGGGCTGTGGCAGATGAATCCGGCACGGGTCAGTTTCTGCTGGAGGTCGGCAGCCACGAGGCCGGAGGCGCCGACGCCGAAGGACAGGATCCGGTTGGCCCGGGCGAGCGCTCCGGCCGCCGCCTCGACGACGGCCGGGTCCAGGTGGGCTGCGGTCTCACGGATGGCCTGCTGCTCCGCGTGGGCGAGCTTGGCGATGATGTCCGCCGTCGCGTCGTCCCGGCGTACCCCGCCGGTCACGACATCGGGGGGAGCGCCCCTGCCCGATGCCGCCGCGAGGGCCAGGCGGAGCTGCGGGTATCCCGCGTAGCCGAGGGCTTTCGCCGCCCTGACGATGCTCGCGCCACTGACGCCGATCTCCTTCTCCAGTGAGGACATGGAGGAACCTGCCACGTGGTCGGGGTCGTCGAGGATGAGGCGCGCGACCTTCTGGGCTGCCGGTGGCAGGCCCGAGAGGCTCGCGCGGATCTTGGCGGAGATCTCGTCGGGTCCCTCGGGGGGCAGGGGGTGGGTCATGGCGCCCATGGGCGTCCTTTCGGCCAGGAGGCGTGCACGTCAGACATGCGTCAGGAAGTCCTGCAGGATGACCTGGCCCGTCCGCAGCCCGTGGACCGGGACGCGCTCGTCGACGCCGTGGACGCCGTCGGAGGTGCGTCCCTCCGGGTCGGCCCCCTGCGGGGAGAACCCGTAGCAGGCGATGCCCAGCGGCGCGAAGGCCTTCGCGTCGGTTCCGCCGCCCAGGCACCGGGGCACGACGACGGCGGCAGGGTCGTGCCGCTGGAGGGCGTCCCGCATGGCCCTGAACCACGGGGAATCGATGGGCGCCTCGACGGGGGGCTGATGGGACAGGAACCGCCGCGTGATGCGGGGGCCGAGCAGGTCGTCGAGGACGGCGAGCGTCTGCTCCTCGGTTCCGGGGAGGCACCGCACGTCGAGCTCGGCGGACGCCGTGCCGGGAATGACGTTGACCTTGTAGCCGGCGTCGAGGACGGTGGGGGTGGCCGAGCACCGGATCGTGGTGCGGGCCACCGTCCCGGCGTCGCCCAGGCGGTCCACGGCCGCCTCGATCCCGGAGTCGCTCTCCAGATCCGCGGCGAAGCCGAGCGCCGCGGAGGTCTGGTCGAGGTACGCGCGGACGGTGGGTGTGAGGACGATGGGCCAGGCGTGCTCCGTGACACGGTGGAGCGCGCCGATCAGGTGGGTCACGGCGTTGTCCGCGTTGGGCCTCGAGCCGTGGCCGGAGGTTCCCGTGGCCGTGACCCGCATGTGGAGGGTTCCGCGCTCGGCTGCCGCTACCGGGTAGAGGCGGACCTCCGCGCCGGCCTCCGAGGTGAGCAGGCTCGGCACTCCACCGGATTCCCCGATCGCCGCTTCGACCCCCCGGAACAGCTCGGGGTGCTCGGCGGCGAGCCAGAGTGCCCCGTAGTCGCCCTTGTCCTCCTCATCGGCCACGAAGGCGACGACGACGTCACGCCGGGGTCCCGACCCCTCGGCCGCCCACCGCAGCAGGGTGGCCAGGGTCATGGCCACCATGTCCTTCATGTCGCTGGCGCCCCTGCCCCAGACGTACCCGTCGCTGATGGTCCCCGCGAACGGGTCCACCGTCCACTGCTCGGGTTCGGCCGGCACCACGTCGAGGTGCGCATGGACGAGGAGGCCCGGCAGGGCGCGGTCGGTTCCCGGGACACGCACCACGACGGACGAGCGATCCGGCGTGGGCCCGAGGATGAGCGCGTCGTACCCGGCATCCATGAGGAGTCCGTGGATGTAGTCGGCGATGTCCCGTTCACCCGCACTCTTGCCGTCGCCGTAGTTGCTGGTGTCGAACCTGATGAGTCGGGCGCAGAGTTCCGCGGTGTCGATCACGGCCATTGGTCCTCGCTTGAAATATGGGGGAAACATTCCATGTCGGAGCGCTTGCGGCACCGTGGGCCGAAGGGCCCGACACGGCTTCGCAAGTGGTTTGCATCACAATACCCAATTGTGTAGCTTGCTTACATCGCAGCCACCGACGACACGGCTGTCGAGTCTTTTCCTCGCACTTCTGTTCGGATCAACGGCCCCAGGCACTCGATCCGTGCGCCTGCAGGCCTTAGCGAAAGAGAACCGATGGCACATTCCCTCCCCGATCCGACCGGCACTCCGGGAACCTCGACGTGGGGGAGGCATGCCAGGCTCCGCCGGGCGGTGTCGGCCCTCGCCGCGTTGTCGCTGGCCCTCGTCCCCGGGTCCCTCGCATCCTCCGCGGCCACCGCTGCGGAGGAGCCCGATCCGGTGACGCTCAAGCTCGCGCTCACCGGCGACATCGATTCACTCAACCCCTTCATCGCGATCCTCGCGTCGAGCACGAACATCCTCACCATGCAGTACGAGGGCCTCGTCAGCTACAGCGCCGAGAACAACGAGGTGGTCCCCGGGCTCGCCGAGTCGTGGGAGACCTCCGAGGACGGCACCGAGTGGACCTTCACCTTCGCGGAGGACAGGAAGTGGTCCGACGGCGAGCCGATCACCGCGAACGACGCCGCCTTCACCTTCCGGGCGATCGAGGAGAGCGACGCCCTCAAGCAGGCCAACGGGTCGCTGCTCGAGAGCATCAAGTCCGTCGAGGCGACGGACGACCAGACCCTGGTGATCACCCTCAACGAGCCGCAGGCACCGAATCCCGGCTCCAGCCTCGCGATCGTCCCCGAGCACATCTGGTCCGAGGTGGAGGACCCCGCGACGTTCGCCAACGACAAGGACGCCGTGGGCAGCGGCCCGTTCACCGTGGTGGACTACAGCGCCACGTCCGGCGTCACCATGAAGGCCAACCCCAACTACTGGCGGGGCAAGGCGAAGGTGGACGGCGTCACCTTCGTGCCGTACCGCAACAGCGACGCCGCGGTGCAGGCACTGCGGACCGGCGAGCTCGACGTCGTCGGCGGCCTCACGCCCGCGCAGTTCAAGGCGCTCGAGAACGAGCCGAACATCACCACGAACGCCGGTGCGGGCCGCCGCTACCAGGCCATCAACCTGAACTCGGGCACCGTGAACTCCGAGGGCAACATCATGGGGGACGGCAACCCCGCCCTGCAGGACGTGGAGCTCCGCAAGGCGATCATCCGCGCCATCGACAGCAACACCCTGCTCGAGCGCGTGCTCGAAGGACTGGGACAGCCCGCTACCGGTGAGATCCCCGCCGTCTATCCGCTGTACCACTGGGACACCGACGAGCTGCCGTACAGCTACGATCCCGAGGCGGCCAACAAGATCCTGGACGACGCCGGCTACGAGATGGGCGCCGACGGCCTCCGGACCGACAAGGAGGGCAACCCCCTGCGTCTCCGGTTGGCGGGCAACAACACGCAGGCCACCCACCAGCAGATGGCCGACTACATCACGCCGTGGCTGCGCGAGATCGGGATCGAGGTCGTCAGTGAATCGATGGCACCGGCCCAGCTCAACGACGACTCCACGCTCGGCAACTACGACATGTACTTCACCGGCTGGGGCATCGGCCCCGATCCGGACTTCCAGCTGTCCATCAACCAGTGCAGCTCCCGCCCCAACGCCGACGGCACCGGTGCCATCAGCGAATCCAACTGGTGCTCTCCCGAGTTCGACGCGCTCTACAAGGAACAGCACACCGAGCTGGACCAGGAACGGCGCAGCGAGCTCGTCGTCGAAGCGCAGAAGCTCATCTACGACGGCGCGGTCAACAACGTGCTGTTCTACTCCGACTCCCTCGAGGCCTACCGGTCGGACCGCTTCGAGCCCTTCACCACCCAGCCCACCGAGGGCGGCGTGATCCTCGGACAGAACGGCCCCTGGGGCGTCTACAGCGCCACCCCGGTGTCATCGGTGGAGACGGCGTCGGTGGCCGCGCCCAACCCGACGGCCGTCATCGCGCCGATTGCGGGCGTCCTCGTGGTGGGCGGCATCGCGGCCTTCTTCCTGGTCAAGCGTCGCCGGGCCACCGCGGACGACCGGCAGTAGCGGTGTCCTCCACACTCGGGACCCAGGACCTCTCGGCGGGGCTCGCATCGGACGAGCCCCGCGGAGGGTCCTCCTGGCTCGGCTACGCCCTGCGGAAGGCCGGCGCGGCACTGATCTCCCTGGTGATGGTGGTGCTGCTCGGATTCTTCGCCTTCCGGATCCTGCCCGGCGACCCCGTCCGCTCCCTCGCGGCCGGGCGCCAGGTCAGCGAGCAGCAGATGGACATCCTGCGCGAGCAGCTGGGCTTCAACGACCCGCTGCTCGTCCAGTTCTGGGGGTACCTGACGGGCCTGCTCCGGGGTGACCTCGGCTACTCCTACACCTACAACGAGCCGGTGCTGGACCTCATCGGGACCCGGCTCGGGCCCACCCTCCTGCTCACCGGGACGGCCGCCCTGCTGTCCGTGATCCTCGGCCTCTGGTTGGGCCAGAAGGCGGCCTGGCGCCGCGGCAGCCTCTTCGACAAGGCCCAGACCGGGCTGGCACTGGTGTTCTGGTCGGTGCCGACCTTCTGGCTGGGACTCATCCTGCTGCTGACCTTCGCCGGCGGCCTGCAGTGGTTCCCGACGGGCGGCCTCCTCACCGCCGGGACCACCGCCACCGGCTTCCCCCTGATCTGGGACGCCGCGCGGCACATGGTGCTGCCGGTGGTGACGATGGTGGCCGTGGTCTACGCGCAGTACCTCATGGTGATGCGGGCCTCGCTGCTGGAGGAGATGACCTCCGACTACCTCCTGACGGCGCGCGCCAAGGGGCTGACGGAGGACGAGGTGCGGCGCCGCCATGCGGTGCCCAACGCCCTGCTCCCCACCGTGACCCTGATCTTCCTCACGCTCGGCGGGCTGGTGGGCGGTGCCGTGACCGTGGAGACCGTCTTCTCCTGGCCCGGCCTCGGCTACCTCACCTTCCAGGCGCTGTCGGCCCCCGACTACCCGCTGCTGCAGGGAACGTTCGTCGTCTTCTCCTCGATTGTGATCCTCATGAATTTCTTCGCAGACCTGATCTACCGTGTGCTCGATCCCCGGCTGAGGTCGGCGTGAGTGCGGTGGCCGGCCCCCGGCCCACACGGACCAGCGTCGCCGCCGCGAGGCGGCGCCAGGCCTTCGCCGAGGGCTGGAAGGAGTTCCGGCGCAACCGGGCCGGCGTCGTGGGGCTCGTCATCCTGCTGTGCGTCATCGCCCTCGCCTTCGCGATCCCGCTCTTCGCCCCACCGAGCGTGCTCGACGTGACGCAGGTGACGTCGGGACGGAACGAACCGCCGAGCCTCGCCAATCCGCTCGGCACGGATCCCGCCGGCCGGTCGGTGCTCGCCCTGCTGATCTGGGGTTCGCGGATCTCCCTCGTGGTGGGCTTCGCCGCCACGCTCGTCTCGATGGTCATCGGCACCGTCATGGGCATGGCCGCCGGACATTTCACCGGAGCCACCCAGGCCGTCCTGATGCGCATCATCGACTTCTTCCTGGTCGTCCCCGGACTCGTGCTCGCCATCGTGCTCTCGAGCGTGATCGGCCCGGGCGTCACCACGATCGTCATCGCGATCGGCGTCACCTCGTGGGCCGGGACGGCCCGGCTGGTCCGCTCCCAGACCCTGACCGTCGAGTCCCGCCCCTACATCGAGCGGGCCTGGGCGCTCGGCGCCGGCGACGGCCACATCATCCGGCGCCACGTCCTGCCCGCCGTGATGCCCCTCGTCCTCGCCAACACCACGCTGACCGTCGGGTCGGCGATCATCGCCGAATCGACGCTGTCCTTCCTCGGCCTCGGCGACCCCGGCAGCATCTCCTGGGGCGCCATGCTGAAATCGGCGCTCGACACCGGCGCGGCCACGGGCGGGTACTGGTGGTACGTCATGCCGCCGGGCCTCGCGATCGTCGTCGTCGTCCTGTGCTTCACCCTCGTGGGCCGCGCCCTCGAATCCGTCATCAACCCCACGCTGCGAGGACGTTAATGGCACGGCTGGAATTCAAGGACCTCCGCATCACCTACACCACCCAGAACGACGGCGGGCGGGGCACCGTCACGGCGGTCGACGGCGTCGACCTCGTGGTGGAACCCGGCGCCACGGTGGGCATCGCCGGGGAGTCCGGCTGCGGGAAATCGACCCTCGCCGTCTCGGTGCTCCGGCTGCTGCCGGCGAACGCCACGATCGAGGGCAGCATCCTCCTCGGCGAGGAGGACATCTCCACCCTCAGCTGGGGCCGGCTTCGGTCGGTGCGCTGGACCGAGGCGGCCATCGTCTTCCAGGGCGCCATGCACTCGCTCAACCCCGTCCGCAAGGTCAGGGACCAGATCGCCGAGGCGCTGAGCATCCACGCGAAGGGAGCCGACGCGAAGTACCGGACCGAGTCCGCCCGGAACGCGCGGGTCGACGAACTGCTGGACCAGGTGGGGCTCGCCGCAGCCAAGGGGCAGTCCTACCCGCACGAACTGTCGGGCGGCCAGAAGCAGCGCATCATGATGGCGATGGCGCTGGCGTGCGAGCCGGACCTGCTCATCGCCGACGAGCCCACCACGGCCCTCGACGTGGTGGTCCAGGCCCAGGTCCTGGACCTGCTCACCTCCCTCGTCCGGGACCGAGGACTGTCGCTGATCATGATCAGCCACGACCTCTCCGTGCTCGCGTCCACGTGCGAGCGGATCGTCGTGATGCAGCACGGGAGGATCGTCGAGGAGGGCCCGTCCCAGGAGGTCATGCACAACCCGCAGCACCCGCACACCGCGGCCCTCGCCTCGGCCTTCCCCACCATCGGCGACCCGGACTCGCGCCTGAGCCTGCCCACCTACACTGCACCCCACGCGCCGTCGTCGACCGGGGGAGCACCGGCCCCCGCGCCGGTGCCCGGAGCGGTCCTGGAGGCCCGCGGCGTGTCGGTGAGCTTCGCCGGCCGGGGCGACGGCGCCGCGAAGGCGGTCGACGGCGTCGACCTCACCTGCAACGCGGGCGAGATCGTGGCCCTCGTGGGCCAGTCGGGATCCGGCAAGACGACGCTCGCCCGGACGCTGCTCGGACTGCAGAAGCCCACCTCCGGCGAGGTCCTCTACCGCGGGAAGCCGCTCGAGCACCGCAGGAAGGCCCTCAAGGCGTACCGGCGGGCCGTGCAGTTCGTGCTGCAGGATCCCACCGCGGCCCTGAACCCCAAGCACTCCGTGTACGAGGCCGTGGCCGAAGGTCCCCGCCTGCACCGGCTGCCCGGCGACGAACGCGACATTGTCGCCGCGGCCCTGGCCAAGGCGGAGCTGAACCCGCCCGAGAAGTACTTCACGGCCATCCCGCAGGAGCTCTCCGGCGGCCAGCGCCAGCGGGTGGTCATCGCCGGCGCCCTGGCGCTGGACCCGGAGTTCCTCGTCGCCGACGAACCCGTCGCGAGCCTCGACGCGTCGGTCCGGGCGGGAGTGCTGGCCCTGCTGCTCCGGCTCCGGTGCGAACTCGGCCTGGGCGCGCTCGTCATCACCCACGACCTCGGGCTGGCCTGGAACATCGCCGACCGGGTGGTCGTCATGTACCAGGGCAGGATCGTCGAGGAGGGCCCCGTGGAGGAGGTCCTGCTGAATCCGCAGCACGAGTACACGCGCAAGCTTTTGAGCGTCGTCCCCACGCGCGACGGTGGCGCCCTCCGCCGCGTGCCGGACGACGGCGATCCACTCCCGGTTCCCGGTCCGGCCTCGGGGCTGCTGCAGTCGGGAACGGCGACGACGGGATCGTCGTCGTGACGGCCCGTCCCGGGCCCGGCCTCCTGCAGCCGGGTGACCGGGTGGGACTGGTCTCACCCTCGGGCACCCCCACCGAGGAGAACGTGCAGCGTGCCGTGCGGCTGCTCACCGGCTGGGGCCTCGACCCCGTGCTCGGAGCCCATGTGCTGGATCGGCATCCCCGCGCCTCCTACCTCGCGGGAACCGACGCGGACCGGGCCGGCGACATCCAGGACTTCTGGTGCGACGCATCGATCGCCGCGGTCTTCTGCATCCGCGGCGGCTACGGTGCGGTGCGGCTGCTGGACCTGCTCGACGTCGAGAGACTGCGTGCCGCCTCCCCGAAACCCCTCATCGGATCCTCCGACGTCACGGCGCTGCACGAGTACTGGGCGGAGCACCTCGGGCTGCCCACCCTGTTCGCGCCGATGGTGGCCACGGACGCCCTGCTCGACGACGACGCCGCCCGCCGGCACCTCCACGAGGCTCTCTTCTCACCGCTCGCGGGCCGCGAATACACCGGTGCGGCGGCGGAAGTGCTCGTTCCGGGACGGGCCACCGGCGTGCTGACCGGGGGAACCCTGAGCCTCCTCTCGATGACCCTCGGGGCACGCGGTCGTCCTCCCATCGACAACCGGGGCAAGATCGGGCTCCTCGAGGACGTCACCGAGGACATGTACCGCCTGGACGGTCTGCTGATGTCCCTGCTGCGCGCGGGCTGGTTCGAGGGGATGACCGGGCTGGCGCTCGGCTCATGGAGCAAGTGCGGGGAGCTTCACGAGGTGAAGGCCCTGGTCGAGGAGCTCCTGTGCCCCATGGGGATCCCGCTGGTCTGGGAACTCGGGTTCGGCCACGGCCCGGCAGCGCACAGCATCCCGCTCGGGGTCGAGGCCACGCTGATCGCCGAGGGGACGCCGCGGCTTGTCCTCGCCTGAGCCGAGCGCTGACTTGGGCGCCGGACGGGGCGCTGCCCCGAGCGCCGGACCGGCACCTGATCCATCCCCGGAGCCTGGCTCCGATCCGGCCCCGCCGGGCCTCGAACGCTCCATCCGGGACCTGCTCGAGGACGCGGTGACGACCGGCGTCGCGCCGTCCGCCGTCGCCGCCGTCGACATCGCAGGGCAATTGTTCGGCCCGATCGCCGCGGGAGCTGCGGTCGCGTTCGGCCCCGACAAATCGCCGCTCAGCGCAAACGAACGCGTGACGGCCCAGGCGGAGACGGTGTACGACCTCGCCTCCGTGACGAAGGTGGTCAGCGCCCTCACACTCCTGGCCCTGGTCGGCGAGGGTGTCCTCGACCTCGACCGGCCGATCGGCGCGCACCTGCCGTCCTTCCGCGTCGGAGAGCGCAGCAGCATCACCCTGCGTCACCTGCTGACCCACACCTCCGGCCTGCCCGGCACCTGGGACGGCTGGCGGACCGTGCCGGCACGCCCCGGACGCGACGCCCTGCTGGCGGACATCCTCTCTCTTCCCCTCGCGGCTACCCCGGGCACGGCCTTCGCCTACTCCTGCGTGGGCTTCACCGTCGCCATGGCGCTCGCCGAGGAGGCCACGGGTCAACCGTGGCCGGAACTCGTCACCGCGAAGGTGCTCGACCCGCTGGCGGCGCTGGATCCGCGGGCGGCATCGCTCACGTTCGGCCCCGACCGGTCCGCGTGCGCCGCGACCGAACTGCAGGTGGTCCCGGTGTGCGGATCGGTGCGCGGCATGGTGCGCGGCGAGGTCCACGACGAGACCGCCTGGGCGCTGGGCGGCGCGGTCGCAAATGCCGGCCTGTTCGGGACGGCGTCGGCGGTCCTGGCTCTCGGCACGGTGCTGCGGGACCGCGCGGAGGCCCTGGTGCCCGAGGCGCTCGCCGTCGAGCTCTGGCAGGACCAGCTCCCGCGCATCCTCGGATCGCATCGCGGGCCGGGGTTCGGTCACGGACTCGGCCTGCGCATCGGGCAGCGGGAGTGGATGGGCGCGCACGGCCGCACCGCACGTGGCCATAACGGCTTCGCCGGGACCTCGCTGCTCATGGACCGCGACCGCGGCGTCGTCGTGGTGCTGCTGACCAACCGTGTCCATCCGTCCCGCGAGCACAACGCCATGGCAGGCTTCCGTTCAGCTCTTGCCGATGCGGTCTTTGCCGCGGCACCCGACGAAAGGGCGTGACCATGGGTCTGGAGTCCGACTACAGCGACGGCGTCCCCCACATCTCCTACTGCCTGACGACGCTCGACGGCACCGTGCTCGCCGAGGACGGCGCCGACACCGCGGTGTACGCGGCCAGCACGATCAAGCTCGCGGTGCTCGTCGCCGTCCTGCGTGCCGTCGACGCCGGACGGCTCACGCTCGATCAGGAGCTCGTCTCCACCCTCCGGTTCCGGTCCGCGGCTGCGTCCGGCGGGTTCTTCGAGTTCGAGCCCGGCGAGATCGACGACGGCATGCCGGCCGCCGGCCGGCCCGTATCGCTGCGGGACGTCCTCGAGCGGATGATCGCCGTCTCCTCGAACGAGGCCACCAACATGGCGGTCGAGCTCGTGGGGCTGTCGGCCGTAGCCGAGGCGCTGGCACTCTGCGGCGCGCCGTCGTCCTTCATGCAGCGGCTCTTCGGCGACCTCGACGGACTCCAGGAGGGACTCACCCAGCAGACGACGGCGCGCGACCTCTGCGCGATCCTGCGCAGCATCGTTACGGGTTCGGTCCTGGCGCCGGCGAGTACGGCGCTGGCGGTCTCCTTCCTCGAGGCGCAGCAGTACGGGATGATCGGGCCGGCGCTGCCGGGCGCTGCGACGTGGGGCTCGAAGTCCGGCTGGGTCACGGCCATCCGCCATGACGTGGCACTGGTGCGGCCCGTGGCGGCGCAGCCGTTCGTGCTTGCGGTCTGCACGCGTGCCTACGGGGAGGACGAGGCCACGGCGGTCATCGCGGCCGTCACGCGGCTCGCCTGGCAGATCGTGGAGGCGGGTGCTCTTCCGGCAGCTGAAGCGACCGACGGCGCGGAGCCCCTGCCGGCGGTCCCGCTGCTGGGCCGATGACCGCTGCCGGCCGTGACACGACCGCCGGCGGTCCGCGCCGCGGAGCATTGGCCGTGAGCTTCGACCTCGACGGGACGCTCGTCATCAGTCCCTTCGCGGGGGTGCTCCGGTCCGTGGCAGCAGAGGTCGCGGCAGAGATCGCAGCAGGGACCACCGACGGAATCATGCCCGGGGCCCGCGACCATGCGGTGGTCCCTCCTGAACCGGCAGGGCGCGGGGAGAGAGACCGCCGACCTGTCACCTCCGCGGAGGTGGCAGCCGCCATCCTCGCGGAGCATGAGCGCCGACTCCTCACCGATCCCTACGCCGCGTACGACTGGGCGTCGATCGTGGCGACGACGGCCGACCGCTTCGGCAGCCGGTGGGCCGGGACGCTGGTGCCCCGGCTGGAGGATGCGCTCACCGATGCCGGCGTCCGCATCCTCCACGACAACACCCTGCCGGGTCTGGACGCACTCAGGGCCGCGGGGTGCCGCCTGGTCCTCCTGACCAACGGGCGCAGCGAGTTCCAGCTGCCGGTCCTGCGCGCGGCAGGCCTCCAGGACGCCTTCGATGCCGTCATCACCTCCGACGCCGTCGGCGCGGCGAAACCGGATCCCGCGATGTTCGAGCGTGCGCTCGGTGAGCGGCGACGCCTGGTCCATGTGGGCGACCGGCTGGATCACGATATCGCCGGTGCCAACGGGGCAGGGGCTCTGAGTATCCTCTTGCGGCCTGATGCGCCGGGGGACGGGATGGTGGCGACCAGCAGCGCGGGTATCCGCCTGACGGACAACAGGGGAGGAGTCGGCCCCGACATCTCCGACTACCTGCTGGCGCGGTACCGCATCGAGGCGCATTCTCCGAGTGAAGCCCTGCCGCCCGCCTCGGTGCCCCACGGCGTCGCGCGGAGCCTCGATGCCGCCGTCGCACTCATCCTCGAGGTGCAGTCTGCAGCCCCGTGACGCCGAGACCGGGCCGGTCCGCGATGCCGATCGTGGAGCGGTCGTAGCGGACCCCGCCGTCCACCGCGGGGTCGCGGGGCCAGAGCCCGCCGTCGAGGTCCTGCGCAGGATCGATAGGCACATTGTCGGCCGGGCCATGCTGGGGGTAGGCCCCGAGCGCGGACGCGAAGGCCGCCGCGGCACCGATGCCCACGGTGCTCTCCATCATGCACCCCACGATGATCCGCAGACCGGCCTCGCGGGCAGCGGCGGCGAGGCCGAGGGCGGGGAGCAGCCCGCCGGTCTTCGCGAGTTTGATGTTCACCATCGGGGCGGCCTCGTGGCGGAGGAGTTGGTGGAGGTCGGCGAGGTTCCAGAGCGACTCGTCGGCCATCACCGGCGTCGAGACGTGCCGGGTGACGTGGGCGAGGGCCACCCAGTCGTGTGCCCGGACGGGCTGCTCCACGAACTCGACGTCCAGGTGCCTGTCCTCCAGGTCCCGGATGAAGCGGACGGCGTCGTCCGCGGAGAAGGCCTGGTTGGCGTCGACCCGCAGGGTGACGTCGGGGCCGACGGCGGCACGGACGGCGGCGATCCCGGCCACCGGGTCCCCTGACCCGTCCACCTTGACCTTGAGGCACCCGAATCCTGCCGCGACGTGGTCCCGGGCGGCCGCTGACAGGGCGGCAGGGGAGCCGACCGAGAGCGTCATGTCGGTCGTCACGGAGAGGGAGGATCCGCCGAGGTAGCGGAGGAGGGACATCCCGGCCTGCTGCGCCGCCAGGTCATGGAGGGCGCAGTCCACGGCCATCCTCGCGGCGGTGTTTCCGGTGGAGGCGGCGACCCGGTGCAGGGCGTCCGTCGGGCTCCCGGAGCGGACGAGGTCCTGCAGGGGTCCGTCGACGGATGCGCAGACGCCGTCGCTGGTGGCCCGGGTGACCCGGCTGATCGGGGCCTCGCCCCAGCCGGACCGGCCGTCGTCGTCGCGCGCCTCGACGAGCACCGACTCCAGGACCGTGGCCCGGCGGACCGCCGTCACGAACGGGCGGACCAGCGGCAGGGTGACCCGGTGGGCCGTGAGCGTGACGCCCGGGGTCATGACGGGAGGGCCGCGCCGGCGCCGTCGAGGGGTGCGTCGGGTCCTGCAGCTCCGGCGCCCGATGGTGCCGCCGTGAGTGCCGCCCGCAGGTTGCCGCGGTGGTGTGCGAGCCGGCCGTCGGCCTCCGGCTTCGTCGCGGACGTGAGCAGCATGAGGATCGCGGTCTTGACCGAGCCCCCGCTGCCGGCGAGGGCGCGGACGGCCTCCTCCGCGCTGCATCCGGTCACGCGCATGACGGTCCGCTGAGACCTCGCCCGCAGCTTCTCGTTCGTGGCGACGAGATCGATCATGATGTTGCCGTAGGTCTTGCCGAGCCTGACCATGCTGAGGGTGCTCAGCATGTTGAGCACCAGCTTCTGCGCGGTCCCGGCCTTCAATCGGGTGGACCCCGCTACGAGTTCGGGCCCGGTCAGCACCTCGATGGCGATCTCCGCACCCGCGGCGAGCGGTGAGTCGGGGTTCGAGGTGATGGCGATGGTCAGTGCTCCGGTTGCGCGGGCGGCGTCCACGGCCCCGCACGCGTAGGGGGTGCGTCCGGACGCCGAGATCCCGACGACGACGTCGAGGTGGCCTGCACCGTGGGCGGCGAGGTCCGCTGCGCCCTGGATGCCGTCGTCCTCGACGTTCTCGATGGCCGTGGTCACGGCGGCCGACCCGCCTGCGATGATGCCGACGACGAGCGAGGGGTCGGTGCCGAAGGTCGGTGGGCACTCGCTGGCGTCGAGGATGCCGAGCCGGCCCGCGGTCCCCGCTCCGACGTAGAGGAGGCGGCCGCCGCGGGCCAGGCGGTCGGCGATGCCGTCCACGGCTGCCGTGATCGCCGGTGCCGCGAGGGCGACGGCCTCGGCCACCCCGGCGTTCTCGGCGTTCATCGCCGCCACGAGATCGGCGGTGGAGCGCAGGTCGAGGTCCGCGTAGCCGGTCGAGACATGCTCCGTGGGAAGGCTGCCCAGCTGCAGCCTGAGGGAGCCGAGGTCCTCCGGCGGGGTGGTCGGCAGGGGACCGGCGTCACGGGAAGCTTGAAGCACGGGTGTGCCTTTCGTTCGACCAATGGAAGGCCCCGAAGAGGTCAGGGCGGCAGAAGGCGCACGTGATCCTCCTCGATGTAAGCACCTTACGACACAATCATTTTGTATGTAAGTGACTTCCGTGAGGGGTTAAGGAGGAGCGCCGCGAGCGCTGCGGCAGCTGGCGCCGAGGCGCCGAAGGTGTGGATGACGCCGAAGGCCGGCGGGTCCACCGGCATCATCCCGGTGTTCACCACGACGACTCCGCCGTCCGCCGCGGCAATGCGCCGGGCGAGGTCCCGTTGCCCCGGTCCGGTCAGGTCGTCACACAGCAGGACGACGACGTCGGCGGCTTCGGCTCGCAGGTCGCTGAGCGCGGCCAGGGCTTGCGATGTGTCGGCAGCCGTCCGCCGTTCCGTGCCGGTGCGGGCGGCGAGGGCGCGCGTGAAGACGTCGGCCAGGGGGCCGGTGGCGAGGCTACCCGCGTGCCGGGCATCGATGACGCCCATGCCGGTCGCGGCGCCGGTCCTCGATCCGTTTCCTGCCTCCCGGGTGGCCACGCCCTTAGCGCCGGTGAACCGGAAGGCGCGGCGCGCTGCATCCGTCCAGAGGGTCCGGTCCGGCGTCGACGGCAAGGTGACGTCCGACGGCGACCCGGCCCATTCCGTGAAGGCCGAGCGGCGTTCGAGGGATTCCTCGAGGCGCGCAGGGGTGAGGGTGCCGTCGTCGAGCGCTGCCAGCAGGGCGGTCTGGACCTCGAGGAACACGTCCTCGTCGGAGCGTTGGGCCTGCCCGGGTCCACGCTGGGCCGGATTGCCTGTGCACAGCAGGTCGGCGCCGGCGAGGACCGCCTGGACGGCTCCGGCGCCCATGCCGATCGTGGACCTGATGGCCGCCATGTCGAGGGCGTCGGTCACGGCGAGCCCGTCGAAGCCGAAGCTGCGGAGCAGGGACCAGGCCGCCGGGTTCAGGGTGGCCGGCAGGGGGCCGAAGCCGGGGGCCACCAGGTGAGCGCTCATCACGGCGCGCACTCCGGCGTCCACCGCAGCCTGAAAGGGCGGCAGGTGGCGGGACTCGAGCTCGGCACGCGACAGATCGAGGACGGGGAGCGAGAGGTGCGAATCCTGCGAGGTGTCGCCGTGCCCAGGGAAGTGCTTCGCGCAGGCTCCCACACCCTGTTCCTGGATGCCCTCGACCATCGCGGCGACGTGGCGTGACACGAGGTCGGTGGAGGCTCCGAAGGACCGCACCCCGATGACGGGATTGCGCGGATTGCTGTTCACATCGGCGACCGGCGCCAGCAGCAGGTCGATGCCGGCGGCCCGGGCCATTGCTCCGAGGGCGCGTCCGGCAGCCCGGGTGACGTGCTCGTCGTCGATGCTGCCCAGCGCCGCTGCATCGGGCAGCGGCGACCCCGTGGTCGCGTGCAGGCGCGTGACGGTGCCACCCTCCTCATCGATGCCGATGATCGCCGACCCGTTCCGCTCCCGGAGCGCAGCCGACAGCCTGCCCGGCTGCTGTGGGTCGTCGGGGTCGAGGTTCGGGGCGAAGTAGACGGCGCCCGCCAGCCCGTCGCGCAGCTCTCGGTCGAGCCAGGCCGGGACCGTTCGTCCGGTGAATCCCGGCCAGATGACGCCGTTGACGAGGCGGAGCAGGGACGGGTCAGGCATGGGGCATCTCAGCGCGGGGAGCGGTCATGCCGCAAGCCTAGGGGCGGTGGGGCTCCCGCCGCGCGTCCTTCGGTCGGCCCGTCATGTTGCCGTGTGGGCGGCGGCAAGGAGCTTGTCGAAGCTGGTGATGCCGTACTCCGGTGGGGTGATGGTGATGACCACGCGCGTGGTGACGACGGCGTCCGGCGCCGTCGACACGATCCGCTGGTCCTTCTTGATGAATTGTGGCGGCTGGGGTGGCGTCTCGCGGAGGGCAGTGAGTTGGAGCCCCGACACTCCGTTGACCAGCAGGGGAATGCGTTGGCCGTGCGTTACGAGGTCCTCGACCTTGGCCAGGGGCAGTTGGTCCTGCGGGTTGCCGGTCAGTTCGAGGATCGTCGTGTTGATGGTCGCGGCAACTCCGCTCAGGAACTTCTGCTGCCTCGACCGTTCGCCGCTGATCGCTAAAGCCGTAAAGAGAACCGAGGTGACGACGGCGAACAGTGACAGCGCATTGAAGCTCCGTAGGGGCGCGATGAAGATCATGAGGATCAGCCCCAGCACATAGCCGATCACGATGAAGCCGACGAACATGTTCGGCACCTGCTTGGCGGCCCTACCATCCCACTCCTTCGACGTGAAAGCGATGATGACCTCCTGGTTCACTTTCGCCGGTGCCATCCTCAATTCGCCTTCACTTCTAGCAGGGCCTCGGCCAGGAGGATCGCCTCACGTGCACTATTAGGGTCTTCCCTTACTCCGGGATCGATATCAGCCGCGACGGATCGTTCGAGGCTTCCGGAGATATCGGTCATCACCTTGCGGAGGTTCTCCCGCTCGCGGGACAGCATCCGGGACGTCTCCAGCTTGAGCCTGCTGCGCGCGAGATCGGTGAGCGACTTCTCGATCTCATCGCTGCGCCGGCGGACGACGGCGACTCGCTTACTGCGCCACTCGGTCCTCGTGCGGAACATCGACTCCATGGTCGCAGCGACGCCTGCCGAGCGGCGAGCTTGGCGGAGGCGGTGTCCAGGCGCTCGATGAACTCCGCATAGTTGTCCATGCAGGTCCTTATGCCGGTGGATCGGGCCGATTGGATCAGTATCAGTGGCGGCTCGGACATTTCACGATCGGTGCGCGACTAACAAGAAATTATCGGTGGCGTGTGGTGTGGGTCATTGGCGCTGGGGAGTGGGTTCGTCGGAGGATTTGTCTGTGGATGGGTTAGAGAATTCGTTGGCGGGGACGGGGTTGACGGAATTGAGCCATACCCAGCCCTCCCGGTGGATCTGGATGAGGGATTCGAGGAACCGGATCTTCACGGCGGTCCTGGTGTAGGAGATGGCGTGGGCCTGGATGCGGAAGGCTTTGGAGGGGTAGCGGATCCACGCGTACACCCGGCGGGGTTCCGGGAAATCGGTGGCAGGAGTGTTGTCGAGGTCGAGGTCGAGGTCGAGGTGGGCCGCGGTGAGCATGATGAGTTCCTCGCGCATCACGAACTCCTCGATCCGCTCATCCATCGCCCGGGCGTAAAAACTTTGGAATCTTCGGCTCTGACCCATCACCTGTTACTCACTCCACCGCCTACGGTATGTACCGGTCCGATACGAACCGCTCACACCCCGGCCGGACCCAATAGAGGCATCGGTCGTGAACTGATCAGGGAGCCGGTGGGAGTGCCCGGCGTTGGCTGGCGTGCTGTCAGAAGCCGTCGACGGTGGTAACGCGGCGCAACCGCCAGTCCGTCGACCGGGGGTCCGCGCTCATCTCGAATTCCAGGACCGGGGACGCCGGCCCGGTCTGGGCCTGGAACCGCCAGAACCGGGTGCCAGCATTGCCACGAGCTTCGTGCAGGGGAGTAGGGGTAGAGGCGGGTCCTGGTTGGTTGCTCGGGCTGGACCAGGAGGCGGGGGCGCCGATGACCTGCCAGAGGCCGCCCCGCCAGCGCAGCGCCAACGGGAGCCCGGAGGGCAGGAACTGGACGGCCGCGGTCTCATTGAGCACCTGCCACGCACCCTGCCCATCCGGCCCATCCTTCGTTCCACCATTGGACCCACTGCCCGTCGTGCCGCCCGCCCTGGCGCCCTGTGCGGGGGTATGTGGGTGCGTGGTGTTCCGTCGGTGGGTGGTCGTGGTTGCCATGGGTGTGTTTCTCCTGATCCGTCCTGCCGTCCCTCGGACAGGTTCCTCAAAATAGAACACAGCTTCGAATATTTAGGAAGCTGAACCCGACAGCCGGGCACGGTTGCTGACACAAGGGGTGTGGGGCATCGACGTGTGGGCGGGTGGAGCCCGTGAGGGTGGAGCTCAAAGCCGTCCACACGTGGGTGCGCCGCACCCCCGCCCCGCGTGTCCTCTGGTTACCCTCGACACCATGAACCGCACGAACAGCACGAGCCAGACAGACCAGAGGGATCAAACAGGCCAGACGGACCAGCTGGACCGGATAGACGAATCGGGATCCGGCGGCCGGGAGGATCCGATGGATGAGCTGGCCGCGTTCATCCTCGCGCGCGTCGCCGACGATCTGCAGGTACTCGCCGGGGCCGGGGTGATGCCGGCCCAGGTGGGGGAGCGGCTGCTGGCCGAGTGTGAGGTCAAACGCCGCCTGATCGGACACGTCCAGAGCGTCGATTGGGGGTATGAGCCGGCCGGGGATGAGGACTGCAGAGGCAAGATCCTCGAGCTGCTTGCCCTACCCTGGGCCCACACCCCGCCTACCACCCGGACTGTGCGACCTGACGCCGATGCAGACCCCCACCCAGGCCCCTGCTGACCCGATGGAGACGCCGTCGGAACGTCGAGACGACCTGACGAAAGCTCCCGCGGGCGTGGATGAGCCGACCCTGTCCGAGGAGGAGGGCCTGTGGGAGGCGTGTGAAAGCCGGCAGGAGTGGCTGCTCATGTACTCCCGCGGCGTGCCCGTGTCGGTGATCGCCGCCTGGTGCCGGGTCGCCGGAAAACGCGTGGCCCGGGCCGTCGACCGGCAAATCGAACGCGACCCGGCATGGTTCGACCGGTGCTGGCTGATCCATGATCAACCCGCGTGGCCGGCGAACAGGAAGCACCGCCGCCGGACCCGGGAGCAGGCGTGGTGGGAGCACTATGCCCGCCTGACAGCCCATGTGCGCGAGCACGGGAGGATCCCGGCGCAGAACGACAGCCAGGACAGTCGCGTGCTGTACCGGTGGGTGGAGAACCAGCGCAGGAACCACGACGCCGGCACCCTCACCCCTGACCGAACTCAAGCCCTCAATGCGCTGGGGGACTGGATCGGCACCCGCAGGGGTAACGCCGACGCGCTGTGGGAGCGGCGCCTCGAAGAAGTCCGGCAATTCTGGGCCGATAGCGGCCGTTTCCCGATCTACGACCGCGACCGGCACCCCGACGAAACAGTCCTCGCCGTATGGTTGGGTCGGCAACGGACCTGGAGACGCAAGGGCCGGCTACGACCCGATCGACTTCAGCAACTCGACCAGGTCCTGCCCGGCTGGCAGGGGACCGGCAGTCGTTGACCAGCTTCGTCAATGAATCGCCCGGTGCTTCGGGCGGTCACTCGGCTCGTTTAGCTAGTACGTCGGGGGCAACGTAAACCATTTTTTCCCGTGATCCGGCTCAGGGTTCTGTGTCGTCTGGAGTTGAAGTCATTCTGCTTTGGAACTGTGTGCGGACGTCTCGTAATCGACGTCCGTCCGCGACGGCCCAAAAGTACCAGCCGTTGGTTGTTTTCTTGCGCAGGTGATGGCCGGCCGGTGACGGGGCGGTGAAACGTCTGCCATCAAGTTCGATCGATCCGTCCGACGTGACCAGCGCTTCGACGCCCTTGAAGTCGCGGTGCGTGGCGATGAGTTTGTCTCCCGGGTTGATGAGACCAGCAGCTATCAGGTGCTTGAGCTGGACCCAATCTTCCGCTTTCGTCTGGGGGTCAACAACCTGTCCTTTGTGTCCCTCGGGTACAGGCCACACCCTGAGAAGTGTTTCGACCAGGACGTCTGTCCGGTGGTCAATGAGCGATTCACCCCACGCCATTCCTTCGGTGTCAGCGACCACACGCCCCGTCAGACTGATCGTGTTGTGCTTGAGCATCGCGTCGCGTTTAGCTGACCACGGGCCGTTCGAGACCTTCGAGTTGAGCGGAGCCGTCAGGAGTGTCAGGTTACCGAGGCGGTGCACATGAGCTTGGCGATCCTGCTGTTCTTCGAGGGTGTCGGCGGGCCAATTATCCTGCCATTTTTGCGGAAGAATGTGCTCAATCGGGAGCCCGGATCGCACGACCTGTGCCTGTCTGGTTTCGGCTCGATAGTTGTTCTCGATGGCTTCCAGGAACATGCGCAGGCGAGGCCGAGGGTAGCGGCGGTAAACGGGTTCATCCTTTAGCGCCATGCTGATCTCATCGTCTCCGGGCCAGTAAGTGCTCGTGACGTTGAGGCGGGCAAGCTGCCCTGTGACGCGCTCGACTAGATCGCCGGCGTTGACGTTTGCGTTGACGAGGATGATCTCGGCGACGATACGGCCGAGATCGGAGCCCGTGAGGCGAAGCAGTTGCCGACGGATGACCCAGCTTTCTGTGACACCAATAACGGCGTCGAGAACGCGCTGTGGAAGGTCCCTGCCGGGTTCGTACAGCCAGATCGTGAGCGGCTTGAGAAGCTCTATGCCGGCGGCGTTCATGCGGTGGAACGCCATCTCGACGGCGCCGAGGTTCCCGTCAGACCTGAGTGAGGTTTCAGTCCATGTTTCATACAGCGCCGCTTGCTGCTTCATCACGGCGAGTAGGTCGACCATTTTGTGTCCGGCAGTGAGCTCGACGTACGACTTGAATCTTGTGAACGTCGACTGCGGGCTGATTTCTTCACCGGTGCGCGAGATCAACCACTGGTTGAAGAACAGTGAGCTTCGGCTTACGAAGTAGCGGCCGACGCTCACTTCCTTCGTCCAGAACTTGGCTTCAAACGGCCAGTCCTCGCGGTAGGCCTTCTTGGTATCTCCGCCCTCGGCTTCTAGCCGCTGGAACACGAAGTTGCGGATCAGATCCGCGGCCGTCAGTGGAGTCCCGCGGGCGTTGAGCGTTTCGAAGATTTCTTGGGAGTTCTCTGAAGCCTTGAGCTCGATGGTCACGAGCTGCAGGTCATCGAGCAGGACGCCGGCGAGTTCTTTGGCCCTCGTCGCGAAGCTGTCCGTATCGGGGTTCCCAAGCCATTGAGTGACAGCTGTCGTGAAGTACTGATGTGCATGAACGATCCGGGATTCATGGTGCCTGAGATCAGAGTGGTCAATCGGGGGCTCAGCAGTCATTACTTCCAGAAACGCGTCGTGATCGTTGTTGAGATGCCGAACCTTGAGCGGGCTCTCATCGTCCTCGACGAAGCTCTCCGCGTTGTGTGTGAGGCCTTCGAGCTGACTGGCGTACCGTGAAAGCCCAGCCTGCGCGAAGATGGCGCACGTAGCGTCGGCGAGCAGTTGCAGCGTGGTTAGGCGCTGCTGGCCGTCGATGACATTCCACGTGGTGAGGCGTGTGCTCTCGGCTTCATGCGCCTGGAGCACGACGGCTCCCAGGAAGTGCTTTGGAGAGAGGTGTGGGTTGCTGATGCGCAGCTCTGCGACCCGCCGGATATCTTTCCATAGCGGCTCCCACTGCTCGTCTTCCTTCCACACGTAGGGTCGCTGGAAAAGTGGAATGACGAAGTGCTGGGGAAGGTTGAACAGCTGCAGCGGCGTCCGCTTGAAAGTCTCCACCAGATAATCCTGCCGCAAGGGTTCGACCTATGGTCTGCCCCTTCGCTCAGAGCGACCGTGTCGGTTGGGCAATCCGACAATCCCGCGATCGAGCCTTGAGGCACTGAGCACCACGCCGAGCACCATTCGGGCGCCCATCACCTCAGAGACCTTCCTGCCATCCAGATTGGAAGCCGAGACGAGCGGCGTATCGAGCGCGCGAAGAGCGAGGACTACGTCGCCTAAGCCAAAGCCCCGCACTCAGCCATGCCCAGCCCCCCGCGGAATCTTGATGACGGGCTCGAAGAACCGGATCTTCACCGCCGTGCGTGTGTACGCGATCGTGTGGGCCTGTACGCGGAACGCTTTTCAGGGTTAGCGGACCCACGCGTACACCCGGCGTGGTTCGGGGAAGTCGGTTGGCCGGCAGTTCTCGACCTCGAGCTCGGCCGCGGTGAGCATGATCAGCTCCTCCCGCATGACGAAACCCGGTGGCGGCTGACCCAGGAGCGAGCCGATCCAGTCAGAGCGTACTTCCGCACCAGGTGCGCGTTCGATCGCGTCGATCAGCCGGTGAGTGATTGCCGCTGAGACACCCACATCCGCGCGACGGGATCCAGGAACTCGGAGTAGCAGGCCCGCATTTCTTTGTCGTCCGGTTGGTCGTCGCCGGTGGAGGAGGCAGTGAATCCGAGCTGGTTGCCGTCATTCTCCTCGATGGGGCCGACGCCCCATCCCTTGTCCTGCACGCAGGAGCGTGTCCGGGCCACGGCGTCGCGGTACTCGGACTCCGTCACAACAAGGTCCTCAAGGGCGTCCTGCTGGTAGGCGCTGGCACTATCCCGCAGCTCGCGCTTCTCCGCCTCAATAAAGGATGGCGGCACTAAGCACCCCGCCAAAACCAGTGATGCCGCTGCTAATGTGCCGATCTTCAAAACGCTCCCCATCCGCTCATCCTGCCGCAGCCCTGCCCCGCCGTCCATGGCTCCTGCGGGTGGCAGGCGGCCGGGTAGCCAGCGGTTTAGTGCTGCCCTGGTTTCCGCTGGCGCTCCAACCAGGGCAGTGGTCCTGCGCTTCGCTCCGGCCTGATGAGGCCCGGGCGCTCCTTCGTCGCACCCGACCCTGGCGTTTTTTGCTGCTGTCCTTGCGGATTGTGCCCCCCCCCCCCCCCCCCCCCCCCCCCCCCCCCCCCCCCCCCCCCCCCCCCCGCTCCGCAGCGTCAATCGGCTACGCCGACGCAAGCCGGCCACAAAACCTCTCCGGCGCTCCTACGTCGCTTATTTCCTTCGAGGTTTCTGTCCGTCTCCGCCCTTCGGGTTGAACACTGCTCCGTCGGGGACGAGCGAGCGAGCTCGCCAGCAGGCAAAAAGCAACGGGGGAAGAGCCGACCACCACCTGCCACCACCACAGGCTCCCACCCCACCTCGTGACCCAAGGAGCAATAACTATGACCACCCCGACGACCGTCCTCGAGCACCTCGACCCGACCCAGCTCACCATCGACGCCAATGTCCGCGCTGACGTCCGACTTGATCCTGAGTTCCTGGCCTCCATCAAGCAGCACGGCGTCCTGCAGCCCGTCGTCGCTCACCGCACCGAGGCCGGCGTGTATGTCCTGTACGGGCAGCGCCGGACGCTAGCCGCTACGTGGCGAAGCGGTTGGCTGCTTCTCAGACCGGCAGAATGAGATTCAGCCCATCACTGCAAACCTGAGTTTGAGCAGCAAATCTGCCCTCAGCATCGGCTGTTCGGGATGAGTCGATAATGGCCGTCAACGGAAGAAGAGCCGCAGCAAGGTTGAGCGGCTTGCAGAGGTCTGTTCTGGCGGCTCCAGGATCGTGCGCGAGGACACCCGCGCTGCTTGCTGGTAGTAGGTGCGGGCAACCTCCAGGTCTTCCGAATGAGCCCTCAGCGCCAACGCGGCCGCGATACCGATGGCGACGCCCATGACGCCGAGATAGCTCCAGAGTTCGGACAGCCCAACATCCCGCGCCGCCACGATGTCACCCCAAGTGCGCACGAGCGCGGGAAGCAAAAGACCCAGTACGGCGGCCATCAAAACGATCAGGGCCTCGGCTGAGTAGCGGAAGGAGCGGGCACGAGCGCCAGACAGGCGCGCGTAGGCAAGGCACCGAACCTTGCTCATTCGATCCCCCTCCAACGGCATCGGGGTGGGCCATCGCCGGGTCTTGAGCGGCCACACCGGGCGTAACGCGAGCAATTCCTCATCTGTGGCTGTGATCTGCGGGCCGCTCACCGCTTCCCACCAGGCCCTGAAAGCCGAGGGGATACCTCGCACCGTATAAACGAATCCAACGAGTCCGAGGAGCCCGGCGATAGTGAACAGGACGATGACGGCGATCTGTAGGCCGCTCACTGTTCATCGTCCTCAGGGAGATGGGGTGGAGGCAGCAGATTCACTGCGGTGGTCTTCTGCATCCCATACACCATGAGGGCGAAGATTAAGCTACTCGCTGCCACGATGAAGGCGATGGCGAAAACGATCCCGGTGGCGTCGACCATCGCAGGATCACCCGAGATCACGATCACGAGTGGGAGACTGCCCGCGACCGTCAACCCCGCGAAAAAGAGTGCCATGAAACAGCGCGCGAGCAATGCGAGGAATAGCCGCGCCCGCGAGGGCAGCGCGACGCCCACCTCTTCATCCTTCGCTCGCATCTATTAGCCTCTCCTCTCGCGGATCGGGGTGAGATCAATAACGACAGTTACGTACTTGTCACCGCGCCGGGTTTGACGCCACACGTGCTCATCCACCCCGATCGCACTCACCCCTCAAATCTGCCAGGGTAATCAATCAGCCGGCACCGACGCTCAAACGACCACACCCTAGTTCGTGAAGAGCCCGTTTGCACACCACTACCACGTCACTGTTTATATATGGGATGCACGCCCTCAACCCAGCCCGGTACCAGCCGGGCGTCCTGTCCAGGAACTTTGTCCGGACTGTTTTCTACGAACCAGTGCCAAGCATGATCGAGCGGAACCCATAGTGCGCGACCGACTACGTTTTGGGAATACCACTGCAGGCGTCGCTCGTACCGGGGATCTTTCGTTGAAGCCTTTGCCCAGCCCCAGTTGGTTAAGTTGGCGAAATCCGCGAAGTCGTCCGAATACTTTTTGAAGGGATTTGGTCCACCGACTTGCGCAGCCTGATGGGTCTTCTCCCCTCGAATGAAGATCAGGCCACCGACCGTCTTCGCATCATTTCTCTCGAGCCAGGCGTCGTGGTTCTTGCCGATCGGCGTTGCTAGCCGGTAGACCTCGAACAAGTCGTACACGGCGTCCAACGCCCAGTGTGCAGCTACCGATACAGCATCGATGTCTTCTGAGTGCCGCAGTTCCCGGACCAGATCAGTGGCCCATTGCAACGACCTGAGTCGAACTCGATAGGTACTACCAAGAATTTCATCCATAGACCGACGCTACTCAGGCAAGTGGCGTTGTGCGCTGGTGAACGAGCTTGTTCGTCATTTCGTATCTCTAGTTCGGTTTAGATCCCGTATTCCTTAGTCATGACTGGGTTTGTCGCTGCCCGAAGGTCCTCCCATGATTCTGCTCTGGCTACATCAGATTCGTAGGCAATGATGTACCCCCATTTCTGACCTGCAAAATCGGGATGTCCAAGTAGGAGTCGAATGGTTTCTTCCGCGGCGGCTCGCTTGGTTTGGACGGTGTGGTCATCCTTGCCGGATTCGGACTTGCCTTCGATGATCCAGTGGTATCCCTTTTTATCCTTCGCGACGAAGTCGGGGTTGTAGTCGTTACTTGTGGTGTATGCGATGGTTGCCTTATGGCGTGAATAAAGCCGCATCCACCAGTCAGTTTCGCCTGATCGGTTCAGGAGAGCAGCGATGCGGTACTCGGCGCTGAATGAGTCGAAGGCTGCGGCTTCGAACAAGCCCTTGTCCCAGGGACCGTAGTGTTCAAAGCGCTTAAATCCCTCGCCTTTCGTGTCCGTGGAGAGCAGGTCCAAGATGTTTTTGCCCAGCGGCAACTGGTACTCGGTCTCGATAGGTATGGTTCGGGCACGAACCGTCGTCGTCGTGCCTAGGCGTTGGGAGTGTTCGGCAGCAGCGCGTTGAACGACTTCTCGCAGGTAGTAAGCCGCTGACGCTAGAGCCTTATTTGACCAACGATCGATCCGAGCGCTGCTGACCATCAGGGGAGCGATGCGGTTCTTTATCTGAGCCAGATTCACCTTAGACGGCTCGATCACCTTCATAGCGACGAGAGTCTGTACGAGAGAGGCTACGACTTCGTTTGTTGGGACAAAAAGCCCGGAGACTTTGACGTCCTCTTGGGCCAAGGTCGAGAGCACCTTGCCTTTAATGATGATGGCCTCCCGCAAGAGCACTCCGCCTTGGTCGGTGACCTTACGAGCTGCTTCTTCCACGGTCGTGTCAGAAATCGCTGACAAGCTAAAGGGTGCGGTCTCGCGTGACAGTGTCGTGCTGGGAAAGCTAAATGTAGTGCCCTCGAATGACTGATTGATCTTGACCTTCACCGGCAGGGGCGTTGGTTCTGGTGTAAGCTGCGCATCATCGTCCAGAATGATGACCCCCACGGAACCATCGGCGACGCTGATGATTTCGGTACCGCCCTGCGAAGTATGAGGGACTGCAGTCTGCGCGGCGGGCTGCGTTTCGCTTGTGCCATCGGTATTGGGGTCGGCCCGCAAAGGGTCAGGTCCCGGTTCGGTGGTAGCACTTTTCGTGCCTGGCGTGGACCCAGAGGGAGTGTTCTTGAGCAATGACTCCATGCCAAATGACTTGAGCACGTCTTCGGCTTTGAGTAGGTTGCGGAAGGACTCATGGGCCACGATGTCTAGCTGGTCGATGTGACCGTCACCAGTCCACCTTCCATAGGGGAGCCGCAATCCGCGACCAAGAGTCTGTTGAGTTAGAACTTCGGAAGCCATGGCCCGCAGAGTGACCATGACAGCCACGTTCTTGACGTCCCATCCCTCCTTTAGCTTGTTCACAGAGACCACAGCTCGCACCGGGGAGTGCGGCTGGTCCATCGTCCCTAGCCGGTCGAGGGTCTGCTCATCGTTGTGTTCGTTGTCGACTTGCAGTACCGCCTGAGTGCTGCCGAAGTACTCCGCCCCTCTAAGTAAATCTGCGATTTGCGTGGCGTGTGCAACGTCTGCGCACTGGACGAATAAGGCAGCGCTGACCTCCGGCTCCTCAGGGTTGGCGCTCTGGTATGCCTTGTAGTGATCATCCTTGACCCGTAGCAGGGTCAAAGCATCACGGAGCTGCTGTTCCTCCGAGTGCTCGCCGTAGCCTCCCTTGCGAAATGCAATTACGGGTCGCTTCACATAGCGCTCAGTAATTGCCTCTTTAAGGGAGTACTGAAAGAGCACGTGATCGTCTTCGGAGGCAGAACCAGTTAACCCGAGGATGGCTGCGGGATCCAAATCCTTTATGCCAGCTTGGAATGCCTTGGCTGTGTCTCCATAGAGGTGGTGCTCATCGGCGATGATAACTAGATCATCGAGGCTATTTAGGTAGTCACGAGGATTCCCAGATGACTCCCGAAAGGTTCGAAAGGCGCGCCTGACCGCATCCTTGCCAGTGCCGGTGGTCTCCCCGTCAGTGGTCTTCGGCGGTGTGAGCTGATGAACATTCAGGATGAACAACTGTACTGAGTCCTCGCCTCCACCGAAAAGGCGATCCCTGCCAGAACGCTCCGTCCAAGTGTCGTAATCCGCCGGCGTCACCACTGAGGGAGGCACAAGCGATCCTTCGATGTACTTCGAATGGCCAGGGCTGAAGTTTGCGACAGTCTTTGACTGCACGATCGCCGACGGCGTCACGATCAACACGTCACGGACGCCCTGGGTGCGTAAGTACTCCACTATGGCGGCCATAGCGTACGTCTTGCCGACGCCGGTAGCCAGATCTAGAACCATCGGCACGGCCGGATCGTGGCCGTTAGCTAACGCCCGGATGGCGGCCTCGAAAGCCAGCTGGACAGGCTTACGCAGATCGAAGCGTGCGCTGATCGCCTCTACAAGCGCCGGATCGTGAATCAATCCAGAAATCATCGGGCGTTCTCCTTCTCGGCGACGAACAGATCCTGCGGAACGTGAAGCACGCGAGATCCCCGAGCGGACTCCCTCAATGCTTGGGCTGCACCGTCGAGGATCACCGTTGAAGCAATCGTTAATCCTTCACCTTCTTCAAGGTGCGAGGCGATCTCTGTAACGAATTCAGGTGTGAGGGGGGTGCGGGTCACGAACAGGCGCATCCGGCCTTGAACTCCGTGGAACACTCGATGTTCCGGGGTTAGTTTGAAGCGCAGATTTGCGGCAACGGAGGCCGTCAGTGCCTCGAGGTTTTCAGCCGCCTCGGTCAGCGTCACGACGCCCAGCTCTTCGTCATAGTCGAAACACGGGGGAGCGAGACGGGCGACGTCGAATCCTCCACCACCTCGCCAATTGACAGCGTTCTTAGTTTTCGTGGTCTTGGTTCGTGCCTTCAGGTCTTTGACCACCGAGGACTTTTTCAGCTCCTCATCACTCTTGATCACCCTGTTGAGCAGGGAAGTGAATCGCTGCGCCTCATCGGCAGTCATGCCATCCGGGAGTTCCACGTCGATGGCCGCGATTCGTTCCCCTGGAACCCTAGTGACCCCGCCCGGTTCATCACCGTTAATGACCCTTTGTAGCCGTGGTCGCGTGAAGTTCTCGACGGTGTCCTCTATCAATTCGCAGGTAACCCATCGCCGCCCCATCTTCTGCGCCACAGCCGCCGTCGTTCCTGACCCCGCGAAAACGTCGAGGACAATATCTCCGGGATTTGTTGCGATATGGATGACGCGCTCCAGAAGGCGCTCCGGCTTTGGTGTTGCGAATGGAATAGCTCCTGGAAACAGTGCTTTGAGTTCAGCCTTCGCTTCTCTGTTATGCCCAACAGCACTATTACTCCACCAAGTGGATGGTGTAAGGCCCTGAGTAGACGCATACGCCTTGCGTCCTAACCCGCCCGTACCTCCAGATCGAAGGAGAACCGCTGGCCAATTGCCTTCTTCATACCTTTGGCGGGCGGTCACTTCGGCCTCCTCAAGTGGAACGGCGAGCATGATCGCCGGCACCCCCTCACGCACGTCTACCGTCTGAGTTCCGCATAACTTTGCGCGGGTGACATCGTCCTGAATGTCTCGGAGTTCGTAAGGGGCGTACTCGGACATGATCGATAGAAGGGCAGCTTGTTCAGTCCACCAGCACCGGTTCCGCGCGGGATAGACAAGTTTTCCGGTGATCGGGTGCTGGATTGCGTAGACCATCCCTTGATGCTTTTCGGCCCCTGGAGCGGTTGGGTCCGCGTCGAACCACGGTATGGGGTCTCCGTCTGAAGACGAGAAGCGGGCGTTGGACGCAGCAGTGCGCGGCAAACGATTCGGGGTCCAGCGACTGCTCTTCCTGTAAACGAGGATCGTGTCATGGTCAGAAGAGAGGCCAGCCGCATCATTCCTGGTCGAATCCGCTTTCTGCCATTGCACTTCCGCAACGAAGTTCCCTGATCCGAACAGTTCATCCAACAGCAACCGCATCCGGTGGTTCTCAGTATCGTCTAGGTGGACCCAGATCGTTCCGTCATTGCTGAGGAGTTTGCGCAGATGCTTAAGTCGGTCCCGCATCATCCCGAGCCACACTGAGTGTTCGAGGTTGTCCTCGTAGTTGCCGAAGGTCATCTCGCCAGTGTTGAAGGGCGGGTCGATATAGATGCACTTCACCTGGCCGACGTACCTGTCCTTCAGCTCCGGCACACGGGTGAGCGCTTCCAGAGCGTCTCCGGACTCGCCAACTATCAACAGGTTCTGCGTCTGCGGTTCAAGGTCGGCTCGATCACTGTAGAACTGGTCATCAGCCTTGTCCGCCTGCCGGCCCTCAACGTACTCAGTCAGGATCAGTGGGCGGGTCTGGCAGTACCGCGGATCGTTTGGACTCACCCAGGCGTACCCATACTTGCCGTGCTCTGCTGGGATAAGAGCTAGGTCCTTGTTGTACCAAGTGAGTTCAAGTCGCTGCTTGGTGCGATTCATTTTGCCACCTATTTAGAAGTTCTCTGTGATCGTATTAGCAACCGCGCAGCCAACTGCAATCGGCTCGAATGATGAGCGGATGCAGCTTAAAACATCCAACAGAGGATCGTCGCGCTCACCGTCTCTGCTCGGTAACGCAGTGCACCCGCCACTGCCGCATAAAGAAGCTCGCCGTCTAGGAAAAGTTACAGCGGGCGCCGTAGAGGTCCCGCTCAAGCATCTCTAACCCGGAGACTACTTCGAAGGACTCTCGTGAAGCCATATCACTCGGTCCAAGTCCCGGGGTTCAACAGCGAGCTTCGTGGCCGCGGCTTGAAGGAGCTGCCGTGTTCGTGGGGCGGTAAGTATGTTGTCATCGCCAAGAACTCGGGTGAGGTAGCGCTGCACCATCACGTCTGGCTTTGTCTCGGTGGTGACTCCTGCGTTCATGATCAGGTATGACCAGGCAAGCGTGCCGAAGCCCTTGACTGAAAGCCATGCTGTCTCTGCGGAGGTACTTCCGTCGGTCGCGGCGGTTCGCAGGTGTTCTGTGCTCGTCACTGCGGTGTCCAGAGCTGCGAGCCGGGAGAGGCCCTCGTAAATGCCCTCAGGGCGCAAACGGTTCGTACCGGGAAGTTTACTTTCGTTGCGCAGGACGTCTCGGGCGAAGTCTGCGGGGCCACCTGCGCTATCCATGGCTTCTATTAGGTCTGGACCACTGTCGGTGTCTGCCGTTGGGCGAAGCGCACGGTACCGGACAAGGACATTCGTCGCTGCGGCCGAACTCGCGCGCAGGGAGTAGGCGGAGTTCAGGGCACAAAGAGCAAGGGAGTCGCGGAACTCTACTGGGGCCCTCCAGTCGGAAGGATCGCCGAGATCCTCAGTGATGGCTGTCACGAGGAGATCTAAGTCAGTCATGATCGGATGATATCTGGGACTCGATGCCACGGCGGACCATCGCGCAAAAAGGACCCGTTGAGCACCGCGTGGTTGTGCAGCAGGCATGCGCGCTCAAGGGTGGTGCACAAGTCGCGTGTGAAGTGTCGTCGACGGCGTGCAGTGAGTGCAACGGATTTTGCTACCCCGTCCAGACGCATCCGGGCAGGTCTCCAACCGTTTATCAGCGGTCCAGTCAAAGGATCCTCAGCTTGGACATGCTAGTCAGGGTGGTGGGTTGGGAGGGGAGGAGCATAGGCATGGTGCCGTGGTCACTGGTGCCTTGGCACGCACCGTCCTCTACGGGATTGTTCCTGCGTGGATTTGATGCCTCGCTTGAACGCCGGTGCCCAGGAAACGCCCGCCGACCTGACCAGGGCTGGCGCACACCATTGCGGCAGGTACCGGAGGTGTCGTCGCCCTAATCGTGGTGTACCGCCTACAACGCGATCTGGAGCAAAACTTTGCTCAAGCTATATTTTCGTTGCGCCACTGTTCAAACGCCGGATGGGTAACTTCCATCAATTGACGATCCTTGGCGCAAAACCCGTATTTACTTTTACCGTCATTCAGAACGCACCTAATTGAGAGATCGCATTCAGGACAAGAAACAAGCGGTTGCGAACCTGACCTACCAACTATTACGCCCTTGGTGTGCGTGAACTGTCCACCATCTATCACTTGTAACGATTGCGGTGTAACGAAGTTCGCAGTAAGGCATTTCGTGCAGACCATCAACTTTGGGTTATCTTCTGTCGACCTTCGGACGGTCATGTCAGTGCCACACGAGCTACAGTTGAAGGATGAAAATACGGTTGGGCCCTTGTCGTCGAGTTGGCTTTTCTTTTCTTTGCTGTTCAGCGCGCTAGGGTATTTTTCTGCTGCATTCAGCGCAGTAGGGGAATCCGGTTGGGCCGGAGGAGTATGCTGAATATGATTTGTCTGCCCCGATGGATTGGCATGGCTTGGTACGGTTCGGGCGAAGGCGGTTCCAGTGCCAGACCTGTGGACATTGAAAGGGCTTTTGCAGGAGCGACACTCAACCCGAGCAGTAGCGCCACTCTCGGTTCCCAATGCCGCGACATTTCGGACCTCGCAGTGGGGGCATTCGACTTCAACCGGGATCTTCGATTGTGAAGTTGATTTTGCCCCTCTCGCACGAGCGAGGATGCGTGCGACATCTTCACGGATGTCGGAGTTTTGGGTTCCGGGCTCTCGATCAAGTTTAACCGCCAGCTTGTCCAATTCACTTAGCGTGAAAGTCATGTCTTCGCTATCAAGCGGGTGGCCCGTGAGGCGCCCGATCTCGTCAATCTGACCGTAAATCATCGTTGTGGCCTGCTGGATGAGAGCAAGGCTAGTCGGCACTTCCTCCTCGCCAGCCTGGCAGCGTTCGACTGAACGACTCACGCGGGTTGCAGCATGACTCAAGATCCGACTGACCGCGTCCACTTGCTCACTAAGCTGGCGCACCGCCTCCCGGTGTGAGAAAGCTATGGCGGCCACCCAGGACAGCAAAACACCGCCAAGCGCGGTGAGCAGGTTTCCGCCCGCAACCTTCAACACATCGACGCCGCCGTCTTGAGTGGCCGCCGATGCGGACAGGCACACGCCTAAGATGACCATCACGAGGCCACAAACGATCTCGACACTTCGGCCCCTGACCACATGCTTAACCCTGTCGTCCACTTAACTCCTTCGTTCGACCGTAATCACCCATCTTGCACCTTCTGCGACGAGGACGTACAGTGATCCTTAGCAGGGTGCTGGTTTTCACTTTGAAGTGTGCCCAAACTCTGCTCTAACAATTTGCCCCGGTCTATTGATCGGGGCTTTTGTTATGAATGCACTGGGGATTTTTAAGAATCGGTTAATTGGCCTATGAGGATCTGACGGTTTGGGCGGTGAAGAAGGAACCCGCGGAACTGCGCGAAGCCCGCAAACGCCTCAAGCTCCTCTAACAGGAAGCCGAAGGAATGCGCCGGACTCCCGCGTACCTGACCCGGGAATGAACCCAGGTTGATGATCTGTTGGGCCGCGAACTGGCCCTTGAGCGTGTTCCTGCGAGTGGCGATGCCCCTGGTCGACGTTGCTCGACACCTCAGCATGATTCGGACCAATCTTCGCCGCGCACTGACCATGACAGAGTCAGGATGAGAGCAACTGCGGTATCACAACGACAGGCCGAGAAGCAGGTGTCAACTGAGTGCGGCTATCAGGAGTACGGCCGCCGGACTGCTCGGAAGGGTTCCCGGCATCCGTGTCTGACGCCAAGTCGATAGTGAAGCCCACCGTGTTCACGGTCGGATGGTCTCAGAGAGCCAGAACAGCTACCTCATGTGAAGACTGCCTAACTTCTTCCCGGTCTCCGACGTTGTAAGCATTGCGTTCGTCAATGCTGTGTCGATCGATAGAGACTTGTAGCCAACACTCGACTCGTTCGGGTGCTTCTGGAAGGCAGTAGCCTGCTGTGGGTCGAAATGCTACCCATCCTTTTGTGCCTCAAGGAGGCTATCGTTCGTCCCCCTTCACAATCGACACCATGCCTTGCCGCCTGCCCACCTCAACCATCCAGTCAAAGGATCCGCTGATCGGACGGAGGGTAGGGCGCTGTAGTAGGTCGGCGGAGCCAGCATCGGCGGGGGAGTCGGCGACAACGTTGTGTCTCAGCAATGTGTCTCACCTCGGATGTTCCCAACAAAGCAGAAAAATGCCTTTGATGAGTACAAGGAGCGGGGGTGCGGGAAGCATCGGTTACGCCTGATTTCGAGTTCTGCCACCGGACAGCTAGTCAGGAAGACGGACCTACGGTCAGGGCCTGTTGTTTTCGCAGCGTGCAAGAGAGTCGGTACCGCGCATGCTGCTGTTGGCCAAGCACAGTAGCGAACGCTGCTGATTCTCTGCTCTTGTATTTCTGATCAGTCTGCGGCGCCGACGGACTACGTCGGCTCGTGGACGTAGTCTGAAACGATGCATCAAATCAATGGGGGAGGGGCGCGGGAAGTGCTGCCCGAAGGGCTGTACGAGTCACTTGTTACTCGTTCGCTCACGGAGCGACTGGCTACTGCGTCTGAGCTGGACGCCAGGGTTGAACCGTTGGGAGAGAGCGACGCTGTTGCCGCCATGTCACGGCACCTCGGCGGGGTGATAGGTGACGCGTTGCTTAGGGCGGAGCCGGAGAAGCGGATTCAGCTTGCGAACAAGCTCCTAACGGCTGTGTCAGCTAATGATGCGATCGATAACGGGCTCCTGCAGCTCGTTTCCGTACACCGACCCGGTGCGTTCAAGCGGCGCGACCTGCGGCGCCCATCGACAGCCTTGTCAGATTCTGCGCTGCTTACAAATGGCAGAGACGAACCGAACCTGGCCGCAGAGCTGCGCGCGGAGATGGAGTCCGCGAACACCGTTGACCTTCTCTGTGCCTTCGTTCGGTGGACTGGGCTCAGGCTTCTCCACCCGGTGCTGGAGAGACTGGCCGAGCGGGGCGTGAAGCTGCGGGTCATCACGACCACCTATATGGGGGCTACTGAGCGCCGCGCTATCGACGAGCTGGTCAATCGATACGGCGCTGATGTCAAGATCAGTTACGAGTCGCAGGCGACGCGACTGCATGCGAAGGCTTGGCTCTTCCGCCGCAACACCGGATTCGACACTGCCTACGTGGGCAGCTCCAATCTCAGCCAAGCGGCGTTGGTCGATGGACTGGAATGGAACGTCCGGCTCAGCTCCGTCGCCACACCGGATCTCCTCAAGAAGTTCGAAGTCACCTTCGACAGTTACTGGGCGCAACGCGCCTTCCAGTCGTACGACCCTGAGCGGGATGGCGACAAACTTGACGCTGCACTTGAACGCAACGGTGGAAGACGAACAGGTACGCCAGCTCCGACAACCGGGCTTGAAGTCGAGCCGTATTTGCACCAGGTCGAGATGCTTGAAGACCTCGAGTCAGAACGCCTCAAGGGCCACACGCAGAACCTGATGGTCGCCGCCACCGGTACGGGGAAGACCGTCATCGCCGCGCTCGATTATCAGCGGCTCTGTACTGCGGCTGGACGGCGCCTCAAGCTGCTCTTCGTCGCTCACCGGCAAGAGATTCTGAAGCAAGCGCTTAGTACCTATCGAACGGTCCTGCAGGACGGCGCGTTCGGCGAGCTCTATGTGGGAGACAACAAGCCAACCCGCTGGAACCATGTCTTCGCATCAGTGCAGTCATTAGCCTCACTCAAGGTCGAGACATTACAGCCGGATGCATTCGATGTCGTGGTCATTGACGAATTTCACCATGCCATGGCGCCAAGCTATCGCCGGCTCATCGACCACCTACGCCCCCAGCAGTTGCTTGGGCTGACGGCCACTCCTGAACGTGGGGACGGGGTGAATGTGGCGCAGCAGTTCTTTGACGGACGGACTGCGAGCGAACTACGCCTCTGGGATGCCTTGGACGCTGACCTCCTCGTGCCGTTCCACTACTTCGGGGTGTCAGACGACGTCGACCTGAGCAGGCTGGAGTGGAGGCGCGGGAACTACGACCTCGCGCAACTTGACCGCCTCTACACCGGAAACGATGCGCGGGCGGCCAAGGTGATCCGCGAAGTGCGGGACAAAGTCACCAGTACCGACGACATGCGTGCGCTCGGCTTCTGCGTTTCAGTGCAGCATGCGCATTACATGGCAGAGGTGTTCAACCGCGCCGGCCTTCGATCGCTCGCCATCGACGGCAGCACCGACGGCGCTGAGCGCGCGCTCGCCCTCGCTCAGCTAAGCGACGCGACGCTCAACTGTCTCTTCACGGTCGACCTCTTCAATGAAGGTCTCGACCTACCGCAGATAGACACAGTTCTGTTGCTCCGTCCCACGCAGAGCTCAACTGTTTTTCTGCAGCAACTCGGCCGCGGCCTCCGGAGGGCCGAGGGGAAGTCCGTGCTGACGGTGTTGGACTTCATCGGTCAGCAGCGACGGGAGTTCCGCTTCGACCTCCGATACCGCGCCCTTACCGGGTACGGGCGCAAGCAGTTGGAAAAAGCGGTTGAAGACGAGTTCCCGTATCTTCCATCGGGCTCTCAGATTATCCTCGACCGAGTTGCCCAAAAAGTGGTGCTCGACAACATCAAATCCCAGCTGCGCTTTAACCGCGCACAACTCGTGCGGGACATCGCCTCCTACGGCGAGACCGACCTAAGTTCCTACCTGCAGAAATCCGGGAGTGACCTCAAGCAGCTTTACCGAAGCACCAAGGACTCATGGACCGGCTACCTCCGCCTGGCTGGATTGATCGGCTCTTTGGCGGAAGCTGGAACGGGCGAGCAGATCCTGGCTCTGTCCGGCCCGGAGGAGCAGAAGCTTCTCGGCCGTATGGTGCGCTTCCTCCACGTCGATGATCCCGAGCGCGGAGAAGCTTATGCGCGGCTCGTCGAGCCGACGTGTCCGCCGTCCGCCGAGCTGGGTCCACGAGACCAAACCTTCGCCCGCATGCTGTTCTTCACCCTGTGGAACGACGGCGGTGGGTTCGCGACGTACGACGCAGGGCTGCAGCATCTGCGGCAATTCCCGTTCGTTTGCAGTGAGATCCGGCAACTCGTGTCCCTTGGTATTGCGGCATCACGCCACGCGGGCAAGAGCCTCGGCATGGGGTTGCAGCATGTTCCTCTTCTATCGCACGCGACTTATCGTCGGGAGGAGATCCTTGCAGCGCTCGGTTATGGCTCGCTCGAGTCAGGGAAGAGCGTGCAACATCGTGAAGGTGTTGCTTGGTGTGCCGAATCTTCGACGGACGCGTTCTTTGTCACTCTCAACAAGGACGACAAGAATCACTCAGCATCGACCATGTACAAGGACTACGCAATCAGTCCTGAGCTGTTTCACTGGGAATCACAAAACGCGACATCGACTTCTAGCCCGGTAGGACGACGGTATCTGGACCGCAAGGGCCATGGCTCGCACGTGCTGATCTTCACGCGGCCGGTTGCCGAGGACGAAACGGGTCTCGCTGTTCCGTACACGTGTTTAGGCGCGGTCGACTACGTGCAGCACGAGGGGGAGAGGCCCATCGCGATTACTTGGAAGCTCCACCGCGCAATGCCTGCGGACGTGTTCGCAGAGGCGGCCGCGGTAGCGCAGTAGCTTTCGCTAGGCAGTGGCCAAGTCCATCGCGGACACTTACTCAGTCGGCATTCCGAAGCAATTGCATGGACTTTAACTGAAAGAGCCACTCGATCGGCATGCTTCGGAGACTGTTGGGCCAACGATGCAGAACATGCGGAGCAGCCTGCCTCGTGGTGTCGAACAATTTGCTCCATCGCTCTGATATTCTTGGCTTTCATGCGTCGCGGATAGTTCCGCACGTCAGTTGAATTACCGTCGCAATGTGGCCGCTGTTTTTGGGCCGACCGGAGCGCATTAGTTTTTATCGATAGGGATCACATGGTTTCCAAGCAGTCCGCCGGTCCGCTCACTTGGGGCTTAATCCTCATGTTCGCCGGGCAAGCAATCGGTGCGTTAGCTTTTGAACGTCTACTGTCCTCGCTCGGAAGCTATTCGGCAGCGAATGACTCGTTTGCGGCGATGATGTTGCTTGCCGGCCTCAGCAGCCTCATTGGCTCGGTTCTGCTGCTGACCGGTATATTTCGCCTTGCATCGAAAGTTGATTCGATGGAGAAAGTGCTAGTGCCTCGGCCTGAGGAGTACACCTCCAGCCCCCAGCCGCGATCACACCCGGTAGATCTGCTTACAAAGGAAAACTCACCGAGCAAGACTGAGATGTGACTAAGTGAGGGACGTTGACCACCTACTAGCTCTCATCGAGACCGAGCTTCCCCGAGACAAGTGGGCGGCCTGGCCTGGCGGACGGGCGGGTGCGATCGAGTCGGCTCTTATCGACGCTGTGCTGTCGATCCAGGCCACCTACGGGTCCGAACACAACGGCGTGCGCGGGGCGGGAAAGAGGTACGTCGCCTCGCTGGAGCCAGATTCAGACGCCAATGACCTTCAGCGGCTCGCGGACTTTGACTCCGAAATGCTTCAGGAGTTGCTCAACGACCAGATGATCAGCGGTCGCACCAAGGCATCAGCCATCCAGGAAGCAGCACGAAATCTGGCGGATGTCGGGGTTGTGGCAGCAGAGGACCTCGAAGGAACGAACCCCGATCATAAGAAGGCCTACATGAAGGTCCATGGTCTCGGTGCAGTGACGTGGGAGTACTTTTGCATGCTTCTCGGCATGCCTGGCGTCAAAGCAGACACCTGGATTGTTGCTGCGGTCAGCAGAGCCCTTGGACGGCAGGTAGCCCCTCAAGAAGCGCGGCACATCGTCATCGAGGCCGCAAGAGCTTTGGAAACGAACCCAACGGAGCTTGATCACGCGCTTTGGGCGCACGAGCGGTCCCGGACAGTTGAGGACGCACTCGACGTCAATTGATGCTAGTGCTCGGCCCGCTATCCTGAAACCCCGAGCGCAGCGCCGCGTCCGGTCGCAGGAGACAGGTGCCGTACATGCAGCAGCTTCCCACGCCCAGCATCACCCAGAACCAGCACATCCACACCCCGCCGTCGCAGCTCGACCGCATCACCGAACTCGCCGGCGACCTCGCCGGACAGTTTGAACTGGTCCCGCTCCTCGAACGTGTCCTCGGGCACGCCGCCGCCCTTCTCGGGTGTGAGAGCGGCTCCATCTCGATCGTCCATGAGGCCGAGGGCTATTACCGCAAGGAAGTGGATCAGGGCGTCGGCTGCCGCGAGGGCCAGACCTTCCCGCTGACGGAAGGCCTCACGGGGCAGATCGTGAAGACGCGCGGCACCGTGATCCTCGACCGGTACGCGGCCGTGCCGATGGGCCACATCGACCCGGCCGATCCGCGGTGGGGGAGCGCCGTCATCGGCGTCCCCATCACCTGGGCCGGAACCATCATCGGTACGTTCGCCATCTTCAGTGACGGCCCCGGCCGCGTCTTCAGCCCGGCGGACGCCTCCCTCGTGGAACTTTTCGCCAACCACGCCGCCATCGCCATCATGAACTCGCGGCTCCACCACGCAGCCGCCGCGAAGGAACGGGAAGCCGCCGTCGCCGGTGAACGCGAACGCGCGGTGCAGGAGGTCCACGAGACCATCGGGCGGTCCCTCGGCTCGCTGCTGCTCCACCTCGACCGCGCCGACAAGGCGACGCCCGGCGGCTCGTCGTCGATCCAGCACATCGACGCCGCCCGCGTGCTCGCCCATGAGGCGCTCTTCGAGACGCGCCGCACGGTGCTGGGCTTCGGTCCCTCCAGCCTGGCCGGCCGCACGCTCGAGGAAGCAGTCCGCCAGGAAGTCGACCGGATCAACGCGGGCTATTCGATCGACGTGACGTTCCTCGTCACCGGCGAGCCCCACGACCTGGCGTCGGCGGTGGCGCACCAGCTCTTCATGATCGTCCAGGAGGCTATCGCCAATGTGGTGGTGCATGCCGACGCGAGGACGTGCCGGGTGGGCATCTTCTACGACACCACCGGGATCGCGGCGGTCATCGAGGACAACGGCCGCGGGTTCGAGGACCCTGAGACGACGCGCCTAAAGGGCAGCCGGCTCGGCCTGCACGGGATGGCCGCCCGCGCCCACTTCCTGCGCGGCGAGCTCCACGTGGACTCGACGCCGGGCTGGGGCACGAGCGTCCGCGCCGAAGTGCCTTACTCCTCTAATGGCGACGCGTCCCGGGAACGGTGGAAGGTCCTCGTCGCCTGCACCCAGCCCCTGCTGCGGGCCGGGCTCGTCCGGCTCCTCGAGACCTCCGAACCGTCCGTGCAGGTGCTGGGGGAGGTGGGGACGCTCGAGGACCTCACGGAATCGGTGTCCCTCCTGCAGCCGGACATGCTCGTCCTCGACGAGCACCTGCTCGCCGAGTACGCCCACGCCCGGGCGCAGGAGAGTGACACCGTGGAGCGGCCGGTGGTCGCCGTCGTCGACCGTCCCACTGACGAGCAACTGGCGGCCGCGGCGTCTTCGGGCGTGCGGGGATTCCTCTCCCTCTCCTCCGCACCGGTGGAGGTGGCGCGCGTCGTCGTCGCAGCTGCCCGCGGCGACGCCCTGCTGGACGGGGCCATGTTCACTCGACTCACGGAGACCCGTGCGACGGACGCCGGCGAGACGATCCAGCTGACCGCCCGCGAACTCGAGGTCCGGGACCTCTTGGCCGAAGGCCTGGCGGACAAGCAGATCGCCACGCGGCTCGCCATCTCGGTCAAGACCGTCGAGAAGCACGTGAGCGCGATGCTCCGGAAGACCGGGACCCGCAACCGCACCATGCTGGTGGGGCTGCAGCGCCAGGGTCAGGCGATCGCGAACCCCAGGTAGGCGCGGCGCCGCCCGCACACCTGCCAGGGGTTGGGCTTAGAGGATAGTTACGACGACCCAGCGGCGGTGGCATCGAGGATGAACCGGGCTGTCTCCTGCGGCTGGTCCCAGTGCGGGAAGTGCCCGCAATCCTCGAAGACGTGCAGGGTGGCGTCAGGATAGAGGGACATGGCGACGGCGGCCTCGCTGAGCGGGGTGACCCTGTCCGCCCGGCCCCAGCCGAACGCCAGCGTGCCCTTGAGCGTCCCGCGGGGGGCGCCTGCCTGGCGCGGGCCGTGTGCGAGCGACTTACGCGCCTCGTCGAGACTGGGCGAGGTGGCGAATCCGCGGAGCTCCGTCAGGACGAGGTCCGGGTCGAGCTTCCAGGGGGCCGCGGAGAACTGGGCAAGCAATGCCGTCCGGCCCGCAGCCTGCTGGACGAGTGACGGCAGGACGGACTGGATGCGCCGCACCAGCGCAATGGACGCGGTGATGCTGCCGTTGAAGATGCGCACCTGAGTGTCGCTCCAGAATCCTCCGGGATCGAGGGCGACGACGTTGCCGGTGTGACCCTTTCGCGCCAGTTCGACCACGATCCGCGCGCCCATCGAGCTCCCGACGAGATCGGCATCGCGCAGGTTCTCCTGCTCGAGGAAGTGCTGGACGGCGTCCGTGAGGGTCGTGATGGTTACCTCGCCCGCGAGCGGCTTGCTGCTGCCGAACCCTGGGAGGTCGATGGCGATGACCTCGCGGTGCTCCCGCAGCAGGGGGAGGATGGGGTCCCAGGTGCGGACGCTCGAGCCGAGCCCATGCACGAGCACGAGTGGCTTTCCGGCGCCGGTTCGTTCGGTGTTCAACATGTGGAGACCTTTCGTAGCCAGCGCGAGAACCCAGTCTATGCGGGCACGAACCGCAGCAGCCGGTCCCCTCGGTAGCGAGGGACGCTGTCGTCCGTTTTGGAGGCGACTCCCGCAGGGCGAGGGGAATCTTCTGTGAGAATGGGCGCATGAGCCAGACAGAGAGCCGCCACCACCAGGACTCCATCACGATGTCGTGCCCTACTTGAAACGGCGTGGGCCTAGGTAGCATGCCTTGGTGAGCTTGCATTTGTACTCCGGCCTACGCCTCAGCGAGGCCCTGAACGCGAGCACCACCGGCTACGGCCACAACACCGGGCACCGGACGCTCACCGTCCAGCGCAAGGGTGGAGCGCAGCAGAAGGTAGTCGTACCCCCTCCCGCCGTGGAAGCGCTGAACGCTTACCTCCAGTCAACGGGGCAGGAGTTAGCAACAGCGGCAGGCGAGGGCCCGTCGATTTTCACGACGGCCACGGGGAAGCGGTGGGGTGCGTCTGAGCAGTTTCGTACCGCGCAGCGGTTGACTCGGGTGGCAGGTATCCCAGGCCAGATCAGCCCGCACAGCCTGCCTCACGCTTACGCGACCCTCGCTCTGAGCGCTGGAGCGACGCTTCACGACCTCCAGGACTCGATGGGTCACGCTGACCCCCGCAGCACACGCCGGTACGACCGGGCACAAAACAGTTTTATGAAGTCGACAGGCTACGAGGCGGCAAGGGCACTGGCCTGAGGCCAACCTGTAAGACCGATACGCGCTGTTTGCGTAAGACATGTCCCAACCATGGGCGAGTGGGAGCCTGAATTCGCGGACATTAGAGACCTAAGAAAAGAGCACATCGGTCAACGCGCCACAGTGACCCTCCCGGAGGCGGAATCGATACACAGCTTTGCAGGGGTTCTTCATCCCCTTACGCATTCCGAGGCTCCTGAGAACTGTTCCGAGCCTGTAACGAGTAACGGAATATTCAAGGTGAATGATCAAATGACTTCCGTAGGAGCGATGACCGAGTCTTCGGCCGGGCACGCCTCGATCACCTTTTTAGGTGACTAGCTCGCTAAGCGACTACTAGCCTAGGAGAGGCGCACCGAACGCGCGGGCCAGTGAACCGGCCTGACTAGGCATGTTCCTAGAACGCTGGTGAATCACCATCTATGTTGGAACGGTACGTTCTTCCATCTCGACTCGAAGCGGAGCACAACATGACAGAAGCAAACATGCACGACCACGAAGAGCTTGAATCCGAGGATGTGGTAGTAGAGCCAGACCTGTCGCACCTCAGCCCTCCCGATCAAGCAGACGAACTCATGAGCAAGCCTGTGGCAGACGAGACGTATGAGGAATATACCGAGCGTCACAAAAACGACTAGCGACATGAAGCGAGGCCCCTAGAAGCGTATTTGACGCTTCTAGGGGCCTCCAGCTGCCCTCAGGGGTTGAAGCTGGCGGTCCGCGAGGTGTTGAGCCAGGTCCGGGCAGTTCCGGCGCCGTGCAGGACAACATGGATGCGTTGCTTCAGTCGGTCACGCTCGGATGGATCAGCAAACTCAAGAAACTTGTCGCGCACTGCTTCCGCGCCCAACGTGTTATCCCCTCCAGTGAACCAGTAGAGAATTAGTTCTGGAGTGTACTTCGCTTTTCCGTCGGCACGAGTGCGCTCTGATCCGAGGGCCTGAGCAATATGTCTCCACCACCATTGATCAGATTTGCCAAGCGAGCACCCAAACACGATGAAGAGTTCGGTGTCGTCAAATAAGTGACGGTATCGTATGTTGTTCTGCGCCCAGAACGGTTTCGCAAGCCTGAGCGCCGGATCCTGATTGCCGCGAACGTTTTCGGGGGTATCAACGCCAAACAGGAGAGAACGTGGGATGCTCTGGTGGCCGTGAGGGTGAACGACTTCAGACGTGACGTAGGAAGAAAAAATATCTCCCCAATCACGGGCGGCGCCACCAGGGTCTATTTTAAAGGTGAAGTTCCGATCTACGGTCTTACGCGGAAGAGGGTCGAACTGTTGCTGGTCTAGGTAAACAAAATCATCGAGCAATGATGTGTAGTTGAAATTGACGAATAAGAAGTTGAAAACGTCAAAATTGTCGATTCGCGTTGGGAATTCGAGCGAAGAATATTCTTCGGGGTCGATATCACGGAGGAACTCCTGGAGCGATGACACGGCAGATTTCGTGTTCATGGAAGTCAGACCCAGCTGCGTAAGTAGTGAACTCGGCACGGCCAGTTCTAGAAACTGCGAGAATTGTTCTTGCATGTTTCTCAGTGACTCGCGCAGGTCATAAGCGCTTACCTGTTCCGCGCGAAGGAGTTCTTCGATTGCTCCTTCAATATCGCTCCAGTTATCTCTCCCTTGGTGTTGGAGCTTCTCCATTTCTTGCAGGATCAGGTTCTTCCCATCGAACGAACGAAGCTTTAGAAAGTAGTAGAAGCTTGCGTACCGGGTATCAATCGGCATTTGGTAGTCGTTCGCTACTTGGATGTCGAATCCGTTACCGACAAATGCCATTATGTTGTGTTGTGAGTTGGGTTCGTTGAATCCGGCTGTCGTGTAGTCGCGATGTCCCAATATTAACTCTCTTTCTGTCGCCACGGCGCCGCCGGGTCACCATAGGTGTCGAGGCCGATTTTGCGCCAGGTGCAACCAGCATTTATTACAAGTTGCACATGTTTGTCCGTCAAATCTGGAGCTCGAGAGTGGCCATGCCTACTCCCTCGGAGTGGCGCACCGCCGTGATTCCGATGATAATGCGTTTGAGCTCATCGAGTATCTTCTTGATTGAGCTTAAGTGGTCGACGGTGCTGCTCGCACCGAAAGCTGCCATTTAGAGCACACTATATGTCTGGCTCAACAACAGTGGAAGGTCTGCGTCTGTCCGCTGAGGATGGGGGACGGTTCGGCATAGTTCGATCCTAATGCAAGCGGGGTGAAAATCCTTCTGACGCTAGGGATCGCTGCCCTCGTACCAGCTGCCGCAGGGCAGCGCCGTCCTTACAGTTAAGACCCCTACATCTGCTTATCTGCGATCTAGGACATTGGTCTCGGCGATTCTGGTAGGTAGGGCTTTCGGGGGAAGTTCGACTATGACCAAATAGGCCTCGAACCCGCTCATGACTTATTAGTGGATGTGAAACGCCCATCTAGTCGGTCATTTGTAGACGACGCCCTAAGGTCTAAGGTATTTGACACAGTTGCAGTAGTTCGGCATTGGGCGCCTCCCCTGCCGAGGATGTCGGGCCTCTGTGTGTGCCGGGCCATCCCCGTGGTCCATGGCCTTGACAAGTGGTTGCGGGGACGATGACTGTTCTGCTGACTGGGAGGCGACTCGTTGTTTCGCGTGCAGGCACATCGCTGGAGGGACTCCCGCAGGGCGAGGGAGTCCCTCTGTGAGAATGGGCGCATGAGTCAGACAGAGATCCGCCACTACCAGGAGTCCATCACCATCCAGGCGTCGGTCGACTTCGTCTACGAGCTCGTCTCCGACATCACCCGCACCGGCGAGTGGAGTCCGGTCTGCACGCGGTGCTGGTGGGACGACGACGCCGCTGCAGGCCAGGTGGGTTCCTGGTTCACCGGGCACAACGAGCTCCCGCACCGGACCTGGGAAACCCGGTCGCAGGTCGTGGCTGCCGAGCGTGGCCGCGAGTTCGCCTGGGTGGTCGGCGGCGACAGGGTCCGCTGGGGCTACACGCTGACGCCGGCCGGCACCGGAAGCACTCTGACCGAATCCTGGGATTTCCTGCCGGGCGGCATCGCCATGTTCGAGGAGAAGTTCGGCGATGATGCGCCCACGCAGATCGCCGACCGCACCCAGCTGGCGCTCGACGGCATCCCGACAACGCTCGCCGCCATCAAACGGATCGCCGAGCGCGTCCCGTGGGGGTGACCGTCCGTCCATAAGACCGTGACGCGGTGCCGCGGTCAGGCGAGCGCGAACTCCAGGTAGGCGGCAGCGCCGGCGGAGGCGACTTCCTGGTCTTGCTCAATGGTTCCCGTGAAATGCAGCTGGTCGGGCAGTGGCGACACTAGGCAGAGAGATCGCCGAAGACACACAGGCTCGGTACTGGCTATCCGGCGCCGGCATACTGCACGTTCTGTTCACCCAGTTGGTGGTTACTGGGCGGGGCCGAAGTGGGTGAGGGTGCCTTTGGTCTCGTTGCGGCTGGCGAAGTGACCGCCGCGTATGGCGGTGCTGGGGACCTGGATTGCGAAGAGTCCGCTTGAGGTGACACCTACCTGGAGGATGATCTCGGGCTGGCTGATCCAAGCCTCGGTGAGCACGACAGCCGAGTTATCGTCGTTCCAGATCTCGTAGATCTTCCCGTCGCTGCCGATGAAGACTGGCATGACAGAGCTCGGGGAGGTGGGCTGACCGGCACGGGAGCTTTTGAGGTTCGTGTTCACCTCCGAGTTCATTCGGCCCAGAACGTATTGCCAGCCCTCTTTCACCGGGTTGTACGGGTTTTCTGCCAGAACATACCCGGTCGCGTCTGTGTTTGTTTCGGTGATCGTGACATCCCAGACACTGTCGGGGGAGGAGATCGCGAACACGCCGAAATCGTAGGGATGCGGCCGTGTGCCATCAGGGGCAGGAGCTACTGGGGGATCCACTTTGGGAGCTGTGGCGGTTGATGTGGCGGCCTCTGTTGCCGTCGCCCTTCCTGATGCCGGGGTGATGGAACTTGCCGACGCAGAGGATTGCGGGGGAGATGGTCGTGATGTGGCAGGTCCTTCGAAGGCGCACCCGGCTAAGACGGTTGCTGTAAGGACAGCACCTAAAACGATTTGCGCGTGTTTCATTGATCCCCCATATATGCCCGCTCTGACCGACTCAAGTGTAGTGAAAGCATCAGTCACTGGACGCATACCGCGACATGCGGAGTGTTGCCGCCTGCCAGGTGCAGGCGGCAACACTCCGGCGAGCGGACTCCAACTGCATTCACCTGGCAATCAAGGCTGGATGGAAACGGCGACGACGGCATTGGCTGTGAGCCCTGATTAGGTTGGTGAGAGATCCCGGCCGAGTTTGGGGTGCTCGAGGACCTCACGGAGACGGTGTCCCTGTTGCAGCCGGACATGATCGTTCTCGACGAGCATCTGCTGTCCCGATATGCCGAAGCTCGCGTGGCGGACGCGGACACCGTCGAGCGGCCGGTGGTCGCCGTCGTCGACCATTTCGCGGACGAACTGCTGTCGGTCGCCGCGTCATCGGGCGTGCGGGGCTTCTTCTCGTTGTCCTCGACGCCCGCGGAGGTGGCGCGCGTCGTCGTCGCCGCCGCCCGTGGCGACGCACTGCTGGACGGGGCGATGTTCACGCGGCTCACGGAAAATCGCGCGGCGGACACAGGCGAGGCGATATCACTGACGGCCCGCGAACTCGAGGTGCGGGACCTCCTTGCCGAGGGCCTGGCGGACAAGCAGATCGCCACGCAGCTCGCCATCTCGGTGTAGACGGTCGAGAAGCACGTGAGCGCCATGCTGCGGAAGACCGGGGCACGGAACCGCACCATGCTGGTGGGCCTGCAGCACCAGGGTCAGGCGATCGCGAACTCCAGGTAGGCGGCGGCGCCGGCGGAGGCGACCTCCTGGTCCTGCTCGACGGTGCCGGTAGAGACGCCGATCGCGCCGATGATGCTGCCGTCGCGCACCAGCGGGATGCCACCGGGGAACACCACGAGGCGCCCGCCGTGGGCGTCGTTCAGTCCGTAGATGGGGCCGTGCGGCCGGGTGACTTCCTGCAGGTCGCCGGTCTCGCACTGGAACGCGATGGCCGTGTAGGCCTTGTTGATCGCGATGGTGATGCTGCCGATGTTCGCGCCGTCCATGCGCACGTGCGCCTTCAGGTTCCCGCCGGCGTCGACCACGGCGATGTCCATGGGCTGGCCGATCTCCGTTGCCTTCGCTGCCGCGGCGTCGATGACGATGCGGGCTTCTTCCGACGTGATGGTCTCGAGTACTGATCCGGGTGTCATGGGTGTCCTTCGTCGTTGAAGTGGGAGGCCATGCGGCCGCGGCCCACTCAACCACCCGTGTCGGCTGCTGGCGAGGTGGTGATTTCCCGGGGTGGTGATTTCCCCCAGGGCAGGGGCGGGAGAACCCCCATACCCAACGCGGGAGCGCCCACCTACCGTGAGGGACAGCCTGACCAGGAGGAATCATTGTGGCCGTTGTACCCCTGAAGGACATCGTGGACCCGGCATTCAAGGCACGCTACGGAGTGCCTGCCATCAACATCTTCAACGACCTCACCATGGAGGGCGTGCTCGCCGGCGCGGTGGAGGCCAACTCCCCGGTGATCCTGCAGACCTCGGTGAAGACCGTGCGCAGCATCGGCTCCCGCGTGCTCTTCGACATGTGGCGGTCCATGACGCGCGGCATCGAGGTGCCCGTCACCCTGCACCTGGACCACTGCCCGGACCGGGAGGTCATCACGGACTGCCTGCGGGTCGGCTGGAACTCGGTGCTCTTCGACGCCTCCGAGCTCCCGGTGGAGGAGAACCAGCGCCAGACCATCGAGGTGGTCGCCGAGGCCCGCCGCCACGGGGCGCAGGTGGAGGGCGAGATCGAGGCGATCACCGGCGTCGAGGACGACCACGGGTCCGACGACGTGTCTCGCCAGCAGACCCTCGAGGTGGCCCTCGCGTTCATCGACGCCACCGGGATCGACGTCTTCGCCCCGTCCATCGGCAACGCCCACGGCAGCTACAAGGCCGCCCCGGTGCTCGACGCCAACCGTGTCACCCAGCTCGTCGAGGCCCGCAGCGTCCCCATCGCCCTGCACGGCGGCAGCGGCCTGAGCGCCGAGCAGTTCGCGGACCTCATCGCCCGCGGCTGCGCGAAGGTCAACATCTCCACGGCGCTCAAGGAGACGTACATGCAGTCCAGCCTGGCGTTCCTCAAGCAGGCCGAGCAGAAGAACAAGTGGGATCCGCCGTCGCTGTTCAAGCACACGCGGGCCGACGTCGTCGCCCTCACTACGGATCTCTGCACGCAGTTCGGCAGCGCCGGCAAGGGCGGCCGCTGAGCATGCCCGCCCTCATCTTCGACTGCGACGGCGTGCTCGCCGACACCGAGCAGTACGGCCACCTGCCTGCCTTCAACCGGACCTTCGCCGAGTTCGGCGTGCCCGTGCAGTGGAGCGTCGACGAGTACGCCGAGCGGGTGAAGATCGGCGGCGGCAAGGAGCGCATGCGCAGCATCCTCACCCCCGCGCTGATCGCCGAGCTCAGCCTCGACGACGACACCTCCACGGACGCCACGATCCTCGCCTGGCACAAGCGGAAGACCGAGATCTACAAGGGCCTCGTCGAGAGCGGCGTCATGCCCGTCCGGCCGGGCATCGCCCGCATCGTGAAGGAGGCATACGACGCCGGGTGGACGCTCGCCGTCGCCTCCACCTCCGCGGAACCCGCCGTCCGCGCCGTCCTGACCCACGCCGTCGGGAAGGATCTCGCCGCGCACTTCGCGGTGTTTGCCGGCGACGTCGTCCCCGCCAAGAAGCCCGCACCCGACATCTACCTGCTGGCGCTGAGGGAGCTCGGGGTCTCGGCGCACGACGCGATCGTCGTCGAGGACAGCGGCAACGGGCTGCGCGCCGCCGTCGCCGCCGGCCTCACCACCGTGGTGACGGTCAGCGGCTTCACCCGCGAGGAGGACTTCACGGGCGCCGCGCTCGTCGTCAGCTCGCTCGGGGACCCAGACGGCGAGCCGGTCGAGGTGCTCGAGGACCCGCACGGCGTCGGCGTCCACGGTGCCGTCACCCTCGCCACCCTGCAGGCCCTGCTTACCGCCTCGTCGACTGCGACTTCCCCTGCACCGTCCACCGGAACGGAGACACCATGAGCACCACCAAGATCGACGACGTCGAGTACGTCGTCCGCTCCCTGGCGCAGACCACCGTCGAGAAGGAGAAGGAATTCGGCGACCTTGACGCCGTGGTGGGCGACGGCGACCTCGGCTACTCCCTGGCCCGCGGCTTCGAGAAGGTCCTGGCCGACTGGGATTCGCTCAAGCGCGACGACGCCGCCACGTTCCTGCAGCAGATCGCGCTCGCCATCTCCAGCAGGATCGGTGGGACCTCGGGGCCGCTGTGGGGGACGGCGTTCCTCAGGGCGTCCGCCGCCGCGAAGACCACCGACACGATCGACGGGGCCGCCGTCGTCGCCATGCTCCGCGGCGCCACGGACGGCATCAAGAAGCGCGGCAACTCGGACCTCGGCGACAAGACCCTGCTCGACGCCCTCATCCCCGCCACCGACGAACTCGAACGCCAGCTCGCCGCGGGCGCCTCGCCGGAGGAGTGCCGCGCGGCGTTCGCCGCGAAGATCCGCGAGTGCGCGGATGCGACGTCGACCATGGAGGCCAAGCGTGGCCGCGCCAGCTACAGCGGCACCCGCAGCATCGGCTCGCCCGACGCCGGCGCGGTGGCCGTCGCCGTCATCGTCGAACGAATCGTGGCCGACTGGCCCTGACTGTCCCTCACCCGTCCAACCCTCACAACGATGTGGAGCCCCCATGAAGAAGTTCGTCAATGATCCGCAGCAGTTCGTCCCCGAGATGCTCGAGGGCCTGGCGCTCGCCAACCCGGACACCCTGAAGTACGTGCCCGAGTACAACCTCATCATGCGCGCCGACGGCCCGGACGAGAGCAAGGTGTCGATCGTGCAGGGCTCCGGCTCCGGGCACGAGCCAGCGCACGTGATGATCGTGGGCAAGGGCATGCTCGACGCCGCATGCCCGGGCGACGTGTTCGCGGCCCCGCCGTTCGACTACGTGTACGAGACCACCAAGCTCATGGCGTCTCCCAAGGGCGTGCTGCTGCTGGTGAACAACTACACGGGCGACAAGATGGTCTTCGAGATGGCGGAGGAGATGTCCTCGGCGGACGGCATCGAGGTGAAGACGCTGTTCATCAACGACGACGTCTCCGTGGAGGACTCCACCTACACGATCGGCCGCCGCGGGGTGGCGGGCAACTTCTTCGTCATCAAGGCCGTGGCTGCCGCGTCCGAGCGGGGCGCGGACCTCAACGAGGTCATCCGGATCGGCGAGAAGGTGAACTCGGTGACCCGCACCATGGGCGTCGCGCTCACCGCGTGCACGCCGCCGGCCAAGGGCAGCCCGCTGTTCGAGCTCGGCGACGACGAGATCGAGATCGGCGTGGGCATCCACGGCGAGCCCGGCCGCCGTCGGGGGAAGATGATGCCGGCCAACGAGATCGTCGAGGAAATGCTCGGCCCCATCGTGAAGGACCTGCCCTTCAAGGAGGGAGACCGCGTGGCGCTGATGATCAACGGCCTCGGCGGCACCCCGATCAGCGAGCTGTACCTGCTGTACGGGCAGGCGCACAAGCGCCTCGCCGAGCAGGGCATCAGCGTGGGCCGCAGCTATGTGGGGGAGTACTGCACGTCCCTGGACATGGCGGGAGCGTCCATCACGCTGGTCCGGCTCGACGACGAGATCGAGGGGCTGCTCATGGACCCGGCGGAGATCCCCATCCGCGTGTTCTAGTTCCACGGCGTTCTTGATTCGCGGCGTACGACGGCGGGCCGCTCACCTTTCGGTGGGCGGCCCGCCGTTCTGTGGCAGCTGAAACAGCATTCCGCACCATCCGGGAGAAAGTGGCTACCCACATACCTCCGCGCCGAGGAAAGCGACGGAGTCAACGCATGGGCAGCGCATTCCGCTACAACCCGACACATGAACCCGACTGCGTGCCAGTAAACCTGAAAATGTCCGATCCGCGGATATGCTTCAAAAATGCCGTGTGAGAACTGACCGGCACGCACTCAATTAGGGGAATCATGAAGAAAACACTTGTGCCATTTGCCCTGTCCGCACTGTTGCTCGCAGGGTGCTCCACCGGCACTAACTCGCCCGCGGCACCCACGGTCGAGCCCGCGGCGCCATCAACATCGGAATCTGCTGAAGTGTCAACTACTGAAGCAGCAGAGGTCGCGGCAGCGGAGCCCACTGCAGAAGCTACGTCCGCCGCCCCCGAAGCCGCTAAATCCACGCGCGGAAACCTCATCAAGCAGATTGGAGAAGGCGCCGGACTCACCGACGAGGGAGAGCAGGTTGTCACCTTTGTCGTTAACTCGATCACCGTTGACGTGCCGTGCACCGGGAACTACCCCTCGCCGGTCGAGAACGGGCACATCCTCGTTCTCGACGTCTCCGTTGTCACCGAGCCGGCCCTTGCAGAATCGATAAATCCAACCTTCTACATGAGCCCGTACGATTTCACAGAAATTGCGCCCAATGGGACAACTTCGAACGCTGATCTCGGCACCATGGCGACGTATAGCTGCCTGCCGGACGCGGAAGTTTTGCCCCAGACTATCGGTCCGGGTGAGAACGTAACCGGCAAGGTCGTTCTCGATGTCGCCAACCCGAACGGAACTCTTGTCTTCAAGTACGCAGGCGCTCCTGCTGGGTGGGAATGGACTTACCCCAGCCCCTGAGCCCCTCAGTGGACATGCAGGGAAGCTTGCCAGCTATGGTGCGGCTTAGCGCTGCCAGGCGACCCGAGCAAAGGGTCCGGCGCTACCTCACCCTAGAACGGCGGCAGCACCGCGTCCTTACGCCTCTCGCAATCGATGTAGTCCCATGCAACTACGCATCAAGAAGTTAAGAGATTAGATGAAGAAGCTTCTCCGAGTTGCTTTTGTTGTACTCGCATTGACTGCCTGTGGAGCCGAGCAATTGTCCACGAATGAGACTTGCTCGGAGGCGAATGCCATCGTGACCAGCGCTGGCAGCGAGGGTGACGAAGACACACGCGAAGCCGGCCGGCAATTGGAGGACCTTGCCGAGAAAGCGTCCGACCCCCTGAAGGAGCACCTAGCGCTCCTGGCGGACGTCGCCTCGGCTAACAGCGAAGGACGCGATGAGATCATGAACGACCCGGAGCGGTCCGCTGAAGTCGAAGACGCGTATACGACAGTCTCAGAGGTATGCAATTTTTAGGCTGAACCGAATCTGCCTACCCTCTGCTGAGCAGGACATCAGCGTGGGCCGCAGGTATGTCGGGGAGTACTGCACGTCCCCCCATCCACGTGTTCTAGCTCCACGGCGTTCTTGATCCACGGCGTACGACGGGGGGCCGCTCACCTCTCGGTGGGCGGCCCGCCGTTCTGTGGCGGGCGCCCTATGGCATATCGATGATTATCGATATGCTGGGGGTGAGTCCCAGCCGCTATGCATGCCAAGGAGCACCACATGCCCACGATCCGCATCTACGAATCAGCTCTCTGCTGTGACACCGGCGTCTGCGGCCCCGACGTGGACCAGTCCCTCGTGGACGTGACCGCCGACGTGCGTCACCTCCAGGGACTCGGCGCCGATATCGCGCGCCACAACCTGGCCAGCGAACCGATCGCCTTCACGGAGGACGAGACGGTCCGCGGGTTCATGCACCTGGTCGGATCGAAGGGCCTCCCGCTCACGACCGTCGACGGCGTGACCGTCGCGACCGGCACCTACCCGAGCCGTGACCAGCTGGTCCGTCTTGCCGGACTGGGCGGAGGCTCCGTCGAAGCCGCCGTCGAACCGGAGGCCCGCCCTGACCTCGGCCTGACCGATGCGTCCGCCGGCTGCTGCGGCGGCTCCTCGAGCTGCAGCTAGGCCGCGGGCATGCAGTTCCTCGAGGACGCACCCCGATTCCTGTTCTTCACCGGCAAGGGCGGCGTCGGCAAGACCTCCGTGGCCTGCACCACCGCACTCACCCTGGCGAAAGCCGGTCGGAAGGTCCTGCTGGTCAGCACCGACCCCGCCTCCAACGTGGGGCAGGTCTTCGGCGTGACCATCGGGAACACCGTCACCGACATCGCGGAGGTCCCGGGTCTCTCCGCGCTGGAGATCGACCCCGAGCAGGCGGCCGAGGCCTACCGGGAGCGGATCATCGCGCCGGTCCGTGGCCTTCTCCCGGAGACCGAGCTGGCCGGGATCGCGGAGAGCCTGTCCGGGTCCTGCACCACGGAGATCGCCTCCTTCGACGAGTTCACGAACCTGCTCGCCGACGACGGGTCCTACGGCGAGTACGACCACATTGTGTTCGACACCGCCCCGACGGGCCATACCATCCGGCTCCTGCAGCTGCCCGGGTCCTGGACCGACTTCCTCGAGGCCGGCAAGGGAGACCCCTCCTGCCTGGGTCCGCTGTCCGGACTGGAGAAGCACAAGCAGGTGTACGCCACGGCGGTCCAGGCGCTCACGGACCCGGCGAGGACGCGCCTCGTGCTGGTCGCCCGTGCGCAGACCTCGTCCCTGGTCGAGATCGAGCGGACGTATCTCGAGCTGAACCAGATCGGGATCGGCGGCGGATACGTCGTCATCAACGGGGTCCTGCCCGACGCCGCGGGGGACGAGGACCTGGCGCAGGCCCTGCGCGCCCGTGAGACTGCCGCCATTGCGGCCATCCCCGGCGCGGTCGCGGGGCTGCCGCGCGACGTCCTCGATCTGAAGCCGGCGAACATGGTCGGCATCCCTGCGCTGGAATCCCTGTTCGCGGCGTCGTCCGGTGGGATTATCCCGGGCGACGCCGCCTCGGTCCCGGACGTCGAGGACGCCCCGCTGGCCGCCCTGGTCAACGAGGTGGAACTCGACGGCCACGGCCTCATCATGTGCATGGGCAAGGGAGGGGTCGGCAAGACCACCGTCGCAGCGGCCATCGCCGTCGCCCTGGCCAAGCGCGGGCACGCGGTGCACCTCACCACCACCGATCCCGCGGCGCACCTCACCGAGACGCTCCACGGGTCCATCCCGGGCCTGACGGTGTCGCGCATCGATCCGGAAGCTGCCATCGAGGAATACCGAAGCCACGTGATGGAGACCAAGGGCAGGAATCTGGACGACGACGGGCGTGCGGCGCTCGCCGAGGACCTCCTCTCGCCCTGCACCGACGAGGTGGCGGTGTTCCGGCAGTTCTCCAAAGTGGTGCAGGAATCACGCCGGCACTTCGTCGTGATCGACACGGCACCGACCGGCCACACGCTGCTGCTCCTGGATGCCACCGGCTCCTACCACCGGGAGATCGCCCGCCAGGTCGGGGACACCATGGGGTTCGTGACCCCGCTGATGCGGTTGCAGGATCCCACCCAGACGAAGGTGGTTCTTGTGACGCTGGCCGAGACGACGCCGGTGCTGGAGGCCCAGGAACTGCAGGGCGACCTGGAACGGGCCGGGATCCATCCGTGGGCGTGGGTGGTCAACAACTCGATCGCCGCCGCACACCCGCAGACGCCGTTCCTGCGGGCCCGCGCGGCGAGCGAGATCGACCAGATCGCGACGGTACACACGCTGACGGACCGTGTCGCCCTGATCCCGCTGCTGTCCGACGAGCCCACGGGTGAGGAGAAGCTGGCGACGCTGACCGCACTCAGCTCCCTGCCTGCCTGACGAGGGCCCGCGCCGCTGCCCATGATGGTGTCGCTGCCCGCCCCGATCGGCGGGGACCTATAGCCTGACGGCGGGGTCTCCGAGCGTGAGGGCCGAAGCAGGCATCGATTTCATCTCTATGGGGGCATTCCTTGGATCTACTGGGCGGCGTGAGCCTTGACGTACTTCGCATCTCTCCGTGGATCGCATCCGCCGTCGTCGCACTGGGGGTCGGTTTCCTGCTTCGACGCAGTTTCCACTGGATCGCGGTGGGTGCCGTCCTGCTGTTCGCCGCGCTGAACGCGGCTGCCGGGATGTACGTCCTGAACCACTTCAGTGATGCGCGGTGGTCCCCGGAGGGGATGGCGTCGCTGAGCGCCCCATCGCTCGCCGGGACGCCTCTGGTGGGGGAGTACCTTGAACCCCTGGATACCGCGCTGGAAGGGGTCGTTGGCGGGGTGAACGACTTCCGTGCGTTCCAGCAGGCCCTCCCGATCACGCTCGACTTCCTCGCTGTGTCCGGGTGGGCCCTGCTGGTGTCGGTCCCGCTGGTCATCGTCGCCGCGTGGATCAGCTTCGCCAACGCTCGACGCCGGAAGGCCGACGTCACGACGTATCGGGCGTCTGTCGATGCGCTCAGGGACGAGCTGGAGCAGGTCAAGCGGCAGATTGCAGCCGGGTGTGCGACCCATCCGGCACGTTCCGGGGACGAAGGGGACTACCGCCTGACGGGCACGCACTGATTTCGGCAGTAGTCCCTTTCATTTTCTGCCCGCAGCAGTGCCCTGGTGTCGGAGAACAGCAGCTCTATTCACCGTCTCCGGCTGCACCGCCGACATCGAATGATCCCGAGAGATCGATCTCGGGTGTGGGTTCCGACGTGCCCGTAGAGGTCTGGCCCGAGTCGCCGGCCCGCAGAACGGCAGGATCGTTGTAGAGCGACCCTTCACCGTCGTCGGCCGCGAAGACTGTCGCCACGGTGCCCGGCGTGAGCGCTGCGGCTGCGCTCGCACCGGGAATCCATGAGGCTGCGGCGTCCGCGGAGGAGCCGGCCACCCACTCGATGCGGATGGGTATGCTCCTGCCGCCGTCGTTGGCTGTCATCTCGTCCTCGTCCTGGCCGATGCTTGTACTCCGATGATCCTCTGCTGGGTGTAGCAGTCAACAGAGGGCCGGCCGGGATCACCCGGAAGCTTCCGTCCCCTCTCACGGCGCGGGTCCTCCCTGCCGGGACGGCAGGAGATATCGGCTGAACCACTCGGCAGCCAGGGTGGCCGCCGCGGCCAGTGTTCCGGGTTCCTCGAAGAGGTGGGTGGCCCCGGGGACGGTCTCCAGCCGGGTGGGAGCCCGCATCAGCGCCATGGCCTGCTGGTTCAGGGCCAGCACCTGGGCGTCGTCTCCGCCCACGATCAGAAGGGTGGGGGCCCGCACCTCCGCGAGCCGGGGGCCGGCGAGGTCCGGGCGGCCTCCGCGGGACACGACGGCGGCAACGGTGGCGTGCGGCTCTGCGGCGGCCCAGAGCGCGGCACCCGCCCCCGTGCTTCCCCCGAAGTACCCGATCCTGCCTGACCATCCGTCCTGCAGGGTTTCAAGCCATCCGGTAGCGGCCCCGAGCCGCTCGGCCAGGAGGGTGATATCGAACACGTGGGTGTGGTCGATCTCCTCGCCCGGGGTCAGCAGATCGAGCAGCAGCGTCCCCAGGCCGGCGTCGTGAAGGACCGAGGCCACGAAGCGGTTGCGGGGGCTGTGCCTACTGCTGCCACTGCCATGGGCAACGATGACGATCCCTTCGCACCCTGCGGGCCGGTACAGGCTGCCGCGCAGCCGAACCCCTCCCGCGGCGATCTCCACGTCCTCGTCGGCGCCCTCCGCGGGGACGGCGTCCTCCTGGGAACGATGCCGTGAGCGGGTGGCGGCGTCGAGCAGCCTCACGACGTCGTCATCCTCGGTGGGCGAGAAGTCGTGGTAGTAGTAGCCCACCGCCTGGAAGTCCTGCGGTGAGACCAGGCATACGAGCTCGTCCGCTTCCGTGGACGAGGCCACGGTCCGGGCCGGCGCGACGGGGACGGCGAGGATCACCCGTGCGGCGCCGAGCTGCCTGGCCACCTGGCACGCCACCCGTGCCGTGGAGCCGGTGGCAATGCCGTCGTCCACCACGACGACGGTGCGCCCGTGGACATCTTCCCGGTTCCTTCCCTGCCGGTACCGGGTCAGGCGCCTCTCCAGGAGCCGGCGCTCCTTCCTCTCGACCGTTCCCAGGTCCTCCTCCGTGACGTGGGTCAGTGAGAGGACGCGCGCATCGAGGACTCGGGCGCCGCCCTCCCCGATGGCGCCCATGGCGACTTCCGGCTGGAACGGGACACCCAGTTTCCGCACCACGATCACGTCCAGCGGCGCGTCAAGGGCTTTCGCCACCTCGACGGCCACCGGAACGCCACCCCGGGGCAGACCCAGCACCACCACGTCCTGACCCCGCAACCCTGCGAGCCGCTGCCCCAACCGGCGGCCGGCGTCGGTCCTGTCCAGAAACTCGAACATCATCCCGGTTCCCCGTGCGGCAATCCCCCTCCAGCGGATCAGAGCGTGTCGGGGATGACGCGTCCCGGGAAGAGGGTTGCGTACTGCTTCCGGTACAGGCGGCGGCCGATGAGACGGTAGACGAGACGGACAGGGAGGGGGATCTCCTTGAAGAGTTCCTCCCTGTCGCCGGGCGGATTCGTTGCGAGGACCATCCCGAGATAGCCGACCAGGAACTTCTTGTCGAACGTGTCGATGCCGTGCTGCGCGACCTCGTCGATCTCCTTCTCGGTCAGCGCCCTGTCCACGACGGGCATCACCTCCGTGACCTCCCGGCGCAGGTGCACCTGGAGGACCGTCGACAGGTCCTCGTAGCGGTCGGCGAGGTCCTTTCCCGTGGCTGCGTCGGCCGTCTCCATCCAGTGCAGGCGGACCGGCTCGATGCTGTCGAGTCGGAGCGTGACCTGCCGATGCTGCTCCAGCATCTGCTCCACATGCAGCGCGCACACGGGTGCCCTCTCGGCCAGGCGCGGATACATGAGGAGATCCTCGCCCTCGTGATGGACGTGGAGCACGTTGTCGAAGTTGCCCAGCACTTCCCTCACGTAGAGGGCGCGGGCGGTGTCGCCCGGCTCGACGGACCGCACCAGTCCGGGCGCCTCCCCGTAGGCCCACAGGAAGAAGCGGTGGATGCGCCGCATGCCGGCGGACCCGGTGCAGAGGATGGGCCCTGCGGGCACGGGTGGCGCGCTTTCGCCGGGTTTCATGGTGAAGAAGTCGGTCATGGGATCGCCCCCGATGGAATTGGTCGAGACCAGGACCCGTCTCCGGCACGGAAATCATAGGTAGTGCAGTCGCTCCGCACAACGGCCGGAGGGCCCACCGACACCGAAGGTCCTGGCGAATCACAATGATGGTGGTCATCCCTCCCTTGACTGCTACACCCCGCGGAGGATCATCGGAGTTCAAGCATCGGCCGAAAGGACGGAGGACGACATGGCAGCCAATGATGGCGGCAGGAGCGTACCAATCCGAATCGAGTTGGTGGCCGGCTCCTCCGCGGAGGACCCCGCCTCACGGATTCCTGCTGTGATGGCAGCCGCAACACTGACGCCAGGCGCCGTGGCTACAAGCTTTGCGGCCGACGACGGCGAACGGTCGGTCTACAACGACCCTGCCGTTCTGCGTGCCGGCGACTCAGGGCAGACCTATACAGGGACGTCCGGACCGACACCGGAGATCACTTTCTCGGGACCCGTGGATGCCGGCGGTGCAGCCGGGGACGGTGAATAGAGCGTTGCCTGAGGTCGCCTGAAAGCCGTCGAATCAGGCGCTGATGTCCTGCAGCCCGGTCGCCCGGTAGGCGTCCCGTGCCGGGCCGCCCGTCAGGTGGTCGACGAGGCGTTGCGCTGCGGGCTTGCCCTGTGCGCCTGGGCCCAGGGCAATGGAGAAGTCGGTGTGCTGCTGGCACTCCTCCGGGAGCGGAACCACGGTCTCGATGCCATCGACGAACAGCAGTTCGCTGACCTGCTGGACGGCGAGATCCGCGCGACCGTCCATCAGGGCGGTGCCCGTGAAGCCGGATTCGAGGGCAGTCGCACGCGCGAGCACCTGCTCCGCGATGCCGAGTCGGATGAGCAGCTCCTGGAAGAAGATCCCGCTCTGTCCGGCACGGGAGAACGCCACGGACCGAGCGCCGAGCAGCGTGCCCACGAGGTCGCTCTCGGTGGCGATCGACGGAGCCTCGGCGCCCGGGGCCACGCCGAGCCCGAGCCCGGATCGCACGAGGGGCACCGCCCGTCCGCCGGCGAGGACGCCCGAGGCCTCGAGGTCCTGCAGTGCATCCCGGGTCCCGATCAGCACATCCGGTGTGGCGCCGGCGCTCAGCTTCTCGAGGAGGAGGGTGGTCGGAAGATAGTCGGTCCGGATCGACAGACCGGACGCCCGCCGGAAGGCCGGAAGGACGACACCGTCCAGGGCCTTGCGGACGACGAGGGAACTCAGCAGGTCGAGATCCTGGCGCTTCGGGGGAGTCGGCACGGCACGTCCTTCCGTCGGGTCCTGCGCAGCGGGCTTCCTGACGCGCACAGCCTCGCCGTCGGACCAAACTCTATATTGTTACTGCACAACATATAGAGTTGCGGAAGGTTCGCGGTGATCGACGACAACGACGTCAGACGAGGAACACGAGAATGAAGAACTCCGTAGTAGTTGTAGGTGCTGGAATAGTCGGGCTGGCCACGGCCTATGAACTGGGGCTGCGCGGTCACCGGGTGACCGTCCTCGACAAGGAACCCCGGCTGGCGGACCACCAGACCGGGAACAACTCGGGCGTCATCCACTCCGGGCTGTACTACGCGCCGGGGAGCCTGAAGGCGACCCTCGGCACTGCAGGCGCGCAGTCGATGCGACAGTTCGCGGAGGACCACGGAGTGGCAGTGGATATCTGCGGGAAGCTGGTGGTCGCCACCCGGCAGAACCAGGTTCCCGCGCTCGAGGAGCTCCACCGCCGTGGCCTCGCGAACGGGGTGCCCTGCCGGATGATCTCCCCCGACGAGGCCCGCGAGTACGAACCGCATGTCGCCTGCGTGGCAGCACTCCGGGTCGATTCGACGGGAATCGTCGATTACCGGGGGATCTGCGACGTGCTGGGACGGCTGATCACCGAGGCCGGGGGCGAGATCCGCCTGGGTACCGAGGTCGTGGGGATCTCCGCCGACGACCGGTCCGTGACCGTCTCGACCTCCACCGGCGAGATCACCGCCGATGAGCTCATCAACTGCGCCGGCCTGCACAGCGACCGCATCGCGCGGCTGGCCGGACTCACCCCCGACGTGCGGATCATCCCGTTCCGGGGCGAGTACTTCGAACTCACTCCGGACCAGTCCCATCTGGTCCGCGGCCTGATCTATCCGGTACCGGACCCGAGCCTGCCCTTCCTCGGCGTCCACCTGACGAAGATGATCGGCGGCGGAGTGCATGCGGGGCCCAATGCTGTCTTCGCCCTGGCGCGTGAGGGGTACACCTGGCTCACGATCAATCCGCGGGACGTCCTCGAGAGTGCTGCCTGGCCCGGGCTGTGGAAGCTGGGCGGGCGGTACTGGAGGGTGGGGCTGTCCGAGGTTGCACGGTCCCTGTCCCGGAAGAGGTTCCTGGCCAGCCTCCGGGAGCTCGTCCCGGACCTCGGCGACGACAGCCTCGTGCCGACCCACGCGGGGGTCCGGGCGCAGGCGATGCGCAGGAACGGTGACCTCGTCGACGACTTCTACTTCGACAGGGCGCCTCGCCAGATCCATGTGCTGAACGCGCCGTCGCCCGCCGCGACCGCCGCGCTGGAGATCGGCCGTCGCATCGCCGATGAGCTGGAGGGGCGGAACCGGTGAGCCAGGAGGATCCGCGCCGCTTCGACGCCGCACAGGTGCACGAGCAGATCGTCGCGATTCTCTGCGCCTGGGGGATGCCGGGGGACCCGGCGGCCGCCACGGCGACAGTGATGGTGGAGACCGACCTCTCCGGCATCGACTCCCACGGCGTCTCGATGCTCATGCTGTACGAGCAGCTCCGGTCCGAGAACCGCCTGAGGCTCGACGCCGTCCCCGCCGTGGTGCGCGACGCTCCGGCCTTCGCCGTCGTCGACGGCGGTGCCGGGCTGGGACATCCGGCGGGTCTCCACGCGCTGGAGCTGGCCATTCGAAAAGCCGCGGTGTGCGGGATCGGGGCGGTGGCCGTCGGCAATTCCCACCATCTGGGAGCTCTCGGCTACTACGTCCGGAGCGCTGCACAGCGCGGCCTGGTCGCCCTCATGACGACGACGACGCGGACACCCGTCGTGGCGGCCCTGGGAGGCACGACGCCGATCCTCGGGACGAACCCCGTCGCCTTCGCCGCACCCCGCGCGGGCGGAGGGGAGCTCGTGGTCGACATGTCGACGAGCGTCGTGGCGATGAACAAGGTGAAGGCCTACGCGCTCGGCGGACGGGACCTGCCCCCGGGCTGGGTCAATGATCGGTCCGGCAATCCCGTGACCGATGCTGCCCTCGCGCACTCCCTGCTGGCCACGGGGGCGGGAACGCTCAGCCCGCTCGGTGGCTCCAGCTCCGAGACCGGGGGACACAAGGGCTTCGGGCTCAGCCTGATGGTCAATGTGCTCAGCGCGGCCTTCTCAGGGGCCGCGCTTCCGTTCGACGACGCCGACAGCGACAATCTCGGGCACTTCGTCCTGGTGATCGATCCGACGAGCGTGGCGGAGGGTGGGGAGACCGCGCGCTATGTCGACGACCTCCTCCGCCTCATGATGCGGGACGAGCCCGAGGTCATCCTTCCCGGCAGTCCCGAAGCAGCAGCACGCGCCAACCGCGGCGAGAACGGCATCCCGATCCCGGAGAGCCTTCTCGAGCATCTTCGCGGGATCTGCGGCAGGGCCGGAACCGGGATGATCCTCACGCCGCTCGGTTGAGGAGCCGGCCCGGCTCTCGTCCTCAATCCTCCGAGGCGACCACCCGGCGGTCCTGCAGGGCGCGGACCTTGGCGTTCTCGATATGCACCCGGATGGCGGAGGATGCACCCTCCGCATCGCGCCTGGTGAAGGCGTCAAGGATCGCACGGTGCTCGGCCGCGGTGGTGGTGGGCGCCGTCGAGTTGGTCCTTGCATACAACCGGAAGCGCTGCGCCTGGCCACCGAAGGATCTCCAGGCGTCCTCGAGGAACGAATTGTCGGCCTGGTGGGCGATGGCCGCGTGGAACTGCTCATCCGCCCGGAGGAAGCTCGTGACCGGAGGGCTGTCGGGGACCTGGGCGCCGGTCTCGAGGTTGCCGATGGTCCCTGCCAGGCGCTCGAGAAATTCGGGGGTCACCCGCAGGGCTGCCTCATAGGCGAGGGCCGGCTCGAGGACCAGGCGGGCGTCCATGACCTTCCGCAGATCGTCCATGCTGAACAGCGGTGCCACCCGGTACCCCTTGTGGGCTTCCCGAAGCACCAGCCCTGTGTGTTCGAGCCTGGCGAGTGCTTCCCGCACGGGCGTCTGGCTGACCTCGAACTCCCGCGCGAGATACACGAGGTTGAGTACCTCGTCCGGTTTCCGTCGGCCGTCGAGAAGCTGCCCGAGCAGTGCGCTGTGGACCTGGTCGGCGAGGGGCTGCCGGGTGGCCTGACGCGGTGGTGTCCGGCTCACTCGACGGTGAAGGAGAGCTCGGCCACGCCGTCGATGCCGGCCGTCACCGTGCTTCCGCGGGTCAGCGCCCCCACGCCCGCCGGGGTGCCGGTGAAGATGAGATCGCCGGGACGCAGGGTGACGGACCGGGAGAGGTGCGCGATGATCTCGGGCACGGTCCAGATCTGGTCGCCGAGATCTCCCTCCTGCCGGAGCGCCCCGTCCACGCTGAGCCAGATCCGGCCCTGCGCGGGATGCTCCACCTCGCTGACCGGTCGAAGCGGTGAACACGGGCCGGAGAAATCGAAGCCCTTCGCGAGATCCCACGGACGCCGGAGGTTCTTCGCCTCGGCCTGCAGATCGCGTCGCGTCAGATCCACTCCGACGCCGTAGCCCCACACGAGATCGAGGGCGTCTGCCGGGTCGAGGTCGGCGCCGCCCTGCCCCAGTGCGACGACGAGTTCGACCTCGTGGTGGAGGTCCGCCGTCTGCGGCGGGTAGGGGACTGCCGGCAGGGCATCGCCCGACGCCGCCGCGGGCTGCGGCGTGAAGACCGCGTCGGCGGGCTTCAGGAAGAAGAACGGGGGTTCCCGGACGGGATCGGCGCCCATCTCGCGCGCATGGTCGCCGTAGTTGCGGCCTACGCAGAACACGCGCCGCACGGGAAAGAGCGCCCCACCACTGATCGGGAGGCTCGGGAGCGTTGGAACCGGGACGACGTACGTCATGGAGCTCCTTACAGGGTTGGTGGCCGGGTCGGTCGACGAGAGGGGCATCACAAGTGATTAACATGTTACTTATGGCAATGATGCTTTCGGCACCCCGGTCCCTCGTCTCCGAGCTCCAGGCCCGAGGCGTGCAGGATGCGCGGGATGATGCGACCTCGCGGGCCGTCTACTCGAGCGACGCGTCGCTGTACCGGGTGCGGCCGGCCGCCGTCGTCTTCCCTCGGCACCTGGACGAGGTGCTCACCACCCTCGAGGTGTGCCGGGAACGCGGAGTCCCGTTCACGTCCCGCGGTGCCGGAACCTCCCTGGCAGGCAACGCGATCGGTCGCGGCGTCGTCGTCGACTTCAGCCGGCACCTGAACCGGGTCCTCGAGTTCGATGCCGAAGCGCGCACCGCCGTCGTCGAGCCCGGGGCGGTCCATGCGACGCTGCAGAAGGTGGCGCTGGCCCAGGGCCTGCGGTTCGGCCCCGATCCCTCCACGCACACGCGCTGCACCGTGGGCGGGATGATCGGCAACAACGCGTGCGGTTCACGCGCCCTCGCCTACGGGCGCACCGCGGACAACGTGACGCACCTCGATGTCGTCACCGGATCCGGCACGCGGCTCCGCCTGGGTCCGGACGGCACCCCGTCGTCGCCGGAGACCGATGCGCTGCGCTCCCTGGTCGGGGCGGAGCTGGGCACGATCCGCACCGAACTGGGCCGGTTCGGGCGCCAGGTATCCGGCTATTCGTTGGAGCACCTGCTGCCGGAGCGCGGCTTCGACCTGCGAAGGGCACTCGTCGGCAGCGAGGGGACCCTCGCCGTCGTCCTGGAGGCGGGCGTGCGCCTCGTGGCCGACGCGCCGCACAAGACCATGGTGGTGCTGGGTTTCCCCGACATCGGGGCCGCTGGCGACGCCGTTCCCGCGGTGCTGCCGTTCGCGCCCACCGCCTGCGAAGGACTCGACTCCCGGATCGTCCAGGTGGTGCGGACCCGCAAGGGCCCGCAGGCCGTCCCCGAGCTGCCGGGGGGTGCGGCCTGGCTGTTTGTCGAGGTGTCCGGCGATGACCCGCTCGAGGTGGCCCACCGCGCCGGGCTCGTCGCCGGCATCGATGCTGCCCGGCACTCGAGGATCATCACCGATACACGGCAGGCCGCCGCCCTGTGGCGCATCCGCGAGGACGGGGGAGGGCTCGCCGGGCGGTCGCCGGCAGGCGCCCCCGCGCATGCCGGCTGGGAGGACTCCGCGGTGCCGCCCGAGAGCCTCGGGGACTATCTCCGCGAGTTCGACGAGCTCCTCCTCGCGCATTCCCTCACCGGGTTCCCCTTCGGGCACTTCGGGGACGGCTGCGTCCACATCCGGCTCGATTTCCCGTTGCAGCGCGACGACGGCGCAGCGGCGTTCCGCGCGTTCCTGACCGACGCGGCGGTACTGGTCGCCCGCTACGGAGGCTCCCTCTCGGGCGAGCACGGGGACGGGCGGGCCCGCAGCGAACTCCTTCCGTACATGTATTCCCCCGCGGCCATCGGCCTGTTCGGGAAGGTGAAGGGGATCCTCGACCCGGCCAACCTCCTGAATCCCGGCATCCTCGTGGACCCCGAACCACTGGATGCGAACGTGCGCGTGGCCGAGGCCGGACCGCTGCGGACCGGTCTCGGGTTCGGCTACCAGCACGATGCGGGCGACTTCAGCCAGGCGGTGCACCGCTGCACGGGCGTGGGCCTGTGCCGTGCGGCGCATGCGGACAACAGCGCCGTGATGTGCCCGTCCTACCTGGCGACCCGCGAGGAGAAGGACTCGACCCGCGGCCGCGCCAGGGCGCTTCAGGAGATGATCAACGGGGGTGCACCACGGGGAAGCAAGCCCGACTGGCGCGCGGCCGAGGTGCATGAAGCACTCGATTTGTGCCTGTCCTGCAAGGGCTGCTCCTCGGACTGCCCCACGGGAACCGACATGGCTGCGTACAAGGCCGAGGTGCTCCACCAGAGCTACAAGGGCCGGCTGCGTCCGGCATCGCATTACTCACTCGGCTGGCTGCCGCGCTGGGCCGGCCTCGCGGCGCGGGCACCGCGGGCCCTGAACTTCCTGATGCAGCTGCCAGGGATCCGCCAGGCCGGTCTGCGGATGGCCGGTGTGGACCAGCGCCGGACCATTCCGGCGTTCGCACCCCAGACCTTCCACGCCTGGTTCCGGGGCCGTCAGCCGTCCGAGGCGCCCGCCGCCCGGCCCGTCCTGCTGTGGGCTGATTCGTTCACCGACAACTTCTCCCCTGACGTAGGACAGGCCGCGGTACGTGTCCTCGAAGCAGCGGGCTATGAGGTGCGTCTTCCCGAGAAGCCGCTGTGCTGCGGGCTGACCTGGATCTCCACGGGACAGCTCGACTCCGCGCGGAAGACCCTGCACTCGACCGTGGAGGTGCTGAAGCAGTCCGTCACCGAGGGCATCCCAATCGTCGGCCTCGAACCGTCCTGTACGGGCGTGTTGAGATCGGACGCCGTGGAACTGCTGGGGACCGAGGCGGCGCGTGCCGTGGCGCGGTCCACCCACACCCTCGCCGAATTCCTCGGCACCGTGCCCGGCTACGAGCCGCCCCGTCTGGACGGAACCGTGGTGGTGGCGCAGCCACACTGCCACCACCACGCCGTCATGGGCTGGAGCCCCGACGCGGCCCTGCTGGAGCAGGCCGGTGCGACCGTCCGGAAGCTGGGCGGATGCTGCGGGCTCGCCGGCAACTTCGGCGTGGAACGGGGGCACTACGAGATCTCCGTCCAGATCGCCGAGCAGCAGCTCCTGCCGGCCATCCGATCGACCACGGAGGACGCCGTGGTGCTCGCGGACGGATACTCGTGCCGGACCCAGATCGAGGATCTGAGCGACCGCCGCGGCATCCACCTGGCGCAGCTGCTCGACCCGGCGGCGCATCGGCCCGGTGAGGTGCCCTAGGCGGGCCTGCTCAGCCCGGCTCCTGGACGAGGCTCCGCGGAGCGTCCCGCTCCGGGAGTTCCGTGCTCTGCAGGAACCGGAAGTCGCACCCTTCGTCGGCCTGGGTCACCTCCGACACGTACAGCTTCCGGTACCCGCGCGCGGCGGCCGGGGGAGAGGGTAGGCCCAGCTCGTCCTCGCGCCGCATCAGCTCCTCGGAGGAGACGTCAAGGTGGATCGCGCGGCGGCTGACGCTCAGGGTGATGGTGTCGCCGGTCTGCACGAGCCGCAGCGGCCCGCCGACCGCGGACTCGGGAGTGACATGGAGGACGACGGCGCCGGCAGCGGTTCCCGACATCCGGCCGTCCGAGATGCGCACCATGTCCTTCACCCCCTGCGCGGCGAGCTTCCGGGGAATGGGGAGGTACCCGGCCTCGGGCATGCCGGGTGCTCCGACCGGGCCGATGTTCCGCAGGACGAGGATGTCCTCGGCGGAGACGTCGAGGGCGTCGTCGTCGATCCGTGCCGCGAGGTCTGCTGCGTCCTCGAAGACCACGGCACGGCCCGTGTGCTCCAGCAGATGGGCTGACACGGCTGCCTGCTTGATGATGGCGCCCCCCGGCGCGAGGTTGCCGCGCAGGACGGCGAGACTGCCTTCCGGATACACGGGGTCGGTGAGTGGCCGCACGATGTCGGAGGGGAAGCCCGGCCCCGCGGCGTCCAGTTCCTCGCCCAGGGTGCGTCCGGTGACCGTCGGCGCGTCACGGTGGATGAGGTCCCCGAGTTCGCGCAGGACAGCGGGCACGCCGCCGGCCCGATGGAAGTCCTCCATGTAGTAGGTGCCCGTCGGTTTCAGGTCGACCAGGACGGGTGTCTCGGCGCTCATCCGGTCCAGGTCCTCAAGGCCGAGACGGATCCCGAGGCGGCCGGCGACGGCGGTCAGGTGGATGATCGCGTTGGTCGACCCGCCGATGGCCAGCAGGACCCGGAGCCCGTTCTCGAAGGCCTGCTGCGTCAGCACGGTGCCCATGTCCGTGCCGCGCGCGGCGAGTGCCACCGCCTGGGTCCCGGTCCGTTCGGCGATCCGCACGCGGTCGGCCGTCACGGCAGGCGGGCTCGCGCTGCCGGGCAGGGCGATGCCCATGGCCTCCGTGAGGCAGGCCATGGTGCTGGCGGTGCCCATGACGGAGCACGTGCCGACGCTTCCCACGAGCCGCGAGTTGACGTCGTCGATCTCCTGCCGGTCGATCTCGCCGCTGCGGAACTTCCCCCAGAACGCCCGGCAGTCCGTGCACGCACCGACCCGCTGCCCGCGGTGCCCGCCGGTCAGCATGGACCCCGTGACCAGCGTGATCGCCGGGACGCCCGCGGACGCCGCGCCCATCAGCTGGGCGGGGACCGTCTTGTCGCAGCCGCCGATGAGCACCACGGCGTCCATGGGCTGCGCGCGGATCATCTCCTCGGTGTCCATCGACATGAGGTTGCGCAGGAACATGCTGGTGGGCTGGGAGAAGCTCTCGTGCAGCGAGATGGTCGGGAAATCGATGGGTAGACCGCCGGCCATCAGCACGCCCCGCTTGACGGCGTCGAGCAGTGCGGGCATGTTGCCGTGGCACGGATTGAAGCCGCTGCCCGTGTTGACGATGCCGATGACCGGCTTGTCCAGCGCGTCGTCCGAGTACCCGGCCCCCTTGATGAAGGCCTTGCGGAGAAAGAGGGAGAACCCCTCGTCGCCGTAACTGGTGAGACCCCGCCGGATTCCGGAGGCCCGGCCGGCGGGAGCAGCAGATTCCCTCATGCGGCTACCGGAACGCGGGGATGCCGGTGATGTGACTGCCGAGGATCAGCGTGTGCACCTCGTCGGTCCCCTCATAGGTGCGCACGCTCTCCAGGTTGTTCGCGTGGCGCAGCGGGGAGTAGTCGAGCGTCACACCGTTCCCCCCGAGCATCGCGCGTGCTTCCCGGCAGATCTCGATGGCCTCGCGGCAGTTGTTGAGCTTTCCCACGGAGATCTGGTGGGGTTGCAGGGTGCCGGCATCCTTGAGGCGTCCCGTCTGCAGGGCCAACAGCATCCCCTTGTTGATCTCCAGGGCCATGTTGACGAGCTTGAGCTGGGTGAGCTGGTAGCCGGCCAGCGGTCGGCCGAACTGCAGGCGCTCCAGCGAGTAGTCGAGCGCGGCGTAGTAGCTGTCGCGTGCGGCTCCCATGGCGCCCCAGATGATGCCGTAGCGGGCCTCGTTGAGGCACTCGAAGGGGCCGCGAAGTCCTTTCGCCTTCGGGAGCAGCGCGGTGCCGGGCAGCCGGATATCGGTGAGTTCGACGTCGCACTGGATCGACGCCCGCATGGAGAGCTTCTGGACGATCGGGGTGGCCTTGAACCCCGGGCTGTCGGTGGGTACCACGAAGCCGCGGACGCCGTCGTCGGTCATCGCCCAGATGATGGCCACCTGCGCCACCGAGGCGAGGCCGATCCAGCGCTTGCTGCCGTTGAGGATCCAGTCGTCGCCGTCCCGCTTGGCGAACGTGAGCATGCTGCCGGGATCGGAGCCTCCAGTGGGTTCGGTGAGGCCGAAGCAGCCGATCGCCGATCCGGCGGCCATCCTCGGCAGCCATTCGTTCTTCTGCTCCTCCGAACCGTGCTTCGCGATGGCGCTCATCGCCAGGGACCCCTGGACGCTGACGAACGTGCGCAGGCCGGAGTCGCCGGCCTCGAGTTCCATGGCCGCGAGCCCGTATTCGACGGAGCTCCGGCCCGGGCAGCCGTAGCCCTTGATGTGCATGCCGAGGAGCCCGAGTTCCGCCATGCGCGGCACGATCTCCAGGGGGAACTCCGCGCGGTCGTACCAGTCGGCGATGTTCGGCTTGATGGCGGTGTCCACGAAGCCGCGGACGCGGTCACGCAGGGCACGCTCGTCCTCGGTGAGGAGTGCGTCGATGTCGAGAAGGTCTGAACGGTCGGTCATGGGTCTACTTTCCGGTAGCGGCGGGCTGGAGGTTGGAGGTGAACGTTGCTCCGTCGTGTTCCCCGAGGAGCGGGGGCACCCGCGTGTAGCTCGCGGGCGTCTCGGAGAGGCGGATCGGGTTGGCCACCTGTTGACTGGTGCGTCCGGTGGTGGGGTCGGTGATCTCGACGACCGGGGTGAGCCCCAGGTCCTCGGCGAGGGAGAGCGCCTCGGCAATGGAATTGACCTTGCCGGCGGGCACGCCCGCCGAACTGAGGAGGCGGGCCCATTCGACGGCGCTCCTGGTGCCGAGTTGTTCCTCGAGCAGGACCTTCAGGGCGTCCCGGTGCGCCACACGCTGCGAGTTGCCCCGGAAGCGGGGGTCGACGGCGAGGTCCGGGACGCCGAGGACGCGGACCAGCGACTCGAACTGCTTGTCCGTTCCGACGGCGATCGCCACGGGGCCGTCGGCCGTGAGCAGGGTTTCGTAGGGGGCGATGCTGGGGTGGGCATTTCCCATCCGCTGGGGCGCCTGGCCGGTCGCCAGGGTGCTCGATGCCTGATTGACCAGCCCGGAGAGCAGGGACGACAGCAGGTTGACCTCCACGCGCTGGCCCTTTCCGGTGGCGTCCCTGGAGCGCAGTGCGGCGAGGATCCCCACCACGGCGTTCTGGCCGGTGACCACATCCACCAGGGCCACTCCCACCTTGCTCGGCTCGGAGTCCTGCGAACCGGTGACGCTCATCAGCCCTCCCACCGCCTGGACGAGGAGGTCGTAGCCGGGCAGGTGCGCTCCGCCGGTGCTGCCGAAGCCGGTGATGGAGCAGTACACCAGGTCCGGCCGGCGTTCGACGAGGGATTCGTAGTCCAGCCCGAAACGCTGCATGACTCCGGGGCGGAAGTTCTCGATGACGATGTCGGCTTCCAGCGCGATGGCGAGAGCCCTTGCCAGTCCCTCGTCGGTGCGGAGGTCGCAGACCACCGAGCGCTTGTTCCGGTTCACGCTGGAGAAGTACGTGCCGACGCCGTGCTCATCGACCGGGGGAACCCAGGAGCGCGTGTCGTCTCCGGCCGGGCTCTCCACCTTCAGGACGTCCGCCCCGAAATCCGCCAGCATCATGGACGCGAACGGTCCGGCGAGTACCCGCGAGAAGTCCGCGACCTTCAGCCCCTCCAGTGGCCCGGGCGTCGGGTGTCCTTCCGGTGTCGCATCGGCCGGTGGCCTGTCCGTATTCGTGCTCAATGGGATTCGTCCTCCAGGAGAGTAGGTCTGCAGCCCTAGCTGGACGCAGTGACGGGGTTGCTGAGCACGCCGACGCCGGCGACGCGGCACTCGGCCGTGTCTCCGGGGGTGACGTGGATGGCCCCCGGTGTTCCCGTGGAGATGATGTCCCCGGGATACAGCGGCATCACCTTGCTGTGGAAACTGATCAGGTACGCCGGGTCGTAGCGCATGTGGGACACCGTGTTGCTGCGCCTCACCTCGCCGTTGACCACGGTGGAGACCTCCATGTCGGCAAGCGTTCCGTCACCCACGGCTTCGGCCAGCGGCACGATCCGGGGGCCGAAGGAGAAGAACCCGGGAAAGTTCTTGGAACGGGTAAGGAACCGCGGGTTGCGTTGCAGGATGTCCTCGGCGGTCTGGTCCAGCACGGGCACGACGCCGGCCAGGTAGTCCAGGGCGTCCTCGGGTTCCACGTTACGGCAGTACCTGCCGATGACGACCGCCACCTCGGCTTCGGTGGTGGTGCGCTCGCTCTGCACGGGGATGGGGATGGCCTCGCCCGGTCCGATGACGGTGTGGTCGCCCTTGATGAACGATGCCGGCTCTTCGGGCACGCCCTCGGAGAGGTCGGAGGCGTGCTCCACATAGTTCAGCCCGATGCCCCAGAGCATCCGGGGGTGGCGGTAGGGGGCGCCGTAGACGGCGTCATCGGGATCGCTGAAGACGGCGTCGTCGGCAGTCTCCGCGGCAGCATCGAGCTCGCCGAGGAGATCCCCCGTGAGGACGTCGAGGATGTCACCGGTGAAGCCGGGCAGGAGGTCGGACACCCGCGCGAGACCCCGCCGCGGGTGGACGACGGCCGCGGCCTCGGTGCCGGTGGTCCCGGGGCCACTATCCGGGGAGGTGGTCGAACAGAGGTGCAGAATGCTGGGAGCCATGACGCTGCCCTTTCGAGTCGGAGGCGGAGGTTCTAGTAGGCGCGGACCATGCCGCCGTCGCACCGGAGCTGTTCTCCGGTGACATACGACGCCGGTGCGCTGGCCAGGAAGGTGACGACGGCGGCGAACTCGGCCGGAGTGCCGTACCGGCGTGCCGGGATGCCGGCTTCGGAGGCAGCACGCGCTTCGGCTGGGGTGGCGCCGGTCCGCTTGGCCGCGGCCGAGTCCAGGGACGCGACGCGCTCGGTGTCGATGCGGCCGGGGAGCACCATGTTGACAGTCACGCCGTCGGCGGCGACCTCGGCCGCCAGGGTCTTGAGGTACCCCGCGAGCCCTGCCCGGCCGAGGTTCGACAGCGCGAGGTTGGGCAGCGGCTGCTGCACACCGCTGGAGCCTACGGCCACGATCCGCCCCCAGCCGCGCTGCCTCATGCCGGGGAGCACCAGGGAGGTGAGCCGCAGGTGCTGGAGCAGCAGCTGGTTCACGGCGGCGAGGGCCTGCACATCGGTGATGTCGGCCGCACCTCCGGGAGGAGGTCCGCCGCTGTTGAGGACCAGGACGTCGATCGGCCCGAACGCGTTTTCCGCGGCCGCCACCAGCGCGGCCGGGGCGCCGTCGTCGTCCAGGTCCAGGGCGATCCCGACGGCGGAGGGGAGGCGGGCCGCCTCGGCCTTCACCACGTCCTCGCGGCGGGCGGCGAGGACCACATTGGCTCCCTCGGCGGCGAGGGCCTGCGCGATCGCAAGGCCGATCCCGGAGCTCGCTCCGGGCACCAGCACGTTCTTTCCCGTCAGTCCGGTGTCCATCAGGCGATCTCCATTCGTACTGCGTCGAGGTGTGCGGCGATCAGGTCCGCGAGGTCACGCGGCAACGATGGTGAGGGAGGCCGGACCGACGCGTCGGCGATGATTCCACGGCGGCGCAGGATCTCCTTGCGCAGGGCGAGGCCCACCCCGGGCTGGCCCTCGAAGTTCGCCAGCGGCAGCCACGGTGCGAAGGCGTCGCGGGCAGCGGGGAAACCCCCGTCGGCGAAGGCCGTCAACGCGATCTGCAGGCCTTCGGGATGGGAGAACCCCGTCATGGCGCCGGCCGCGCCGGCTGCGAGCTCGTCCAGCAGTCCCACGCCGCCCAGCCCGCCGTAGACGGGAACGTCCGTGGAACGGGTCAGCTTCGCGATCGCGGACGCGGTGGGGGGCGCTTCCGATTTCACGGCGACGATGAAATCGCACGTTTCGAGGACGCGCAGGATCTGGTCGGCGCTGATCTTCACGCCCGACGCCACCGGGTAGTCCTGCAGCACGATGCCCGCCCCCGTGGCGCGGTGGATGGCCGTCAGGTGGGCGGACAGCACGTCCGGGTCGCCGGTGTTCGCCTGCACCATGAGCGCGGCGAGGTTGCTGCCGGCGGCCTCGACGGCGGTGGAGGCCTGCTCGATGGCGACGGCGGTGGTGCGGGCGGACAGGCCAACCACGAGCGGGGTGCTTCCCGCCTCCTCGGCGACCGTGCGGACGATGAGGGACTGCTCGGCAGCGGTCAGCGACGCACCCTCACCGAAGACGCCGAGGACCACCATCCCGGTGGCAGGCAGCGCGGTGTACAGCTGGACCTCACGGCGGAGTGAGGCGGTATCGACATCGAGGTCCGGGCCGCTGAACGGTGTTGCCAGCACCCCCCAGAGTCCGGGGGAGAGGTGCGGGAGCTGATCGGTCATAGGGACTTTCCTTTCATCGAGGGTCCTCCACCGTTGGTGGAAGGAAGGGGAGCGGCTTCCGGCGCGGCAGCTGCCGAGCGTGCGGCGCGGATGGACCGACGGCCGAGCCGGAACGTCGCCGCGGCGAGCAGGGCGACGACGGCGGCGGTCAGCCAGGCGACGCGGTAGGAGGTGGCGGCGACAAGGAAGCCGAAGAGCAGGGGACCGGCGGCAGCGCCCAGGGAGAGTCCGGTCTGCAGGATGCCCGTGGCCGAGGCGGCACCCTGCCGGTTGTCGCGCACCACGGCGAAGTGGACGAGTCCGGGCCAGGTCCAGCCCGCGGCATAGGTCAGCAGCGCTCCGCAGAGGAATGCCGTGGAGGAGCCGAAGGCGAGGAGGAGGTAGCCGCCCACGCCGATCGTCAGCAGGTTGGCCACCAGGACGTAGGGGCTGCGGTGCGGGTACCGGTCCATGAGTGCGCCGAGCACGATGCGGATCACGAGCCCCAGGAGTGCGGCACCGGCGAAGAGGTATCCAGCCGCGCTGGGCGACATACCGGATTCCACCGCCGAATCGACGAGGAATACGCCCATCGAGGTCGCGGCAGCCGCCGCGAGCCCGGCCCCGATGGCGACGAGCACGAGCCCGCGCAGGGGTGTCCCGCGGTCGGCGGGTGCTGCGGGTCCCGACGCCGGGCGGGCCGGTCCCTGCACAGTGAAGCCGGCCCACAGGGCCAGCGCCACGGCCAGGACGACGCCCAGCGCGAAGGCGTAGCGCCAGCCCAGAACCAGCGCGATGCCCGGAACGGCGAGGCCCCCGATCAGGCCGGCAGCGGGGATGGAACACTGCTTGATGCCGAACGCCAGTCCCAGCCGGCCCGGGTTGACGGCCCGGGAGATTCCGAGGTTCGCCGCAGGCTGGGCGAGGCCGTTGGCCAGCCCGCCCACCACGAGGGCGGCGATCAGCACCGCGAAGGTCGGCGCCAGGCCGGCCCCGCCGAGGGCGATAGCGGCCAGGACGGCCGAGGCCACCATCCCCCTGGCTGCCCCGATCCGCTGCACGAGCCGGCCGAGCCGGCGCGCCGCGACTCCTGAGACCGCGAAGAGGGTAGCTGCCGCGATGCCCATCTCGGCCGGACCGATGCCCAGATCGGCCCGGATCTGCACGGCGAGCGCGCCGACCAGGAAAGCGGGCAGCACGCCGAGGGTGGTGACGGTGACGGCCTGCAGCAGGGTGCCGCTCGCACCTGGCGGCTGTGCGGATCTCACGCCGGGTCGGCAGCGCGCGGAGCCTTGCCCCCGGTGCCCGACGCCCCGTCGACGGCGACAGCGCCTGCTGTTCCGGCTCCTTCGGGGAGGCTTCTGCCGGAGGCGGTCCCGGCAGCATCCGCCGAGGAGTCCTTTCCGTGCCTCCTGAGGCCGAGGAGATGCACGACGACCCCGAGGGCGATGATCCCCACGCCGATGGCGATGTACATGGGTTCCATGACGAGCATCGGCAACGAGCCCAGCCCGAGCAGGATGCGTTCGGGCCAGCGGGCCGGGCCGAACAGCCATGCTCCGGTCGCCACGGCGAGGGCGCCCACCGCCAGGAGCGAGACGGTGAAGGCCAGGGCGATGGTGGCGATGCCGCCCTGCAGCAGCAACCCGACGCCTGGGCCGGAGAGCACGAAGATGAACGGTACGAGGAACGCCGAGAGGGTGTAGCGCCAGGTGAGCCACATGGTCTGGATCGGCTTGCCGCCGGTGATCGCGGATGCGGCGAACGGTGAGAGCGCCGTAGGAGGCGAAACCTCACTCAGGACGGAGTAGTAGAAGATGAACATCGCTGCGGCGAACGCGGGGACGCCCACGTCCTGCAGGGCAGGCCCGATGATGACCCACGAGATGATGAAGCTCGCCGTCACGGGCACGGCCAGTCCCAGGAGGATCACCGATATCGCCGAGAAGATGGCCGTCAGGAGCAGGCTCCCGCCGGCGAAGTCCACGATGATGTTGGCGAGTTTCAGGCCCAGCCCGGTCAGGGTCATGATGCCGACGATCAGCCCTGCCGCCGCCATGACGGGGATGACGGACAGCGCTCCGGTCGCCCCGGTGGCCAGGGCGTCGAAGATGCGCCGGGGAGTCATCCAGGAGTCGCGCTCGAGGAAGCTGAGGGCGAAGGCGAGGAAGGTGGCGTAGACCACGGCGCGGAACGGCGTCATGCCCATGGCCATGAAGACGACGATGGCGACGAGGGAGCTGAAGTGATAGCCGAAACGCAGCAGCAGCTTGCCCACCGGCTTGACGTCGAAGTCCACGGCCTTGGTCTTGAAGCGGCGTGCGTCCATCTCGATGGCCAGGATGATGCCGAAGTAGTAGAGCACGGTGGGGATGGTGGCCCAGATCAGCACCTGGAGGTAGGACACACCCAGGAGCGCCGCGATGATGAAGGCTGCGGCACCGAGGGTGGGAGGGGACATGATGGCGCCGATTCCGGCGGCGGCGAGAATGGCGCCGCCGTGTTCCTTCGGGTAGCCGGCCTTGCGCAGCAGCGGCCAGGAGATACCGCCGAGGGTCACGGTCGTGGCGACGCCCGAGCCCGAGACCGTGCCCAGGAGGAATCCGGCGAGGGTCACCGTGCGGCCCGGCCCGGACTTGGACTGGCCGAAGGCGGAGAAGGAGAGATCGATGAAGAACTTGGTGGCCCCCGATGCCCCGAGAACCGCTCCGTAGATGGTGAACAGGATGATGTAGGTTGCCGCCACGTCGGTGGGGACACCGAAAAGCCCCTGTGTGCCCATGACGTTGTGTCCGACGAGGCGGACCCAGTCGAAGGACGAGGTGTTGAACGGGGCGGGAACCCACGAGCCGAAGAAGGCATAGGCGAAGAAGCCCACGACCACCAGTGGCACGAGGATCCCGACGGTCCGGCGCGACGCCTCGAGGGTCACGAGAATGGCTATCACGCCCATGGCAAGGTCGAGGTAGGTGGGTGTGATCGCCCGCCGGAAGAAGCCGTCCCAGTCGGAGATGATGTACAGGAACGGCACCAGGGCCACGATCGCGAGAACCCAGTCAGCGATGCCCGGGTTGTCCCCCGACCTCTTCGCCTTGGAGGATTCCGACCGTCCCCAGCCCCGGTAGACGAGGAAGGTCAGGGACAGGCCGATCCCGAGGAACAGCGGGAGGTAGAACTGCGTGGCCATGGGGTTGAAGACCCAGTAGAGGGCCAGGAGCGAAAGCCCTGCACCGGCGATCTTGATCAGCAGGCCAGGGGTCCCGCTGAGGTGCCGCGCCGGCTTCTCCGCCTCGTACTCGGCGATCAGTGCTTCTTCGTCGATGTACTCCTCGCGCTCCAGCGGGCTGACCGGTTCGTCCTCCTTCGCCCTCGCAAGGTCCGTCTGCTCGCGCGGCGTGGATGCCTTGTGCCTGGGGGCAGAGCCGTTTGCAGGCGCCTTCACGGCGCCATTGCCGTCTGGTCGCTCGGTCATGGTGTCTCCTCGAGGTGTAACTCAACGAACGGGTTGTCGTCTTCAACTAGGCTCCACAGTTCAAGCGGCGGAGCGCCTTGCACGTGCAGGGTGCGTTGTCCGAGGTCGGTCGCCGCGATCGAGAGCTCCTCGAACACCGCGGGACGCGCCGGGTCCGGCTCCACCACCCACTCCCGGCGATCGGCGTCGCCGGCAGCTGACGGGGCTCCGGGAACTGCGTAGTACTCCTCGAGTACCGCGAGCTGGTCGGCTGCGATCTGGTCCAGGACGAAAGTGCCGTCGGGTGCGAGGGTGTAGCGTTCCTCGGCCCGGGTGCCGTACAGCGAATTGCGGTAGCTCACGGAGAAGCTGGTCCCGGCAAGCGGGACACTCGCCAGCTCGCCGTCGTCGTTGGTGATGCTGATGAAGACGTCCGGCTGGCCGGACGAATTCACGAACCCCAGACCCCCGAGAATGCCGAGGCATGCAAGGGGGACGACGACGGCGGCCGGCGTGCGCATGGCCTAGCCCGCGGCCTCGTCGAAGTAGGTCTGAGCGCCTGGGCAGGTCTCGATGTAGGAGATGTCGCCTGCGGTGGCGGCATCGAGTTCCTCGGCCGCGGGGTGGACCTGGATGAGGGCCTCCTCGTTCTCGAAGATCGTCCGGGTGATGTCCTCCTGGAGCTGTTCGTCCATCGAAGGGCTGGCCACCAGCAGGTTCGGGGAGGCGATGGCGGGAACGGCCTCGGTCTGGCCTTCGTAGGTGTTCGCGGGGATGTCCTCTGCGACGTAGTAATCGCCGAACTCGGAGGCCAGTGGCTCGGCGTATTCGCCGATGGGAACCAGCACCATGTCGCCGTCGCTCGCGAGGTCGATGAGCGCGCCCGTGGGAAGCCCGCCGGACCAGAATCCGGCGTCGATGGTGCCGTCCCGCAGCGCAGCGACGGTTTCGGCGGCGCCGAGCTGGCGGCGTTCCACTCCGGTCTCGGGGTCGATGCCGGCCGCCTCGAGGATACGCAGCGCTGCGACCTCGGTGGCGGAACCGGGCGCCCCGACGGAAACGACTTTCCCTGCCATGTCCTCGACGGACTGGATTCCGGCTCCGTCGACGCTGACGGCCTGCATGAAGTTGTTGTAGATGTTGCCGAGTGAGCAGATCTCGATCGCGTTGCCTTCGAATTCGCCGACGCCTTCCACCGCGTCGGAGACCACGTCGCCCACGGAGAAGGCGAGCTGGGCCGAGCCGTTCTGGATGAGGAGCATATTGTCCACGGAGGCGTTGGTTTCCTGCACCGTCGCGTCATAGCCTTCGATGTTGTCGCGGATCACCGTGGCGAAGCCGCCGCCCAGGGGGTAGTAGACGCCGCCGGTGCCGCCGGTCGCGATGGAGAGTGATCCTCCTTCACCGGAGTCGGCTCCGCCTCCTCCGCCGCTGGAGCTGGGCTCGGGGCTGCCGCAGGCCGAAAGGAACAGGGCGGGGGCGATGAGTGCCGCCGCGCAAAGACGCTTCCGGCTTCGTTGTTTCGTAGTCAAGGCTGTTCTCCTTTGTCGTTGATGATTGCTGGCTGGGTAGGGGGGACGGGGGGCGGGACGGTGCCGGATCGAGGGCCGGGCGCGGGGACGTCTCCGGCGGCGAGCAGCCCGGCGAGCATCCGGTAGTAGCCGATGAGCAGCGAGAGCTCGGCCACCCCCGGGTGCCCGATGTGCCCGAGGACCCGGGCATGGACCTCGTCGTCGACGGAGGTGCCTCGGAGAAGCGCCCGGGTGAAGTCGAGTGCGGCGCGTTCGGTGGCGGAGAGGGTGGGCGGCACGCTGCCGTTCTGGAGGTGTTCCAGCTCGGTCTCGTCGATGCCGACTGTCGCCGCCACCCGGCTGTGGGCATACCACTCGTACGCCGAGTCGAGCTCTGCGGAAATCGCGCAGATGATCAGTTCGCGCAGCCGCCCGTCGAGGGTCCCGCCGAAGCGCAGCACCGCACCGAGCGCCTGGACGGCGTCGCCGATCGCGGGGGCGAAGAGCATCGCGTTGAATGGGCCCGCCAGGGCGCCGTCGTCGTAGATCATCGTGAACGCGCCGTTGCCGCGCGGAGGTCCCGCGATGGAGTCGTAGACAGCGCGCTGTTCGTCGGAGAGTTCGGCTGGGGTCAGCAGTGGAAACCGCCCTGCGGCCTGGGGCCTGGCGCTTTCGGTGGTATCAGACAAGAGTCCGCCCCCCGTCCACATAGAGAACGTGCCCGGTGACGAAGGCTGCCTGCCGTGATGCGAGGTAGAGCACGGGGCCGGTGAGGTCGTCGACGGTACCCAACCGGCCGGCCGGAACCATGCCCGTATAGTGCTCGCGGACGCCCGGACGGCCAAGATGAGCGCTGGTCAGGGCCGTATCGACGTAGCCCGGGGCGATCGCATTGACCGTCACCCCGCTGGCCGCCCATTCACGCGCCATGACCCGGATGAGCTGGTTCAATCCCCCCTTGCTCGCGGCATACGGCCCATGGTCGGGATGGGCGAGCAGGCTCGATACGGAGGAGCAGTAGATCTGCCGGCCGTACCGGGCGTCGACCATGACCCGGCCGGCTGCACGACCGAGGCGGAAAGCACTGGACAGGTTGACGGCAATGATCTTGTCCCAGTCCTCGTCCGTGGTGTCGAGCATGGGTACCCGGTTGTTGATGCCGACCGCGTGGACGAGGATATCGAGGCCACCGAGTTCCGTCTGAGCGGCGTGGACTGCCTGCTCACAGCCGCTCGTGGTCGTCAGGTCGGCGGCAACGGTGCCAGCGGTACCGGCGAAGTCCGCCAGACGTTCCGCACTCTGATCCGCGACGACCAGACGCGCGCCGGCCTCGAGGAAGGCCTCCGTGCAGGCGGCGCCAATGCCGCCGGCACCGGCCACCAGCACGCGCTGATCCTTCAAACCAAGCCAGTCAGCCAAAGGAAGCATCTCCGATTCATTGGGCAGAAAGCGTGGGCACCTGGTGGTGCCGAGGTCCTTCGGTGCACCTCTCTGGAGACTGTATACAATTTTTCGACAGGATGTAACCCACATCACAAAACTTGTTCAGCAGGCTTCCTTCCGTCAGCCCTCTCGCACGGACTCGGCTTCCAGGAAGGTTCGCAGGGCCTGCACAGCGTGCTCGCGGTGCTCATCGAGCAGGAGGATGAGCTTCTCGGCGTCCCGTTCTGCGAAGGCGTCGATCATCAGGGCATGTTCATGCTCTACACGTGAGCGGTTCGAAGCCGATCCGTAGTAGACGAATCTGTAGGCATCGGTGGCGTCCCACAGGATCTTGATGATCCGTTCCAGACGCGGCATCCCGGCTGCCTCTACAAGCACGAAATGGAACCGCCGGTTCGCCTCGGTCATCTTCAGCAGGTCCCCCTCGGCGCTCGCTGTCTCGACGTCCCGGGCAGCAGCCTTGAGATCGTTTAGAACGGTGCTGCTGAGATCCCTCACCAGCGCGACCCGCGTCGCCTCTCCTTCGAGGAGCTGCCGGATCCGATACACCTCCAGCAGGTCTGTGAGGGAGAGGGTTGCGACCCTATGCCCGCGGTGGGGTTCGTAGAGGACCTGCCCCTCGGACTCGAGGGTCTTGAGAGCCTCACGGAGGGGGACCCGGCTCACGCCGAAACGTTCCGCGAGTGCGTCCTGGCGGAGCGGCTGTCCGGGCAGGAACTCCCCGGCGATAATCGCGCGTCGGAGCTCCGCGAGCACGAAGGCCTGTGCAGTCGGTGGACGTTTGGAACTCCCCGTGGCGCTGCTCGTCACGAAGCCGGCCCACCCAGTTCAGTGCTCATCGTCAGAAGTCTAGCCGGGGCGTCATCGGGCCTCGTCGCGGTGGTTCCGGGCCGGCTGGGAATGCAGGTGATGGGTATGTGTGCTGGACGTCTGGTCCACTCCTGACCCCTGAGGATGAACCTTGCGGCGGGACCGCCGGCCTTCCCGCCGGGCCCGTCCTGGCATAGCCATCCGGGAGAAGATGTAGCCATGGACAACGATGTATTGCAGCCTTCGATGATCGCGCGGCTCCTGGAGGAGATCTCGTGGGAGAAGGCCGTCAAGTACCGAGCCGGCGGCCGCGGCATGGAGAACGTGCTCACGGCAGAGGTGCTGATGGGGTTGGACCTCCTGCCGAGGGACCAGTTCTTCGGGCAGGTCATCCGGTCCGGCTCGGGTGCAGCCGCTACCCGAGCACTCCTGGCTGATCAGGCGGAATCGGCCGTGATGTCGTTGCTGCCCGGCGACATGTCGGTGAATGCGGCGGGGGCCGCAGGGCGGAAGTTCATCGTCCAGCCGGATGCGATCATCACGACGCCTGACGTCTTTACATTCGTCGAGGCGAAGCGCATCAGGACGAGCTCGTTCCAGCCCGAGCAGCTCGCGCGGGAGTACGTCGCGGTCATGAGCAATGCGGGGGAGAGGATCCCTCTTCTCTTCCTCCTCGGCGTCGAACCGCCTGTGTCGGTGCAGGGGCTGGGCAAGCTGTCGATCCTGGAAGCGATACGAACGCATCTTCCCGCTGTCCTGCTCAGAGCGGGTGATATCGGAATCGACGAAGCGGAGCTGCTTGGGAGAATCGACGACGTCCTCTGCTGGATCTCCTGGGACGGTCTTGCTGCCACTGTCGCTTTTCAATTGGCCGCATTCTCCTGTGGCGATTCAAGCACCGATGCGGCAATCGGGCGCATCGGGCAGCAGGTGATGAGTGCAATCGAGTGGCATTCGTAGCCAAGGAACCCAGCGAACCGCCGTCCTGCTCCACTGGTGGCCCGAATGTCGCGCCTTCGAACCAGTCACAACGTTGGGATTAAGGCCGCTTTGCCTGACTGTAAGTCACGACACGAGTGCGCTCGAAGCTTTAGGACTGAACAGCGGCCTAGAACGGGCCGGGATCCAAGCATCGTGCTGCTGTGGATTTACTCAAGATGAGCTTGAGCAGCCAAGCGGTAAATCGCGGCCAGATACTCCGCTAAGGCCGTTCGGCAGGTAACTGGGTCGTAGGCCTGGGGCCGGGCCTAGGGAGCAAAGGCTAGGTCCAGCACCGGTCCGCTTCGTCCCAATTGTTTAACGACCCGATCACGTCTGCAGCGGCCACAAGTAATCTGCCTGTCGGCACGGCTGTGGCCGCGTGGTGCGCGTCAATAGGCTATCGCGCATTGGCCGCGGGCATTTAGGAAAATAGCTCATGTCCTCAGACATGGCCGGTACCTCATCACGCTTTTGGCTCGACGATGATATTAAGCCTCAGCAGATCACGCGTACAACGGCTGGCCGGCCGCCTTCCGGTGGCTGGCCAGCCGCTCTTTTGCCACTCAACATGCCGAGTAGGTCATCGGCGGATATTGTTTGCGAAAATGCATATTTGAAAACTTGAACGTTGTGACGGTATTCTAGACCGCTGCGGTTTCATAGTCATCGTCGGGGTCTGTTACCAGTGCAGTTGGCAACGGCAGCCCATATTTTTCGCAAAGGAATCGTGTCTGACAGTACCGCTGAGCGTCGGCGGCCACATTGCCGAGTACTGCAGCATTCATGCCTGCCCCAATGAGGACGCCAACGAACGGTACGACTTTCGCGACGTTCTGAACTGGGACCCTTGCGCCAGCTGGCCCCAACTGTTGCATCAACTTCTCGAGAGCGGCGAGCAGGCGGTGGTCCGCGCGGAGCTTGGGTGACCAATTTACTCGCCCCTTGGCCGCCCCTGCAGCGCGCGCGACATCTCTTAGTGGCTCGACTTTTGCTGCTTGAGTCATGAACGATCGGCGTACGAGGCGTTGAATGAAAATCTGCTCCTCCGGATCCTTGGCGTCGTAGCCGTAGGAGTATGCGATACGCGTTGCAATCGAGACGCTCAGAACTTGAATGACCAGCATGTCCGCTGTCATCGCGATAGGGATGCCAGCGACAGGGACCAAAGCCAAGAGCCCCATGGCCCCACCTTCGAGCGCACCAGCCGTCCGCCACCTAAGGGTGTTCAGGGCCAGTAGCCGATCACAGACCTTCATATCCTGCTGCCGTAATGCAACAAACGAGTCGATATTTAGGCCGCGCTTACGTGCGAGTTTCTCGACGCTCGTCGGGTCATTGAGCTCGCGGGCCCAGTCATTCACCAGTTCTAGTAGTGCCGTTGCACCTTCAAGTGCCGGTCGCCCTGCCCTGGTTGCGACGGCTTCACCTGCGCGATAGACAGGTCGAGTGACAGCCCCTGGCAGCGCACCTGCGACGCGGCTTGCAGCGCTGCCTGCCACTTCGCCAGTGCGACTCAACGCTGTACTTGCCCAGTTCGGTAGACCGCGGCGATTATTACGGCGCTGCCAGTGCATGTCGAGCGTGTTCCATACCTGCCGCTCATACGTACTCATCGATATTATGCCGTCGAAGAGCGGGTCAGTGTAATTGCTCATAAGGCTCCTTGTTTATTATGGGGACTGATTTCACGATGACGCTACGAGTCGTCCTACGTTAAGATTGCATCATGGGGTGCGCAACTAAGTTGCTGCTCTCGGATTTGCCTCTTCCACTTTTGACTTCCTGCTGCCGCAAGGTGGTAAGAAGGGCCATTTCATAGGCCAGAAGCAACTTCATCAATCCCGCCGCGCGTCCTTGGAACGTGCGCTATTACGTCACTTGTGCGACTGGGCGGGACCTTCGGAGGGAGACGGAACGTATGAACGATCACGGATGTGCCCTCAGGCAGAATGTCTGGTCGAAGTAGGTGGACGCCTAAGCTTCCGGCGGATCCGCTCAGTTCTCATTTTCAGAGGACGGCTCTCGTAGTTCTGTCGGCTGGGATTTACCTACGCCCGCGCTCAACAGGGGCGGTAGGTCTTCCCGCCGGGTGCGTAGCAGCGGGGCCCTGTGTAGCCGGGATAGGGATCTGCCGCCGCAGGGGGAGCCGGAGGGACGTACGGCGCTGCGGGTGGAATGTAGGGCTCGGGTGCGGGTGGAAGATTCCGAATCCGCTCCTGCTCGGCGATTGCTGCGGCTTCGGCGGCCAGTCGATCGGCTTCGGCGCGAGCGTCGGCTTCTGCCTGAACACGTTCTGCCTCGACGCGCGCGGCTTCCGCAGCCTCTGCCTGAATGCGCTCGGCCTCGATGCGGGCGGCTTCGACCGCCTTGGCTGCTTCTGCTTTGGCGGCTGCAGCTTGGGCTGCCTCTTCTGCTTTCTCGAGAGAGGTCGCTTTGATGTTGGCGCTGGCCAATGACCGTTCACCTCTGGTGATCCGTGTGTTGAGATCACGCACCAATTCGGCAGTGCGATCGGCTCCGATGGCGAGGACGCGGACCGTGTCCTTGCCCGCTTCGAGAGTTTCCCGGACGGCCTTTGCGGTCGTCAGGGCGGCAAGAATGCCGGCAGCGGTCGCGGCGGCTGCTGATGCTGTGTCGCCGACAGGAGCCTCGGTTGCCGCAGTGAGCGCCTCCACGGCATCGGCCACTTCTGCCGGGACGGTGCACTCTGCAGCGACGTCCATCAATCCGACCTTCTGAGCGGTCGCCTCGTTGTATGCGGCTTGCACCTCGTCGTAGTACTTCTTGTTCGGCTCGATGAGAACGGGAACGCCTAGGCCCACACGTGCGATTTCTGCGTTGACCAGGGTCTGGTCCTCGATGAACACGGCGGCCAGCACGCGGTCGTACCTATCTGTCCGCTCGACGTCGAAATCGAGGCCGACCTGCGTTCCAGGTGGCGTCAACGATTCGAGCTTCTCCGTAGCCTCCAGGCCGAGGCACTCGACGGGCTTGTCAGGATGTTTCGTCTCCGGTGTGTCAACGTTTAACAGGCGGACCGTCTGGTCGTCGCCGTCGAAGTTGATGACGAGGGTGTCGCCATCGATTACCCGCACCACGGTGCCGGGTTGGAAGTCGCCCGCAGGCTCGCCGGACGGGTCGGAGCTGTTACAGGCAGTCAGAGTCGAGGCGAGAACCGCGACGGTCAAGAGGGTCGCCGGTGCGAGCCGGCATAAGCGAGCATGGGTCATCGATCTTCTTCTGCAGATATGAGTACGGACGCTACGGCGGACTGGGAGGGCGTAATCGCCCATCTATGCCAGCGGCGGGAGTGTCACCGGACGCGGCCGCCCCGAAACAAGAAGCGGGCATCACGAATGACATTAAAGATTTAGCACGAATAGTCAGGTCGGCTTGTCCAGCCCCGCCGAACCTGACGAAAAGCTGAGCTTGCACGGCATCGCAGGCGGAATTCTGCCTGCATTCAGATCCGGTTCGGTGGTCAGCGGTTCGCGCGAGTACGCTGCCCAAAGACACCGCATCAACCCTGGGGACTTTTCATCAATTCATCATTCCGCACGCCTGCCCAAAACACGACGTCACCGACCAAGCCGAAGGTGCGGACCTCGACAGCAATCGTCGCCGGTCTCGCCCTGTTCCTGGTGGTCATCGGCCTCATAGCAGGCGGCATCAGCGGGGCACTCATCATGGCTGCCACGTTCGCGCTCTTCACCGGGCTCTACACACTCCTGACCAACCGGCCGTCCTGGGCTCGCCTCGGAGGCCGGAAGGCCGGTGCGATCACCGCGGGTGCCGCCGTCGTCGCCATGCTCGCCGGATGCGCCATCGCCCCGGCCTCGGACACGGCGCCCACAGCTGTTGCTGAGCAGGCGACCGCGTCGGCCGAGCCGACGACGACGCCGAGCACCAGCGCTCCGACCGCGTCGGCAACGCCGTCCGCAAAGCCGACGCCGTCGCCCACCCCGAGCCCGACGTCGAGCCCGGCGCCCTCGGACGTCGCTCCGCTCGATTCGGAGACCGTTGTTGACGCGGACGGCACGCCCCGTGCGCCGTCGGACCAGCCCGCCTTCAACACCACAGCACTCGCGGTGCTGGAGACGCTGCCCATCAAGGGCCGCGCGCCGAAGACCGGGTACGACCGCGAGGAGTTCGGGCAGGCGTGGGCCGACGTCGACCGCAACGGGTGCGACACCCGCAACGACATGCTGAACCGCGACCTGACGGAGATCGCCTACGCCAACTCCGTTCCCTGCAAGGTGCAGTCCGGCGTGCTGGACGACCCCTACACCGGCACCGTGATCCCGTTCCTGCGCGGCCAGGCAACGAGCAGCGACGTGCAGATCGACCACGTCGTCGCGCTCTCGGACGCATGGCAGAAGGGTGCCCAGCAGCTGAGTTTCGACCAGCGCGTTGCCTTCGCGAACGATCCGCTGAACCTGCAGTCCACGGACGGCCCCACGAACCAGCAGAAGAGCGACGGCGACGCCGCCACGTGGCTGCCGCCGAACAAGGGCTACCGCTGCGAGTACGTGGCCCGGCAGGTCTCGGTCAAGGCGACCTATACCCTGTGGGTCACGCAGGCCGAACACGACGTCATGGCGACGATCCTGTCCGACTGCAACGGCATCCTCGCACCGACCAACCAGATGGCGCCGTCGATCGCAGCGCCGGCGGAACCGGTCGAGACGCCGGCACCCGCGCCCGTCGTCGTGCCGGTCGTGCCGGCACCGGCTCCCGCTGCTCCCGCACCCGTGGCACCTGCACCGGTAGCCCCGGCACCTGCGCCGGTCGCGCCCGCTCCAGTGGCTCCGGCTCCCGCTGCTCCGTACTACCAGAACTGCTCGGAAGTCCGCGCCGCGGGCGCGGCCCCGATCGCGGCGGGTTCGCCCGGTTTCCAGGCGAAGTTCGACCGCGACAACGACGGGATCGGCTGCGACAGCTAGCTGAACCCACCACAACGAACGACGGCTGGGCAGTAACCCATTGGTTTCAAGGGTTACTGCCCCGTTTGTGTCTGGTGGCTGGGCACGTGGTGATCAAGCATGGCTGTGGGGTTACGGCTGACAGGAGGGCCAGCTTTGGGCGTGGCAGAGCCATGACCGTGAACCATTTCCGGGTCCACACTGTAGTCACAGTAAGTTCGGTGAGGGCAGGCGCGTGATGGTGCTCGAGTGTGTGGGGGTCGGAGCTGGACCTGTCGGACTCGCCGCACGTGCGGCGCTGTCGCGGCTCGACATCGACCACGTTGTTCTCGAGCGGGCCCGACCAGGTGAGACCTGGCGATATCATCACCCACTCTGTGCGAGCCTATTTGAGCTCGACGAACCTCTGGCGGCCGACAGCGACAGCTGTGATGATGCGCTTCGGAAAACAAGCCAGCTATTGTTCGCCGCAGACCACATTTGACGGCAGGACTTAGAGCAGCCAGTGCCAGCCCGAAATAATGTGGGCAGTTCCCAGCAATTCGAGGACGTCCACAGGGCCGCTGCTGCTAATTTCAGTTCATGGCTGAAATTCGTGAGATCGACGTCGACTACAACTTCTTCAATGACACGCCGGCGGGTAAGGACCCTGACAGTCACAGCCCCACGCTCCGGCGATACCACCAGCTCCTATGGACCAAGCCGCTCCCTGACGGGCGACCGTTCGAGCTTCACGCTGGGCTTGCTCGCTCGCCGTACCTCGTGTACGAAGCAGCGGGCACAAGGTTTGTTCTCGGAAGCGACACAATAGCGACGCGGCATCGAAGGAAACTGCACCACCTCTACACGCAGCTTTCCGACGAGGTTAATGACGCGTTCCTGCGACGCTCGTACACGATTTGCGGCTTTATGATTTTTCCGGTTTCGCGGGGCAGTATCAACCAGAGGCGCGGAACTCACCCACGGATCCAAGATCGATGGGATTTGACCCTTGAAGCAATCCGGCGCTTCTATGAGGGCGGCACAAGCCCCTTGGCCGCGACGCTGGATCGCTACGCCGCGTTCTTCACGCTCTTCGGCTCCTTCGACGGATACATCAAACATTTCCATCTCGGCGACTTCCTCGATAATGAAGGTGCGGTGCGCTTCCTGCTCCCCTTCGACAACTTCAAGTCGGCGGTGCTGCCGTCCGATCTGCCCACTTATGCGCAATACCGCCAAGACAGTCTGGAACTGTTCGAGGCACGCCGCCTCCGCATTCTGGACGAGATCAACCGCTCGTCACTCGGCTGAACACCGGCTCCGGTAGGCGAGGCATGGTGGTTTCAGCCGGTCAATGCAAGTGTCCTGCTTGCTACCGACCCAGCGGTTGGGTCTCCAGGGGCGGCCATGACCGACGACGGCGGGGCAGCCACTTATAGTGACTGCCCCGCCGTCGTCGTTCGGGGACGTGCTACATGCTCCACAGCTCCGCGTGGATGTCCGTCTCGTCCGACCAGCGCCGGTGCAGGGCGAAGAGCTCGTCCACGATGTCCTGCGGCAGTGGCGTGATGTCCTGGCTGTAGGCGAGCAGCTCGCGCAGGTTCTCCTCGCGGCTCGCCGAACCGACGGTGGAGACCACCTGCGGGGTGCTGTGCGCGAAGCGGATGCAGAACTCGGCCCAGCTCTCGATGCCGGAGCGCTCGAAGATGGGCGCCACCTCGATGGCCCGCTCCTGCAGGTACGGCTTCCACGCGGCGCCCGGGACGTCGCGCAGCTCATGGACGGGAGCGCCGGCCACGGTGCGCATCGAGATGATGGCCTTGTCCTGCGCCAGCAGTTCGTCCCACAGCTCATTCGCCGCGAAGCGCTGCAACGGGTTGAGGTAGAAGATGTAGCCGTCGATCAGACCGTCCAGATGCCCGGCCCGCAGCGCCTTGAGCGGGGCCTCCGAGGTCCACGGGAAGATCTCGAGGACGAAGCGCCCCACGAGGCCCTCGTCCTTGATGCGCTGGAGGTCGGAGAGTGTGGGGCCGCCCGACGGCATGTCGTCCGCGAACGCACCCACACCGGTGAGCTGCCCGATGTCGATGGAGCTGATGCCCAGGGGCTCGATGTTCTCGGCGATGGTGGCGCGGACATCGTCGGCCGTCCCGCCGCCCAGTTTCACGATGACCGGCGGAACCTTGCTGCGGTCCTCTTCGAAGGCGGCACCGAGGACCTCGAGCGCGTGGTCGTACTGGCGGGACGTGTGGAGCCAGAGGCCGGCGTCGATCGCCGTGCGGGCCATGTGCGCCTGCTGCTCGTGGGGGACGTCGTCGTGCCCGAGCCGCGTGGTGCCGTAGATGAACGGGGGAAGGTCTGCCAGAGGTTTCATTGCCTCAGGCTACCGGCGGGAGGCGCCCGCTGACGGAACCCTGCCGGGACGGTGAGGCAAGGTGCGGCAGAATGGAAGCCATGGACCGGGCCGCAGAGATCTCCGCTTTCCTGCGCTCGCGACGCGCACGGCTCTCACCCACCGACCTCGGTGCTCCGTTCGACGGCCGTGTGCGCCGGGTTCCCGGGCTCCGTCGCGAGGAAGTGGCCCGCCTCGCCGGGATGAGCGCCGACTACTACATGCGGATCGAGCAGGGCCGCGGGGGTGCGGTGTCCCTCGAGATCATCGACGCCATCGCCCAGGCCCTCCGCCTCGACACCGTGGAGCGGAACCACCTCCTCAACCTCTGCGGCACCCCCACCCCGCACCACACACCCACGTACGAGCCGCAGCGGGTGCGGCCCGGGCTGTACGACCTGCTGTCCGTCATGGAGTCCGTCCCCGCGATCATCCTCGGCCGCCGCACGGACGTGCTCGCCAGCAACCGCCTGGCGCGGGCGCTGATGACCGACTTCGAGGCCCTCCCGGCCACCCGCCGTAACTACGCCCGCTTCATCCTGCTGGACCCGAAGGCGCGGGAGCTCTACGAGGACTGGGAACAGGTCAGCGAGCAGACCACCGCGATGCTCCACCTCGATGTCGGACGCTTTCCGGACGATCGCCAGCTCGCCGACCTCATCGCCGACCTTCGCGAGGGCTGCCCCGAATTCCCGCGCTTCTGGGACGACCAGAACGTCCACGAGAAGGACCAGGGCGAGATCCGCTTCCACCACCCGGTGGTCGGCGACTTCACGCTGCACTACCAGACCCTGCTCGTCCCCGGCGAGGCGGACCAGAGCGTCTGCACCTACTACGGGGCACCGGGTTCCGGCAGCGAAGCGGCGCTCGCGCGCCTGGCCCGGGCGACGACGTCGGCCCCGGCTCCCGCCTGATCGCATAGCAGGCTAGCCCCACGCAAACTAGGTCTGACGGGGAAGGTTTAGCGATGTGCGCGCATCGTCAGGGGTGATGGACTGAAGTCCGGACGAACCCCCAACGGCAGGAGCCCCACCGATGACCCAAGCACCCGAGGACCACTCGGTGCCCGCCGGCCTGCGCCTGCTCCACGAGGAACTCGTGGGTGCGGCGGACGGCCTGCAGGACGAGCAGCTCTCGGCGCTCGTCATCGAGATCCAGCAGGCGCGGCGCGTGTTCGTCACCGGGGGAGGGCGCAGCGGGCTCGCCCTGCGCATGCACGCCATGCGCCTCATGCACCTCGGCCTGACCGTCCACGTGGTGGGCGAGACCACGACGCCGGCCATCGGCGACGGCGACCTCCTCCTCGTCGCGTCGGGCTCCGGCACGACGGCGGGCGCAGTAGCCGTGGCCGAGACGGCGGGCAGCGTCGGCGCTCGTGTCGCGGCCGTGACCACCGACGGCGAGTCGAAGCTCGCGGACCTCGCGGACAGCGTGGTGGTCATCCCTGCCGCACAGAAGACGGACCACGGCGGCACGGCGTCGCGCCAGTACTCCGGCAGCCTGTTCGAGCAGGCCCTGCTCCTGGTGCTCGACGCCACCTTCCACACCCTCTGGCAGGCCGACGGCACCCCCGCCGAAGACCTCTGGCCCCGGCACGCGAACCTCGAATAGCGCGCGCCACCCTCATTCTTCATCCCAGCTAGCAAAGGACCTCTCATGAAACTGCAACTCGCCATGGACGTACTGACCGTCGAAGACGCCCTCGAGCTCTCCGGGAAGGTCGCCGAGTACGTCGACATCCTCGAGCTCGGCACCCCGCTCGTCAAGAACGAGGGCATGACCGCCGTCACCGCCATCAAGGAAGCCCACCCGGACAAGATCGTCTTCGCGGACCTCAAGACCATGGACGCCGGCGAGCTCGAAGCGGACGTCGCCTTCAAGGCTGGCGCCGACCTCGTGACCGTGCTCGGCGTCGCCGACGATTCCACCATCGCCGGAGCCATCAAGGCCGGCAAGGCCCACGGCAAGGGCGTCGTCGTGGACCTCATCGGCGTCGACGACAAGGCGACCCGCGCCAAGGAGGTCACCGACCTCGGCGCCGAGTACGTCGAGTTCCACGCGGGCCTCGACGAGCAGGCCCAGGAGGGCTATGACCTGAACACCCTGCTCACCGCGGGCACGAAGTCCGGCGTCGCCTTCTCGGTGGCCGGTGGCGTGAAGCTCGCCACCCTCAAGGACGTCCAGGCCTCGGGTGCCGACGTCGCCGTCGTCGGCGGTGGCATCTACAGCGCCGACGATCCCGCCCAGGCTGCGAAGGACCTGCGCGACGCCATCGGCTGATCGCCTCGTTCAAAGCCGGACGACGATCGGTAGGACGAAAGACCGGCCCTTCGGGACCGGTCTTTCGTTGTGTGCAGGGCGAGTCGATGAGAACCGGGCAGGAGAATCCCGAGGGACGAGATGGCGTAGAGATCCGCTTCTTCCCCTCGCCTTATCGGTTTGTTCGTCGGGACTCGAGCAGGTGTGCTCGCGTTGTGTCCGTCACACCTGATGTACTCGGGACAAGCCCTACCCGCTTCCCGGAAGGACACCATGACCATCGACACCGCCGTCCTCGGCCTCTCCGACGCCCACACCACTGCCATGCATGAGCTGTACCGGCACCTCCACGCCCACCCCGAGCTGTCCATGCAGGAGACGCACACGGCCGCGTTCATCCTCGAGAAGCTGAACCACCTCGGGCTCGAGGCGTTCATGTGCGGCGGGACCGGCGTCGTCGGGGTGCTGCGCAACGGCGACGGACCCGTGGTCGGCTACCGTGCCGACACCGACGGTCTGCCCATCGCCGAGGACACCGGCCTGGACTACGCGAGCACGACGTCGGGCCACCTCGCCGACGGCACCGAGGTCCCCGTGATGCACGGCTGCGGCCACGACACCCACGTGACCGTGGGCCTCACTGTTGCACAGCTGCTCACGGAGCACCGAGACGCCTGGTCCGGCACGGTGGTCTTCGTCTTCCAGCCCGGTGAGGAGACCGGCGAGGGCGCCGAAGCCATGGTGGAGGACGGTCTGTGGGACAAGGCGCCCATGCCGTCGATCATCTACGGGCAGCACGTGTGGCCGGGCCTCGCCGGCACCGTGAACATCAGCAAAGGCACGGCCATGGCAATGGCCGACTCCTGGAAGGTCACCGTCCACGGCCAGCAGGCGCACGGCTCGCAGCCGGACCAGTCGATCGACCCGATCGTGCTCGGCGCGCACATGGTGGTCCGGATCCAGACGATCGTGGCCCGCGAGGTGCACCCGATGAAGTCGGCGGTCGTCACCATCGGTACGTTCCACGGGGGACTGAAGGAGAACATCATCCCGGCGTCGGCCGAGTTCACCGTCAACGTGCGCACGTTCGACGTCGACGTGCGGGAGCGCGTGCTCGGCTCGCTGCGGCGCATCATCAGCGCCGAGGCTGCCGCGTCGGGGGCGCCGGAGCCCGTGATCGACGAGATCAGCAGCTTCCCGCAGTGCTACAACGACCCCTCCTCCACGGAGGACGTCATGGCCGCGCTGGGCGAGGTGCTCGGCGAGGACGCCGTCATCGAGTCCCCGCCCGTGATGGGCAGCGAGGACTTCGGACTTCTCGCCGAGGCCATCGGCGTGCCGAGCGTCTACTGGTTCTTCGGTGGGCACCCGCAGGGCCTGCTCGACGGCGACGATCCTGTGCCGGGCAACCACTCGCCGTTCTTCGCACCGGCCATCGAGCCGACCCTGACCACCGGCGTGCTGGCCGCCATGACGGCGCTGCTCTCGAAGGTGGGGACGACGGCATGAGCGGTGCGCTGCACGAGTTGTCCGCCGGCGACCTGACGGCGGCCATCCGCCGTCGTGACGTGTCCGCGCGGGAGGCGCTCGAGGCGCACTTCGACCGCATCGACGCCGTCAACGGCCGCATCAACGCGGTGATCACCGAGGACCGGGAGGGCGCCGTCGTGCTCGCCGCCGCGGCCGACGAGCTGACGGCGTCGGGCGCAGACCTGCCGCCGCTGCACGGCCTGCCGATGACCCACAAGGACACGCACAACACGCGGGGTCTGCGCACCACGCAGGGCTCCACGATCTTCAGGGATGTCGTGCCGACGTTCGACGACCTGATCATTGGGCGACTGAAGAGCGCCGGCGTGGTCACGACGGGCAAGACGAACGTGCCGGAGTTCGCCGCCGGATCGCACACCTTCAACGAGGTGTTCGGGACCACGGTCAACCCGTACGACACAAGCCGCAGCGCCGGCGGCAGCAGCGGGGGAGTGGCGGCGGCGATCGCGGCCCGGATCCAGCCGCTGGGCGACGGCAGCGACATGGGCGGCTCGCTGCGCGTCCCGGCGTCGTTCTGCAACGTGGTCGGCTACCGGCCGTCGATCGGCGTCGTCCCGTCCGTGCCTACGCGCAACGCCTGGGCCTGGCTGAGCCGCGGCGGGCTGATGGCGCGCGACGTCGAGGACATCGCGTTGGGCATGACGGCGATCGCGGGAGCCGATCCCGCGGTCCCGTACGCCTACCCCGTGCAGGGCTCCTTCGGCGTCGGGCTGCACCGGGACCTGACCGGTCTGCGGATCGGCTGGTCGCCGGACTTCGGGCTCGGCGTGCCCGTGGACGCCGAGGTGCTGCGGGTCCTCGAGCGAGAGCTGCGGGTCTTCGAGCAGCTGGGTGCGATCGTCGAGGAGGCAGCGCCGGACCTGCGCGACGCCGACCAGGTGTTCGGGACCACGCGGGCCTTCGACTTCGTGCTCAGCCTGGGCGGCCTCGTCGCGAAGCACGGGGACGCCATCAAGCCCGAGATCCGCTGGAACGTGGAGCAGGGGCAGCGGCTGACGGCTCAGGACCTGGTCGACGCCGCGCTCGCCCGGACCCGCCTCGACACCAGCGTGCGCCGCTACTTCGGGCAGTACGACGTGTTCGTGAGTCCTGCTGCGCAGGTCCTCCCGTTCGACGCCGCCGAGCGGTATCCGACCTCGCTCAACGGTGTCGCGTTCGAGACCTACCTCGACTGGATGCGTGCGGCCTGCCTGATCTCCGCGACCGGGCTGCCCGCGGTGTCGGTGCCGGCCGGGTTCAGTGCGGACGGCCTGCCGGTGGGGCTGCAGATCGTGATGCCGCACGGCAGCGATATCGAACTGCTGCAGGTGGCGTACGCATTCGAGCAGGCGACGGGCTGGGCGAAGCGGGCGCCGGACCTGTAGGCGTCGGAGGCTTCTGACGATGGCAAGAAGGTCTACCAGGCGGTCACAAGTCCCGAGGCGCAGCGCATCTACCGCCAGGCAGCTGATGCGCTCAAGAAGGTCCGCAAGAAGTAGGCGGAACACCCGTTCCCGATTCCTGCGGGATGGGTGTTCCCCTCCTTGTGCAGCTGGTCAGCGGTTGATGAGGTGCCACAGGATGACGTCGTGGGCGTGCTTGGCCTTTTCGTCACCTCGGAAGTCGGCTTCGAAGGCTTTCGATCCCGCGGAGACGGCGATCGAGGAGCTGGACGCGAACTTCCCGAGCATGGACTTGTTGGTCAGCATCGATACCGCCTGGATGTTCCGATACGGCAGGGACGTCAGCGCCACCTTGTTTCCCACGAAGCTCTTGTCCTGCAGGATGACACGCTGGTTGGTGAGTCCGATGAAGCCTGTTCCGACTCCGATGCAGTCGTAGACAGCAACGGCCTGTTCCCCTTGCAGGAGCCCTGACAGGATCATCTGGAGTTGCTCCGGCCGGTCGTGGACGATGTGGTTCATGCGGATTCCTTCTGCTGGTTGGTCCTCCGTGTCCATCTGACGACGGAGGGATCGTGGGGATCTTTGGTCAGCTGCATTCCTGCGCCTTCGGCCTGGGCATGGCACCACTTGCTCAATCCACCGGGGGCGAGATCGGACAGCTTCACGCCGCCGCTCAGGTGCTGGCCCACGAGTGAGCCGAACAGTCCGATGTGTACCCCGCTCGACCGCAACTGGCCATCCTGCAGTGCAGCGAGAAAAGCGTCCCGAAGGTGCTCCGAGCTCGGCGTGGAGGCCGGTACGAGGCGCGTCACGTGCCCCCTGAGGTGGTCCGCAGCCGGAATCTTGGCGTCATGCGGAGCCGGCGTGTGGGCGGCGGTGTTCATCGAGGGAAAGTGCAGCACGGAAGGACTTCCAGGTCGGGGTCAGAACGGCAGGACGCCCACGGCCGACGCGAGGACCGTCGCGGGCACCGCGAGCAGCCAGCAGATCCGCCGTCGTCGTGCCTGTTCCACCAGCCGGTGCAGCCCGTCGAAGGATCGGGCGACCTCCACGGGATCGCGGAGCGCCGATGGTGTGCGCCGCCAGGTCGAGGGCTGCGCGGCGGCCGCCGCCAGCAGGGCGACCTGCTGTGGCGTGTGGACGACGGGTCGTCGCGTGAGCCAACGCAGCAGCTGGCTCTCGGTGAGCACCGTGACGGACCTGTGCTTCTCCTTCACGGTGACCTGCTGCGCGCCGACGACGACGATCGCTGCCTCCGCGGTGACCGACTGGCGGACGGCCGCCGAGAGCAGCTTCCCGGCCCGGGCCGCCTCGTGGTCCGAGTTCCTGATGTAGGGGTGCCGCGTCCCGGCGACCATGAAGGTGCCCTTCGCCGTCCAGATCCTCTGACCCGGATGCCGCTTGGTGTTGAGGACGAAGACGCCCGTGGGGCCGATCACCACGTGGTCGATGTCGGCCGATCTCTCGCCGACCGGTACGGCGTGCAGGACCGTCCACTCCGGCCCCAGCGCGGCGAGGGTGCGTCCCACCGCGCGCTCGCCGAGTGCGCCCCAGTACCAGGGGCGGCTCGCGGCGTCGAGCAGGTGAAGGCCGAACGCCCGGGCGACAGGGCCCCGGGGGTCGCGGTGACCGCGGACCTCGAGCAGTTCCTCCATCACGGACTGTCCCGGGGCACGCCGCCGCAGCAGCCCCAGGCCCTCCGGCTCGGTGTAGCGGACATCGCTCTCCAGCGGCTCGGCAGCACTCATCGCGTCGTCCTCGTGCTCATCTGGTCCCTGTCCGCCTACCGCTTCGCTCACGCCTCAGTGATCCGGCGGGCTGAGCCCCGCCCGATCATCCTCAACCTATCGGCCGCGCCCCGACGCCGGGTCCCGCCCACGCGCCGGATCGCTGCAGGATTCCGTCAGCGTTTCCGCAGGCCGCAGCGGAGCGCTCGCGGGCGAAGGAGCCGATGACGGCTAGGCTGTCCGGGGCCCCGGAACGGGGGCGGCAGCTACAGGGAGTAACAGTGCACGGTCTCAATTTCACCGCGATCGACTTCGAGACCGCGAACAGCAAGCGTGGCTCGGTGTGCGCCGTGGGCCTGGCGAGGGTGCTGGACGGCGTCGTCATCGAGTCGGCGTCCTGGCTGATCAAGCCACCGCGCTCCGTCGGCGAGTTCTCTTCGATCAACGTCGCGGTCCACGGCATCCGTCCCGCCGACGTCCGCACGGCACCGGGATGGCCGGAGAGCCTGCGGCGCATCATGGATTTCACGGGGGAGGACCCGTTCGTGGCCCACAACGCGCCCTTCGACCGTTCCGTGCTGCGCGGTGCGTGTGCGGAGTCGGGGCTGGCCGTGCCGGAGAATCCGTTCCACTGCTCCGTCGCGCTCGCCCGCCGCCTCCTGGGCCTCGAGGTGAACAAGCTCCCGCACGTCGCGGAGGCCCTCGGCCTCGGCGCCTTCCGGCATCACGATGCCGGGAGCGACGCCGAGATCTGCGCGGCCGCCGTCGTCGCCATCGCGCGCCGGCACGCGCTGCACTCCCTGGACGCGCTGTGGCCGGCGGCGAGAGCGACGTCGGCCGGCAGGACGCGGGTCAGTGGGCGACGGGTCTGACGCGATTCAGGCCCCGGAGACGCCCGCCGTCACCGAGTACCGCTGCATGGTACGCGTCCGCCACCGCGTGACGGCGGCCGGCAACCACCGGCACAGCGCCCAGTAGCCCACCCCGACGGGAAGGCACCCGACCACCGCGACGACCGGCCCGAGGGGCATCAGCACGGGGTAGACGAGCCAGTGTGTCAGGTAGATGTACAGCGACGCGGCGGCGAGCCAGCCCGTCACCCGGCGGAGGACCGAGGGCACGGGCAGCGCCGGCACCCACGTGATGAGCAGCAGTCCCACCACGATGGTCACCTCGCGCAGCGGGTCGTCGAAGGAGCCCGGCACGGTCAGCGCGGCGAGGACGGACACCAGCAGGCGACGGCGCGTGGTGTCCGCGCGTGCGACTGCCCACCCGAGCATGAAGAGCCAGAACACGGGCAGGGGCTTGGGCAGGCCGGGATCCACGATGTCGTACCGGCTGAGCAGCGTGACCGCGAGGAGCCCCAGGGCGAACGTGAACGGCAGGCGGCGTTCGAGGCGGTCCAGCCAGGGGACGGCGAGCAGCGCCGTGACGGCGACGAGCACGTAGACGAGCATCTCGACGAACCAGAAGTGCCACTCGCTGGTGACCTCCTGCGGCCCCACCATCCCGTTGAGCAGGACGATGTTGGCCAGGCTGTAGTCGTCCGTGAGGACGTAGGCCACCGCGATGAACGCGACGGACGGCGCGACGATCCTCGCGAGGCTCCTGGCGTGGCGCCGCAGCCGTGCGGACCGCGTCCCGGTGAGCTGGAACCGCGCGAAGTTGAAGCCGGCGATCACGAAGAGCAGGTGCGCGGTGTGGAACGTGAACAGCTCCACGTGGGCCGCGACGATGCAGACGGTCGCGACGGCCCGCAGCACGATCGACGGCTCCAGGAAGGAGACGAGGCGACGGCGGCGACGGGGCGTGCTGCGGCCGGCCAGCTCACCGACGGGCAGGAGGTGCCAGTCGGCGGGCAACGGACCGAGCGCCGCCTCCAGCCGGACCGACAGGGCCACGTAGGAGAGCGAATCGCCGTCGAGCGTGACGAACGTGTCAGTGTCACGCACGTCCGGGCGGTCCAGGCACTCCGCGAAGATGCGCGGGACGTCGGCGGGGCCTGCCCGGCCGGGACGCTCGTCCGGCGCGGGTGCGGCCACCGCAGGGGCCGCGAGGCGGAGGACGGCGGGGTAGTCGATCTTGCCGGTGCCGAGCCGGGGCAGGCGTTCCACCAGGTGCAGCCCGACGGCGGTCCGGGGCAGCCCGAGGTCGACGGCGAGGACCTTCGCGAGCATGCCGCCGTCGTGCTCGCCCTCGACCGCGATCACCAGGCCGTCGTCGTCGGACCCGGCGACGGCCGCGACCGCACCCAGGTCGGCGAGGATCCGCTCCACCTGTCCGAGGTCCACGCGCAGGCCGGCGATCTTCACGAAGCGGCTGCGGCGGCCCACCACCTCGTAGAGCCCGTTGGCGTGCCGGCGGGCGAGGTCGCCGGTCCGCAGTTCGTGCACCTCGCGGCCGAGGGCGAAGTCCCCGGGGCTCTCGGCATAGCCGAGCATGACGTTCGGGCCGGAGTACACCAGTTCCCCGTGCGGCAGGCCGTCCACGGGGTCGATGCGGAAGGAGCCGCCGGGGATCGGCACGCCGATGGTCCCCGGGTGCTCCGCCGCGAGATCCGGCGGCAGGTAGGCCATCCGTGAGGTGGCCTCCGTGGCCCCGTACATGACGAACAGGTCCCAGCCCCGGCGCTGCCCGGTCTCCGCCCAGGACCGCACCTTCTCCGGCGCAAGCCGCCCGCCGGCCTGCGTGATGTAGCGCAGGCTCGGCAGGTCCATGTCCGCGAAGCCCACGCGGTCCAGCAGGTCGAAGCTGTAGGGCACGGCGGCGAACGAAGTGGCGCCGCGCTCGCGGACCAGGTCCCAGAAGCAGGGGTCGACGACGGACAGGTCCGTGAGCACCAGCCCGGCCCCGCGGGCAAGATGGCTGTTGATCACGGACAGGCCGTAGCAGTAGGAGAAGGGCAGGGTGGTGGCGGCGCGGTCGTCCGGGCCGATGCCCAGGTACGCGGCGATGGACCGGGCGTTCTCCTCGAGGTTCGTCCGGGACAGCCGGACCAGTTTCGGCGAGCCGGTGGAGCCCGAGGTGCTGAGCAGCAGTGCGAGCTCGGGGTGCAGGTGGTGCCGGGTGCCGGGCCGGCGCTCGTCGACGTCGAGGGACCCGCCGGCGGTCCGGAGCACCACGTCGGGATCGTAGGCGGCCATGAGGGACTCCACGGCGGCCGGCTTGTCCGCGGGTACGAGCAGCAGGGCGTGGCCGGCCGTGACCGCCGCGAGGTAGGCCACGAGCGTGTCGGTGTCATTGCGGGCCGCGAGCAGGACGAGCCGCCGCTCCGTACCCAGCCGCACCACGACGTCGTCGACCCGCGCCGCGAGCTCGCGGTACGAGAGCACGCCGTCGGCGGTGAGGATCGCGGGCCGGTCGCCGTGGCGGGCGAGGTCGGTGAACGTGGCCGCGGACAGGTCCGGGTCGACGCTCACGGGACCGCGGGGGGTCGCGGGGCGTTGCGGGGCGGCGTGGTGACGGCGCGGTCGCCCACGAGGAGCGTGGGGGAGGTGCCGGGGGCCACGGTCACGATGACCGGCGTGCCGACGGGGTGGCGGACGTCGTGGGGTTGCCAGGACCGGAGGGTCCGCCCGGAGGCCAGCGTCACGTGGTGCAGCACGAACGCGCCGTGGTACTCCACGGCCGAGACGCGGGCGGTGGCGTCCGGGTCCGGGCGCAGGGCCACCTCGTGGGGCCGGAGGACGACGTCGACGTCCACATCGCTGTCCGCCCACCCCGGAACCGTCGACACGACGCCGATCTCGCAGGTCAGCAGGGCGCGGTGCACGTGCGCCGGAAGGAAGTCGGCGTCACCCATGAAGGAGGCGACGAAGCGCGTGGCGGGCTGCTCGAAGACCTTCTCGGGTACGTCGGCCTGTTCGATCACGCCGTTGTGCATGACGACCACCCGGGTCCCCACGGACAGCGCCTCCGTCTGGTCGTGCGTGACGAGCACTCCGGTGGTGCCGGTCTCCCGCAGCGCCGCCACGGTGTCACGGCGCACCTGGCCGCGCAGCGACTCGTCGAGGCTGGAGAACGGCTCGTCCAGGAGGACGACGGCGGGACGCGGCGCCAGCGCCCGGGCGAGCGCCACGCGCTGCTGCTCGCCGCCGGAGAGCTCGTGCGGGTACCGCTCCGCGAGATGGGGCAGCTGGACGAGGTCCAGGAGGTCGCCGACGCGCTGGCGGCGCTCGCCGCGCGGCAGGCGGTCCAGACCGAATTCCACGTTCCGGGCGACGGTCAGGTGCGGGAAGAGTGCGTGGTCCTGGAACACGAGCCCTACGCGGCGGTTCTCCGGGTTCACGAACCGGGTCCTGTCCGCGATGACGTCGCCGGCCACGGTGATCCGCCCGGCGTCGGGCCGCTCCAGGCCTGCCACGAGCCGCAGCGTCGTGGACTTGCCGCATCCCGAGGGGCCGATCAGCGTCACGAGTTCGCCCGCGGGGATGGAGAGGTCCAGGGACTCCACGCCGCGGGCGGAGCCGTAGCGCTTGGTCACCCCCTCGAGGGTGAGGGCGGGAGGGGCTCCGGCCGTGCCGGGATGGGCCGGTGGCGCGCTCTGCATCTGTGCCGTCACTGTCCTTCCTTTCCGGAAGCGGTCCGGTGCAGTTCGCGCCCGCGGGTCTGGCGGACGAGCACGAACACGGGGATGATGGCCGCTGCCACGATGACGAGGGCCGGGAGGGAGGCCTTCTCCCAGAAGTTCTCGCGGGCGAGCTCGTAGACCCAGACCGACGCCGTGGTGAAGCCGAAGGGCCGCAGGAGCAGCACGATGGGCAGTTCCTTGATGGCGTCGATCACCACGAGCATGAGGGCGACGGCCACGCCGGGGCGGGCGAGGGGCAGATGCACCCGGCGGAGGATGCGGCGCGGGCCGGCCCCGAGGCTCAGCGCGGAGGACGTGACGGTGGGGCTGATCTTCTCGAGGCTCGCGCCGACGGACTGGTAGGCAGGGGCGAGGAACCGGATCACGTAGGCGTAGAGGATGCCGACCACCGAGCCGGTGACGATCAGCCCGGTGCCCCCGGGGACGCCGGCGCGCTCCAGTGCGGTGTCGAGGGCGGCGAAGGACAGCAGGACACCGATCCCGATGACGGCGCCGGGCACCGCGTACCCGAACGTGGTCAGCTGCGCCGCGAAGGACACGATGCGGCCCCCGCCCATCCGGATCGCGTGGCCGACGCCCAGGGAGATGGCGACGCACGCGAGGGCGGTGACCGCTGCGACCAGGAGGCTGTTGGCCAGGTATTCGGCGAAGCGCGGGTCGGCGAGGAAGGACGCGTCGGTGACGATCTGCCCGAACGCCCAGATCAGCAGCTGCGCCACGGGGATGAGGAACCCGGCGGAGAGGGCCGCCATGCAGGCCGCCGTCGCGGCCCAGGCGCGTGCGCCCCGCAGCCGTTCCGGCTCGAAGCCCTGCCGGCGTCCGCCCTGCTGGTGGTAGCGCGCACGACCCCGCAGTGCCCTCTCGGCGGCCAGCACGGCCACGGCGAACAGCAGGACCAGGACGGCGAGCTGCGTCGCGGCGTGGAAGTCGAAGGTGCCTTTCCAGACGAGGTAGACGCCCACCGAGACGGTCTGCACGTTGAAGTACTGCACCGTGGCGAAGTCGGTGAGCGTCTCCATCATCACCAGGGCCAGTCCAGCGGCCAGGGACGGCCGGGCGAGCGGCAGCACCACGCGCCGCAGGGCCCGTCCGCGGGTGGAGCCCAGGGTGCGGGCGGCGTCGTACGTCCCGGAGGACTGCTCGATCAGCGCCGAGCGCGCCATGAGGTAGACGTACGGGTAGAGGGACAGCGTCATCACGAGGATCGCGGCGGGCAGCGAGCGGACCTCGGGCACCCACACGTCCGTGCCGAAGACGGTCCGCAGGAGGGACTGCACGGGCCCGGCGACGTCGAACACGGAGAGGAAGATGAACCCGAGGACGTAGGCCGGAACGGCCAGCGGCAGGACGAGCAGCCATACCAGCAGGTTCCGCAGCGGGAACCGGTAGGCGGTGACGAGCCACGCCAGACCGCCGCCCACCACCAGTGCGCCGGCGCCGACGCCCAGCATCAGGGCGATGGTGGTGAGGATCATGGGGACGAGGTCCCGCGGCGGGGCGGTGCTGCCGAGGCTGCCGAGGCCGTCGATGACGACCGCCAGGACGGGCGTGGCGACGACGACGGCGACCGTGACGACGAGCGTCGACCAGGCCGGCCGGCCGACGCCGTAGGTCCGGTAACGACGGCGGGGCGGCCGCGGCTCGGCGAGCGCCGCCGTGTCCGTCACTTGTATCCGGCCTCGGCGAGCAGGTCGACGGCGTCGGCGTTGAGCGTCCCGTAGGCCTCGGCGTTGAGCGGCATGCGCGTGAACTCGCCGAAGGCGGCGATGACAGGCTCGGGCTCGACGGTCGGGTTGACGGGGAACTCGTGGTTGGCGTCGACGAAGGCGTTCTGCCCGTCGGTGGCGAGCCACTCGATGAGCCGCTGTGCGTCCTCCGCACTGTCGGAACCCTCGACCACGCCCGCGCCGGAGATGTTCACATGCGTGCCGGCACCCTCCTGGCTCGCCCAGAACAGGTCCACGTCGAGGTCGGGGTTCTCCTCGAGGGTCCGGGCCAGGTAGTAGTGGTTGTTGATGCCGACGTCGCACGTGCCGGCGTCGATCGCTTCGAGCAGCAGGATGTCGTTGCTCAGGATGTCCACGTTGTTGGCCACCCAGCCCTCGACGATCTCGAGGGCCCGCTCCCGTCCGTGGAGGTCGATCAGGCTGGCCACGAGGGACTGCGTGTAGGCGGAGGTGGCGTCCCGCATGCACAGGCGGTCCTTCCACTTCGGGTCGGCGAGGCCCGCGTAGGTCTCGGTCGCGTCGAACTCGGCGGGATCCACGGCGGCGGGGTTGTAGGTGACGGTGCGGGCGCGCAGGGCGAGCCCGTACCAGCGGCCCTCGGCGTCGCGCAGGTCCTCGGGGACGGCCTCGTCGAGCACGGGGGAGTCGATCGCGGCGAGTTCGCCCTGGCGTGCGCCGTTCCAGAGGTTGCCGGCGTCGACCGTCATGAAGACGTCCGCGGGGGTGTCGTCGCCCTCGGCCTTGAGGCGCTCGAGGAGTTCGGCGTCGTCACCGGTGATGAACTCGACGGTGATGCCGGTCTCCTCGGTGAACTGCCCGAACGCGCCCTCGAGGTCGTAGTGCCGCGCCGAGTAGATCTGGAGGTCCGCCGAGTCTCCGCCGATGGCGCTGCAACCCGTGAGGATCGACGTCAGGGCGGTCAGGCCGACGAGGGTTTTCGTCAGGGGGCGCGGGTGCATCAGGGTCTCATCTCAGGCGGGGGAAGTCGTCGGGAGAGCACAGCCCTCTGTAAGCAAGGGTAGCCTAAACTAAGTCGGCGCGGCCATTCGGTGGACCGGTCCTCAGCTCAGGATGTCCTTCGTACTGAACCGCCCGTAGGCAAGGCTCCCGAACACGGCGATGTAGCCGAGCTGCAGCAGTGCGTTGTCGAGGAAGCTGTTCCACACGATCGGTTGCCGCAGGAAGTCGGCGAAGCCCAGCCAGTAGTTGGTGAACAGCCAGGGGTGCAGCCATTCGAGCTGGGGGAGCGCTCCGAGGATCTGCGCGACGGCGGCCAGGGCGGCGGTCGCGGCCATCGCGCCGACGGGGATGGTGGTCAGGGTGGAGATGAACAGCCCGATGGCGCTGAGCCCCATGAGCGACACCGTGACGTACAGCGCGAGCAGCAGCAGCCGGCCGAAGTAGCCGGCGATGCCCACGGTGTCCCCCGACAGGAGCGTCACCGGGCCCACGGGGAACAGCAGCGCCCCGATGATCGCGCCGGTGACCACCACCGTGAGGGTCGCGACGAGGCAGAACAGCGCCGCCCCCGCGTACTTCACGAGCAGCAGCCGGATGCGCCCGGCCGGGGCGACGAGCAGGTAGCGGAGCGTGCCGAGGTTGGCCTCGCCGGCGATCGTGTCTCCCGCGACGACGCCGATGGTCAGCGGCAGGAACAGCGGGATGGCCACGGTCAGCGCCGTGAGCGAGACGAACAGGCCGTTCTGGGTGATGCTGTCGAGGAACGCGGGGCCGCGTCCGCTGGCCGAGCCGTCCGAGGAGACCCGGACGACGACGGCGATGAGGATGGGGATCAGCGCGAGTGCGCCGATCATCGCCCAGGTGCGCAGCCGCCGGAACAGGACGGTGATCTCGGAGACGACGAGCGAGAGGCCCAGGGAGCGTTCAGCCCGCAACGTCGAACCCCTCCCCGGTGAGTGCGACGAAGCGGTCCTCGAGCGAGGCACCGCTGGCCTCGAAGCCGCGGACCCGCACGTCGGCGTGGACCAGGGCGGCATTGACCGCCTCGGGCAGGAGCCCGGGGACGGCCAGTTCGGCGGCGACGACGTCGTCGCGTCCGTGGGGTTCGGGGCGGAGGCCGAGGCCGGTGAGGACCCGGCGGGCGTCGGTGACGTCCGGTGTGGTGACGCGGACCCGGACAGTGCCGCCGTCCCTGAGTGCGTCCAGGGAGCCCTGGGCCACGAGCCTGCCCGCGCTCATGACGGCGATCATGGTGCACATCTGCTCCACCTCGGCGAGCAGGTGGCTGGAGACGAAGATGGTGGTGCCGTCCTCGGACAGGGACCGGATGAGGCTGCGGACCTCGCGGGTGCCCTGCGGGTCGAGGCCGTTGGTGGGTTCGTCGAGGATCAGCAGGTCCCGGGGGGCGAGGAGCGCGTTGGCGATACCGAGGCGCTGCTTCATCCCGAGCGAGTAGGCGTGCGCCCGCTTCTTCGCCGCGTGGCTCAGCCCCACGCGCTCGAGGGCGGCGTCCACGCGCCGGTTCCGGGTGGCGGGGGAGGTGTGGCGGTCGGCGGCGTCGAAGCGCTGCAGGTTCGCCCGCCCGGAGAGGAACGGGTAGATGGCGGGACCCTCGACGAGGGCGCCGACGCGTGGCAGGGCCGTGCGTGAGTCCTTCGGCATGTCGCCGTCGAGCAGCCGGACCTCGCCACTGGACGCCGCGGCGAGGCCGAGGAGCACGCGGATGGTGGTGGTCTTCCCGGACCCGTTGGGGCCGAGGAAGCCGAACACCGTGCCGCGGGGGACCGCGAGGTCCACGCTGTTCACGGCCTTCTGGCGGCCGAACTCCTTGGTCAGTCCGCGCGTCTCGATCGCGAGCCCGCCGGCACTCACCCGCGGACCTGCACCGGCCGTGCGGGGTCCGCGGGGTTCCTGCCGGTCACCGCTGGGCTGCGGCGACGAGCTGGTCCACGCCGACGGCGCCCGCGAGGATGCGGCCGTCGTCGGTGACGAGCACCGAGACCAGGGAGGTCTGCAGGGCGCTGCCGCCCTCGACCTCGGTGAGGGCCTGGTTCAGCATCGCCTGGGCTCCCGCGACCTCCTGCGGGTCCATGCCGGGCTTGATGTCCATGATGTCGCCCATCCCGGCAGCCTCGCCGCCACCCGGGATGACCCCGAGCTTCGCGGCGGTCCCGGCGGGCAGCTCCACGATGGTGCTCCAGCCTTCGCCGAGGACCACGGGCTCGTCCGTTGCGACGGGTGCGTCCTTCGCTTCCATGCGGGCCCTCGCGTCGTCCACCGGGGCCTCGGTGACCGTGGCATCGGCGGGCGGCGTGAACGCGAAGATGTCGGCGTCGGGGGTGCCGAAGTCGACGGCGCTGAAGCCGGCCTGGAACGCGGCGTCCTCCTGGCCCCTGGCCTGGACGGTGACGCTGAGCGGGACGCCGGTCTCGGAGTCCACGGCGACGGCGATGGAGCCGATCAGGGTCGCGGTGTCCTCGGGGGTCAGCAGCAGCTCGTACGCGCTGCGGCCGGCCACGCGACTGGTGCCGTCCACGGTCACCTCGGTGGTCGGGTCGATCGTCGAGAGGAACACCTCGGCGAGCTCCGCCGGGGTGCGGGGGACGTTCTGCAGCTCGGGGTATTCGGCGGCCTTCTCCTGCAGCTTCGCCTCGACCTCCGCCTTTGCGGACTCACGGTCGGGCAGGACGGCGTGCGTGGCCTCGTTGGTGTTCGAGTCGTAGAACCAGACGTCGTCCTGGTTGACGACGACGTCGCGCTGGGCCAGCTGGTCGAGCACCTGGACGCGCGCCCGATCCGGCCCGTCGACGTAGACCTGGGCGGTGTGGTCGGCGGTCAGGAGTTCGAGCGCGGTGGAGGTGGGGTCGGAACTCGAGGTGGCACCCGGAGGGGTGGCCATGCTGATGTCGGGGAGGCCGAGGTCCGAGGACTGCTCGACGGTACCGGAGTACGCGTCATCGGTGCTCGTGGCCACGAACTCGAGCAGTTCCTGGGCGGTCTTCGCGGGGAGCTGCGGTTGGGCCTCGGCGACCGCGGAACCACTCACGGCTGCGGTGACGATGACGACCGGGACGATGCCGGCGGGGAGCCAGCGCCAGTTCTTGTTCATGATTGAGCCTTCCGAACGAATCTGTGCCCCATCTGGTACCTACGCTACACCCGCAAGCTGGACGTTCTGCGGGCACGGGTACTGGGTGAACGAGCGGACGGGCCGGCAAGTGCCGGGCGCGAAGAAGGGGCGGCCGCAGCCGCCCCTTCGTTCATGCGCGGGAGGAATCAGCGGGTGACGCGACGGCGACCCGAGAGGCTCTCGGCGACGCCGATGAGGAGCACGGCGGCGATGACCGAGACGATGAAACCGAACACGTTCAGTTCCATGATCTGTCCGGTCCCGACGAAGCTCGCGATGGTGCCGCCGATGAGGGAACCGACGATCCCCAGCAGGAGCGTGGCCACCAGGCCGAGGTTCTGCTTGCCGGGCTTGATGAGTCGAGCGAGTGCGCCGATGATGAGGCCGGCGATGATGAATCCGAACACGATGAATCTCCTTCTGAGGGCCCGCGCTGCGCGGGAAGTATGTGGTCCTGCCGATCGGGACTGTCTGCCGGCCATGCGCCGGGCGGTATGGCAAGCCCGGCATGCGCAGCCGTGGTCCTTGCCGCCGGCATCGATCGCTGTCAATCATAGAGGAATGCCAAGCTTACTGAATAATTCGAATGCATCGACCTAGGCACCGCAGGAGGGCGAACGGCTCCAGTTCCGTCGGACGGACCAGGCCCCAGGGCGCCCGTCGGGTCCTCGGCCTGGTGGTCGGCTGGCTCCTGGTGCTGGTAGGCCTCGCCGCCCTCGTCCTTCCGGGCCCGGGCCTGCTCGCGCTCGTCGCCGGCCTCGCCGTCCTGGCCCAGCAGTACGAGTGGGCGCGGCGATGGCTCCGACCGGTCAAGGAGAAGGCCTTCGCCGGGGCGGCGCAGGGCGTGAAGACCACCCCCAACATCGTCTTCAGCTTCTCGGGCGCCCTGGTGCTCGTGCTGCTCGGCGTCCTGTGGGGCGTGCAACCCCCGGCCCCGGGGTGGTGGCCCCTGAGCGCGACGTGGTGGATCCCGGGCGGCTGGAGCGTGGGTCCGGGCCTCGCCCTGTCCGGCGTGCTCGCGGCCGTCTTCATCGTGTACAGCATCCGCCGTTTCCGGCCCGGGCACTGAGAGCGGCGCCACGCACAGGACGACGCCGCGCCCTACCGGGTGCGGCGTCGTCGTTCTTCCTACCTCCTGCCGTAGTCCAGCCGTGTGCGCTCGAGGGTGCCCTGCGGCTCGGTCGGGAGAGCTTCAGGTCCGGGGTTGCCCGCTATTGCGTTGGTGGTCGCGTAAAGGTACCTGCCGTCGACCTCCACATCGGCGGGCCGGGCGACCTCACGGAAGGGCACCGCCTCCTCGGTCCCCGCCGCGATGACCGAGATCCTGTCGGCGAAGAGCTCGGCGACGAACAAATTGCCCCGGCGGTCGAAGGCCAGCCCGGTGGGCGACGTCAGGCCGGAGACGACGAGCTCGACGTCTCCCGACCTGGGATCGAAGCTGCGCACCGACCCGAGCGTCGGATCCTCCGGAGCCCCGGGCAGCGACGTCAGGTACAGCAGGCCGTCCGGACCGAACTCGATGTCCGTGGGGACGGGCTGGGAGTTGTAGGTCAGGCCGACGACACACCCGGGCAGATCGATCTGTTGCTGATCCTTGAGGTAGACGAGCAGTTCAGGCGTGACCGGCGTGGGCACCGGCTCGAGGACCGTCGCGTCGACCGTCTCGCGCCGCGTGTCCACGGTCCAGATGACGTTGGCCCCGGCGTCCGCCACGTACACGTAGCGCCCCGAGTGGGACGCCGCCGTCGCATAGGGGTGCGAGTAGACCTCGCCTCCGTGCGGGAGCAGGAAGGGGAGCAGATCCTTGGGGAGCTGGGCCGCGCACTCCTCGGGGAGTTCCTGGAACCCGTACTCGCTGTCGGCGTCGTAGTTGTTCTCGGTCTCGAGCGCGGCGAAGTCGGCGAGTTCGCGCTGCTCGCCGTCCTCGAGGACCCCGACGTTGGCGACGAACGGGTCGGGGCTGCCCGGGCCGCCCGAACTCTCGGTGAAGTACACGCGGCCCTTGTCGATGGACACGCCGCCGATCTCGATGCCGGGACGGGTGAGCAGCGTGGTGGCGGTTTTATTGCGGTCCACGCCGGTGAGTCGGCCGGCGAAGTTCTGCGAGACGTAGGCGGTGTTGTCGCGACCGATCCCCACGCGGAGCGGGCTGACGAGTCCGGTGGCCAGTTCGGTCGTGTCACCGGCCGTCACGGCCCCACCTCTGTGGGCGGAGATTGTCACCGTGGGGGACGCCGTGGCGGCTCCGGCGGTGGACAGGAGGGCGACGGCGAGTGCCGCCGCCACGATGGGCATGCTTCTACCCTGCATGATGGATGTCCTTGGGGTGCGTTTCATCACGAGACGCTGTGACCGGCCCCAGCACCGAGAAGCGGCGGGTGGGCCGCTTTCCGACGAGCGCGGCCCTGATGCCCAGGGGCATTCGCGCACCTGCCATGGTAGGACCACGCAGGGCCTGTGTCGACGGTCCTACGACCCTGAAGCGCGGCCCGGTGGCTACCGAGGGCGGCGTGGGGGGAGTCGCGGGGCCGGTCAGTCGGAGAGGGCCCGGATCTGGTCCGTGAGCTCGCGGGCCTTCTCGTCCGCACCGGCTTCGGAGTGCAGCCGCGCCGCAGCGGCCAGGTGATGGGCCGCCTGCCGGGGGGATTCGCGTGCCACGTAGTAGAGGCCGAGGCTCTCCTCGAGCTCCGTCTCGGACTCGAAGTCGAGCAGATCGCGCTGGTCGATCAGTCGTTTCAGCAGCTCGTCCGCGGCGTCGAGGTCAGCCGTCAGGAGCGCGAGCCGGGCCTGCGTGAGCGCGAGTTCCAGCCGTTCCTCCCGGGTTCCGACAAGCTGCAACCCGAGATCCGCATTGCGCAGCGATTCGCGGACGGAGTCGTCCACGAGACCGGCGAGCAGCTTGAAGTTGGCGCTGGCGCGGTGGAAGTCGGCCCAGGCCTGCAGGTCCGCCTGCGGCAGCAGCAGCTCGCTCGCGAGCGCATGGTACTTCTCGCCGACCTCCGATTCCCCGCGGCGGAAGGCGACGTTGCCGATCGCCCAGGCCCCCCGGGCGATGAGGAGCGACGGAGCGGGCGATGCTCCCTCGGTGATGTCCAGGTTCGTCGCCACCTCCCACGCCTCGTCCAGCTCCCCCTTGACGGAGAGCGCGGCGATGAGGATGAAGGCCGCGTGCAGACGGGCGGGGGCATGGTCCGGGAGCTCGGCGGCAAGCTCCACGGACCGGCGTGCGAGCTCCACGCCTTCCGCCAGCCGTCCTGCACTCCGCGCGATGGTGGACAGGCGCCCCTGGACGAGCGACTGCAGCTCGGGCGTGGCGACCATCAGCGACGACCTGTCCATGGACCGCAGGACGTTCTCCGCCTCGTCGAGCCGGCGCATGGTGATCAACGATTGTGCCTGGAGCATGGACATGTCCCACCAGGCCGGAGCGTTCCGCTGCTCGTAGGCGATACCCGCCGCGTGTTCCGCCTCGGATGCGGCCAGGGAGTTGTCATGCATGTCGCGCGCGTAGTTCGCGGCGAACATGGCGGAGGCGAGGCCCGGCTGGTCGTCGGCGGGGGGCTGTTCCACCCACCAGGTCAGGGTCAGGGCGTCCATGCCGAGCCGCGCGGCGAGATGCTGCACCATCTCGGGCGTGGGCTGGCGCAGGCCGCGCTCGAGCAGCGAGATGAAATGGGGGGAGTACACCCCGTCTCCCAGTTCCGCCTGCGTCAGTCCTGCAGCGGTGCGCGCCTGGCGCAGCATGTCCCCGAATCGCATGTCGTTCATCCCCCAGAAAAGCGGCCACGGCGGCCCGCCCCATGCAAAGGCCTGTCCGTGACTCCACTTGTCTAACAGATGCCGCGGACAATCCGGAAAACCGCCGCCGACTTCCCTCAGCCGAGCAGGCCGAGGTAGGTGGCGAAGCCCGCCGGGACCCGGCCGACCGTCCGCGACGACGTCGTGACGGTCAGCGACCCGGAGGCGGTCCATCGTGCGCCGGCCGCCTTGGCCCGCTCCACGAGGCGGACGTCCTCGTCCTGCTCCAGCGGCCCGAAGCCGCCGAGTTCCTGGTACGTGCTTCCCCTGATGCCCAGGTTCGCGCCGTGGACGTGGTGGTGTCCGTCGTCGGGCACGTAGTCGGCGGACCACAGCCGGAACCGTTCGCCGTTGTCGGGGGTCAGGGTGGGGCGGACCGTGCCGAGGACGAGATCGTGGTCGCTGCCGAGACGGTGGTGCCGGACGAGCCAGTCGCGCGGCACGGTGGTGTCGGCGTCGGTGTTCGCGATCCAGGTGCGGACGGGCAGGCTGCGGGACTTGGCGAGCGCGAACCTCGCGCCCGCGTCCCGGGCCGCACCCACGGAGCCGAAGCTGCCCGCGATCACGGCGATGCCCGGCACCGTGCGTGCTTCGGCGGCCGACCGGTCGGTGCAGCGGTCGAGGACCACGGTCACGGAGACGAGGATCCGCGGAACGGTGCGCAGGAGGTGCAGCCGGGCGGCGTCGAGCGAGGCGAGGCACGCAGCGAGCCGCTCCTCCTCGTTGCGGGCGGGGACGACGACGGCCACCTGGCCGGGGATCACACCAGGCCCTCCCGCCGGGCGACGGAGGCGGCGGGCGCGGGGACGAGGACCTCGAGGAGGAAGTCCTCCTCGGTGTGCAGGGAGAGCGTGGTGAGGCCCGACCGGTCACGGACGCGCTGGTGGACGGTGTCCCCGTCGAGCTCCCAGCCCTCGATGGGGTGGCGCCAGTGGCACAGGACCAGCACGCCGTCGTCGTCGAGCGATGCGCCGATGAGCCGGATGACGTCGTCGAGCTGGTCCGAGGACAGGAAGTAGCCGGTCTCCGAGAGCACGATCAGGTCGAAGGGCCCGTCCTCGCGCGGCCAGTCCCGCGGGACGGTGGCGAGCCGCGCGACGGCGGCCGCGTGCAGGATGACCGCCTCGTTGGTGCGGCGTACCGCCGTCTCGCTGGTGTCGAGCGCCAGCAGGTTGTCCGACACCGCGGCGAGGTCCTTCGTGAGGGCGCCGACCGAGGACCCGATCTCCAGGGTGCGGCAGAAGCGGCGCCGCGGCAGGCTGGCGATGGTCAGGGCGCGCTTGCGCTGCTCGTAGAACCGCTCGGCGACCTCCCACGGATCCGCCCGGTCGCGGTGCAGGCGCTCGAAGGCCGATGGCACGGCGGTGACGAAGAAGGACTCGAAGCTGCGGGCGAAGTGCTCGAGGACGCCGGGTGTCAGCAGGACCTCGTCGCCCGGCGCGTCGGAGAGGGGCAGGGTCTGGGACACGTGGGTGGCGAGGGCGGAGCCCTTGCGGGCGTGGTCGTCGGCACCGAGGTGGTGCAGCGCCAGGTCGGCGAGCTGCTCCGCCTGCTCCTCCGCCGTTCCCCAGTGCCAGAGCCAGATGGGGTATTCGAGCAGCGTGATGGCGTGGTCGCCGCAGAACCGCGCAACGGCAGCACCGACGGCGTCGTGGTCGGCGTGTCCGTCGTGGCGCCACGGTGCGGCCACCAGGGTGCGGGCGGTCTCGCCGTCGCCGAGCTCGCGGGCCAGGACCGCCGCGACGTCCTCCGGCGTGATCCCGCCGTCGGGCAGGCCCTCGAAGACGAGCCGGGCGGCCGGGGCCAGGACCTGCAAGGCGCTGGTCACCTCGCTGCGCCGCAGCTCGGCGAGCTGGTGCGGTGAGTAGGTGGGCGAGGACGGGTGGGACGCCTCGCCGTCGCTGAGGACGACGACGTCGCACCGTACGCCGTCGCGCGCGAGCCGGGAGAGCAGGCCTCCGGCACCGAGCGTCTCGTCGTCCGGATGCGCGGCGACGAGGATGAACCGGGAGGGCAGCCGCCCGTCGAAGAGCTCCTCGACCTGGAGGTCGCGTGGTGCGCGGTCCTGCTCCCAGGTGCGCCAGTGGCTCTCCGGCGTCCCCTCGCCGTCGTGCGTGAAGCTCACCACGCCGCACCGTCCTGCGGCGTTCCCTCGAGCACGCGCCGGCCCAGCGAGGCGTCGTCACGCTCTGCGTGGTGCTGCCGCAGGTAGAGGTGCAGGTCGGAGACGCGGGCGGCGTGGCGCTCGTCGAAGGCCAGGGGCGCCGGGCCGAGCCCGTGGGCCGCCGCCTCGAGCACCCGTTCCGCGCAGTCGAACGCCAGGGAGCGCACGCGGGCCGCGAGCAGGGCGCCGTCCTGCCCACCGGCGCGTCCGTCGTCGACGGCGTGCGCGGCTGCGGCGAGTGCCGTCCGGGTGGCGTGCAGGGCGGCGTCCACGCGGCCGAGGTGCATGAGCGCGATCTGGTCCGGCGTGCGGTGCCGGGAGGCTGCGAGGAGGGTGCGCGCGACGCCGAGGGCGCCCCCGAACCAGCAGGCCGCGACGCCGATCCCGCCCCACGCGAAGCCGTCGCGGGTGAGGTACCAGTCGGCCTCTCCGACCGGGACGGCGACGACGGCGTCGAAGCGCACCGAGCAGCTGGTCACCGCCGCGAGTCCGTGGCTGATCCAGGCCTCGGCGGGCTCCGGCGTGACGCCCTCGGCGTGGAGATCCACGGCGAAGGCCCGGCGTCTCCCCTCGCGCACGTGGGCGGTGACGATCGCGGAGTCGAGGTGGTCGGCGAGGGAACACCAGGGTTTGGTGCCCGTGAGGGTCCAGGTGCCGTCCGGCCCCTCCGAGGCCGTGAGTGCGACGCCGGGGCCCTCCGCCGCGAACACGCCCCACGTCCCGGCGCCGTCGTGCAGGCCGGTGGATCCGGCCGCTCCGGGGGGCGGGCCCATCCCGGCCTGGTCGAGGATGGCCAGGGCGTCGAGGTGGGGTTCGACGACGCGCGCCGCGGTGAGGTCCGTGGCGGCGAGGGTGGTGAGGAGCTGCCAGGTGAGGGCCGTCCTGCCCGATCCCGGCAGGGGCACCGCGGCGCCCAGCTCTCCGGCGAGGGCCAGGGCGCCCGGGAGGGAGCCCCGCGCGGCATCGACGCGGTCGGCGAGGAAATCCAGCGGGTTGCCGGCGGTGGGGCGGGGCCCGCTGTGCTGGGGCCCGCTGGTCCGGGTCTCGGTGTGCTCCGGGGACGGAACTGCAGGGGGTCGGTCGTCGGAGCGCAACATATCCGAAGTCTACTGAGATCCCGGCAGTCACTTGCGCACCACCGCGGGGGTTGACGCCGTGGTGGTGCCGCCGACCGGGACCGGATCGGCCACGACGAGTCCATCCGGAGCCTGGACGGTCCGGGCGCTGAGGCGGGCTGCTCAGGCTTCGGGCGGCAGCGCCTCGTGGTGTGGCCGGCCCTTGGTGCGGCGCTCCTCCTTCATCTCCGCTTCGAAGAGGTGGCGCTTGCCCCCGACGAGGGAGTCACGGGCCTCCTTCTCGAAGGACTTGAACGCGGAGAAGTAGTTGTCGTCGTAGTCCTCCACGATCTGGAACGTCCATCGGCCCTCGATCACGTTGCGGCCGATGATCTCGGTGGCGAGCCGGTCCGCGATCCCGGGATGGCCGGCCTTGCGGAACAGCTCTTCGGCCTCGGAGAGGTTGAGGTCGGCCTTGCCGGTGAGGCGGTGGAACCCGTACAGGTAGCCGCGGGCGTGCTCTGCGACCTCGAGGGCTTCGGAGAGCTTGCCGAGCGCCTCGACGGTGAGGTCGGAGACGCCGTCGGGACGCTGGTGGTTGGAATCGGGACCGGGGACATCTGGGATAGCCATACCGATCACGGTACCCAGATCCACCGGCATCCGGACAGCATTTCCGGGCCGGACGGCACGGTCAGCCCAGTTCGGGCTTCGCGATCACCGCGATGTCGTCGTCGCCCGCGCCGGCGCGCTGGGCGTCGGTGAGGGACTGCAGGACTGCCGTCACCGCAGGCAGGGGATCGGGCGTGGAGCGCAGCATGAGCCGGGCGTCCTTGGCGAGCAGATCCGCGGAGAACTGGGTGTCGCCGAAGGTGCCCCCGGTGATGACCGGCCCCTTCAGCGCGGCGACGGCACCCAGCCCCGTGCCCTGCAGCAGGTCGAGGACCGCGGCGGCGTCGAGCCCGTTGGCCCTGCCGAGGCGCAGGGCCTCCACGAGCCCCTGGAGCGTGACGGCCAGGGCGAGGTTGGCGAGCAGCTTGCCGGTCGCGGCATCCCACGGCGTCGCCACGCGGCGCAGGCGCTCCGCATCACCCCACAGTGCGGCGAGCGGCTCGACGACGTCGACATCCCCGGCCGCGCCGCCGAGCAGGACCCCGAGCGTGCCTGCCCGCGCCGGGGCGAGGCTGCCGATCACGGGCCCGTGGACGTAACGGACACCGGCCGCCGCGGCGTAGTCGGCGAACTCACGGGCGTCCTCGGGGGACACCGTGGTGATGTCCAGCCAGGCGGCCTCGGCCGGGATCCCGAGCCCGGAGAGCACCACCTCGCGGACCGCGTCCGGTCCGAAGAAGACCGTCATGACGACGTCGGCGTCCTGCACCGCTGCCTGGGCCGACCCGGCCCGGGCGGCGCCGGCGTGGTGCAGGCGGTCGACGGCGCCGGCCGTCCGGTTCCAGGCCGTGACCTCGTGGCCGGCCTGCAGCAGGTGCATGCCGAGTTCGTGGCCCATGCGTCCTACGCCGAGCAGTGCGATCTTCATGGCGGTCCTCCGGGTAGCTGTCGGTGTCCCCAGGCGGGCGAGGTGTCAGTCGGCGCTGATCTGGTGGCGGAAGGTGTCCCGCCGGGCGTGGAGGCCCCAGATGACGTCCGCGAGGACGGTCGGGTCCTTCTCCGGATCACCCTCGATGATGCGGCCGCCGATGATCAGCTGCGAGACGTGGATGCCCTCCTCGCCGAGCACCTCGTGCAGCAGTTGCGCGTAGGCGGCCTGGCCGGCGAAGGCCACGGAGGTGCCGGTCACGGAACGGCCCGGCTTCACGGCCGAGCCGCCGTTGATGAAGAGGATGGTGCCCCGGTTCTCGCCGAGGAACCGCATGCCGGGCAGGACCTGGTGCACGGCGGCCACGGGGCCGTAGATGGAGAACTCCACCGGGCCCACGAGGTCCGCCGGCGTGGTCTCGAGGACGGGCCGCATGAAGTCCTTCTGCGGGAGGGGGCTGTACTGCAGCACCTCGATGGGGCCGAGGGTCTCGGTCGCCGCTTCGAGGGCGGCGGCGAGCGATTCCGGGCTCCGGACGTCCGCGGCGAAGCCACGGGCCTGGATGCCCTCCTTGCCGAGGTCCTCGGCGAGGGCGTCCATCTTGCCCTGGCTCCGGGAGATGAGGGCGACCGAGAAGCCCTCCACTCCGAAACGACGTGCCACTGCGGCGCCGAGGCCGCGTCCTGCTCCGATGATCGCGATAGTAGTCATACCCGGTGCAATTCATCAGGGTGCTGAATAATTCCGTGCCGGGCGCGGCGCGCGTCAGCGCAGGGTCCCGAGGATGGTGCGTTGGATGACGACGGCGGCGGCCCCGCGTGCCCACTGCGCGAAGTCGGTCGGCTGCCGGCGCAGCCGGACGGGGGACGCCTCCGGGTCCCGGTAGTAGTCGATCGCGGCATGCAGCGAGGGGCCGGCGGCGTCGGCGAGGTCCATGCCCTCGCCGGAGAGGATGACGAGCTCCACCATCGTCAGGTTCGCGACGGCGGACACCAGCAGGCCGAGGGCGGCACCGGCGGCCTCCACCACGCTGCCCGCCACCGGATGCCCCTGGCCCGCGAGCGCGAGGATCTCCTCGTAGGAGCGCTGCTCACCGGTGGAGGCCGCGAACTGGGAGCAGATGGCCGGGATGGTGAGGACGGCCGACGAGCAGCCGCGGTGGCCCTCCATGCAGCGCGGCCCGTTGGGATCGAGCGGATAGTGCCCCACGAGGCCCAGTCCGGCGTCCGGCGGGGCGATGACGACGTCGTTGATGACGAGCCCGTAGCCCACGCCGGCGCCGACCGTCAGGACGGCGAAGTCCTTCTCGCCGCGCCCGGCACCGAACCACTGCTCCGCGATGGTGAGGGCCACGACGTCGTTCTCGACGACGACGGGCAATCCCGTCCGCTGCTGCACGAGGTGGGCGAGGGGGACGTCGCGCCAGCCGAGGAAGGGCGCGCGCAGCACGGAGGAATCGGCGTTGACCCTGCCCCCGATGCTGATGCCGATGCCGCTGAACCGGTCGATCGCGCCGAGGCCGGCCACGGCGTCGACGATGGCGCCGACCACGTCCTCCACGGCGTGCCCCGGCAGCGCGCGCTCGCCGGCCCCGACGACGTCGGCCTTGAGGTTCGTGGCGACCGCCGAGGCGGTGTCACCGGTGAGCTTGATGCCCACGAAGCGGTGCGCGTCAGGGCTGATCTCGAGGGGCCGGACGGGGCGCCCGATCGAGGCGGCCCCGGCCTCCTCCGACTCACGGAGCACTCCCGCGTCGAGGAGCGGTTTGCTGAGCCGGGTGAGGCTGGCGACCGACAGACCGAGCCGTCTCGCGAGGTCCCCGCGGGAGATGGGGCCGTGGATCAGGACCTCGCGCGCCAGCGCCCGGGCGGGGCTGGAGGGGGCGAGCGACGTGACCGCGTCCATGGGCTTCCGTTCCGGAGGGAGTAGTTATTTCCAAAGTATAGGTAAAGGGGTAACGCGGACGCCCTCCAGTGGAGCGGCGTCGGGAAGAAACGAGTCGAAGGTGACGGTTGACACAGTTGTTATTTCTGTCGTAAAAATAACTCGTGTCGCTCGAGGGTTGTCCAGCCTGCGGCCACCCATCACACCGCACGAAGGAGAGCCTGTTGTGAAGCTTCCCCCCGGCCCCGCGCTGCGAGCCGTCCGATGCCTGGCCGGAGGGACGGCCCTGGCGCTGGTCCTGTCCGCCTGCGCCCCCCAGGACGACGTCGTCACGCTGGACTTCTTCCAGTTCAAACCCGAGGCGGTGGCGGACTTCGGTGCCATCATCGACCGGTTCGAGGCGGCGAATCCCGGCATCCGGGTGGTGCAGAACCACGTCCCCGACGCCGACACCGCGATCCGCACGCTGCTCGTGAAGGACAAGACGCCGGACGTCCTGACGCTCAACGGGAACGGGCGGTACGGCGAGCTCGCCGAGGCGTGCGTGTTCGCGGACCTCTCGGACCTCCCGGTCGTCGAGCAGGTCCGGCCGGCGGTCGGCGACATCATCGGCGACCTCGGTTCCTGCAGCGCCGACGAGGTGAACGCGGTGCCCTTCTCGAACAACGCGAGCGGCATCCTCTACAACAAGGACCTCTTCGAGCAGCACGGCGTCGAGGTCCCGACCACCTGGGACGAACTGCTGGCGGCGGCGCAGACCTTCGAGGACGCCGGCGTCACGCCGTTCTACACCACCCTCAAGGACGCCTGGACGGTGAGCCCCGCGTTCGTGAACCTCGGCGGGGCCCTCCAGCCGGAGGGCTTCTTCGACCGGCTCCGCGCCGAGGGACTGGACGTGGCATCGGGGGAGGTGTCCTTCTCCCAGGACTACCCGGAAGCCATGGAGAAGCTGACGACGCTGTACGGTTTCGGGCAGGACGGCGCCGCCAGCCGCGACTACAACGCAGGCAACGCGGCGTTCGGGGCGGGGGAGTCCGCGATGTACATGCAGGGGAGCTACGCCATCCCCGCGATCCGTGCCTCGAACCCGGACGCCAACATCGGCTCCTTCCCCTACCCGGCCACGAACTCGCCGGAGGACACCGTCGTCGTGTCCGGCGTCGACGTCGCCGTGTCGGTGGGACGCGACACCGAGCATCCCGAGGAGGCCAGGCGGTTCGTCGAGTTCCTCATGTCACCGGAGGTGGTGCAGCAGTACGCGGAGGACCAGAGCGCGTTCTCCCCCCTGGCCACCGGCGCCGAGACCACCGACCCGGCCCTGGCCGGCCTCGCGCCGTACTTCGACGACAACCGGATCATCGGGTTCATCGACCACCAGCTGCCCGCGAGCCTGCCCCTCCCGCAGTACCTGCAGGAGCTGGCCCTCGGCGGATCGGTGGAGGACTTCCTGTCCGTCATGGACCGCGAGTGGAGCAAGATCGCCGCCCGCACCATCCCCAACGAGAAGGACTGACATGAGCACCGACGTGAGCCGACCCGCCCGCCCGGGCACGCCACCTCCCGCGCTGCGGCAGGACCGGCGGGTGCCGCGGGTCTTCTACCTGATGGTCCTCCCCGCGGTGGCGCTGTTCGCCGTGTTCCACACGCTGCCGCTGCTCACGGGCATGTTCTTCAGCCTGACCAACTACGCCGGGTACGGCGAATGGTCCTTCGTGGGCCTGCAGAACTACGCCAACCTGTTCGGCGACGACCGCATCTACGGCGCCTACGGGTTCACGTTCCTGTTCGCGATCGTGTCCACGATCGCGGTGAACATCATCGCGCTCGCGGTGGCGATCGCCCTCAACGGCAGGATCCGCTTCAAGACCGGGTTCCGCGGGATCTTCTTCATCCCGAACATCCTGTCCATCCTGATCGTCGGGTACGTCTTCAACTACCTGTTCTCGAACTCGGTCCCGGCGATCGCCGAGGCCCTGGGCATCACCTCCCTGACCACGAGCATCCTCGCGAGCCCGGACACGGCCTGGATCGGCGTCGTGATCCTGTCCGTGTGGCAGGCGGCGGCGTTCAACATCATCATCTACCTCGCCGGGCTGCAGACCATCCCGACCGAGCTCTACGAGGCGGCTGCCCTCGACGGCGCCTCCCCGTGGAAGCAGTTCACCTCGATCACCTTCCCGATGATCGGCGCGTTCTTCACCATCAACATGGTGCTGAGCCTCAAGAACTTCCTGCAGGTGTTCGACCAGATCATCTCGCTGACGGCGGGCGGGCCGGGGACCTCGACCGAATCCATCTCCGTGCTGATTTACCGCGGAGGCTTCCAGGGCGGGGAGTACGGCTACCAGACCGCCAACGCCGTGATCTACCTGTTCGTGATCATCGCCATCTCATTCATCCAGCTGCGCATCCTGCAGCGCAGGGAGGCCTCGTTCTGATGACTGCCACATCGCAATCCGCGGGCCCCGTGCTCGTCGACACCCCCCGGCCCGACGACGTCGGGCCGGTCTACCGCCCCGACCGCCGCAGCGTGAACTGGTGGCTGACGGCGCTCGTCGCGGTCTGCGCCCTCACGGTGCTGATCCCGCTCTATTTCACCGTGGTGACGGCGCTGAAGACGCCGGACCAGCTCGGCGGCACGGGGTTCGGGCTGCCGACGTCGGCCCGCTGGGAGAACTTCGCCGAGGCGTGGACGCTCACGAGCTTCCCCCGGGCCCTGCTCAACACCGGGCTGGTCACCGTGGGGGCGGTGCTGCTGACGCTCCTGACCAACTCCATGGTCGCCTACGCGATCGCCCGCAACCTCCACCGGCGGTTCTTCAAGGGCCTCTACCTCTACTTCATCGCCGCCCTGTTCGTCCCGTTCCCGATCATCATGCTGCCCGTGGTGAAGCAGACCGCCATCCTCGGGCTCGACAACCAGCTGGGGCTCATCCTGCTCTACACGGTGTACGGGCTCTCGTTCAACATCTTCGTGTACGTGGCCTACATCCGGTCCATCCCCCTCGAACTCGAGGAGGCCGCGCTGACCGACGGCGCCACCACATGGACGGTCTTCTGGCGCATCATCTTCCCGCTGCTGGGCCCCATGAACGCGACCGTCGGCATCCTCACCTGCCTCTGGGCCTGGAACGACTTCATGCTGCCGCTGGTGATCCTCTCCGACCCGTCGGCGCAGACCCTGCCGCTGGCACAGTTCATCTTCCAGGGCCAGTTCAATACGAACTATTCGGTGGCATTCGCCTCCTACCTCATGGCAATGGCACCGTTGTTGATCGTGTACATCTTCGCGCAGCGCTGGGTCATCTCCGGCGTGATGCGCGGATCCTCGAAGTAGCCCCACCGACCGACCAACGAAAGGGAACCACCTTCGTGACTTCCACCGTCAATCCCGACGTCGACTCCGCCGTGGACGCCGCCACCGAGCTGCCCGCCGAGGCGCTCGCGGAGCGCATGCAGGACCCGGACTGGTGGCGCCAGGCCGCCGTCTACCAGATCTACCCCCGGAGCTTCGCCGATTCCAACGGCGACGGCATCGGCGACCTCAAGGGCATCACGTCCCGCATCCCGTACCTGAAGTCGCTCGGCGTGGACGCCGTCTGGCTCAGCCCCTTCTACCCGTCCGCGCTCGCCGACGGCGGGTACGACGTCGACGACTACCGGGACGTCGACCCCAAGCTCGGCACGCTCGAGGACTTCGACGAGATGATCGCCGCCCTGCACGCCGCGGGCATCAAGCTCGTCGCGGACATCGTCCCGAACCACACCTCCGACCGCCACGAGTGGTTCCGGGAGGCCCTCGCCTCGCCGAAGGGGTCCGCCGCCCGTGACCGCTACATCTTCCACGACGGCAAGGGCCCCGACGGCTCGGAGCCGCCGTCGGACTGGGACTCCGTGTTCGGCGGTCCCGCCTGGGAGCGCACGGAGGACGGGCAGTGGTACATGCACATCTTCGCCCGGGAGCAGCCGGACCTGAACTGGGACAACCGCGAGGTCCGCGACGACTTCCTGAAGACCCTCCGCTTCTGGTCCGACCGTGGCGTCGACGGCTTCCGCGTGGACGTGGCCCACGCCCTCACCAAGGACATGAGCGAGCCGCTGCCGTCCAAGGCCGACCTCGGCCCCGAGGGCGGGAACAACCAGGGCAAGCACCCCTTCTGGGACCGCGACGAGGTCCACGAGGTCTTCGCCGAATGGCGCCGGGTGTTCAACGAGTACACGCCGCCGCGCACCGCCGTGGCCGAGGCGTGGGTCCACGCCGACCGCCGCGCCCGCTACGCGAGCCCCGAGGGGCTCGGCCAGGCGTTCAACTTCGACCTCCTCAAGGCCGACTGGAACCCCGGCCAGTTCCGCGACATCATCACCAAGAACCTCGCCGAGGCGACCTCCTCGGGCGCATCGTCCACCTGGGTCTTCTCCAACCACGACGTCGTCCGGCATGCCACGCGCTACGGCCTGCCGCCCGCCGGCGCCGACAGCGAGGACGGCCAGGACGGCTCGGCCTGGCTCATGAGCGGCGGCCAGGAGCCCGCGCTGGACCACGCGCTCGGCGAGCGTCGGGCCCGCGCCGTCTCCCAGCTCATGCTCGCCCTGCCCGGCTCCGCCTACCTGTACCAGGGCGAGGAGCTCGGCCTGCACGAGGTCGCGGACATCCCCGACGAGCACCGGCAGGACCCCACGTTCTTCCGCAACGCGGGCGTCGACGTGGGCCGTGACGGCTGCCGCGTCCCGCTGCCGTGGACGCGCGACGGCGAGTCCTTCGGCTTCGGGTTCCAGGGTGCGCACCTGCCGCAGCCGGCGTGGTTCGGCGAGTACGCCGTCGAGGTGCAGGAGGCGGACCCCGCCTCCCACCTCAGCTTCTACCGCCGCGCGCTCGCCCTGCGCCGCGAACTGCAGGGCGAGGAGGACTTCGCGTGGGTCGACGAGCCCTCCGCCGACGTCCTCCACTTCACGCGCCCGAACGGCTGGCGCTCCGTGACCAACTTCGGGTCGACGCCGGTGGACCTGCCCGAGGGCAGGGTGCTGCTGAGCAGTTCGCCGCTCGAGGACGGCAGGCTGCCGGGCGACACGACGGCCTGGCTCGTCTAGCACGCCCTTCGTGCGGGTCGCCCTCCCGGGGGTGGCCCGCCGTCGTCGTTCCCGACTGCGGGAGTGCCGCGGCGCCCGTTCGTCCGCAGGGGAATCGGTTGCGGCCGGATTCGGCGCGTCGGAATACTGGAGGGACGGCACGGGCGAGGGAGGGCAGCGGCATGGGCGGGTCACAGGACCACGAGGAGAGGCTGCGCAAGGCAGCCCAGTACCGTGCTGCCCAGGGCGACGAGGGCGCCGCCATGGCCGAACTGGAACGCCAGAACGACGACGGCGGTGAGGCGGACGGGGAGATGGCGCCGCTGCGCCGGGGCGAGGACGAGACCAGGCGGGCCCGGCTCATCGTGGATCGCGCCGTGGCGCGCGGCGACTTCGACAACCTGGCCCTCGCGGGCAAGCCGATCCCCGGGCTGGGGGAGGCGCACGATCCGGACTGGTGGGTCAAGGGCCTGATCCAGCGCGAGAACATCACCGGCCTCGGCCCCCGCGCCATCCTGCTGCGCACGGAGGACGCCGAACTCGACGCCCGGCTCGACCGCCAGTACACCGAGCGCCAGGTCCGCGAGGTCCTGGAGGACTTCAACCACCGGGTGGTCGACGCCCGGCGCCAGCTCCTCGGCGGTCCACCCGTGATCACTCCGCTCCGCGACGTGGACGCCGAGGTGCAGCGCTGGCGCGACCGCCGGGAGGCGGCCCGCCGTGCCGCCGAGGCCCAGTCCCCGCCGGTCCAGCCCCCGACCTCGTTCTGGCGGCGTCTCTGGCGGGGCCGGAGCTAGCTCCCGGCGCCCTGCGCGGCCTGCCGGGCCTTCGCCGTGGCGATGTCCGCCTGGTAGTGCTCGTACCCGCGGTAGCGGACGGCCTCGATGACGACGCTGAAGATGACGAGGTCGAAGATCACCCACACGATGTTGACGGACGTCCCGAGGATGTCCGCCTGCCCGAGGGCCAGGCGGATGATGCCGACGACCGTCGCTCCGGCCAGCAGGCCCATCGCCCACAGCTGCGGCTTCACGAGGTCCCAGCGCAGCGTGTCGTCCTGCTGCAGGGTCTTCGGCGTCACGGCGAAGTCCAGGTCGCGGCCCAGGTAGACGTTGCCGAAGGCCGAGGTGATGGATCGGATCCAGACGGGGAACAGGGCGAGGGAGTACTGCTGGCCGCGCCACGTCCTCACGCCCTTCCCGACCACGAGGAACAGGAGCTGGTTGACCACGAGGAACGGGATCAGCCGCAGGAAGAACTCGGTGCTGATGGAGTCCACCGGGAGGATGCCGAAGAGGAGGTAGATGATGGGCGCGGCGATGTAGATGATCGCGGCGAACCCGGAGAGGTAGCTCCACATCGTGGCCCCGTACATGAGCTTCTGGGCGAACGTCAGGCCCTTCTGCGCGAACGGGTTCTCGCGGAACAGCACCTGGATGGTGCCCTGCGCCCAGCGCAGCCGCTGGGTCAGCATGGAGCTGAGGTCCTCGGGTGCGAGCCCGTCGGCGAGCTTCTCGTGATGGTAGGCGGACTCCCAGCCCAGGGAGTGCAGCCGCATGCACGTGGCCATGTCCTCGGTGACGGAGATGGTGGCCATCGGCATGACGGCCTGCGCCTCGCCGGTGCGCTCCGCGCTGACCGACTCGATGAGGACGCGGACGGCGTCGATCGCCGCGAGCGGGGACCAGGAGCGCTGGGCCAGCTGGTCGAGGGCGGTGTCGTCGACGACGGCGAGGGCGGGGGTGCTCGCCGCTGCGCCCTGCAGCCCGGGCTCCAGGCCTTCGATGCCGAGGTCGGCCAGGGAGGCCAGGTCGTCGTGGAACGCGGCGATGTCCGCGGCGACCAGGCTGCGGGTCACCGCCACGACGCGCTGCTGGAACTCGTAGGTCACCTCGGAGATGCCGTGGCCCTTCTGCAGGCGGCGGCGGACCCGGCGGAGGTCCTTCGCCACCAGGTCCAGTGCCTCGGTCACCCGCTCGTTGTCCTCGCCGAGGTTCTTCTTGGCCCTCGCGATGACCTTGTCGGAGGTCCGGAGCGCCTTGTGCAGGGCGAGTTCGATCTCCGTGACGTAGCGGGTGACCCCGAGCTGCATGAGCGCCTCACGGCGGATGATGGCGTTCGAGCCGCAGAAGAAGGCGGCGTTCCAGCCGTCCTTGCCCTGCTGGATGGGACCGTAGAAGAGCGGCGCCTGGCTTCCCAGGGGGTCCGAGTCCGGCACGTTGACGAAGACCTGCGGGGTCTGGACCAGGGCCATCTTCTCGTTGGTGAAGTACCCGAGGGTCCGGTCCAGGATGAGGGGGTCGGGGATCTGGTCCGCATCGAGGATGACGAGGAACTCGCCGTCCGTGGACATGAGCGCGTTGTTCAGGTTGCCGGCCTTGGCATGGCGGGGCATGTCCTTCCAGTCCGCCGAGCGCGTGATCCAGCCGATGCCCTCGGCCTCCGCGGCCGCCCGGACGTCGGCGCGGTTGCCGTCGTCGAGGATCCAGGTCTGGTGCGGATAGCGGATGGCCTTCGCGGCCCGCGCGGTGGTCAGGACGAGGTCCAGCGGCTCGTTGTAGGTGGTGATGAAGACGTCCACGGTGAGGCCGGCGGGTGCCTCCGGGGGTTCACGCCTCTTGAGCCTCCACACGGTGAAGCCGAACAGCAGCGAATCGATCAGGGAGTACGTCTCCGCCAGGACCAGCGGGATCGCGATCCACCAGGCGTCCCAGCTGATCGAGAAGAGCCATCGCCAGACGATGTAGTTCAGGCCGAGGACCGCCGTCACGAGCACGATGGCCCGGATCAGGAGGGTGCGGCCCCCGAAGGAGCGGTCCCGGCGTGAAGGATCCACGGAGCGATCGGTTGTCACTGTCCCCATGCGGCAGCACGTTCCACTTCTGCTTCCGTGCACGCAGGCACTGTCGGTGACTTGTGTGCGCCGGGGTGGCCGCACTGAGACGCTCACCGGGTCCCGGGGACCATGAAGCACTGGGACCAAAGTACCCGAGGACCCGCCGGGCCGGGCGGAGGTCCCTCCCATGTCGGCGTCGCGCTGGAAGCGCCGGCCCTCCGCGAGCCGCGTCCTCGGCGGTGCCGGCCGCGACTCCTCCCCGCAACCCCTCAGCCGCGGGTAGCGCCGTCCGTCCACACGTAGAACTTCTCGGGCCGGCCCGCGGACCCGTACTGCGGGACGATCCGCGCCTGCCCGCGCGAGACCAGGAACTCGAGGTAGCGACGGGCACTCACGCGGGCCATGCCGAGCCGGGCTGCGACCTCGGACGCCGACGTCCCGCGGCCCTGCCCCGCCAGGTCCAGGACGACGGCGTCGAGCGTCGGCGCGGAGAGTCCCTTCGGGGGAGCGAGCGTGGTGTTACCGGTCGGTTCCCTCGGCCCCGACAGCGCACCGCCCGCTCCCGCCGTCGTGCCGAGGAGCTGGTCGATCCGGTGCTGGTCCAGCGCCGGCGCGCTGTCCCCGGCCTGGGCGTCGAGCTCGCGCCGGTACGCCACGTAGTGGTCGAGCCGCTGGTTCAGGACCGCGGCGCCGAAGGGCTTCACGAGATAGTGCAGCACGCCGCCGGCCACCGCGGCCCGTACGGTGTCGAGCTCGCGGGCGGCGGTGATCGCCATGACGTCGAGGGGCTCGCCCGGCCGGTTCCGCAGGGCCCGGAGCACCTCGATCCCGGACATGTCCGGGAGGTGGATGTCCAGCAGCACGAGCCGGGGCTGCAGCTCCTGCACGAGGTCGAGGGCGCGGGCGCCGGTGTGCGCGGCGCCGACGACGTCGAAGGCGCCGTGGGCCAGCAGGAACCCGGTGTGGATGCCGGCGACCTCGTGGTCGTCGTCGACCACGAGGGTGGGGATCAGCGCGGGGGAGCTCACGGCACCTGCAGGGTGGGGCGGGGCACGTCGGCGAGCGACGGCGCGAGCCAGACCGTGAACTCGGCACCGCCGAGCTCGGAACAGTCGACGACGACGTGCCCGGAGCGCCGGCGCGCGATCCGGTCCACGAGCGCGAGGCCGAAGCCGCGGGTCCCGGTCCGGCCGCCGTCCTTCGTCGAGTACCCGGAGGAGAAGATGCCGGCGACGTCCTCGGGCGGGACGCCGGGACCGTTGTCGGAGACCGTGATGCGCACGCCGTCGTCGGTCGTGTCGAGGTGTACGGAGACCTGCCCCGGACCGCCGTCGGCCACGGCCTCCAGCGCGTTGTCGATCAGGATGCCGAGGATGGTGACCACGTCGGTGGTGCCGTCGGACTCCAGCGTGGAGGTGTCGTCGATGGACAGGGTGATGCCTTTCTCCGCGGCGATGGTGCTCTTGGTCATGAGCAGGCTCGCGGCGTCCGGGTCCCGGATGCCCGGGGCGATCGAGCCGGAGACCAGGGACCCGCCGTGCCCGGACCGCTGGATGAAGTCCACGGCCTGCTCGGTGCGGCCGAGCTCCAGCAGGCCGGAGATGGTGTGCATGCGGTTCGCGAACTCGTGCGCCTGCGCGCGGAGGGCCTGCGTGGCGTCGCGCTCGCCGTCGAGGTCGGTGAGCAGCTGGTAGAGCTCGGTGCGATCGCGGAGGATCATGACCCGCCCCACGCGGACGCCGTCCACGAGGGCGTCGGAGGTGCGGGCGAGCAGCACGCGCTCCCCGGAGAGCACCGTCTCGTCGGTGTCCGCGGGGTCGGTGAGGAGCCGGGCGAGGGCGGGTTCCATGACATCCGCGGCGGGGCGGCCCGTGGCGTCGTCGTCGAGACCGAGGAGCCGCTTCGCCTCGTCGTTGAGGAGCGCGATCCTGTGGTGGGCGTCGACGGCGACCAGGCCCTCGCTGATGCCGTGGATCATGGCGTCGCGCGTCTCGAGGAGGGAGGCGATCTGCTCGGGTTCGAGGCGGTAGATGCGCCGCCAGACGAGTCGCGAGATCCAGATGGCGCCGGCGGAGCCGACCAGCGCCGCGACGATCAGCCAGGCGAGCAGGCGGGGGAGGTCCTCGTAGAGGACGGCGTCCAGCTCGGACTCGAGGACACCCACCGAGGCGGTGCCGATGATGTCCCCGGCGGTGGTGCCGTCCTCGTACACGGGGACCTTGACGCGCCAGGACTCGCCGAGCGTGCCGGTCTGTGTGCCCACGAAGGTCTTCCCCGAGAGCGGGACGGAGGGATCGGTGGAGACGGCCTCGCCGATCAGCGCAGGGTTGGGGTGGGAGTACCGGATGCCCTCGGCATCGGTGACGACGACGTAGGTCACCCCCGTGGACTGGCGGATGAGGTCGGCGATCGGCTGGATGGTCGCGCTGGGGTCCTCCTGGCCGAACGCCTCGATCACGGAGGGCAGCTGTGCGACGGACTGCGCGACGCCCACCATGCGGTCCTGGTACTGCTCCCGGATCTGCAGCCGCTGCATGGTGACGGCGGTGGACCCGGCGACGGCGACGATGACGAGCACGATGGCCAGCTGCAGCAGGAAGAGCTGCGATCGAAGAGGCAGCGTCCTGATCATCCCCATAGTGTGACACGCGCCGTCGCGTCACAATCGTCTGTTTCGCCGAGCGGTCGTGACCACAAAGACCACTACGAGCACTACGACCGCATGCTTTACCGCCGCTCGGCGGGGTTCCTAGCCTGAGGTCAGCAGTGGTGACCCGCATCACATCTGGCAGTCCATCCGCAGTACCTCTCAAGGAAGAGAAGAACCATGACGATCGATCGCACAACGGCGCGCCGTTCGACCCTCACCGCCCTCGCCCTCGCCTCCGCACTCGCCCTCTCGGCCTGCGGCTCGATGACGGAGAGCACCACCGCCGGGGAGGCGGAAGGAACCATCGAGAAACTCAACATCGTGGTCCCCGCCGACCCCGGGGGAGGGTGGGACCAGACGGGCCGGGCCATGGAGACCGACCTCAAGGAGAACGAGCTCGTGGGCAACGCGTCCGTCGTCAACGTCGGCGGCGCCGGCGGCACCAACGGCCTCGCGAAGCTCGCCACCGAGACGGATCCGAACACCCTCATGGTCATGGGCTACGTCATGGTCGGCGCCGTCGAGACCAACAACGCGGCCAACCGCATCGAGGACACCACGCCGATCGCCCGCCTCACCGAGGAGCCCCTCGTGATCGTGGTGCCTGCGGATTCGCCCTACCAGACCGTGCAGGACCTGCTCGACGACATCGAGGCCAAGGGTCAGGGTGTCTCCATCACGGGTGGCTCGGCCGGCGGCGCGGACCACATCCTCGCCGGTTCCGTCCTGAAGGAAGCCGGCATCGCGCCCGAGAACCTGAACTACATCCCGTACTCGGGCGGCGGCGAGTCACTCGCCGCCCTGCTCGGCAACAAGGTCAACGTGGGCATCTCCGGCGTGGGGGAGTACGCCGAGCAGGTGAATGCCGGCAAGCTGCGCGCGCTCGCGGTGTCCGGCGAGGACGCCGCACCCCAGCTGCCCGACACCCCGACCCTCACCGAGGAGGGCATCGACCTCGTGCTGACCAACTGGCGCGGCGTCGTCGCCCCCGGCACCATCGACGACGCCCAGGCGGAGGCCCTCACGCAGCTCGTCACCGACCTGCACGCCACCGACACCTGGAAGGCCACCCTCGAGGAGAACAATTGGGCCGACGCGTTCCTGGCGGGCGAGGAGTTCGAGACCTTCCTCGACGAGGACATCGCGAGCGTCAAGACGACCCTCACCGACATCGGACTGCTGTAGACCATGAGTACCTCGGTCCAGAACGCCGGGAGCGGCACGGCCGCCGCTCCCGGGAAGCCGATCGGTGAGCTGGTCTTCGCACTCATCATCGTGAGCATCGGTGTGCTCGGTTTCGTGGCGGGCGCCGGTATCCAGACGCCGCCGTCGGCCAGTGACATCGGGCCACGGGCCTTCCCGTTCGCCGTCTCCGCGTTGCTCCTCGTGGTCGGGGCGGGCCTGGTGTTCCAGGTGCTCCGCGGTCACCGGGGTGCGGCGGACGAGGGCGAGGACGTGGACCTCGAGGCGAAGACCGACTGGCTGACCGTCGGGAAGCTCGCGGGGTTCGTGCTGCTGCACGCCTTCCTGATCGTCCCGCTCGGCTGGCCCCTCGCCGCCGCGATCCTGTTCTTCGGCGCAGCCTGGTCCCTCGGCGCCCGCCCGTGGTGGCGCAACCTGGTGACCGCCGTCGTCCTGGCCCTGGTGCTGCAGTTCGTCTTCGCCGGGCTCCTCGGTGTCTCGCTGCCCCCGGGCTTCCTCGAAGGGTTCGGTGTGTTCGGTGGATAACTTCTTCCTGCTGATGGAGGGCTTCGCCACGGCGATGCAGCCCATCTACCTGCTCTTCGCGCTCGGCGGCGTGCTCGTCGGCACGGCGGTCGGCGTCCTGCCGGGCATCGGCCCGGCCATGACCGTCGCGCTGCTCATGCCCATCACCTACAGCCTCGAGCCGACGGCGTCGATCATCGTCTTCGCCGGTATCTACTACGGCGGCATGTACGGCGGGTCCACGACCTCGATCCTGCTGAACACCCCGGGGGAGTCGTCCTCGATCGTCACGGCGCTCGAGGGCAACAAGATGGCCAAGGCCGGGCGGGGCGCGGCGGCGCTGGCGACGGCGGCGGTCGGCTCGTTCGTGGCAGGCACCATCGCCACGGTGCTGCTCAGCTTCGTGGCACCGTACGTGGCCGCGTTCGCCGTGCAGATCGGCCCCGTCGAGTACGTGGCCCTCATGGTCGTCGCGTTCCTGACGGTCGGTGCGCTCCTCGGATCCTCCGCGTTGCGCGGCCTGGCGTCCCTGGGGCTCGGCCTGTTCATCGCGCTCGTCGGCTTCGACGCGCTCACCGCCCAGCAGCGGTACACGTTCGGCAGCCCGTTCCTGGCGGACGGGATCGACGTCGTCCTCGTGGCCGTCGCGCTGTTCGCCGTCGGCGAGGCCCTCTACGTGGCCTCGCGTCTGCGCCACGGACCCATCAAGGTCATCCCGGTCACCGGGGGCTGGACCAGCTGGCTCCGCAAGGAGGATCTCCGCCGGTCCTGGAAGCCGTGGCTCCGCGGCACCCTGATCGGGTTCCCCGTGGGCACCATCCCTGCGGGCGGCGCCGATGTGGCGACGTTCCTCTCCTACGCCTCCGAGCGCAAGCTCGCGAAGGGCGAGCACAAGAAGCAGTTCGGCAAGGGTGCCATCGAGGGAGTGGCCGGTCCGGAGGCGGCGAACAACGCGGCGGCCGCCGGCGTCCTCGTCCCGCTGCTGACGCTCGGCATCCCGACGACGGCGACCGCCGCCATGATGCTCGTGGCGTTCCAGCGCTACCAGATCCCGGTGGGGCCGCAGCTCTTCGAGTCCAACAGCACGCTCGTGTGGGCGCTCATCGCGAGCCTCTACGTCGGCAACCTGATGCTGCTGGTGCTGAACCTGCCGCTCGTTGGCATCTGGGTCAAGATCCTGCAGATCCCGCGGCCCTACCTGTACGCGGGCATCCTGGTGTTCGCGGTGCTGGGTGCGTTCTCGGTGAACTTCACGCCGATCGATGTCATCATCCTGCTGATCGTGGGCATCCTCGGGTTCTTCATGCGCCGCTACGGCTATCCGATCGCGCCGATGGTGGTGGGCCTGATCCTGGGGCCCATCTTCGAGAGCCAGCTGCGGCGCTCGCTCGCGATCTCGCAGGGTGATCCGGTGGCGCTCATCCAGTCACCGGTTGCGGCGACGATCTACGTGGTCCTGATCGTCATCTTCGCGCTGTCCCTCCTGCTCAAGCGCCGTCAGCGGCAGTTCGAGGCCATGGTGGCTGCCAATGCCGACACGAGCGCCGACACCGGCGCCGACTCCGGCGTTCATGCCGCAGCCGATTCCGGCGCTCCTTCCGTCGCGCGGGGAAGCGGATCCGAGGCCGGGGTCACGAGCACCGCGCCGCCGACCTCCGCGACGCCGGCAGACCAGCCCAACCGAGAGGACACCGACCGATGAGCACGATCGTGGTGGGCTACGTGCCCAACGCCCTGGGGGAGGCTGCCGTTTCCGCGGCCGTCGAGGAGGCCGGCCGGAGGGAGGCCGACCTCGTGGTCATCAACACCACGCGCGCCGACCGCCTCGTGAACCCGGCCTACGCCGACGACGAGGACGTCTCGAAGCTCGACGCCCTGCTCCGGGCCACCGGCGTGCCGTTCTCGGTCCGCCACAGTATCTCCGAGGCCACGGCGGCCGAGGAGGTCGTGGACACGGCGGAGGAACTGGGCGCCGAGCTGATCGTGATCGGGCTGCGGCACCGGACGCCCGTGGGCAAGCTGATCATGGGCTCGACGGCGCAGACCATCCTGCTGTCGGCGCGCTGCAACGTCCTGGCGGTGAAGCTGCCCTGACGGTTGGTTCTGACGGCTGATTTCGACGGTTGATTCCGCCGGCCGATTCTGATGACACGACGACGGCGGGTTGCCCAGCCCGCCGTCGTCGCCTGCCGTCGTGCCTCGGCGGACGTCCGCGTCCGTCGTGCGGCGCTGCCGTTCACGGTGCCGGGGCTGTCCTCGCTCCTGCCGTGTCCTCTGTGCCGTGTCCTTTGTGCCGTGTCCGTCGCCATGCAACCGGACCCTCAGGATCTGTCGGCCGTGCTTCCATCGGTGGCTGATGCGGTCCGCCGGGCGGTCCCGCGATTGAGAGCGAGATGGCCGCCGAGGAACCCGGATCCTGCCACGATCACGTTCCCGGCGAGTCCAAGGCTCGTGCCCAGGGCGAAGCGTCCGCGCCTGCGGGCGATCAGCGACCCCAGGAGAAGGAAGACGGCGAGGTCCGTGCCCAGTGCGTGCACTGCAGCGATGCGGCGTTCCGCTCCTTCCATGCCCGCCCAATCACCGGCGCCCGACAGGGCCGTCGGCACGGCGGCCACCACCCCGGTTCCGACCAGGAGCGTGGCACCGCTGCGGGACTGTTCCCCGCCGGCCAGATCGAGGATGGATGCACTCAGCCAGCACCCGAGCGTCACGTCGGTGAGCAGCGGATGGATCGAGTGGCCGAGGACGCCGGTGTGGAACGGGCTGCGCCGTGCCCAGCCGATCAGCGGGCCGTACAGGACCTCCTGCGTGTGTGCCACCTTCTCCGAGAGGGGGCTCACCCCGACGGACCGGGCGAGGCGTTGCGGAAGCGGCAATCCATTCACGCTGCAGGACTATAGGCACATTCGACGCCGCGACACAGGGCCGGAAGTCCCACGGCACTGAGGAACTGAGGAACTGAGGAACTGCTCATCCGACGCGACGGGCCCGTCGGGATGCGGGGTCCACTGCGCGGTCGTCACGCGGCGAACGGGGAAAGGATGAAGTCGATCACCGAATGCACCGGCCGGGGTGTCCTCCTCGACAGGGACGTTCCAGGCGGGGGCGTTCCCGGTAGGGGTGGCGCTTTCGAGACGTACGCGTGCCCGGTGGGAGTGCGCCGTTCGATGGCGTGTCGTCCTCCGGGCAGTGGTTGCGACGACCAGCCGAGAGCCTCCTTGACGTAGTTGCAGCTCTCGCACAGTCCCTGCCCACCATCGGCGCTCGTGGAGCCGGAGAGGCGCCACGGGACGATGTGGTCGGTATGCCGGATCGGCGCGTCACAGTACGGGGTTCGGCAGGTCGCGTCCCTCGCGGCGATCAGGCGGCGGAGCCCGGGTGGAAAGAGCCGGGCCCGGGAATCCATTGCCACCAGTTCTCCGGTGTCCGGGGCGGTGTAGAGCCGCCGGAGCCACGCCTGAGCGGCGCGGTCGGAGGTGCTATCGGCCCCGCCGGTACTATCGGCCCCGCCGGTACTACCGGCCCCGCCGGCGCTGCGGCCACTGCCGGCCCCGCTGGTGCGACTGGTCTCGCCGGCGTTGCGGTCACCGCCGGCCCCACCGGCCCCGCTGGTACTACTGTCCCCGCCGCCGGCCCCACCCCCACCGGTACTGCTGGTGCCCCGACCGCTCATACGGCGGCCGGCCTTGCTGTCCTGAGAGTCCTGCGCGTCCCGGACGTCCGCCGTGTTCGCCCCCGAACCTCCCTGATTCCCGGGACAGCTCCGGAGGAGGTCCCGGGCGTACTGCGCCGGAACAGACCCGTACCCCGGCAGGTACGCCGGTTCACTGTCACCTTGCAGCAGGGTGCGGTCGGTCATGATCAGCTGCACGTCGGTCCGGACCGATCCCGCGGGTGCGCCGGTCAGGCGTTCGACGACGGCATCGGCCATCAGCTGTCCCCGTCCGCGCCCCCGATCGTCCCCGGCATTGAGCTGAGCGTCGGCATGGCGGGACAGGGCAGAGTAGGCGCTGATGGCTTCGGCGGCGGGAAGCAACGCAGTCAGGTAGGCCATGGTGTCCGGGGCAGGCCGGCAGCTGACGTAGCGCTCGGTCGCAGCCTTGCGGGCCCTGGCAACAGCGGCTTCGGGCTCCAGCCGCAGGGCGATCTTCCGCGCCCTGTTCTTCAGTCCCTGGGTCCCGACGCCTTCGAGGGCTCCCGGGTGAGCCGCCAACTCCGTGTCCATGGCGTGCCGGTTCTCGGCGCTGAGGCAGATGGTCTCACGGACGATCAGCGTTGCTCGCCACTCGTTGATGACGCCGGACTCCAGGGCCGCGAGGGTGTGGGGCATGTCGGCGACGAGCGTCCGGGCCAACCCCAGCAGTCGCGAGCCCTGGTGCGGGGACTCCCTCCTTGCCAGGGCGACTTCTGCGCCCACGCCCCGGCCGCGCTGGTCGGCCGGCATGCCGGCGGACGCCTCAGCGCGTCGTCGGGCGGTATCCAGCGCCAGGGCCGTGCGCGCCTGGTCTGCCGCCACCGCACTCTTCAGGTCCTCGAGCGCTCGTATGCGCGAGACCAACGACTCCTCGTAGCCCTCGACGGGTTCAGCGGTGTCGACGGAATCTGCAGTGCCGACAGGCCCTGCAGGGGAGGGGGCCGGCGTGGAACCACGAGCCGCGGACGGTCGAGGGGCCAGATCCGCGATCCATCCACGCACGGTGGAAGCGGTCACTGCCGGCATATAAGCGCCGGAGGAGGACTTCCCAGGCGTGGTATAGAACATGTGTTCTATTGTATTCCATATGAAATAGAACACAAGAGCGATTACCGACCCTCTGCCTCGCCTGCCAGGCTCAGGGGGGCGGGCGGCATGCAAGGAAAGGTTCGCCAAAACTTCAGGTTCGCAGTGCCGTTTGCGGCCGTCGGCTTGAGGTCGGTCAGCCAGTATGGATATATCCGTTGCTTTGGTCAACGGATGGTCTCCCACCCCCCCACTTGAGCGGACTTCTTCTTGCCCACCCCCTTAGCCCTTGTCGCACCGCTCCCACCGGAACTGCCGGCGTCGCTCACGGCCCGTGCGGCCGAACGCGAGAGGCTGCGTTCCCTTCATCGTTCGAACCTCCTCGATTCCGGCGACGAGGAACGCTTCGACCGCCTGACGCGTCACGCCCGGATCCATTTCGCGGTGGCGACGGCGATCATCTCGCTCATCGCCGAGGACCGGCAGTACCTCAAGTCCTTCGTGGGGTCCTTCCCCCGCACCGTCCCGCGGGAGGCCGCATTCTGCAATGTGACCATCGAGAGCGAGGACACGCTGGTGGTGCCCGACCTGCTAGAGGACGTGCGCTTCCAGAACAGCCCCTTCGTCGTGGGCCCGCCCTTCATCCGCTTCTATGCGGGCGTGCCGTTGCGTGGACCCGGCGGCTGGTTCGTGGGCAGTCTGTGCATCCTCGACACCGAGCCCCGGCGTCTGGGCCCCCGTGAGCTCCTGCAGCTCCGACGCCTCGCCGACCAGGCCGAGCTCGAGGTCAACAGCACGAGCTGATCGTCCGGCCGAGGACCGGGCGGGCGGGTTCCGTCCCTAGGCCGTAGGTGCGAAGAGCTCGAGCGCGATGCCGTCCGGGTCCCGGAATTCCAGGATGTGACCCATGTCGATGTCCTTCACCCCGGCGTGCTGAATACCGCGGTCGTCCAACTGCTTCACGGCGTCGTCGAGCACGTCCTTGTCCTCCACGGTGAAGGCGAGGTGGTCGAGGCCCACGCGGTTCTCGTCGAAGGCGTCGTCCGCCATCGGCCGCAGACCGAGCAGGGTGTCCCCGAGCCGGTAGATCACGCCGCCGAACAGGAAGCCGAGCTGTCCACACGTCTCCGCGTCCGCGTCCTCCGGTACCGCGAAGGCGACGGGCAGCCCGAAGAGGGCGTCGTAGAACGCGCGGGAGGCGTCGATATCGGTGACCGTGAGACGGACGTGGGCGTAGGCCGTGATGGGGATCGTCGCCGTCTTGCACGCGGGCCGGTGGGCGGGGGCGCGGGATCGGAGCTTGCGCAGCCCCGCCCACCGCCAGGCCCTGCTCGTGCTCACGGCGCAGGGGCTGCCGTCAGGGCAGGAGGAGCGCCGCGGTCACGAACGCCAGGCAGCCCACGGCGTGGCCGGCCAGGACCTGCCCGGGCGTGTGCGCGCCGAGCCGGATCCTCGACCAGCCCACCGATGATGCGAGCAGCAGGGCGAGCGCCGGACCGATGAGCGGAACAGGGGCCAGCAGGGCCAGTGCGACATACGCAGCGACAGCGGCATGCACGGAAAGCTTCCATGCGAGGTTCACCACGAGGCACAGCACCAGGCCGATGAAGACGCCACCGATCTCGCCGAAGAGTGCGGCGGGCGCGTCCAGGAGGGCCAGCAGAAGAGCTCCGGCCCCCAGGGAGAGCGCCGCCGCGACCAGGATCGGCGCGCGCTGCTCGCGGACGCTGACGTGGTGATCGGTCACGGTGCCGCGGTGCTTCAGCACGAGGATCAGCGCGAAGGGCAGGCCCACGGTGAACACTGCCGCTGTCGCAGCCTGAAGCAGGGTGACTCCGGACGTGAGCCAGGGCTGGGCGAGGAGCAGTACCCCCACGAGCACGGTCGGCGCGAAGAGCTCGGTGATGGTCCGCGCCAGGGTGAGGCTCGCCGTGCCGGTCTCGGCTGCAGGAAGCTGCTGGATCTCGGGCATCAGACGATCATACGAGCAACCGTGGACCTGGCGGCCGCGAGCGGGCCGCCGCTGCTGGGCTGCGTGCTGTCCATAGGATTCCAGGATGAGCAGGAAGCCGGAAACCATCGAGTCCGTCCAGGGCGACGTCATCGCCGTCATCGCCCAGGTCCGCGCTGTTGCTCACGTGGAGCGGGACGAGCAGCGGAGCCGTGCAGCTGACTGACTCGACGAGCTGGTCGTCGACATCAGGGGCGAACACCATCTCCGGGAAGCCGCCGCGGAGGCTTCGACCCTGGACGGAGGCATGGCGTCGTTCTCCGATGCCGGAACTGCCGGGTCGTCCTCCGCCGTCACCCGGTTGGGCACCGTGCTGCGGCACGCCCGGACCTGGTCGACCCGGGATCATGCGCCGATCGCGTTCCGCGTGACCGCGTGACCGCGTGACCGCGCATCACCCGATGGCTGCGTCGCGAGGCTCGCGGCTTCCGCTCCGACGCACCCTGGAGCGACGGCCGCGTGGACCGTGACATCACCATGAGCAGGTCGACGTACGGAGGCCGGTCGGCCGACAACGAGACCACTGCGACAGCCATGCGGGCCTCCTGCCCGGACGTGGGGACCGGGCCGTGGATCGAACATGGCACGGGCCATCCGATCGAGAGCCCCGCGTAGTCCGCAGCGGTCGAGGTGGAGGGCCGGCGTGCGCTCGGAGCCACCCGCTCCCCGGACCCCGGGCGGGAATGGGGACGTCCTCCCGAGCGCTGCACCCGGCATGACGAAAATCGGGTTCCTGTCCTTCGGCCACTACCAGGATGTGCGGGGCTCGCTCGTCCCCACCGCGCAGGAGGCCCTTGTCCAGGCCATCGAGCTGGCCGTGGCGGCCGAGGAGCTCGGCGTGGACGGCGCCTACCTGCGCGTGCACCATTTCGCACCCCAGTATTCGGCGCCCTTCCCGCTGCTCGCGGCGATGGCCGCGCGGACGAAGACCATCGAACTGGGGACCGGCGTCATCGACATGCGCTACGAGAACCCGCTCTACATGGCGGAGGAAGCCGCCGTCACCGACCTCGTCAGCAATCGCCGCCTGCAGCTCGGGATCAGTCGCGGATCTCCCGAGACCGCCCTCGACGGCTGGCGCGCCTTCGGCTATTCCCCCGCGGAGGGCTCCGACGAGGCGCGCATGGCACGCGACAAGGCGTTGCTCTTCCGTCAGGCGATCGCGGGCTCCGGGATCGCCGATCCCAACCCGCGGATGTCCGGCAGTACCGGCAGGCTCCCGATCGACCCGCTCTCGCCGGGATTGCCGGAGCGTATCTGGTGGGGGTCGGGCACAAGGGCCACGGCCCAGTGGGCGGGGGAGCAGGGGATGAACCTCATGAGCTCGACCCTTCTCACCGAGGACACGGGCGTCCCCTTCGACGAGCTGCAGGCCGAGCAGATCGCCGTCTTCCGCAAGGCATGGGCGGAGGCGGGTCACGGGTGGACCCCGAGGGTCTCCGTCAGTCGCAGTATCCTGCCGATCGTCAGCGAGACCGACGAGTACTACTTCGGTGTCCGCGCCCAGCGCGAATCACGGGATCAGGTGGGAATCCTTGACGGCGCCCGGTCCCGTTTCGGCCGCAGCTACATCGGTGCCCCCGACGTCATCGCCGCAGAGCTCGCCGCCGATGCGGCGGTGCAGGCGGCCGACACGCTTCTGGTGACCATCCCGAACCAGCTGGGTGTGGATTTCAATGCCGCGCTCCTCGGGAACATCGTGCAGCTGGTGGCTCCCGCTGCCGGATTGCGCTGAAAATGAGCCCGTACTTCTCCTCGACCCGATCCTGGGCTACCGTGTAACCATAAGCATGCTGATCTTCTTGGGGGACAGCATGACCCAGTAGCTCGAGGAGAAGCCGTGCACCAGGTCCAACTGGAGCTGATGCTCACCGCGTTGTCGGCGGGCGGCTTCTCCCCCGAGCAGGTGTGGCTCCGCTGCTGCGCGATGGGCGGACGGCTGACCGAGGCGCAGATGGTCCGCTTCCTGTACTCCGATCAGAGCCACGCCGACCCGGGCATCACCGATCTCGACCGGGACATCCTCGCGCATTCGATCAACGAGATGTTCTGGGACCGGGACCTGCCCAGCTGCGTGCCCTACGTCCTGGACTCGATGGGTAGTGCCCGGACCGCCGACGGCCCGAGCATCAGCGCCGCAGCGGCCTGGTTGCTCACCGACGCGGAGGCCGAGACCGAGCGCCTGCGCTCGCTCACCGCGAGCGGCCTGCTCGCCTCCGGTCCGGCCCCGGCGCTCGACGCCCTCGTGGTCGAGGCCCGCGATACGTTCGATGTGAGCTCGGCGAGCGTCTCCCTGATCGGCGCGGACCATCAGTTCCTCAAAGCGTCGGTGGGGCCCCTGTGTCGGCTCCTGCCCAGGCGGGAGAGCTTCTGTGACGAGGTCATCCGCACGTCCGCGCCCCTCGTCCTTCCCGATACGGTGGGCGACGAGCGTTTCCGTCACCATTCGCTGGTGGTCAGCGAGCCCTCCCTGAGGTTCTACGCGGCGTATCCGCTGCGCGGCCCCGGAGGGTGGAACATCGGGACCTTCTGCATCCTCGATCAGCACCCCCACGGCTTCTCCGCCGGCGATCGCCGCGTCCTCCACACGTTCGCGAACCGTGCGCAGCGGGAAGTCTGGACGCACCTGCCCGTCGGCGCTGCCCTGCTCGACGACGCGGACGTTTCCTGACCGGACAAGCGGACGGCGTCAGCCGTCCAGCAGCGTCCGGGCCGTCTCCTCCGCCGCTTCCGCCTCCTCCATTGAACGCGTAGCGGCTTCCGTCTCGCGGGCCAGTGCGGAGACCTGCTCGTCGGCGTCGGCCAGCTCACGACGCAGCGCACCCAGGCGTTCCTCGAGGTCCTCGATCGAGGCGCTCAGCCCCTCCCGCCGCACCCTGATGCGTTCCGTCGCCTCTGCCGCCGTCGCCAGCCGGGCCCGCGCGTCGGTGAGCGCTTCGCGTGCAGCGGCGAGCCCCGCCTCGGCCTTCTCACGCTGACGTGCGGAGGGTCTCCGCGGCGTCGTGTGCGGCTTGCCGTCGTCGTCGCCGGTTCCCCCCGCTCCCGCCGGACCGGACGCCGGCGCCGTGAAGGGGCCCGCGACGGCGCCGTCGAGGTCCACCGGATCCCAGCCGCTCGCCTGGAGGGGGCGCACGAGCCGCCCGGTCAGGACGGCGGCCGCCGCCGCGGGATCGGCGAGGGCGGCGCGCAGGGTCTGCTCGACGTCGGGGAGCGCCGCGGGACCGACGTCGTGCCCCACCTCTGCGGCGGCGTCCAGCGCCTGGCGGGCGACGGCGGCGAGGAGCCGCTGCCGCTGCTGGCCGAGCGCGTGCAGTTGGGCCCGGTCGAGGCTCGCCTGCGCTTCCTCGAGGGACGCGGCGAGCTCCAGCACCTGCTCCACCTCGCCGCGCCGACGGTCGACGAGCACGTTGACGAGCCACGCGGCCGACGACGGCTTGGGGAGCGCGCGGAGGGCGGCGGCGAGGTCCTTCTCGCCGTCCTTCGCCGCCTCCTTCGCCGCAGCGTTGCGGGCGGCCGTGAAGCGGTCGAGCGGCAGGACGTACAGGGCGCCGGCCCGTTCGGTCAGGTCCATGACCGCCTCCTACCCCTCGTCCCCGGGCCGCGCACCCTCCGGTGCGAGCTCCTCCAACCGTCCCACGGGCAGGGCGATCCAGCCCTCCCGGCGCGCCTGCTCCCGATACCCGGGCGGCACCGGATGTGTCCGGCCGAGGGCGTGAGCACGGGCGGCGAGGGCGGCGATCACGGCGTCGAAGGCGTCGTCCGAGGAGATCATGAGGTGCCGGTCGGCACTCCGGAGGTCCAGCCACGGCGCCCCTGCCAGGAGCCGGTCCAGGAGGGCCTCACGCACGCCGTGGTCGGTCTTGTATCCGCGGGTGTCGAGGCCCCAGCCCCGCAGCGTGGCGGCGGGATACACCTCCACGGCGGTCCCGCCGCCGGCACGGTCCACGGGGGTGCCGAGGGCGTCACCGATCGCGTCCAGCAGCACGGCGCAGTGCATCGCCGTGAGGCCGAGCCGGTCCGTGGCGACACTCAGCGGCCAGCGGCCCGTGATGTCACGGGTCACGCGGTCCGTCGCCCGGTAGGCCAGGCGGCGGCGCCACGCCAGGCCCTCGTCCGCACCCCCGTCCACGCGCAGGCCCTCGGCGTGGCGCGTGACGAAGGTGACGAAGTCGTCGGGCCATCCGAAGGCGCAGTCGATCCCGAGGCGGTCGACGTCGGGGGCCACCCGTGCGATTTCGGCGTCCCGGACGCCGAGGCGTACGTCCACGGTGACCGTGGGCCGGGACCAGTCGAGTACTGCGAGGGCGGTGCCCTTCGATTCTGCTGCGAGATCCACGCCGGCGGTGAGCACGCCTGATTATAGGCACCTGCGGCGGCGCCCTCCAGTGACGATCGCTCCTGCCGCGGGCAGCGGTCCGGGGGTAGAGATGGAGGGACGCCGTCCGCCACCGACCCGAGAGGTACCAGGAGACCAGTGCATCCCTCGATCGCAGACCAGACCACCGATCAGCTCGGCGGGCCGCTCAGCGTGCTCGTGCGGCAGAAGGAGGACCACATACGCCTCCACGATCTGATGGGCCGGTTGAGGGGCACCGGCGGCGAGGAACAGGCGCGGGTCCTGCTGGAGATCTACCGCCTCGTGTTCCCGCACGCCTTCGCGGAGGAATCAGTACTGTGGCCCGTGATGCGCCGCGTCCTGCCCGACGGCGACGCGCTCACCCTCCAGGTGGAACAGGAACACCAGGAGGTCAACGAGCTCGTGAGGACGCTCGAGAAGCTTCCGGCCGGCGCGCCCGGGCGCGCGGACGTCCTGGGGCGGCTCACCGAGGTGCTCGACGACGACGTCCGCGACGAGGAGGACGCCCTCCTCCCGCGGCTGCAGGCGCGGATCTCCCGCCGCGACCTGCAGGTCCTCGGCGTGCTCTGGGAGCTGGTCCGCCGGATCGCCCCCACCCGGGCCCACCCCGTGGTGGCGCGACGCCCGCCCGGGAACGTCGTCGCCGCCCTGCCGCTCTCGGCCCTCGACCGGGCCCGCGACGTCGTGGACCGGGCGCTGCCCGGCGCGCCCGGAAAGGTGACCCCGGTGCTGCACCGGGCCGGTTCGGCACTGGAACGCGCCTCACACGCCGTCGAACGGCTGCCCGTCCTGCGCTCGGGCGAGGACCCGTCCACGCGCTCCATTCCTGGCAGGCCCCCGTTCCCCTGGGGGACGGTCGTCGTGGGCGCCGCCGCTGCGGGCCTGGTGGCGGCGACCATCGGTTCACGGAGGAAGGAAGGACCCTGATGGATGCACGATGCCCCAGTTGCGGTTCCACGCTCGTCGAACTCGGCGAGGATCAGTGGCCCGCGGAAGGGCCGGTCCCACCCGGCACGCTCGCCGTGTTCCAGTGCGAGCAGAACCACAGGATCACCGTGGGGCAGACCCAGGTGCAGGCCTGACGGTGCAGGCCTGAGGGAACCGCCCGGCGTCACGCCCCCGAGGCGTCGTCGATGATGCGCGTCAGCTCGTCCCGCAGGGCCGCGGCCTCGTCCAGGGTGAGTTCGAGCTGCTGGCCCTGCTCCACCCAGCCGACACTGACCGCCGGCCGGCCCTCGCCGTCCGCCGAGGAGGTCAGGCCCACCGCGAGGGCCCGGCCGCCCGTGTGCGTGACGTCTCCGACGATCAGCTCGCCGCCGTCATCCCCTGCAACCGCCATGGCCCCTCCGCCGTCGTCCGTTCATGGTGCTCCCATGCTAGGCACGGCCGGGACAGGAGTGTCCACCCCTTCCTGCCCGGGGGCGTGCTCCCTCGGGTGCCGGACTACCCTGCGTCGGCCGGCCGGATCGCGAGATTGGGGTGCAGCAGCCCGAAGCCGTCGTCCGTGATGGCGTTGCGGTCGATGTCGTCCGGCAGCAGCACCACCGTGGCCCTGCTGTCGCGCATCACCGGGCCGGCCGTCCCGCGCTCGAGCGGCGCACATTCCAGGCCCACCCCGATGCCCTCCTCCGCGAGGAGGCACACGGTGTCCTCGCTCGCGCTGCCGGCGGTCGGCCGGGCCGCGAAGTACTCGACGCCGTCCTGCTCGGCGAGGAACCGCGTGGTCGCGAGGTCGATGCCGTCGAGGTCCGTCTGGATGGTCAGGACGTCCTGCTCCGCCTGGTCCTGCTCCAGCACGTCGAGCACGGGCCCGCCCGCGCAGCCGGCCAGCCCGAGGACCGCACCCGCGCCCGCCATCAGGACGCCGATTCTCGTGGTCGGACGCATGGATCTCCTCGGCGCAGCAGGACGATGGGTGGTGCCTCCAGCCTAGCGAAGCCGGCGCACCTAGGCTGGGGCCATGGACTCCACCTCCGCCCTGTCGGGGCGCACGTTCGTGGTCACCGGGGTGAGCCGGCGCCGGGGCATCGGCTACGCCGTCGCCTCCCGCCTCGCCGCGATGGGCGCCAACCTGTTCCTCCACCACTTCGCCCCGCACGACGACGAGCAGCCCTGGGGTGCGGACAGCATCGACGACGTCGTCGCCGGCATCCGCGGTCGGCTGCGGGACGGCGCCGGGCTCGCCCACGCGGAGATCGACCTCGCTGAGCCCGACGGCGCCGAACAGCTCATCGCGGCCGCGGCGGGAGCCCTCGGTCACCTGGACGGCCTCGTCTGCAACCATGCGAGGAGTGGGGGTGACGGGCGGCTCGGCGAGATCTCGTGGCAGGACCTGGACGCGCACTGGCAGGTCAACACGCGGTCCACCCTCCTGGCGACGAAGCACTTCGCCGACCAGCACGACGGTCGGGAGGGCGGCCGCGTCCTCTGGATGACCTCCGGCCAGGTGGCCGGCCCCATGTCCGGGGAGATCGCCTACGCGGCGTCCAAGGCCGCGCTCGCCGGGCTGACGGCGTCGGTCGCCGACGACCTCGTGGACCGGCGCATCCTGCTCAACACCGTCAACCCGGGGCCGGTGAACACCGGGTACCTGGACGAGGACACGACGGACCGCCCGTCGGAGGTGCTGCAGGGCGTCCTCGCCCACTGCCCGTCCGGGCGCTTCGGCGAGCCGGACGACCCGGCACGGCTCATCGCCTGGCTGTTGAGCGACGAGGGCCGCTGGATGGTGGGTCAGGTGCTCAGCACCGAGGGCGGGTTCCGCCGCTGGTGACCTGCCGGTGACCCGCCGGTGAGATCTCCTGCTACCGCTCGAAGACCACGCGCCCACCCACGATCGTCAGGTCCACCGCCACCGTGTGCAGGTCCGAGGCGTCGACGCCGAACGGGTCGACGGTCAGCACCGCGAGGTCCGCGGGCAGGCCTGCGCGTACCCTGCCCGCCGTGGACCGGGTGACCCGGGCGGAACCCGCCGTGTACGCGGACAGCGCCGCCTCGAGGGTCAGCGCTTCCCCCGGCACCAGGGGCGGGATGCCCGGATGGTCGGGGTGCGTCCGGTTGACCGCGACATGGATGGCCTGCCATGGATCGGCGTCGGACACGGACCAGTCGGAGCCCATGGCGAGCGGCGCCCCGCCGGACACCATCGACGCGAACGGGTACTGCCACCGCGCCCGGTCCTCGCCGATCAGGGGCACCGTGAGGGACCGCATCTGCTCGTCGCTGCAGGCCCAGAGCGCCTGCGCATTGACGGTCACCCCGAGGTCGCCGAAGCGCGGGACGTCCTCGGGATGCACCAGCTGCACGTGGGCCATGGTGTGCCGCGGACGCCAGGAGCCGTCGGGCGGCACGTGGGCCCGGGCATGCGCGACGGCGTCGAGGCCCGTCCTGACGGCGCGGTCGCCGATGGCGTGCAGGTGGAGGTCGAACCGCGCGGCCTGCAGGGCGGCGACGACGGCGTCGAGCACCTCCGGCGGCAGATAGGTGGGGCCGCGGTCGGCCTCGGTCGGGGAAGGAGCCACGCAACCGCAGCCGACGGGCTCGTAGGGGTCCAGGAGCGCAGCGGTCCGGTTCTCGGGCACGCCGTCGACCATGATCTTGGCGCTCGACGTCGGGAAACCCGCCTCCGCATTGACGCGTCGGCGCTCGCTGAAGTCCTTGATCAGGTCCGGGACGTCCTGCACGGTGAGGCCCCGGGGCACCCAGAGCGCGCCGGTCGCCCGGCCCGTCAGCCGGCCGGAGGCCGCAAGCGAGCGGTAGGCGGGCGCGGCGTCGGGATAGCCGGCGTACTCGCCGATGATGGCCTCCTGCCACCCCGTCACGCCGAGGGCGTGGAGGTGGCGCTGGCCGTGCAGGATGCCGGCCTCGACGGCGGCCCGGGTGATCGGCGGCAGCAGCCGGGCGACGAGGGCCATGGCCCCCTCGTGCAGGATGCCGCTCGCCGATCCGTCGGCGCGGCGGCCGATCCGCCCGTCCGGCGGGTCGGGGGTGCGCCCGTCGATGCCCGCCCGCCCGAGCGCCGCCGTGTTGACCCAGGCGCTGTGGTGGTCCCGGTTGATGAGGTAGACCGGCCGGTGCGGCGCGACGGCGTCGAGCACGCGGGCGTCGGGGAACCCGCCGTCGTAGTCGCCCTTGTACCAGCCGGCCCCGGTGATCCAGTCCTGCCCGTCCGTCGCGTCGGCATAGGCGGCCACGGCGCGCTGCACCCCGGCGGCCCCGCGGTGGTCCGCGAGATTGCACGCGAGGGCCTCGATGCCGCCCATGAAGGTGTGCGCGTGGGCGTCCGTGAAGCCGGGCGTGAGCAGGCGTCCCCGCAGGTCGACGACGTCGGTGCGCGGTCCGGCCGCGGCCAGGGCCTCCGCGTCCGTCCCGACCGCCGAGACGGTGCCGCCGGTGACGGCGACCGCCGTCGCGGTGGGGTGGAGGGACCGGCCGTCGAAGACGCGGCCATTGACGAGGACGAGGTCCGGGTGGACGACGAGGCGGGCGGGCATGCGGGTCAGCGGACGCTGGGGCGGACCGGCATCAGAACCCGACGAGGGGGTGGGGCACGTAGTGCTCCTCGAGGGCGAGGACCTCGGCGTCCGTCAGGTCGAGGTCGAGGGACGCGAGGGCGTCCTCGAGGTGCCGGGGCTTGCCGACCCCGACGATCGGCGCTGACACCACGGGATTGCGCGACACCCAGGCGAGGGCCACCTGGGCGCGGGTGACGCCGCGGGCCTCCGCCACGGTCCCGACGGCGTCGGCCACGCGGCGGTCGGCGTCGAGGGTGCCGTAGAGCGTCCTGCCGAACTGGTCCGATTCCGAGCGCGACGTCGTCTCGTCCCACGGACGGGTGAGCTTCCCGCGCGCGAGCGGGCTCCACGGCAGGACGCCGATGCCCTGGTCCGCGCACAGTCCGTACATCTCGCGCTCCTCCTCGCGGTTGATCAGGTTGTAGTGGTCCTGCATGGTGACGAAGCGGGTCCAGCCGTTGATGCGCTGCAGGTAGAGCGCCTTCGAGAACTGCCAGGCGAACATCGAGGACGCCCCGAGGTAGCGCACCTTGCCCGCCTTCACGGCGTCGTGCAGTGCCTCCAGGGTCTCCTCCAGGGGAGTCGCCGGATCGAACCGGTGGATCTGGTAGAGGTCCACGTAGTCGGTGCCGAGGCGGCGCAGGCTGTTGTCCAGTTCCGTCAGGATCGCCTTGCGCGAGAGCCCGGCGCCGTTCGGCCCCTCGTGCATGCGCCCGTGGACCTTGGTGGCGATCACGGTGTCCTCGCGGCGCGTGAAGTCGGCCAGCGCGCGGCCCACGATCTCCTCGCTGGAACCGTCCGAGTACACGTTGGCGGTGTCGAAGAAGTTGATGCCCGCCTCCACGGCGGCGCGGATCAGGGGGCGGCTCTGCTCTTCCGGCAGGGTCCAGGCGTGGTTGCCGCGGTCGGGGGAGCCGTAGCTCATGCAGCCGAGGGCGAGCGGGGAGATGTCGAGCCCGGTCGAGCCGAGTTTCACGTAGCGCATGCTTCACCTTTGCTGGCGGGAATGTCCCGTCAGCCTAGTTCGGGCGGCCCACGGTTGCGAAGCGCAACCGTGGGCGCCCGGGGCACGGTCCCTCGGGACCGGGCAGGGTGCTTCCCCCACGGAGACCCTGCAGTGCCAGCAGCAACAATAGCGATGATCGGCCGGAAAACAAACCGTTCGACCGGTTTATTCCGAGGGGCCGTCCCGGAACAGGGCCACGAGGTGCGGGACGCGCTCCTGCCGGTCCGGACCGACGACGCCCGGCAGGAGCATCTGCCACAGGTCGGCGAGCCGCTCGATCACGTCCGCCCGGCCCGTGAGCACGTTGGACACCATCTGCACGCCGGTGTAGGACCCGACGACCACCTGCGCGAAGGCGTCGGAGTCCAGGTCCGGCCGCAGGTCGCCGTCCTGCTGGGCCATCCGGGCCAGCTCGCCGAAGCGCGCTGCCCAGTCGACGTAGGGCCGGCGGACGTCGTGCCCGAAGGCCGACGCCTCGAAGGTCAGGCGGATCCCGGCGCGCATGACGGAGTGCTCGATCAGCTGCAGGGTGAAGCCGCGGCAGATCAGCACCATCGTCTCCAGCGCCGGTCGCCCCAGGGCCTGGACGCGCGCTCCGTCCGCCGAGGCGATCGCGTGCTGCTCCTCGATCACCGCCACCGCGAGGGCGTCCTTCGACGCGAAATGGAAGTACAGCGCGCCCTTGGTGACCTCGGCCGCGGAGGCGACGGCGGCCAGCGAGGTGTTGCCGTACCCGTGCTCCTCGAAGACGCCGGCCGCGGCGAGGATGATCGCCGAGCGGGTGGACCGGGCGCGCGCCTGTTGCCGGGCCGGGGGGAGTGTCGCTTGCCTCATGACGCAATTCTCCGGCACAACCGGGTGGTAGGGCAGGATGGCTGTGTGACACGCGAGAATCCCGAGAACGACAGCGCCCGGAGCGACACCGCCACCCCCACCGACACCCCCGCCGACACCGGACCGTCCGCCGCCGACGGCGCCCGGGGTGCCGAACCGCACGGATCCACGGTGGCCCGCCGTTTCCGCCCCCGTGCGCTCGCTGACGGACTGCGCGTCAGCGCGGTCTGGACCGCCCGGGCGCTGATCGTCCTCGCAGGCCTCGTGGTCCTCTGGTACGTCACCGGGGCGCTGTGGTCGATCGTGCTGCCCACCCTCTTCGCGCTGCTCCTCGCCTCGGTCCTCTGGCCCGTCAACCGGTTCCTGCGCAAGGGCCTGCCGAAGGTCCTGGCGGCCCTCCTGACGCTGCTCGGTTTCCTCGGGGTCGTCGTCGGCATCGGGGCGGCGACCATCCCCGCGATCGCGAGCGGCGTCACCGAACTCTCCGGCCTGGCCCGCGACAACGTCGCCGACCTCGTGGACTTCGTCGGCGGGCCGCCGCTGAACTTCGACGCGGCCAGCCTCGACGAGGTCGTCGACACCGCCCTGACCCAGCTCCAGGCGAACGTCGGGAACGTGGTCACCGGGATCACGGCGGGCCTGAGCGAGCTGACGTCCCTGACCGTCGTCGTGCTGCTGGCGCTCGTCTTCACGTTCTTCTGCCTGAAGGACGGCGACCGCTTCATGCCGTGGGCGTCCCGCTGGACGAACTCGGCCGCCTTCGGCCACGCCTCCACGATCGCCAGCGGGACCTGGAAGACGCTGTCCTCCTACATCTTCGCCCAGGCCACCGTGGCACTCGTCGATGCCCTCTTCATCGGGCTCGGCCTCGTGCTGCTGGACATCCCGCTCGCCATCCCGCTGGCCGTCCTCGTGTTCTTCTCCGCCTTCATCCCCGTGGTCGGGGCGATCGTGTCCGGGCTCGTGGCGACCCTCGTCGCCTTCCTCGCGTACGGCTGGGTGAGCGCCCTCGTGGTGCTGGGACTGGTGATCCTGGTCCAGCAGCTCGAGAGCAACTTCATCCAGCCGCTGCTGGTGGGCCGTACGCTCGAGATCCACCCCGCCGTCGTCCTCGCCTCCGTGACCGTGGGCGGCACCCTGTTCGGGCTGATCGGTGCGTTCCTCGCGGTCCCGACGACGGCGGTCGCGATCGTGGTGCTCCGCTACCTCCGCGACCTGTCCACCGAGAACCGGCCGGAGCGGGGAGCCGGGGCCGACGGCCCGCCGCAGCAGTCGCAGGGCACCGGGGTGACGACGACGGAAGCAGGACCCCTCGCGCACAGCCCCGAGCAGTCCGGTGCGTAGCCGCCCCGTGGTGGCCGTGCTCGAGGGGGCGCGGCCCGTGCGGGGGCTCGAGCGTGTCGCCGAGCTCGCCGAGGTGAGGGTGGCGCAGGCCGCCGACCTCGACCGCGCGCTCGACGGCGCCGAGGTGCTCTACCTGTGGGACTACTTCTCCGGGGCTCTGCCTGCCGCCTGGCATGCCGCCGGATCGCTGCGCTGGCTGCACGTCGCCGCGGCCGGCGTGGACAAGCTCCTGTTCCCCGGCCTCGTGGCCTCCGACGTCGTCGTCACGAACGCGCACGGCATCTTCGACCAGCCGATGGCGGAGTACGTGCTCGGCGCCATGTTGCACTCCGCGAAGGGCTTCGGCCCCCTGCGCGACCAGCAGCGGGCGGGGCAGTGGACGTGGCGTGAGGGCCGGAACATCGCCGGGACCCGGGCGCTCGTCGTGGGCACGGGCAGCATCGGCCGGCACACGGCGCGGCTCCTCCGGGCGGTCGGGGTGCGGGTCGAGGGGGTGGGCCGCACCGCCGTCGCGCACGACGACGACTTCGGCCGCATCCACGCCTCCGCCGACCTGGCGGGTGTGGTGGGTGACGTCGACTGGCTGGTCCTCGTGGCGCCCCTGACCCCGGCCACCGAGAACCTCGTGGGTGCGGAGGTCATCGGGGCGCTTCCGGCCTCGGCGGTGGTGATCAACGCGGGCCGGGGTCGGCTCGTGGACGAGGAGGCCCTCGTCCGCTCCCTCGTGGGCGGGGCGATCGCGGGCGCCGTGCTGGACACGTTCGCCGTCGAGCCGCTCCCGCCGGAGCATCCGCTGTGGTCCCTGCCCACGGTCCTCGTCACCCCGCACATGGCGAGCAACGCCGATTCCTGGCTGGACGACCTCGCCGCGCAGTTCGAGCGGAACTTCCTGCTGTGGCTGGAGGACCGGCCCCTGCCCGGCGTCGTCGACAAGGCCCTCGGCTACGTGCCCTCGAGGGGGTAGTCCCGGTCGGAGGCCCCGACCCCCGGGAGCGCCTACGCAGGCGCCTGGATGACCAGCAGCATGGTGCCCTCCGGGTCGCGGACGTAGGCCACCGTCTCACCCCACGGCATCGGCGACGGACGCAGTGGCACCTGCGCCTCCGCCTCGCGCGCGGCGTCGACGACGGCCGCGAGGTCCTCCACATAGAGGCAGACGTCGACCGCGTGGCCGGTGGCCGGCAGGGGCGTGGCGCCGTACAGGGCCGGCGACGTGCCGACCCCGAGCGCGAGCTGCCCGTCCCCGATGCGCAGCGTGACGTAGACCGGCTCACCCTCCTCGGGGAACCGGTAGATCTGGCCGGCCGCGAACACGCGTTCGTAGAACGCGCACGTGGACGCCAGGTCGCTGCAGTTGATGATCGGGAACACCTCGCGCCGTGTCATCGCCCAAGGGTATGCCCCGAGGTCCCGAGGGCGCCGGGTAGATTGGCGCGGGCCACGCGGCGGGTGAGACGATTGCCGCTGCCGCCACCCGCCGATCAGGAGCCATCCGTGCGCATCCGCCTGCCCCGTCCGGAGACCCGCAACAGCGCCCGCACGGTCTGGTTGTTCTTCGCCCTCGTCCACGCCGGATTCCTCGCGCGGCTGCTGCCCTTCATCATCGGCGGGGGGGTGCTCAGCGACGTCCGCTTCTACCGGGAGTGGGCCTACCAGGCGCTGGGTGACGGGGTGTGGCAGGGCATCGACACGGCGTGGGTCTACCCGGCCGGCGCCCTCGCCCCGATGCTCGTCGCCGCGGCGTTCGGGCCGTATCTGTACCAGCTCGCCTGGTTCGTGCTCTTCGCGGGCCTCAACGCCGTCGGTGTCGCCGCGCTGATCCGGCGGGGCACGCCGTCGTCGTACACGGCCGCCTACTGGTGGCTCACCGTGACCGCGCTCCTCGGACCCGTGGCCGTGGGCAGGATCGACGGGCTGACCGCGCCGCTGGTCATCACCGCGCTGCTGATCGTCGCCGCGCGCCCGTTCGTCGCGTCCCTCCTGCTCAGCGCCGCCACGTGGATGAAGGTGTGGCCGGCCGCGGTGGTGCTCGCGGCGCTCGTCGTCGTCCGTGAGGGACGGCTCCGGGTCCTCGCGGCGGGCGTGGCGCTCACGGCGGGCATCGCCGTCGTGGTGGCGGTGTTCGGCGACGTCCGCAACCTCACCGGCTTCCTGAGCGCGCAGGGCGCCCGCGGCATGCAGCTCGAGGCGCCGCTCAGCACGCCGGGCGTGTGGCAGGCGATCACCGGGACCTCCGGCGCCTACTTCTTCGAGGACGAGGTCATCAACACCATGGAGGTCCGCGGTGCCCTGAGCGGGCTGGTGGGGGACCTGATGTCCCCGCTGCTCGCCCTCACGGTGCTCCTGGTCGCCGTGTTCCTCGGGATCGCCCTGCACCGCGGCGCCGAGCCGGGCGCACTGCTCGCCACCGGGTCGCTGGCCCTCGTCAGCACCCTCGTGGTGTTCAACAAGGTGGGCTCACCGCAGTTCATGCTGTGGATCGCGGCGACGATCGCGGCCGGCCTCGTGCTGGACCGGGCGGCGGAGTGGCGCTACCCGGCCGTCGCGATGCTCGCCACGGCCGCCCTGACCACACTCGTCTATCCCGTGTTCTACGACGCCCTGCGCTACGACCTGAACCCCGCAGTCGCCGTCCTGCTGACCCTGCGGAACCTGCTCGTGGTGAGCATCTTCGTGTGGTCGCTCGTGCGGTTGGGGCACCTCACGGCGCGGGCGCGGTCGGCCGCGGAGGCCGCCGCACCTAGGAGTGCCTGACGCCCTGCCCGGCGAGCACCGCCCGGTAGCCCTCGCGGTAGGTCGGGTAGCCGAAGGTGAAGCCGGTCCCGCGGAGCAGGCTGCTGTCCACGCGGCGGGCACCACCACGGCCCGACGTCGGCTCGCCCGGGGGCGGGACCGGCAGGTCCAGTTCGGCGGCCAGGAAGCGCAGCACCTCGCCGAGATCCACGGGCAGTTCGTCGCTGCCGAGGTAGATCGGCGCGGGGGAGGCCACCTCGGTGACCAGGTGCACGATCGCGGCCGCGGCGTCGTCGCGGTGGATCCGGTTGGTCCACTGCGGTTCCACCGGCAGCACCGCGCTCCCGCTCCGCACCTGGTCGATCAGGCGGGTGCGGCCGGGGCCGTAGATGCCCGAGAGGCGGAGGACCGTCCCGTGGGCCGAGCCCTCGAGGAGGACCTGCTCGGCCTCCCGGACCAGCCGGGCCGTGGGGGCCGTGCTCTCCGCGGGTGACTCCTCGGTGACGAAGGCGCCGTCGAAGTCCCCGTACACCGCCGTGGAGGACACGAAGAGGATCCGCCGGGGCATGACACCGTCGCGCTCGAGTGCGGCCAGGACGTTGCGGGTGGCCTCCACGTAGGCGCTGCGGTAGGCGGCCTCCGTGCGGTCTCCCGCGGCGGTGGCGATGAGGACGACGTCGGTGTCCGCCGGGATGGTCGGCAGGTGCTGCGTCAGGTCGACGGACACGCCCTCGATCGCGGCGGGGAGGCGTCCGGCGGAGCGGCGCCAGCCGACCACGCGCTCGCCCCGTGCGGCCAGTCGCAGCCCCACCTCGGTCCCGAGATCCCCGCAGCCCGCTATCAGCACCGTCATCGCACCACTCTAGTCACGGATCCTCCAGTCACGGATCCTCTAGTCACGGATCCGCACCGCGGTCTCGCGCAGGTACAGGTCCACGCGCGTGTAGGCGTCCCGGGTGAGCGCCTTCCAGAGTTCGACGGCGAGGTTCGGGTCCTCCTTCTCGATGGCCCGGATGGCCTGGGCCGTCAGCACCTTCACGTGCACGTCCTCCAGCGCCTTGACGGTGGTCTCCTGGCGGTCGTCGCTGCCGAGCGCCAGCTCGCCGAACGTCATGCCGGCGCTCAGGGTGGTCAGCTTGAGGCGCTCGCCGGAGGGCCCGGGCACCGACGTGACGATCTTGCCGGAGAGGATGAAGTAGACGCCGCCGAAGGACTGCCCCACGCGCCGCACCACGTGGCCCTTCTCGTAGGTGCGGTCCTCCATCCGGAGCGTCAGGGCCTCGACCTCCCCGCGGGTGAGCGGGCTCAGCGCCGGGCACTGGGACACCTCGACCTTCGAGGGGAGCAGGAGGTCCCCGCCGTACCGCGTGATGAGCTCGTTCTCGCACCATTCGACGGCGGCGGTGCGCGTGTCGAAGGTGGGGACGGGCCGGTCCACGTCCTTGAAGGTCTCCGCGAGGGTGCCCTCGCCGTCGATCAGCACGAGGTCGCACCCCACCTTCGTGAGGTTCTCCCGCACCTCGCCGAGCAGGCGCAGCGAGACGTCGGCGACCTCGTCGACGCGGCGCAGGTCGAGGATCACGAAGTCGACGTCGTCGTCGAGTCCGCTCAGCTCGCGCACCATGGACTCCGTCCCCGCGAAGAGCAGGTCGCCGTTGAGTTCGATCACCCTGGCCTGGTGCGCGTGGTCGCGGAGGACGTCCATCGCCTCCTCCGTCCGCCGGATGCCCGACGGCGCGGCCAGGATGTCGTAGGTGGCGCGGATGGCGGACTTCCCGGCGCGCGCGGCCCGGACGAAGTGCAGTTCCATGTCGCGGGAGAGGCGCTGGCTCGTGGCCATGCCGCGGACGCTGCTGCCGTGCTCGTCGAGGGGCGGCGAGTAGATGGCGAGGCCCACCTGGCCCGGCAGGACGGCGATCGTCCCACCGGCCACGCCGCTCTTGGCGGGCATCCCCACCGTGCTGATCCAGGATCCGGCGTCGTCGTACATGCCGCACGTGGTCATGACGGACAGCACGCGTTCCACGGAGAGCAGGTCCAGCGCCTCGACGCCCGTGATCGGGTTGCGGCCCGAGTTCGCGAGCGTGGCGGCCATGACGGAGAGGTCCATGCAGTTGACCATCACCGAGCACTGCCGGAAGTAGTCCTCGATGACGGGCGTCGGATCCGACTCGATGATGTCGAAGGATCGCAGCAGGTAGGCGAGCGCGCGGTTGCGGTGGCCGTGGTCGAGCTCCGAGCGGAAGATCTCCTCGTCGACGCCCAGTTGGCGGCCCGCGAACTGCGAGTAGGTGCTGAGGATGCGCTTGAAGCGCGTGTTGCCGCCGCGCGACCGGACGAGGGACGTGGCCGTGAGCGCGCCCGCGTTGATCATGGCGTTGGAGGGCCGGCCGCTCCCGGGTGCGAGGGAGATCTCGTTGAACGTGTCCCCGGAGGGCTCGACGTCGACCTTCGCGTCCACGGCCTCCATGCCGAGGTCGGCTAGGGCCAGCCCGTAGGTGAAGGGCTTCGAGATGGACTGGATGGTGAATTCCTCGCGGGTGTCGCCGACCTCGTACATGTAGCCGTCCACCGTCGTCAGGCAGATCCCGAAGTTGTCGGGATCGACGTTCGCCATCGCCGGGATGGAGCTGTAGGGCTTGCCGTCCCTGAGTTCGGAGATCTCCCGGTGGATGGTCTTCAGGTAGCTCTCGATCGGCGATTCCATGCCTTCCACACTACGGGTGCGGCGACCGGCAGCCGACCGGTGGCGGATCAGCGGCCGGTGAGCGTGTGCCGGACCGAGAGCACGAAGAGCTGGACGACGGCGGTGGCCACACCGAGCATCAGCAGGATCGGGGCGGCCATGCTCACGTAGCTGAACCAGGGCGCGGCGTAGGGGCCCATCTGCCCGGCCGGGAACGTCTCGGCATACTGCTGCGCGTGGATCATCGGTGCCGCGAGGAGATAGGCGCCGAGTGCCACGAGGACGCCGGCGACACCCCAGATCCAGGGGTCGTAGGGATTGCGGGGATGCGCCGGTCCGGTGGCCCGGACGCCCGGCTCCGGCCCCACCTCCCGGATCACGGAGGTGCCGGGGCCCGGCGGTTCGGCGACGGGCGCGACGGGGGCCGGTGAGCCCGTCCCCGCGGATGCATCGGTGACACCGCCACGCTGGTAGATGCCCTCGTAGCGTGGATCGTGCGTGGACTGCGGGCCACCACCGGTCATCGGTTGTCCTCCCCCTGGATCGACGAATGCCCCCAGTAAACCATGCCCGCCGCCGCGGGCCGCGGAGTCAGCGGACCTGCCCCGGGCGGGCGGCGAGCCGCTCGAGGAGCCGTTCCTCGGCGTCGTGCCCGGGCGCGATCCCGCGGGGGATCCGCAGCAGGAAGACGAGCCCCAGGACCCACCACAGGCCGAACAGGATCCACGGCGGGGGCGTCAGTGCCGCGGGCATGCCGGGCAGGTACAGGCTGAGCAGGGCGATGCAGAGGACGACGGCGATCCAGCCGATCACCGCGCCGCCGTTGCCCGCCCCGCCGATGCGCAGCGGCCGCTCCATGGCCGGTTCGCGGCGGCGCAGGATCACGAAGACGAGCGAGACCAGGATGTAGGCGAGGACGATGCTGGGGGCGCCGGAGTCGACGAGCCAGCCGAGCATCTGCGTGCCGAAGAACGGGGCCGCGAAGGACAGCGCGCCGATGAAGATCAGGGCGTTGACCGGGGTCCGGTAGCGCGGGTGCAGCACGCCGAACCAGCGGGGGAGCATGCCGGAGCGGGCCATGGAGTACATGAGGCGGGACGCGCCGAGGAGCAGCGAGTTCCAGGAGGTGAGGATGCCCGCGATGCCGCCGGCGATGAGCACGTTGGCCATGAGGTCCGAGCCGAACATCGCGCCCATGGCGTCGGCCGTCGCGATGTCGGCGACGGCGATCTCGCCCGCCGGCATGGCGGACGAGGTGGTGAGGATGGTCATCACGTACCAGATGGTCGCGAGGATCACGGCGACGACGACGAGGCGGCCGATCTGCCGTGCGGGGATGTCCACCTCCTCCGCGGACTGCGGGATGACGTCGAAGCCGACGAACAGGAACGGCACCACGACGAGGACGGCGAAGAATCCGGCCGAGCCGCCCGTGAAGAAGGGCTCCATGTTGGCCGCCGAGCCGCCCGTGACGCTGCCGAAGACCAGGATCAGCCCGATGACGAGGAGGAACACGACCACGAAGGTCTGCGCGGCTCCCGCGATCTTCACGCCGCGGATGTTGACCAGGGTGACGACGACGGCCGCGACCGCACCGACGAGCGCCCAGGTCAGGTGCACCTCGTCGCCGGCGACCGTCCAGAGGGGAATCCTGCTGAGGCCGGGGAAGATGTACTCGGCGGTCCGCGGGAGCGCCACGGCCTCGAAGGCGACGATCGTGACGTAACCGCCGGTGATGGCCCAGGATCCCACGAAGGACCAGCGGGGTCCCATGCCGCGGAGGAGGAAGTTGTGCTCTCCGCCCGCTTTCGGCATGGCGGCGGTCAGCTCGGCGTACGTCAGGCCCACGACGCCCATGATGACGCCGCCCGTCACCATCGCGAGGACTGCCCCGCCGGTACCGGCCGAGGCGATCCAGCCACCGGTCAGGACCACCCAGCCGAAGCCGATCATCGCCCCGAACCCCAGGGCGAGGGCGTCCCAGTTGCCCAGGACCTTCAGGAGGGAGGTGTGCTCGGCCCCCGTCCCGTGCGTGCTGTCAGGTGCTCTGTCAGGTGTGCTGTCGGGTGTCGGCATGTCGGCTCCAGATCGGTTCGAGGTGGTCCAACTTTACGAGGCGGAGCGGTTCGGACGAAGTGTTGCGTCGGTGATTGGATGGAGGACCGGCCGCAGCCCGACCGGTCCGGACCTGATGCGACGACGAACGGATCCAGCCATGCCACCACGCCCCACGCGCGGCACGACGAACGCGCCACGCCTGTCCCTGCAGCCGCCCGGGGGCCTCACGCGCGTCGAGGCGCCGGAACTGCTGGACGGTGATCACCGGGAGGGTGAGCACTACGGGAAGCTGGTGCTCGACGGCGAGGACCTGTCCGGGATCACCCTGCAGGAGTGCCTGCTCGAGGCCGTGTCCCTGAACGACGCCGACCTGCGGGGCGCCCGCTTCCTCGGCTGCTCCTTCGAGGACCTCTTCGCGCCGGTCCTCCGCGCGCCGCGCAGCACCTGGCGTGAGACCTCGCTGCGCGGCACACGGTGGGGATCGGCGGAGCTGTACGACACCAGGCTCGACGGCGTCCACCTCGACGGCGGGAAGCTGGACTACGTGAACCTGCGCAGCGCCCGGCTGACGGACGTCCTCGTGAGCGGATGCATCATCGGCGAGCTCGACCTCACCGGTGCGCGGGCCACCCGCCTGGCCCTGCAGGACTGCACGATCGGCACCCTCACGCTCGACGGCGCCCGGCTGACGGACGTGGATCTCCGCACCAGCAGCTTCCGGGGCATCAACGGCCTCGACGGGCTGCGGGGCGCCACCATCGACGAGCACCAGCTGCTGATGCTGGCGCCCTTCCTCGCCGAGGGCATGGGGCTGCGGGTCGAGGCCTGAGACGGGCACTGCGCCGGGGTATCCCTAGGCGCCGGGCCGCTCCCCGCCCGGCCGTTCCCCGCCGGGCCGTTCCCAGACGGTCCGCTCCCGGTCCACGAAGGACCGGAAGGACAGCGGGTCCTGTCCCGTGACCCGCCGTACGTCGTCCGTGAGGTGCTTCGCGACGCCCAGCCGGGCGGTGGCGTGGATGACGGTGGTGGTGAGAGCCCTGGCCGTGTCCATCCCGAGATCCGCCCGGGCGTGCCGGAAGTACCCGACGATGCCGGGGTCGCGGTAGGTCACGGTTCGGCCGAGCACCTCCGACAGGGTCCGGGCCACCTCCGCGTAGGTGAGCGCCTCACGGCCCGTCGGGGACCAGGACCGCCCGCGGTGGAGGCCGGGGTCGCGGAGCACCGTGGCGGCGACGGACGCGACGTCGAGGGCGTCCACGAACGCCGTCCGGCCTGCTCCCGCCGGGACGAGGATGCGGTCGTGGTCGCGGATGTCCGCCGCGAACACGGTGCTGAGGTTCTGGTCGAAGTAGGACGGCCGGAGGAACGTCCAGGCCATGCCCGAAGCCCGGAGCCACCGCTCCAGCCGGGCGTGCGGCAGGATCGGGACCCGGTCCGCGCCCTGCACGGAGAGCAGGACCACGTGCCGCACGCCGCGGCGGCGCGCCTCCTCGAGGGACGGCACCATGTCCCGCGCGATGTTCGCCAGGTGCGGCGGCCGGACGAGGAACATCGTGGCCACGCCGTCGAAGGCCGACGGCCAGGTCTCCGGGACGCCGAAGTCGAAGGCGATTCCCCCGGGCTCCGTCCCGCGGCGGCTCGCCGGGCGGACGGGGACGCCCATGGTACGCAGGGCTGTCACCAGGGGTCGGCCCACATTGCCGGTGGCTCCGGTGACGAGGACGGGGGAGGACACATCGGGGAGCATAGCCCCTCGAGCTGTCAGTGGTCAGTGGTCAGTGGTCAGGCGTCGGGCGCGAGGGGAGGGGCGGGCCCGGGAACGGGTTCGTCGGCTCCAGCGCCGGCCGCAGGGTGACGGTCCGCGTCCGGGCGACGCCGCGGCGGTCCGCCAGACGGATGATGATCACGGCGGTGACGGCCATCGTCGCGGCGGACAGGACGAGCCCGCTCAGCGACCCCTCGGTGGAGTTCACATCCACGAGGCCGAAGGCTCCGAGGACGAAGATGGTCATGTTGTTGACCGCGTGCACCGCGATCGCAGCCTCGAGACCGCCCGTCCGCCAGGTGATCCAGCCCGCGAAGATCGCGAAGACCGCCACGTCGGCCTGTCCGAGCGGATCGTAGCCGTGGCCGAGGACGAAGAGGGGCACGGGGAGGAGGATCGCGAAGGCGGGGTGGCGGAGCCAGCTGCCGATGGCCTGCATCAGGAACCCGCGGAACACGTACTCCTCCGCGGCGGCCTGGAACGGGACGGCGAGGACGGACAGGGTCAGCAGGATCAGCAGGGTGGACGTCTCCGGGGGGAGGGGCGCCGGTTCCGCCTCCGCAGGGAAGAGCGCGCCGACCCCGAAGGAGACCGCGAGGTTCACGAGGAACACGGCCACGGAGACGCCCGCGCAGACCGCGAGCCACCGCCACCGGATCCGGCCGGCCACGGAGGAGAGCAGGCCGATCGGCCGGGGTCCCATGATCAGGGCGGCCAGGGCGAGCGCGGGGATCATCAGGATCAGGGAGACCAGGGTGAACGCGAACATCACCGGGTTGCTGAGGTCCAGCACCGACAGGGCGTCGAAGTAGGGTCCCACGCCGGCGGGTGTGAGGCTGGCGAGTGCGAGCCCCGTGACCAGGACCATGATGATGAAGACGACGTAGAACGCGCCGCCGAGCAGGGCGGTGAGGAGCGGCTTCCACCAGCGGTGCTGCGGCCACGACCGTGCCAGCCGGTGGAAAGCGAACTGCTCCTCGATCTGTTCCATGCTCCTACCGTAGTGCGGCTTCCCCGACGTTCTCCGTGTGGCCGCCCGACACGTCCTGCCGGTGACGGAGGTGGCCGAGGAGGGTGACGACGGCGGAGAGGAGCGCCGACACCGCGATGCCGAGCCAGAGGTCGACCCTCAGGGTCAGGGCGCCGACCACCGCGCCGGCCATGATCAGCGCGATCGCGGCGGCGCGCCGGGCCCAGAAGGGACTCTTCCCCCCGGCGAGGCGGGAGTCCGAGGCGAGGCCCGTGATGGTGGACGTGACGACGACGGTGGTGATCTCGGCGACCTTGAGGCGCTTGGCGGTCGCGGCCTGGACGCCCATCACGGTGGCGAGCACCGACGTCGTGATGCTGCCCAGGAGTTCGTCGGCGGCGACGTCGACCAGCGCCACGTAGACGGCGAGCGCGGTCAGGCCGACGGTCACCGTGAGGAACGTGATCGAGGTGCGGCCGGACCATCCCTCGGGTCCCTTCCGCAGCACACGGCCGGCGAGCGCGGCACCCACCATGAAGAAGACGAGGGCTAGTGCCGGCCTGAGGATCGGCAGATCGGCGCCACCCGTGAAGGCCATGCCGAGGAGCACCACGTTGCCCGTCATGTTGCCCGTGAAGACGCGATCGAGCCCCAGGTAGCCGACGGCGTCGATCACCCCGGTGGAGAAGGTCAGGATGAGCATGAGCCACAGGTGAAGGCGGTCCGTGACCACCCGGTTCTTCGTCACGACGGTGTCCTTCGGTTACGACTGTGGGCGAATGTATACGAAGCTTATCCTTGGAGTGTCGATTGTATTCAATGCGGACAGTCCCGCGACTGCGGTCGCGCCGTCGATTCCCCTCCGAAAGTGATCCGATGACGTACACACTTCCTCCCTCCTTCACCACCCGTCCCACCCTGCAGGGCACGTTCGGGATGAGCGCCTCGACGCACTGGCTGGCCACCGCCTCCGCGCAGGCCGTCCTCGAGCGCGGGGGCAACGCCTTCGACGCGGCCGTGGCCGGGGCCTTCGTCCTGCACGTCGTCGAGCCCCACCTCAACGGGCCCGGCGGCGACATGACCGGCGTCTTCGCCACCGCCCAGGCGCCCGACCGGCCGGTCGTCCTCATGGGACAGGGCCCCGCCCCGGCCGCCGCCACCCGGGAGCACTACCTCGCCGAGGGCCTCGAGCTCGTCCCCGGCGCCGGCGCCCTCGCCGCCGCCGTACCCGCCGCCGTCGACGCCTGGCTCCTCCTGCTGCGCGACCACGGGACCTGGGAGCTCGGGGACGTCCTCGCCTTCGCGATCGGGTACGCCCGTGACGGCCACCCGGTCCTCGGCCGCGTGGGGGCGACGATCGCCGCCGTGGCGGATCTCTTCACCGACCACTGGCCCACCTCCGCCGCCCTGTGGATGCCCGAGGGCAGGCCGCCGCGGGAGGGCGAGGTCATCCGGAACGAGGCGTACGCCCGCGTGCTCGGCTCCCTCGTCGACGCCGGGGCCGATCCCGCGGCGTCGACGCGAGCCGCGCGGATCGACGCCGCCCGGCGCGAGTGGCGCACCGGGCTCGTGGCGCAGGCTTCCGCCGCGTTCGTGGCGACACCGCACCGGCACTCCTCCGGGCTCGACCACGCCGGAGTCATCACCCTCGAGGACTTCGCAGGCTTCGAAGCGGGCTACGAGGAGGCCACCACCCTCGAGTTCCGCGGGTACACCATCGCGAAGACCGGGCCGTGGGGCCAGGGCCCGGCGCTGCTGCAGACCCTCGCGATCCTCGACGGGTTCGACGACGAGCGGCTCGACCCGTCCACGGCGCTCGGTGCGCACACCATCCTCGAGGCGCAGAAACTCGCCATCGCCGACCGCGAGGCCTACTACGGGGACGCCGACGTCCCGATGGAGTACCTGCTCTCCGCGGAGTACGCCGCCGAGCGGCGCGCGCTCATCGGCGACGAGGCCTCCCACGAGTTCCGACCCGGCGCCGTGCCGGGCCGCACACCCTTCACGCCGCCGCTGCGCACCGGCTACACGCCGCCCGCCCTGGTCGGCGGCGGCGGCTTCGCCGGCGTGGGCGAGCCCACGGTGTCCCGCAGCGGCGAGACGCGCGGCGACACGTGCCACATCGACGTCGTCGACGCGGCCGGCAACATGGTCTCCGCGACGCCGAGCGGAGGCTGGCTGCAGTCCTCACCGACCATCCCCGAACTCGGGTTCTGCCTCGGGTCGAGGCTCCAGATGACGTGGCTCGAGGAGGGTGCGCCGTCCACCCTGCAGCCGGGCAAGCGCCCCCGCACCACGCTCACGCCCACCCTGATCCTCAGGGACGGCAAGCCCGTCGTCGCCCTCGGCTCGCCCGGCGGCGACCAGCAGGACCAGTGGCAGCTGCTCTACATCCTGCGCACCATCGTGGGCGGGTACACGCCGCAGCAGGCCATCGACGCACCGTCCCTGCACACCACGTCGATCCCCGGCTCCTTCTGGCCGCGCACCTGGGAGCCCGGCGGCGCCGTGGTCGAGGACCGGCTGGGCGAGGACGTCGTCGCTGACCTCGAACGCCGCGGCCACGTCGTCACGCGGGCGGGGGACTGGTCGCTCGGCCGGCTCTCCGCCGTCACCCGGGACCCCGGCACCGGCGTGCTCTCCGCCGCCGCCAATCCGCGGGGAGCGCAGGGCTATGCCGCGGGACGCTGAGGCCGTGCCCGACAGCACGCCGCCGGGTGGGCCCGTTGCGGCCTGACCAGGATCCCGGGGCCCCGCAGCGCGTCCTCGACGCCGTCCGCCACGACATCATCTTCGGGGTGCTGGCACCCGGCACCCGTGTCACCGAGGCGGCGCTCGCGGCACGGTACGGCGTCTCCCGCGTGCCCGTGCGGGAGGCGCTGCGGGCGCTCGAGGCGGAGGGGTTCGTGGAGTCCCGTCCCTACGCCGGCTCCACCGTGGCGGCGATCCCGCTCGACGACGCGGAGGAGCTGTTCGCCGTGCGCGGGGTCATCGAGGCCACGATCGCGCGGCGCGCGGCCCGCCGGGCCGCCGCCCAGTTCGGCGCCGACGCGCCGGACGCCGCGTGGTGGGCCGCGCGGCGGGCGCTCACGGACATCCTCGACGACGGCGACCGCGCCGTGGCGGCGGACGCCCTCGCGGAGCTGCCGGAGCTGAACATCCGCTTCCACCTCGGGGTGGCGGAACTCAGCGGCAGCATGTCCCTGGCCGCCCTGCTCCGGCAGATCTCCGGCAAGATCGAGTGGCTGTACGCGGCCGACGTCGACCACCGGGGGAGGCAGTCCTGGGGCGAGCACCGCCTGATCATCGCGGCGGTCGACGCCGGCAACGAGGCCGAGGCCGGGCGCCTGATGGCCGGTCACGTGGACTCCTCGCAGCGCGGCTACATGGAGCGCTTCGCGGTCCCCGGGCAGGTCCGGGCTCGGTCCGGGACGGACCCCGGAGAGCCGTCCGGCGTCACAGGAACGGACGCAGCGGAGCGAGGATGATCTCGCTCGCACGGGCCACCAGATGGCGGCTGTCCCACTCCTCGCGGGTCAGTTCGCGGCTGTTGGAGGAGTCCACGGCGAAGATCTCCTCCATGGTCGCCGCGAGGTCGCGGTCGAAGATCTCGAGGTTGATCTCGTAGTTGCCCGTCAGGCTCAGGCGGTCGATGTTCGCCGTGCCGACCGTGCTCCACTCGCCGTCCACCGTGGCCGTCTTCGCGTGGATCATGGAGTTCTGGTAGAGCAGGATCCGCACGCCGGCACTGATGAGGGAGGAGTAGAACCCGCGGGACAGCCAGTCGGAGATCACGTGGTTGGAGTCCTCGGGGAGGATCACCCGGACGTCCACGCCGCGGCGGCTCGCGCGCAGCAGCGCGTCGAGGATCTGCCGGTCGGGGATGAAGTACGCGGTGGTGATGAAGATGTGCTTGTGGGCGCGGTTGATCGCATCGAGGTAGACGCCGCGGATGGGGTACACCAGCAGGGCCGGGACGTTGTTGACGGCGCGGATCCGTGGTTCCCAGTAGGTGGCGCTGAGGTCCGGCAGCTCGGGGCGCCGGGGGTTGGCCCGGAGGTTCCAGAAGCTGACGAACGCCTCGCGGAGCTCCCACACGGCCGGGCCGCGGATCTCCAGGTGCGTGTCACGCCACTTCGTCGCGTACAGCGTCCCGATGTTGTAGCCGCCCACGAACCCCACCGCACCGTCGACCACGAGGACCTTGCGGTGGTCCAGGCCCGTGCCCCGGATGTTCGTGAAGAAGATCGAGGGGCGGATGACCGGGAAGCGGTAGGCGTTGACGGCGGGGTGGAAGTCGTAGAAGAACGGGTTGACCACCAGGTTGGCGAAGCCGTCGTAGATGACGAAGACGTCCACGCCGCGATCCGCGGCCCGGTTCACGGCGTCCCGGAACCGCGCGCCGACCTCGTCGCCCTTCCAGATGTAGGTCTCCAGGAGCACCTGCTCCTTCGCGTCGTCGATCGCGGCGATCATCGCGTCGAAGAGGTCCTCGCCGTAGGTGAAGACGGTGGTCCCGGTCCCGGCGATCGTGGTGTGGAACGTGCCCGGCTGCGGGAATCCCGGGCGCTTGGTCCGCCGGCTCCTCTGGTACACGTCCACGGCGACGACCCCCACGATGACCACCGCCTGCGCCGTGATCATGGTGAGCACGCCGCGCTTCACCGTTCCGCGGGCGAAGCCCACCATCGTCTGACGCCTCAACCAGCCCATGCCGTCAGCGTATCGCGTCGCCCGGCCCGGCGATCGCGGCCGGCCCCGGGCTCAGTGCCCGCCGACCTCGAGTGCCTGCGCGACCGCCGACTCCACGCCCGCACCCCAGGGGAACCCGTGGCCCGGCAGCACCGTCCTCGCGGCGGTGGAGCGCAGCGCCTCGAGGGACCGCAGTGCCGTCCCCATGTCGGCGGTGGCGGCGCGCGCGACGACCTGCGGGCCGGGGCGGCCGGTGTAGGGGTCGAGCGTCACGAGGGCGTCGCCGCTGATGACGGCGTCGCGGTCCGGGAGGTGCAGCGCGCAGTGGCCCTTCGTGTGCCCGGGCGTGGGGACCAGGAGGGGTGAGCCGGGCAGCGCCGCGGCGGCCTCGGGGGTGAGCGGCAGGGTGTCCTGCACGCCCCTGACCGCGACGGCGCCCGCGGCGGTCATGCGCAGCAGCCCCGGCACGGCCCGCGGGTAGCGCAGCGGGTACAGGAACGGAGTCCGTTCCCGGTCGTAGCTGTAGGGGTGGGCGGCGATCCGGGCGTCGTCGGGGTGGCAGTAGACGGGGATGCCGTACCGCGAGCGCAGGTGCTCGGCGGTCCCCACGTGGTCGAAGTGCCCGTGGGTGAGCACGATGCCCCGGATGTCCTGCACGGTGCGCCCGATCCGGGCCAGTGCGGCCAGGAGGACGTTCTTCGAGCGGGGCAGCCCCGTATCGACCAGGAGGAGGCCGTCGTCGTCCTCCACGAGGTAGACGTTGGTCCTGGCATGCTCGAGGTAGTGGATCCCCGGGGCGATGTCCGTCCTGATCATGCGTCTGTTCCGTCCGTCGTCATCCTCCGACCCTAGGCGTTCGGCGGTGGCTCCGGGAGGGGCTCGATGAGGTCGGGCCCGTTGTTGCGCACGGACCCCACACGCTGTCCGACCGGGCGCGGCACCAGGTGGGGGTCAGGGATGGCGTCCAGCAGTTCCTGCACCGCCGGCCGTGAGTCGTTGCGCGGATCCAGCCAGTCGCCGCGCAGCTCCGGGGGCAGGATCACCGGCGTGCGGTCGTGGATCTCGCCGAGGGCGTCGCTCGCCGGCCGGGTGATGATGGTGCAGCTGACCACCCATTCCCCCTGCGGGTGCTCCGGGGACGCGGTCGCCGGGTTCCGCCAGAACTCGTAGAGCCCGGCGAAGCCCAGAAGGGAGCCGTCCGGGCCGTGCAGGTAGATCGGGGTCTTGGAGCCGTCGTCGTTCTTCCGCCACTCGTAGTACCCGTCCGCGGGGACGATGGCCCGGCGCTTGAGCGCGGCGGCCCGGAAGGAGGGCTTCTCCAGCAGGGTCTCGCTGCGGGCATTGATCATCCGCGATCCCACGGACGCCGATGTCGCCCACGAGGGGATGAGGCCCCAGCGCGCCGGTTCGAGCCGGCGCGTCAGCTCGCCCGTGTGCGGGTCCAGCCGCTCGACGACGAGCCGCACGGTGTCGGTCGGCGCCACGTTCCACGAGGGCCGCACCTCCTCCTCGGCGGCCTCGTCCACGTCGAAGGCGTCGATGAGGTCGGCCCTGGTGCCTGCGATGACGAAGCGTCCGCACATGCCGGGCCTCCTGTCCTCCTGCGTCGTCGTGCGGGCTGGCCTACTTCTTCCGGCGGTCCAGGATCAGGGCGAGGGCGATGCCCGCCAGCCAGCTGTCCTTCGCGAGGGCCACGCCGTCCGGGCTCGGGCGGACGCCGTCCTCCATCGTCATCTCGGGGGTGGTGAAGTACATGGTCAGCATCCCGGCCGAGAAGGCCAACAGCGCGAGCCCGGCCAGCCTGCTGGGGATGAAGGGCGCGAGGAGCGCCGAGCCGATCGTGATCTCGGATGCCGCCAGGAAGGTCGCGAACTGCTGCGCCTCGAACTGGCTGACCTGCGGGAAGGCCCTGGACGCCGCGGACTGCAGATAGGCCGCGGTGCCGTCGTCCAGTGCGGTCTTCCCGAGTCCCGCGTTGAGGATGTAGGCGCCCGTCGCGAGGCGGAGGGGGATGTGGGTGATGCGGAGTCCCATGGTGGTGCCCTTCTGCGCGGATGATGGGTCGCCTGTGAGCCTACGGCGCACGGTGCCGCCCCGCCAGTCTCCAGGGGCGGGCCGGACCCGCGCGGCAGGACCGCGCCGACGGCACATGTTTCCTGAATGTTTCGCGCCGTGCCGTCGGAAGTTCGCAGACAGGGGCCGGGCGTTCTGGTTGGATTGCAGACAAGCCAGCGTGCCCACCAGCTATCGGAGAAGGTCCCATGGTCCCCCGGACAGCAGAACATCCCCGGCCCCAGCACTTCGTCCTCCACATGAGCGACACCCACCTGCTCGGCGGGGACGCCCCGCTGTACGGGGCCGTGGACAGCGAGCAGAGGCTGCGGGAGGTGTTCGAGGACCTCGAGGCGTCGGGCGCGCGGCCGCACGCCATCGTCTTCACCGGTGACCTGGCGGACAAGGGGGAGCCGGGCGCCTACGCGAAGCTCCGCGCCATCGTGGACCCCGCGGCGGAGCGGCTCGGGGCCCGGGTCATCTGGGCGATGGGCAACCACGACGACCGCGCGGCCTTCCGGGCGGGCCTCCTCGATGACGTGCCGGCCGGGCGCCAGGACGCCCCGGTGGACGTCGTGCACTTCGTCGACGGACTGCGCATCATCACCCTGGACTCCACCGTGCCGGGGCGCCACCACGGCGAGCTCGGCGACGGGCAGCTGCGCTGGCTGGCCGCGCAGCTCGAGGTGCCCGCCCCGCACGGGACCATCCTCGCCCTGCACCATCCTCCCGTCCCCAGCGTCCAGGACCTCGCGGTGCTCGTGGAGCTGCGCGACCAGCGTTCCCTCGCCGACGTCGTCCGCGGCTCGGACGTCCGGACGATCCTCGCCGGGCACCTGCACTACTCGACGACGGCGATGTTCGCCGGCGTCCCCGTCTCGGTGGCGAGTGCCACGTGCTACACGCAGGACCTGATGTTCGACGGCGGGGGTACGCGCGGCCGGGACGGAGCGCAGTCCTACAACCTCGTCCACGTCTACGAGGAGACGATCGTCCACTCGGTGGTGCCCGCGGGACGGCACACCACGGTGGGGGAGGTGGTCCCCCGCGAGGAGACCCGGCGCCGACTCCAGGCCCACGGGGTGGTCATCCCCGAGGGCGGCCGCGCGCGGCATCTCACCTCCGCCTGAGCCGTCGCCCCGGCCCGCCATCCCGGGATCGGGCGTGCAGTGCGTCGGGCAGGCCCACGCCGAAGAGCGTCCGCGGGTCTTGCAGCAGGGCCGGCGGGTGGACGTCGGAGCGCTCCAGCCGGCCGTCCAGCCGGGCAGGACGGACCAGGCCGTCCTCGTGCATGAAGACCTTGCCCATGCGGCCGGTCCGGAGGCGCCGGCCGTCCGGGTCGGGGATCGCGACGGGGTCGCCCTCCTCCACGGACTCCTCGAACGCGTGCAGCTGCCGTTCCCACTTCGGGGCGGCGTGCCCTCCCGGTGGTACCGGCGGCATGAGCAGCACGACGTCGTCGGGGTCGTCGGTGGCGGCGGGCGGGGCGCCGGGGAGCCGGTCGGCGCGCCAGATCCACAGGCGCCGTCCCGTGGGCTCGACGGGCATGCGCTCGCGTTCCGGTGCGGGCCAGACGTAGGGGAGGTCCCCGGGGATGCCGGGGAACCGGCCCCGGTAGATCTCCGGTGCCTTCTGGACCAGGTTGGACTGGTGGCTCACGTGCAGGGCGGGGTCCCCGAACCACGGTGGCATCGGCACGTCCGGCTGGTCCAGCACGTCGGGGGCGAACTCGAGGATCTGCCGGTGCGTCGAATCGGCGTGGCCGCGCGAGACCCACTCGGCCACCATGGCCAGGCCGTAGACGGTCAGCGCCGGGACGTAGCCCATCCACATGCGGACGGCCGGGTGCTGCCGCCACCCGTAGTCGGGGATGACGAGGGCGCGCAGCACCTGCAGGGTCTCGACGCGCTGCTTGCCGAGCCTCGCCTGGTCGAGCACCCGGGCGCTGGCCGCGACATCGGGATACGGCAGGAAGGTCTGCATCGCGCCAGTCTTGCACGCGCCCCGGGACTGCGGCGTGGGTCCTAGATCTCCCAGGGGGCCTTGACCGGGAAGTACTTCTCGAGGAAGTCCGTCACGAGGTGGGCGCGCTCCTCGGCCGGGACCTCCGGGAAGCTGCCGTCGTTGAGGCAGAAGAAGTCCTGGTTGCGCTTGTCCAGCATCTTGTTCAGGCTCTTCAGCCCGGACCGCAGCGTGGTGTCCACGTACTTCACCGTCGCCATCTCCTGCGTGACGGCGCGGCCGGTCAGCAGCGCATAGTAGTGGTACAGCGAGTTGGTGACCGAGATGTTGTCCTTCGCGCGGAAGCGCGAGGCCGCCGTCGCCGCGAATTCCGCCGCGAACTCCGCCTCCATCTCCAGCAGGACGCTCTTCCGCAGGGGAGCGGCGGTGTGCTCGAGGTGCCGCGTGGTGATGCGGCCGAAGCGCTCGTGCAGGAGGCGCCGATTGACGCGGGCGGCGTTCTCGAAGCCGCTGCGCTCGGCGTCGTTGTCGCCCAGGCCGATCCGCGTGTCCGCCTCGATGAACTTCGTGACCCCGCCGGGGGAGAAGAACATGTCAGGGGCCACGGGGCGGCCGAAGAACATGTCGTCGTTGGAGTAGAGGAAGTACTCGGAGAGGCCCGGGATGTGCTGGAGCTGAGCCTCGACGGCCTGCGAGTTGTGCGTGGGGAGGACGGAGGGGTCCTTGAAATGCTCCTCGGAGCGCACGAGCGTGACCGACGGGTGGTCGGCGAGCCAGTCGGGGCGGTCCGAGTCGGTCGCGATGAAGATCCGACGGACCCACGGCGCGAACATGTAGACGGAGCGCAGGGCGTACTTGAGCTCGTCGATCTGCCGGAAGCGCGCCTCGTGGTCGTCGCCCTCGCCGACCACCACGCCCTCCATGCGCGCCGCACGCGCCGCCCGGTACTCGGGGCTGCTGCCGTCCACCCAGGAGAACACGAGGTCGATGTCGAAATCGATGTCCGTGGCGTGATCGGCGAACATGTTGTCGATCGTCGGCCAGGAGAGGCCGTGGCGTTCCACCTCGCCGCGCACCACTTCGGCGGCGGGGAGGGTACGGCGGGTGAGGGAGTTCTCCACCGGCAGTTCGATGGCGCTGTCGCCGAGCGCCCACAGCTCGATCTGCACGCCGGCGGACGGCCCGTACGCGAGCCCGCCGAGGGGCTCGATGCGCGGCCGGAACAGGCGGAAGATGCGGGCCTTGCCGCTGCTCGAGAGGTGGCCGTCACTCACCAGCAGGGTGGTGCGGCGCTTCGTGTCCACGGTGCGGGAGTAGAACGGCTCGTCCCGGCAGGCCTCCACGAGCGCGGCACGCAGCCTCTCGCGGTGGTCGAGGTCCACGGCGATCACGGGTCGCTCGTCGTTGCCGCGCACCAGCAGGAAGCCGATGCCGGCGTCGTCGAGCGCCCGGCGGATGAACAGCAGGTCCTCGACCATCGCCTGGTGCGGGGTGCGGTCCTGGTTGATCAGCGTGAAGCGCCGCTTGACGGTCGTGATGTCCGTACGGCCCTCGAGCCGCGCCACCGCCGCGCGCGACGCCGACTCCAGGATCTCGGCTTCGTTCTCCGGCTCGGGCGCGCCGAAGTAGATGTCGTGTTGGGCGGCCGTGTCTGTAATCGGAACCTCCGGAGAGTGGGTGGGTTGCTCCCATGATAGGGCCTGCGCGGACGTCGCGACTGCAACCGCGCACCCTACCCCCTTCGACGGGCCGAGTCCAGCCTTCCGGGGGTGCGGATCACTCGGGCCGGATCGCCCGCCGCGCCCCCGAGCGCCTGTCCGCCCCGGTGCCGGCGAGATGGACCCGTCGCTGCTGCACCGCGATGGCCTTCCCGTAGTAGGTCACGAGCTGCTCGCAGAGCACGGGCCAGGTGCGCCCCTGGACCGAGGCATGGGCCGCCCGGCCGAACGCGCGCCGCTTGGCGTCGTCGCCGACGAGGTCGACGACGGCGGCGCGCAGTCCCTGCAGGTCGCCGGGGGTGTACGTCCAGCCCGTGCGCGACGGATCCACGAGGTCCAGGGGGCCGCCCCGGCCCACGGCGACGACCGGGACGCCGCACGCCATGGCCTCCTGGATGGTCTGGCAGAACGTCTCGGACTCGCCGGGGTGGACGAAGAGATCGAAGGACGCGAGCCTGCGGGCGAGATCCGCTCCTCCCTGGAATCCTGCGAAGTGCGCCCTCGGCAGCCGGGCCCGGAGGCTCTCGTGCTGCGGGCCCGCGCCGACGATCACGAGCCGTGTGCCGGGCAGGGAGTCCAGCACCGCGAGATCCTCGACCTGCTTCTCCGCCGCGAGCCGGCCCACGTAGCCGATGATGCGCTCGTGCGGCTGCGCGACCGTCGCCCGCCATGCGGCGTCGTACCGGGCGGGCGAGAACCGCTCGGTGTCGACGCCGCGCCGCCACAGGTTGAGCCGCTGCACGCCCCGGGACCGCAGCTGGTCCAGGGCGAACGTGGACGGCACGAGGGTGAGGGTGGAGGCGTCGTGGATGTTCTCGACGCGCTGCCACAGGAGCGGCTCGAGCCAGGGGACGCCGTACCGGGCGGCGTAGGCGGGCACCTCGGTCTGGTAGACGGACACCGTGGGGATGCCGAGCTGCGTACACGCCTGCACGGCACGCCAGCCGAGGACGAACGGGGACGCGATGTGGACGACGTCGGGCGCGAACGCGGCGAGGATGCGGCGGACGCGGGCGACCGTCCCGGCGGCCACCCGGACGTCGGCGTACCCCGACAGGGCGACGGACGGGAGGACGTGGACGGGGAAGCCCTCCACCCGGGACGGCGCCGGCTCGTCGAGCCAGGACGATGCCGGCGCGATCACCAGCACGTCGTCGCCGCGCGCCCGCAGGTGGGCGAGCACCTTGAGCAGCGAGTGGGTGACCCCGTTCATGTGGGGCAGGAACGATTCTGCGACGATGGCTATCCTCACACCCCCACGGTCGCCCGCCCAGGCGGAGGGCGGGCCGCCGCAGGGTGACCCCGGGGTGAACGTCGGACGAAATGAGGCAGCGTCCGGTGGCGGGGGTCAGTACTCCCGGTAGAGCTCGCCCACGGGGACGTCGTCCACGAGCCGGTTGTCCGGGCCGGGCAGGGGGCACGCCCACGCCTCGTCGTAGGCGCAGGACGGGTTGTAGGCGAAGTTGAGGTCCACCACGAGGCGCCCGGGCCGCCCCTCGCCCAGGTGGGCGCCCTTGACGCTGTCCAGGACGTAGCGGCCTCCGCCGTACGCGCCGCCGGGCCGGCCCGACGTGCCGTCGCGCAGCGGCAGGAACAGCCCGCCGCCGTAGGAGCCCAGCTTCCACAGGGCGAGCTTCCCGAGCCCGGGCAGCAGCACGCTGCCGAGGCGGCGGAACGGCACCACGCCGTCCGTGCCGGTCGCGACGTCCATCGCCTGCCCCGCCCCGTCGTCGTCCATTTCCGCCTCGAACCGGAAGGCCGGGTCGTAGGGCGCCACCGCGAGCCCGGTGAAGGACTCCCGCGCGCCCTCCCGGAGTGCCGACGCCGGGTGGGTGCGGAACAGCGCGTCGCGGCCCTCCCGCCACGTGGCGTGGGCGGTCTCGGGCGATGCGGAGACGGCGCGCTCGCGGACGTCGTCGTAGAGGCGGAAGACGCGCCGGCGCCAGTCCGCGGTGGCCAGTGCGGTGGTGAGGGCCGTCATGGGCCCAGCGTACCGCCGGGGGGACCCGTCACGGAGGGAGGACTGATGGTTGCCTGGGCGTACTGTGGCTGGGTGACTCTCGGCATCTTCTGCATCGTGCTGGCCTCGATCCTCGTGGGGGCCATCGCCCAACGCATCGCCGGACTGGGCTTCGCGCTGCTGATCGCCCCGTTCCTCGTGATCATCCTCGGGCCGCACGAGGGCGTGCTCCTCGTGAACCTCTGCGGCGTCGTGTCCTCGGCCATCATCGTGGGCCGGGTCTGGAAGGACATCGACTGGAGCATGTTCCGCTGGCTCGTCGTCCCCTCCCTGTTCGGCTCCATCCCGGGGTCGTTCCTCGCCGTGGCCCTCCCGTCCGCACCGCTGTCGGTCACGGTCGGCGCCGTGGTCCTCGTGGCACTGACCGTCTCCCTGGTGCTCCAGCGGTCCGACGTCGTGGTGCGCGGCAACACGCCGAAGGCGGTGGCGGGCTTCGCCGCCGGCGTCACCAACTCGATGGCCGGGGTCGGCGGCCCGGCCGTCAGTGCGTACGCCCTCCTCGCGCGCTGGCCCCAGCGTCCCTTCGCCGCGACGCTCCAGCCCTTCTTCGTCTGCATCGGGTCGGTCACCCTCGTCACGAAGCTGCTCATCGACCCGGACCAGGCGCCCGTCCTCGCGCCGTGGATGTGGATCGCCATCGGGCTGGCCATCGTGGCCGGCATCTTCGCCGGGGAGAAGCTCGGCCGCTTCGTCCGCGACGACCAGGCCCGCCTGTTCGTCATCGTGATCGCGTTCATCGGCGCGGGCCTCGCCGTCGTCAAGGGCCTCCTCGACATCTTCGGGTGACCGGCGCCCCGCCCGCACGCCCGGTCCATCCCGCGTCTCCGTCCCGCGTCGGTGGGCGGCGGGAGCCGACGGCGGTGGCACCATGGGAGGGATGAAAATCCCCACCAAGCCCCGCGCCCTTCCCATGCCCCTGTGGCTCCAGGGGGTGCTCGAACTCGGCCAGGCCGCCGTGATCTCGGCCCTGCTCGTGGTGCTCCCCGTCGCCGCCGTGTGGTTCACCGGGGGCTTCGCGGACCGGACGGCGGAGTCCGCCGCGCGCCTGGCGGGCCAGGGCTGGCTGGTCATGCACGGGGTGCCCCTAGTGCTCCACTTCCCCCCGGGGGTGGCCGGGGCCGAGGCGGTGTCGGGGCTGCTGCACGTGGTTCCCCTCGGCCTGATCCTCGTGCCGCTTCTCCTCGCCTGGCGTGCGGGACGCCGGCTGGCCCGGGCGTCCTACACGGACCAGCTCTGGCAGGCGCTGTTCGGCGCCCTCGTCACCTATGCGGCGATCGGCGCGGGCATCGCGTACGTATCGGGCACCCCGGAGGCCTCCGTCCCGCTCGTGGCCGGCGCCCTGATCCCTCCCGTGTCCGCCGGGGTCGGGCTGATCACCGGCGCCTACCGTGAGGCGGGTGCCTGGAGCCGCCTGGTGGGCGTGGACTTCGCGGCCTGGGTGGGCCGCGCCAGTCAGCACTCCCGCTGGGCGGGGTCCTACGCCTGGTCGATCGTCCGCTCGGGGGTCATCGCCGTGCTGGTCGCCGCGTGCCTCTCGGCCGCCCTGCTCGCCGTCGCGATCGGGCTGAACTGGGCCGGCATCGCCGCGATCTACGAGCGCATCGACGGCGGGATCGCCGGAGCGTCGGTCATCACCCTGCTCCAGCTCGGGCTCCTGCCCAACCTCGCCCTGTGGACGATGTCCTGGTCCACGGGCGCCGGCTTCGCCCTCGGCACGGGCAGTTCCCTCACGCCGCTGGCCAGCACGGTCGGCCCCCTGCCCGCCCTGCCCATCCTCGGCGCGCTCCCCGCGGGCACGCTCGAGTACGGGTACGCGGCGCTCGCCATCCCGGTGCTCGCCGGGCTCCTCGCGGGCTGGTGGTTCTTCCGTGAGGGCGAGAACCACTTCGACGAGTGGCTCGTGCTGCGCAGCAGCAGGCGGTGGCTCACCTCGACGGCGTCGACCCTCGCGCTCGCCGGACTCATCGGCATCACCGCGGGACTGGGCGGCGCCGCCGTCGCCCTGCTCTCGCGCGCCTCGCTCGGCCTGGGCCGCTTCACCGACCTGGGGCCGGACCCGCTGGCGGTCGGCCTGTGGCTCGGCCTGGAGGTGGCCGTCGGCGCCCTGCTCGGGCACGCCCTCGGGCCGCTGCTGGAGCGGGAGCCGCGGCGGCGCTGAGCCTCGCGCCCGCCGGGCCCCGGGCCCTGGGGGACCCTACGAACCGCCGAACCCGTCCAGGCTCCGCAGGCCGTCCTCGCAGTCGCCCTGCGCCTGCAGGGTCAGGGCGCGGGACATGCAGTCCTCGTACGTCTGCGTGATGGGCCAGAGGAGGATCGACGCGGCGGTGCCCGCCGTGAGGAACAGTGCGGCAGCCAGGCCCACGGACGTCGCGAGCACGACGAAGCGGGGGAGCTTCGCGCCGATGGCCTTCACGAGGCCGACGACGCCGGCGGCGAGGGCGAACAGCGCCAGGGCGAGCGCGAGCACCTTCCACGGCAGCACCAGGCCGCTGGTCAGCGACGCACCGAGGAGGGCCAGGAAGAACAGCCGCAGCCAGAACCTGGCGGACGAGGCGCGCGCGGTCGCGGGGTCGTCCGGTGCCGTCGGCCCGGTCCCGGGACCCCGCGGTCCGGCCTGGTCGGTGTCCTGCTGCCTGGTGGTTCCTCGCCTCGCCATGGTTCAACCCTAGGCGAGGCGAGACCCTAAGGTTGAGTCATGCGCATCGTTGTCCTCGTCTCCGGCTCCGGATCGAACCTCCAGGCCGTGATCGACGCCGTCGCCGAGGGCCGTCTCCCCGTGACCATCGCCGCTGTCGGGGCCGACCGTCCGGGCACCGGAGGCGTCCGGCGCGCGGCCCTGGCCGGGATCCCGACGTTCGAGGTGGACTTCCGGCAGTACGGGGAGCGGGCGGACTGGAACCGCGCCCTCACCGGGGCCGTCGCCGCGCACGCGCCCGACTACGTGGTGTCCTCGGGGTTCATGCGGATCGTCGACCAGCACTTCCTCGACACGTTCCCGGACCGCTACCTCAATACCCACCCGGCACTCCTGCCGAGCTTCCCCGGCGCCCACGGCGTCCGTGACGCCCTGGCCTACGGCGTGAAGGTGACGGGCTGCACCGTCATGATCGCCGACGCGGGCGTGGACACGGGCCCCATCCTCGCCCAGGCCGCCGTCGCCGTCCTGCCCGAGGACACCGAGGAGACCCTCCACGAGCGGATCAAGGTGGAGGAGCGCCGGCTCCTGATCGAGACCCTCGCCGGGCTGGCGGGTGCTCCTGCGGGCTCCGACCGGGCCGGGGCCTGAGATGCCGCTGGTCGCGAACGCCGTCTACGTCGGCGGGAAGAAGCGCATCCACCCCGAGACCCTGGACCAGACGTTCGAGCTCATGCGGGACAGCGGCGGCATGGGGTGGATCGGCCTCTACCGCCCCGAGCGGGAGGAGATCCAGGCGGTCGAGGCAGAGTTCGGGCTGCACAATCTCGCCGTCGAGGACGCCACCAACGGACACCAGCGCGCCAAGCTCGAGCGCTACGGCGACACCCTGTTCGTGGTGCTGCGGCCCGCCCGCTACCTCGACGCCGAGGAGAAGGTGGAATTCGGCGAGCTGCACATCTTCATCGGCGAGGACTTCGTGGTCACCGTCCGGCACGCCGAATCACCGGACCTCGGGATCGTGCGGCGCAGGCTCGAGGCGGACCCGGAGCTGCTCGGCACGGGCCCGCAGGCCGTCCTGTACGCGATGCTCGACCAGGTGGTGGACGAGTACGGACCCGTGGTGCAGGGACTCGAGAACGACATCGACGAGATCGAGAACGAACTGTTCGGGGGAGCGCCGGACGTCTCGCGGAGGATCTACGAACTGCACCGCGAGGTCATCGAGTTCCAGCGCGCCGCCCAGCCCCTGGAGGCCATGATGGACGCCCTGCTCCGGGGCTCCGAGAAGTACCGGATGGACGACGAGCTCGCGCGGAACCTCCGGGACGTGCAGGACCACGTGATCCGCATCGTCGAGCGCATCAACACGTTCCGCACGCTGCTGCAGAACGCCCTGACGGTCCACGCCACCCTCGTGGCCCAGCGGCAGAACGAGGAGATGACGCGCATGACGGAGACGTCGCTGCGGCAGGGCGAGGAGGTCAAGCGCATCTCGTCCTGGGCGGCGATCCTCTTCGCACCGACCCTGATCGCCTCGATCTACGGCATGAACTTCGATGTCATCCCCGAACTGCACTGGGGGTTCGGCTACCCGTTCGCGCTGCTGCTCATGGTCGCGATGGGCGGCGGCCTGTACTGGGCGTTCAAGCGCAACGACTGGCTCTAGCCGACCCCTCCACACCCGGACGCACCGACGGCCGGGACCTCGCGGTCCCGGCGGTCAGTGCGTCCTCACCGACGACGCTAGCGCGTGGTGATCACGTGCGTGCGGTGGTCGTACACGAAGGTCACGGGACCGCCCGCGTGCTGGAGCACGATGTTGCTGCCGTCCCGGCCGCCACCGGCACCGTAGTTCTCGGTCCAGCTGCGGTCGAGGGCCGCCTTGTACTCGTAGCTGCCGGCCTGCAGGTCCGCGACCTCGAGGATCCAGGTCTGCGAGGCGGCGTCGAAGGTCATCTGCGCCTGGTCGCACGCCGGGTCCCAGTCGCTGCCGCAGCCCAGCTCGGAATCGAGGCTCCCGGCCACGGCCACGGTGCCCGGCTGCTCGATCACCGACCCGGCCGTCACGGTCCTGGTGTCGCTCACCGATGTCCCGAGCACCGCCCGGTACCGGACCTGGGTGCCTTCGGCGAGGTCGAGCGCCGCGAGATCGTCGACGGCGGTGTAGGTCGGCGACGAGTCGTCCGTGCCGAGGGCCGTCCACGCCCCTCCGGCGATGCTGCGCTCGAGGGTCACGGCGTACTCGGAGTCCTCCGGGCTCGCCGTGGCGGTGACCTCGACGTCGCCCTGGACCTGGGTGCCCTCCGCGGGAAGGCCCATGGTCAGCCGCGGCTGCGGCACGGTGGCCGGTACCGCCGCGGACGTCCGCGTGTGGCGGGCGTTGTCGAGGACCACGGCGCGGTACTCGACGGCCGTTCCTGCGGGCAGGGTGCTCGTGTCGTGATAGACGCTGAACGGTGCGTTGTCATCCGTGCCGATGCTCGTCCACGGCGAGCCCGGGGTGCGGGCCTCGAAGGTGACCTCGTAGAACGAGGAACCTGCGACATCGGCGGCCACCCTCATGCGGCCGTTGTCCTCGGCGGCGGGTGCCGGCTGCTGCAAGCTGATCGCCGGCGCGGCCTTGGAGTGCGGGATCTTCCCCGACAGCTCGTAGACCACGGTGGACAGTGCGGGGACGGTGACGGTGAGGGTGCCGTCGGCCGCTGACTTCGCGCGCTTCGGGGCGTTACCGTGGACGAGGCCGAAGCTGCGCTTGCCGGCGTAGGTGGGGATGGCCGCGGTCTTCGGTTCGGTGCTGTTGTTCAGCGCCACCACGTACTCGCGCTGGTCCTTCGCATCGGTCCGGGAGAAGGCGTAGATGCCGGGGCCGTCCGAGGCGTACCGGTGCTGGTGGGCGCCGTTGCGCAGGGCCGGGTGCTGCGCGGTGACGTCGGCGAGGGTCGCGATGCCCCGGTACAGCGGGTGGGTCGGATCGAAGGTGTCCGTGGCGTGGGTCGCGTCGGTGCCCAGCAGGTCGTCGTCGAGGTACTCGGGGACCTGGCTCGCGAACAGCGTCTGCCGCGCGTTCTGGTCACCGCCGGGGCCCGTGAAGCCCTGCTCGTCGCCGTAGTAGATCACCGGGTTGCCGCGCGAGAAGTACATCAGTTCGTGCGCGAGGGTGTCCCGTGCCACCAGTTCGTCGTCGGCCGCTCCGGGGTTGTCGGTCGCGATGAAGCCGCCGATCCGGCCCATGTCGTGGTTCCCGAGGAAGGTCGGCAGGCTGTAGGCGTTGGAGTCCGCGTCCGTGTACCAGTCGTCGCCGGCGAAGAAGCGCTCGAGATCGGTTGCCGGTGCGCCCTGCGAGGCGTAGCCGCGGGCGGCGGCCTGGAACGGGAAGTCGAGGACCGACTGCATGCGGTTGCGCGTGGTGAACTGCGAGGTGAAGGACTTCGTGGTGTCGAAGACCTCGCCGAACATGAAGAACTCGTCCTTGCCCTGCTCCTGCGCGTAGGAGAGCACCTCGGGTCCGAACTGCTGCCAGAACTCGTCGTCGACGTGCTTCATGGTGTCGATCCGGAAGCCGTCCACGCCGAAGTCCGCGATCCACGTCTTGTAGATGTCGATCATGCCGTCCACCACCACGGGGTGTTCGGTGGAGAGGTCGTCGAGGCCGAAGAAGTCGCCGTAGAAGGAGTCCTCGCCGGCGAAGGTCGTGTCGCCGCGGTTGTGGTAGAGCGTGGGATCGTTCAGCCACTCCGGGACCTTGAGGTCCCGGTCGGCCTCCGGCACCACCGGGACGTACGGGAAGGAGGTCTCGGCGTCGAGCTCGGGGAACGTGCCCGTGCCCGCGTAGTCGCGGTCGTCGAACGCGGTGCCGGCGGCGTCGCGGTACGGCTCCTCGTCCTTGGAGATGTAGGGGGCGCGCTCCCCGGCGTCGTAGCCGATCACGTCCGCGGTGTGGTTGGTGATGATGTCGAAGTAGACCTTCATCCCCCGCGCGTGCGCGGCGTCGATGAGCGTCCTGAGGTCCTCGTTGGTGCCGAGGTGCGGATCGATCTGCGTGAAGTCGGTGATCCAGTAGCCGTGGTAGCCGGCCGAGTCGTCCTCCGGCTGCACGGCACGGTTCTTGAAGCTCGGGGTGAGCCAGATGGAGGTGGTGCCCAGGCCCTGGATGTAGTCGAGCTCCTGGAGCAGGCCCTCGAGGTCGCCGCCGTTGTAGTAGCCCTTCCGGGTGGGGTCGAAACCGGACACCGACGGATCGGGGCCGAGCCCGCCGTCGTCGTTGGCCGTGCTGCCGTTCTGGAAGCGGTCGGCCATGACGAAGTAGAAGTTCTCGTCCGTGACCGCGGAGCGCAGCGAGTGCTGGGCCGAGGCGGCGGAGGAGCCTCCGGGGTTCTTCGGGGCGGCAAGGGCGGGCGGTGCGGCGACGGAACCGGCCACAAGGGCGGTCAGCACGACGACGGTGGCGTGGCGTGGTTTCACGGGGTCTCCTTCGGGGGTCAGGCACCAGCGTGTCCGACGTCACACGGGGAGTCAATCCTCCGCGCGCAATTTACGCGAAAACTATTCCATCCGCGGTTGAGGTGGTAGTGGCCTCAGGCTACTACCGATCCGTCGAGCACCGTTGGGACCACCATGACCTTCCCCCGCCGCCCGGCCACCGCCGCCCTCACCCTGCTGGCCCTCACGGCCTGCGCCGGCACCTCCGCGACGGCCGGCCACCCCGGCCGACGCCTCGCCGTCGCCCGCCGGTTCCTCGGCCGCCGCCGTGAACATCGAGGAGCCCGCCGGCAACGGGCTGGTGGGGGAGGCGAGCGCCGACGTCACCGCCCTGATCCCCGTCAACCCGGACGCGTACACCGAGTTCGCGGACGGCGCCTGGAAGGTCGTCTCCCTCGAGGAGACCCCGGACGCGGAGCTGCCCGAGTCCTGGCCGGGGCCGTTCAGCGCAGCCGGGCGGCCTTCGTCTCGGGCGCGTTGAACGCCATGAACACGACGGCGAGCACCACGAGGCCGCCGATGAGCGCGAACGTCAGCGGCAGGCCGAGCACGGGCCACAGCAGGGTGCCGAAGATCAGCGGCACGAGGCCCGCGCCGATGCGGGAGATGGTCGACGCCCAGCCGAAACCGCTGCCCCGCAGTTCCGTGGGGTACAGCTCGGAGACGTAGGTGTACAGCACGGGGATCGCCACCTGCACCACGAAGCCGAAGGCCAGCAGCCAGGCCGTGGCGACGGCCGGCAGGTCGAGGGTCAGCGCGAAGACCACGAGGAGCGCGGCCGATCCCGGTCCGGTGATCGCCAGCAGCCATTTGCGGCCCACGCGTTCCACCAGCAGGGCCGCGGCGATCACGCCGAGGAAACCGACGCCCGTCATGAACGTGGTGGTGATGAATGCGATGGACTGCGCGTAGCCGGAGGCGATGAGGATGCGCGGCATCCACGTCAGCGCCCCGTAGTAGACGAGCAGGATGGTCAGGAACAGGCTCCAGGCCGTCAGGGTGATGCGCCAGTCGTAGCGCCAGAGGCCCGTGAGCTGCCCGGAGATGCTGCCGAGCGAGAGCCGGGGCGTGTCCTCGGGCTCCGGCAGGCGCCACGGGCGCTGCTCGGCGCCGGTCCTCACCACGAGGTCGTCGATCACGGCCCGGGCGTCGTCGACCCTGCCGCGCTGCACGAGGTACAGCGGCGACTCGGGCACGCCGCGGCGCACCCAGAACACGAGGAGCGCCGGCAGCACCATGACCAGCATCGCGTGCCGCCAGTCGCCGGTCTGCGCCACGATCGCCGTCGTCACCACGCCGCAGAGGAACGCGCCGATCGGCCACCACGCGTCCATCGCCGTCAGGACCCGGCCGCGCTGGCGGCGCGGCGTGAACTCGCCGACGAGCGCGTAGTCCACGGGGATGCAGCCGCCGAGGCCGAAACCGGCCAGGAACCGGAACACGCAGAACCAGACGATGTCCGGGGAGAACGCCCCGAGCACCGTGAACAGGGCGAAGACGAGCAGGGTGAGGGTGAACGCCTTCTTGCGGCCGATGATGTCCGCGACGGATCCCCACGCGAAGGCGCCGACGGCCATGCCGATCAGGTTCGACGTCGCGATCCACGCGGCCTGGCCCGAGGTGAGCCCCCAGTCGCCGATCAGCAGCGGGATCAGGTAGGCGTTGAGGGTCACGTCCCAGGCATCGAACATGAAGCCGAGGCCGCCGATGAGGAAGATCTTCCCCTGGACCTTCCAGCGCCACGGGAGGTCCTGTACCACCTGGTCGCCGGTGGGGAGTCGCGTATCGATGCTCATGGTGCCTTCGGGGAGGGTGCGGGTCCTGCGAGAACTGTACGCCAGGGGCCGTCCCTGCCCGCTCGGGCACCGTGCGTCATCCGGGGGTGCCGCGGAAGGCGCCCCTATAGACTGGAGGGCGACCCAGCGAAGCGACCTACGGAGATCTGCGTGAGCCTGCCCCACCTCGACCGTGTCCCCATCCGCCGAGCACTCATCTCGGTGTTCGACAAGACCGGCCTGGAGGAGCTGGCGCAGGGCCTGCACCGCGCGGGCGTCTCCATCGTCTCCACGGGCTCGACCGCGCAGCGCATCGCCGCCGCGGGCGTGCCCGTCACGGAGGTTTCCGAGGTGACCGGGTTCCAGGAGACCCTCGACGGCCGCGTGAAGACCCTCCACCCCAAGGTCCACGCCGGCATCCTCGCCGACCGCCGCCGCCAGGAGCACATCGACCAGCTCGCCGAGCTCGACATCGAGGCGTTCGACCTCGTGGTCGTGAACCTCTACCCCTTCGTGGAGACCGTGCGCTCGGGCGCGGAGCCCGACGCCGTCGTCGAGCAGATCGACATCGGAGGGCCGGCGATGGTGCGGTCCGCGGCGAAGAACCACCCGTCGGTCGCCGTCGTCGTCGATCCCGCACGCTACGGCGACGTGGTCGCCGCCGCGGCGGAAGGCGGCTTCGACCTCCAGGCACGACGCCGGCTGGCCGCGCTCGCCTTCGCGCACACCGCCGCGTACGACACCGCCGTCGCCTCCTGGACCGCGGAGCAGTTCGAGATCGACGAGGAGGTCAGCTGGCCCGGCTACGCGGGCCTCGCCCTCGAGCGGTCCGAGGTGCTGCGCTACGGCGAGAACCCGCACCAGCAGGCCGCGCTGTACGTCGAGAAGGGTGCCACGCCGGGCATCGCGCAGGCGGACCAGCTGCACGGCAAGGCCATGAGCTACAACAACTTCGTCGACGCGGACGCGGCCCTGCGCGCGGCCTTCGACTTCGACGAGCCCGCCGTCGCGATCATCAAGCACGCCAATCCGTGCGGCGTCGCCGTCGGATCGGCCGAGGCGGAGGACCCGATCGCCGACGCCCACGCGAAGGCCCACGCCTGCGACCCCGTCTCCGCGTTCGGCGGCGTCATCGCCGCGAACCGCGAGGTCACCGCGGGCATGGCGAGGACCGTCAAGGAGATCTTCACGGAGGTCGTGATCGCCCCGGCGTTCTCCGCCGAGGCCGTCGAGATCCTCTCCCAGAAGAAGAACATCCGGCTGCTCACCCTGCCGGAGGGCTACGGGCGGCACCCGGTGGAGTTCCGCCAGGTCTCCGGCGGAGTGCTCATGCAGATCGCCGACACGCTCCACGCCGACGGCGACGACCCCGCGGGCTGGACGCTCGCCGCAGGCGACGCCGCCGACGACGCGACGCTCGCCGACCTCGCCTTCGCCTGGAAGGCGTGCCGCGCCGCGAAGTCGAACGCCATCCTGCTCGCCCACGAGGGCGCCTCCGTGGGCGTCGGCATGGGCCAGGTCAACCGCGTCGATTCGTGCAGGCTGGCCGTGGAACGCGCCAACACCCTCGGCGGTACCGAGCGCGCCCGCGGTTCGGTGGCGGCGTCGGACGCCTTCTTCCCCTTCGCCGACGGCCTCCAGATCCTGCTCGACGCCGGTGTCCGCGCCGTGGTGCAGCCGGGCGGGTCGGTGCGCGACCAGGAAGTGATCGACGCCGCGAACGCCGCCGGCGTCACCCTCTACCTGACGGGCGCGCGCCACTTCTTCCACTGACACCGCCCGACATCCGCCGTTAGGCGGAGCCCGACGAAGCTCGGTAGGTTAGAGCCGATGGGCAACCCCCAACCACCCGCACAACGCCTGACCACCAGGGAGACGCCAACCCATGGCCAAGATCATCTACACCCATACCGACGAAGCGCCGATGCTCGCCACCTACTCGTTCCTGCCGATCGTCGAGGCGTTCGCCTCCACGGCGGGCGTCGAGGTGGAGACCCGGGACATCTCGCTGTCGGGGCGCATCATCGCCCTCTTCGGTGACCGCCTCACCGAGGACCAGCAGATGGAGGATGCGCTCGCGGAGCTCGGCGCACTGGCGAAGACGCCGGAAGCGAACATCATCAAGCTGCCGAACATCAGCGCGTCCGTCCCCCAGCTCAAGACGGTCATCGCCGAGCTCCAGGGCCAGGGCTACGCGCTGCCGGACTACCCCGACCACCCGTCGACGGACGAGGAGAAGGACGTCCGCGCCCGCTACGACAAGGTCAAGGGCAGCGCCGTGAACCCGGTCCTGCGCGAGGGCAACTCGGACCGCCGCGCCCCGGCGTCCGTCAAGAACTACGCCCGGCAGAACCCGCACAGCATGGGTGCCTGGACGCCGGAGTCACGGACCAACGTGGCACACATGACGAGCGACGACTTCCGCTCCAACGAGAAGTCCGTGGTCATCCCCGCGGACGGCACCGTCTCGGTCCGGCACGTCGCCGCCGACGGCACCGTCAGCGTGCTCAAGGACGCGTTCCCCGTGCTCGCCGGCGAGGTCGTGGACGGCACCGTGATGCGCGCCACCGCGCTCAACGAGTTCCTGAAGGCGCAGGTCGCCCGGGCGAAGCAGGAGGGCGTGCTCTTCTCGGCGCACCTGAAGGCCACCATGATGAAGGTCTCCGACCCCATCATCTTCGGCCACGTGGTCCGCGCCTTCCTGCCCGAGCTCTTCGAGAAGTACGGCGCCGAGCTTACCGCCGCCGGCCTCAGCCCGAACAACGGCCTGGCCTCGATCCTCGGCGGCCTCGACAAGCTCCCGGAGGACGTCCGCGAGGGCGTCCAGCAGGCCATCGCGCAGGGCATGGAGGACGGGCCCGCGATCGCCATGGTGGACTCGGACAAGGGCATCACCAACCTGCACGTGCCGAGCGACGTGATCGTGGACGCGTCCATGCCCGCCATGATCCGGAGCTCCGGCCACATGTGGGGGCCGGACGGCGAGGAAGCGGACACGCTCGCCGTCCTCCCGGACAGCAGCTACGCCGGCATCTACCAGGTGGTCCTCGACGACTGCCGCGCCCACGGCGCCTTCGACCCGACCACCATGGGCACCGTCCCGAACGTGGGCCTCATGGCGCAGGCCGCCGAGGAGTACGGCAGCCACGACAAGACCTTCGAGATCCAGGCCGCGGGCACGGTGCAGCTGGTCGGCGGCGACGGCACGGTGCTGATCGAGCACGACGTCGAGCCCGGCGACATCTGGCGCGCATGCCAGACCAAGGACGCCGCGATCCTCGACTGGGTGAAGCTCGCCGTGACGCGTGCGCGCGCCTCCGCGACGCCCGCCGTGTTCTGGCTCGACGAGGCCCGCGCCCACGACGCGCACCTCATCGCGAAGGTCAGGGAGTACCTGGCCGAGCACGGGACGGACGACGTCACGCTCGAGATCATGACGCCCGTCGACGCCACGGCGTTCACGCTCAAGCGCATCCGCCGGGGCGAGGACACCATCTCCGTCACGGGCAACGTGCTCCGCGACTACCTGACGGACCTGTTCCCGATCCTCGAGCTGGGCACCAGCGCCAAGATGCTCTCCGTGGTCCCCCTCATGAACGGCGGCGGCCTCTTCGAGACCGGCGCCGGCGGATCGGCTCCGAAGCACGTGCAGCAGCTCGTGAAGGAGAACCACCTCCGCTGGGACAGCCTCGGCGAGTTCCTCGCCCTGGCCGTCAGCTTCGAACACCTGGCGACGACGACGGGGAACGCCCGCGCGCAGATCCTCGCCGACACGCTGGACCGGGCGACGGGCACCTTCCTGCTCGAGAACAAGTCGCCCAGCCGCCGCGTCGGCGAGATCGACAACCGGGGGAGCCACTACTTCCTCGCCCGCTACTGGGCCGAGGAACTGGCCAGGCAGGAGCAGGACGCCGAACTCGCGGAGAGCTTCGCCCGGGTGGCCGAGGCGCTGACGGGCAACGAGGACACCATCGTGTCCGAGCTGCTCGCCGTCCAGGGCTCACCTGCGGACATCGGCGGGTACTACCACCCCGACGTCACGAAGGTGACCGAGGTGATGCGTCCGTCGGCGAAGCTGTCGGAGGTCCTGGCGATCCTCGCCCGGTAGGCACCGCTCTCGCACCGAAGCCGGTGTACCGCCTCCGCGGTGCACCGGCTTCTGCGTGTCCGGCTCGTGCGTGGACCGGTCAGGCCGCGTCGTTCGCGTAGCGGAGGCCGATCTGGGCGCGCACGCCGTCGAGCAGGCGCATCGTCCTCACCGTGTCGGCGATCGGCATGGTCGGGCTCTCCGTGAGGCCCTCCTGGATGCAGCGGGTCACCTCGCGCAGCTCGTACGTGTACCCGGCGCCGGCCTGCTCGAAATGCTCCACGCGGGCCTCGGTGTCGCCGGCCTTGATCGTCAGTTCCGTCGGGTTGTGCAGGTTCCCGCCGCCGGTCTTCAGCCAGCCCTTGGACCCGCACACGGTCGCCTGGCCGGGGCAGGAGGCGATGAACGACGACGACAGCTGGGCGTAGGCGCCGCTCCCGTAACCCAGCGTCACCGCGTTCTGCAGGTCCACGCCGTCGCTGTTCAGCGTGCCGACGGCGGACACCGAATCGGGGAAGCCGAGGGATCCCAGCGCCCAGGTGAGCGGATAGACCGTGAGGTCCAGGAGTGCGCCGCCGCCGGCCGCCGGGTCCCAGAGCCTGCTGGCCGGGTCCTCCGGGGCGGTGAAGCCGAGGTCGGCCTGCACCCACCGGATCTCGCCCAGCTCTCCGGAGTGGATGATCTCCCAGGCCCGGTTCACGCTGGGCAGGAAGCGTGTCCAGACCGCTTCCATGAGGAACAGCCCATTGTCGGCGGCGATCGCGGCGAGTTCCTCCGCCTCGGCCGCGTTGATGGTGAAGGGTTTCTCGCACAGGACGTGCTTGCCCGCCGTGAGGGCGGCCTTCGCGACGTCGTAGTGCTGGCCGTGCGGTGTGGTGATGTAGACGACGTCGACCTCGGGGTCGTCCACGAGGCGCTGGTAGCCGGCCATGCCGCCGTCGTTGCCGTAGCTGGTGGCGAATCCGAAGCGGTCCGCGAACGCGGCGGCACTGTCCGCGCTGCGGGAGCTGACCGCGTGGAGCACGGCGTCCTCGAGCAGGGCGATGTCCTGTGTGACCTTGGACGCGATACCGCCGGTGGCGATCACGCCCCACTTCAGCGGCCTGCCGGTGGCGACGACGGGACTGGGGGCTCCTGCTTCCGCGCAGGGGGGAACGATGATGCGGTGCTGTGGGTTCATGGACCCATCCTCGCCGCTGGTCGGAGCGGCGTCCATCCCCGGCGCCGGAACGACGAAGCGCCCCGGCCGTAGCCGGGGCGCAACAGGTCCTGCTGCCGGAGGATTCCGGGTGGGCGCTACTGGGTGAGCGGAGCCAGCTCCTCGTTGTCGGCGTACGCCTCCGCTGCGTTCTCCTGCGTGACGATCTGCGGCTCGAGGAGGTACGCGGGGACCGTCTTGACGCCGTTCTCGTAGGAATCGGGATCGTTGATCTCGAGTTCGTTCCCGGCCTGGAGGTCGTTGACCATCACGATCGCATGTTCCACGAGGGCACGGGTGTCCTTGTTGATCGTGGAGTACTGCTCGCCCGCCATGATCGACTTCACGGATTCGACCTCGGAGTCCTGGCCGGTGACGACGGGGATGGGCTTGCCGGCACCCTTGACCGAGGTCAGGATCGCACGGGCGAGCGTGTCATTGGGCGAGAGGACGCCGTCGAGCTCCTCGGAGCTGTAGCTGCCGGAGAGCAGGGTGTCCATGCGCCTCTGGGCGTTCTCCGCTTCCCAGCCCTGGGTGACGACCTGGTCGAAGGTCTCCTGGCCGGACACGACGACGAGGTTGCCGTTGTCGATCTCGGGCTGGAGGATGCTCATGGCGCCGTCGAAGAAGACCTTCGCATTGGCGTCGTCCGGCGAACCGGCGAACAGCTCGATGTTGTAGGGTCCCTCGGGCTTCGCGGCCTTCATGCCGTCCAGCAGGGCCTGGCCCTGGAGTTCGCCGACCTGGAAGTTGTCGTAGGCCACGTAGTAGTCCACGTTCTCCGTGTTGGTCAGGAGGCGGTCGTAGGCGATGACGGAGATGCCCGCATCCTTGGCCTGCTGGAGCTGGGTGCCGAGCTGGGCGCCGTCGATGGCACCGACGACCAGGACCTTCACGCCATTGGTGATCATGGAGCTGATCTGGTTCTGCTGCTCGGAGACGCCGCCGTTGGCGAACTGCACGTCGGGGTCGTAGCCGGCCTCGGTCAGGCCCTCGTTGAAGAGCTCCTCGGCGAGGACCCAGTTCTCCGAGGTCTTCTGCGGGAGCGCGACGCCGATGGCCGATCCTGCCTCGAACCCTGCAGCGGCGGTCTCGCCGTCGGCAGAGGGCGCCGCTTCTTCGCGGCCGCACCCGGTCAGCGTCAGTGCTGATACTGCAGCGATCGCTGCGAGGGATTTTGCGAAAGTACGCATTCTCATTCTCTTTCTCTTGCTCTTATGGACGGGGAGAGCTGTGGTTCCGGGAACCGGGTATGCCGGGTCCTAGACGTCGTGGGAGATGACCTGCTTCGTTCCGACGGCCTGCTCGGTCGGGGAGGGAGTGGGGACCTCGGTGTCGACCTTCTTGCCGCCGTCGCCTCCGCCGAACCGCCTGGTGATCAGCCCGATGATGGACGGCTTGCCCTGGCTCTTGCTGTAGACGTCGAAGGCGACGGCGATGAGCAGGACGAGGCCCTTGATGATCTGGGTGTCGTCGGCGCCGGCTCCGAGGAGTTGCAGCCCGTTGTTCAGGACGGCCATGACGAGGCCTCCGATGATGGATCCGACCACGGTCCCGACGCCACCGGTGACGGCTGCGCCGCCGATGAACACGGCAGCGATCGCATCGAGCTCCCAGCCGACGCCGTCCGACGGCCCGGAGGCGGTGGAGCGGCCGACGAAGATCATGCCGGCGAGGGCCGCGAGGATGGACATGTTCATCATGACCATGAAGTTCACGCGCTTGCCCTGCACACCGGACAGCTCGGCCGCGTGGCGGTTGCCACCGACGGCATACACGTGGCGGCCGGCGATCGTCTTGTTGGAGATGAACGCGTAGATGATGACGAGGACGCCGAGGATCAGGCCGGGGACCGGGAAGGACGTCCCGGGACGCCCCGTCGCGAAGAGGTAGGTCGCGTAGAGGATGACCGCGGAGAGCAGGACCACCTTCGTGATGGGAACCCACATGGGGGGCACCTCGGCGTTGATCTTCTCCAGCTTGCGGCGTCCCCGGACCTCGTTGTAGATCACGAAGGCCACGAGGGCGAAGCCCATCAGCAGGGTCAGGTTGTTGTAGCCGATGTTGGGACCGACCTCGGGCAGGTAGCCCGCGCCGAGCTCTCGGAAGCCCTCGGGGACCGGGACGGTGAGGGAGTTGCCCACGGACTGGTTGGCGCCGCGGAAGATGAGCATCCCGGCGAGGGTGACGATGAACGCGGGGATGCCGACATAGGCCACCCAGAAGCCCTGCCACACCCCGATGAGCGCACCGAGCGCCAGGCCGAGCACCACCCCGAGGTACCAGGGGATGCCCCAGTCGCGCATCGCGATCGCGACGACGATGCCGACGAACGCGGCGACGGAGCCGACGGAGAGGTCGATGTGCCCGGCGATGATGACCAGCACCATCCCGATCGCGAGGATGAGGATGTACGAGTTGCCGTTGAACAGGTTCATCATGTTGACGGACGTGAGCATCTTGCCGCCCGTGCGCCACTGGAAGAACAGGACGAGCGCGACCAGGGCGAAGATCATCCCGAACTGGCGGGTGTTCCCGCCGAAGATTTGCTTGAGGGAATTCATGGTGTCTTTCCTAGGGTCGACGGGTCAGGCAGATTTCCTGCTGGCGGTCATGAGTTTCATCAGGGATTCCTGGTTCGCGTTCTCGCGTTCCACCTCACCGGTGATGGCGCCCTCGAAGATCGTGTAGATCCGGTCCGAGAGGCCGAGCAGTTCGGGCAGCTCGGAGGAGATGACGATGACGCCCTTCCCCTGGTCCGCGAGTTTCTGGATGATGCCGTAGATCTCGTACTTGGCTCCCACGTCGATGCCGCGGGTGGGCTCGTCGAGGATCAGCAGTTCGGGATCGGTGAACATCCACTTCGCGAGGACCACCTTCTGCTGGTTGCCGCCCGAGAGCTTCGCGACGCCCTCGTTGACGCTCGGCGTCTTGGTGCGCAGCGACTTCCGGTACTCCTCGGCGATCCTGAACTCCTCGTCCCTGTCGACGACGAGCCCGCGCGTGATCTTCTGCAGATTCGCGGACACCGTGGTGGTCTTGATGTCGTCCAGCAGGTTGAGGCCGAGCGATTTGCGGTCCTCGGTGACGTAGGCGAGGCCGGCGTCGATCGCCTGGGGCACCGAGCGGAGCGTGATCTCCTTGCCGTCCATGACGATCTGGCCGGACTTGAAGGTGCCATAGGAGCGGCCGAAGACCGAGCGCGCGAGCTCCGTCCGCCCGGCGCCCATCAGCCCCGCGAACCCGACGATCTCGCCGCGCCGCACCTTGAAGCTCGAGTTCTTGCACACCAGGCGGTCCGGCACGGTGGGGTGTCCTACGGTCCAGTTCCGTACCTCGAAGAAGGTCTCACCGATCGTCGGGGTGTGGTCCGGGAAGCGGGACTCGAGCGAACGGCCCACCATCCCGCGGATGATGCGGTCCTCGTCGACGCCGTCCTCCTTGACGTGCAGGGTCTCGATGGACCTCCCGTCGCGGATGATCGTGATCGAGTCGGCGATCTGCTCGATCTCGTTGAGCTTGTGGGAGATCATGATGCAGCTGATGTTCTTGGACCGCAGGCCGGCCATCAGGTCCAGGAGGTGCTGCGAGTCGGACTCGTTCAGCGCCGCGGTGGGCTCGTCGAGGATGAGCAGCTTCACCGACTTGCTGAGTGCCTTGGCGATCTCGACGAGCTGCTGCTTGCCGACGCCGATGTCCTTGATCTTGGTGGTCGGGTCCTCGCTCAGGCCCACGCGGGCCATGAGCTCCAGGGTGGTCCGGTTGACATGGTCCCAGTCGATGACGCCGAAGCGGGCGGGCTCGTTGCCCAGGAAGATGTTCTCCGCGATCGAGAGCTCCGGGATCAGCGCGAGTTCCTGGTGGATGATGACGATCCCCGCGGCCTCACTCGAGCGGATGTCCTTGAACCGGACCTCTTCGCCCTGGAAGATGATGTCGCCCGAGTAGTCGCCGTACGGGTAGAGGCCCGAGAGGACCTTCATGAGGGTCGATTTCCCGGCGCCGTTCTCACCGCAGATCGCGTGGATCTCGCCTGCGCGCACCTCGATCGAGACGTCTGCGAGGGCCTTGACGCCCGGGAACTCCTTCGTGATGGAGCGCATCTCGAGGATGATGTGGTTCTTCATGGATTCTCCCGCAGTGACGGCGTTGTCTTGGTGCAGGTCCGATCACGACCCGAAAAGAATTGAACATGCCCCGGCCCTTGCAGTCAACTGTTGAACGCATGACTCCGGGAAAACAGAGGAAATCTTTAGGTTGAACCCACGAGTGCGGGGGAGAGCCCCGACTGGGCGAGGACGACGGCGGCGCCTCCGAGCGCCTCGGCGCGGTCACCGAGCGAGGACATGCAGACGGAGGTCGTCTCACCGATGATGGGCACGGCGTGGCGGGACAGCCCGCGCCGGATCGGCCCGAGGAGGATCTCGCCGAGATCGGTGAGCGGGCCGCCGACGACGATGGTCTCGGGGTTGATCAGGTTGGCCATGTGGGCGAGCGCCCGGCCGATGGCGATGCCGGCGTCGTCGATCACGCGCAGGGTCGCGGTGTCGCCGGTGAGCGCGCGGTCGATGATGCGCCGGGTGTCCACGGGTTCGCTGCCCCCGCGGCTGAGCAGTTCGATCATGGTGGAGGTCGAGGCGACGGTCTCGAGGCAGCCGCGGTTGCCGCACCGGCAGATCAGGCCGTGTTCGTTGATGGTGGTGTGCCCCAGTTCCCCGGTGATCCCGACGTTGCCGTAGAACAGCGCTCCGTTGAGGACGAGCCCGGAGCCGATGCCGGACCCCACCTTGATGAACATCAGGTTGTCCACCGCGCCGTGCGGCCCCCAGGTCACCTGCGCCAGGGCCCCCAGGTTGGCGTCGTTGTCGATGAGGACGGGCACGCCGAGCCGTTCGCTGAACGTCTCGTGGATGTTGATGCCCACCCACTCGGGCAGGATGGCCCCCTGCACCACGGTCCCGCTGCGACGGTCGATGGGGCCCGGGATGCCGATGCCGGCGCCGAGGAGCGCACCCCGGGAGATGCCGCCGTCCTCGAGCAGGGTGTCCAGGAGGTCCGCGGCGGCGGCCAGTCCGTCCTGGGCGCTGTGGCCGAGCGGGAGGGGGACGGAGGCCTCCTGCAGGACCCGGTAGTTGGGGCTCGCGAGGACGACGCGGAGGTGGCGGCGTCCGATGTCGATGCCCGCCGCGACCTGTCCGTTGTCGTTGAGGACCACGGACAGGGCCCGGCGCCCCGAGCTGGTGGTGGGCACGGTGCTGACGATCCCCGTCACGGCCATGGATTTCACGATGTTGGAGACCGTCGCCGTCGAGAGCCCCGTCTGCCGGGCGAGTTCCGCCTGGGTCCGGGGCCCGCCGCTCATGAGGGCCGCGATGACGCGATGCTGGTTCCGCTCGCGCAGGGCGGACTGGGATCCCGGTTTCGGAGGCGGGCCGCTCGGGCTCGACCTCGCCGTCGAGGGGGATTCTGCGGGCATGGGATCAAGGCTGCCGCACCCGGTGCCTGTCGTCAAGAAGTGAACGCTTCGCGGTGTTCCTGGGCGAGAGCCTTGTAGCGGTCGGCGTTGGCCTGCACGGCCCTGACCTCGTCGTCGTCGAGCTGCCTCCGCACCTTCGCCGGGACGCCGGCCACGAGCGACCGCGGCGGGACGACCGTTCCCTCGAGCACGACGGCGCCGGCGGCGACCAGCGACCCGGCGCCGATGACGGCGCCGTTCATGACCGTGGCGCTCATCCCGATGAGGCAGTCGTCCCCGATCGTGCACCCGTGCACCACGGCGCCGTGCCCCACGCTGACGCGGTCCCCGATCGTGGCGGGGAAGCCCGGGTCGGCGTGGACCACCACGTTGTCCTGGAGATTGCTCCCGTCCCCGATCGAGATCGGGGCGGTGTCGGCGCGGACGCGGGCACCGTAGAAGACGCTGGCGAACTCGCCGAGGGTCACCTCTCCGATGAGGGATGCGGTCGGCGCCGTGAAGGCCGAATCGCTGATGACGGGGGTCCTGCCGCGGAAGGGGATGAGATGTGCCATGGCGCCAGCCTAGGCGACACCCTCCCGGCGCGGGTGCTGCGTCAGTTGAAGACGATCGTGCGGCGGCCGTCGAGGAGGACGCGGTGCTCCGCATGCCACTGGACCGCCTGCACCAGCGCGCGTCCCTCCAGCTCCCGGCCGATCGACGTCAGCTGTTCGGCCGTGCGCGCATGATCCACGCGGATGACCTCCTGCTCGATGATCGGTCCCTCGTCGAGGGCCCCGGTGACGTAGTGGGCGGTCGCGCCGATCAGCTTCACGCCGCGCGCATGGGCCTGGTGGTAGGGGCGGGCACCCTTGAAGGACGGCAGGAACGAGTGGTGGATGTTGATGGCACGGCCGAGCAGCTCCTCGCAGAGCCGGTCGCTGAGGATCTGCATGTACCGCGCGAGGACCACGAGTTCGATCCCGTGCTCGTCCATCAGCGCGCGCAGCCTGTCCTCGGCGTCGTCCTTGGTCTCGGGCGTCACCGGGATGTGGTGGAACTCGACGCCGTAGAACGCGGCGAGTCCCTCGAGGTCGCGGTGGTTGGACACGATCACGGGGATGTCGATGGCGAGCGTGCCGGAGCGGTGCTGGAAGAGGAGGTCGTTGAGGCAGTGCGCGGCCTTGGACACCATGATGAGCGTCCGCGTGCGGCGTGCGGCCGGGGTCAGCGACCAGTCCATCCCGAACTCCCCGGCCACGGGCTCGAGCGCCGCGCGGAGGTCCTCCTCCGAGGCGACGGTGTCGAGTGCCACGCGCATGAAGAAGGTGCCCGTGTCAGGGCTCCCGTACTGCTGCGACTCGGTGATGTTGGCGCCCACGCCGACCAGGGCGCCCGAGACGCCGTGGACGATCCCGGGCCGGTCGGGGCAGGACAGCGTCAGGGAGAAGGAGCTGGGAGCAGCGGGGGAGGTCACCTACGCCAGATTACCGGCGGCCGCCGATTGTGACGCGATCCCGCGCAGCCGGGCCGCGGCGGCCGTCGCCGCCGCCCGCCCTGCCCGTGACGCGCCGAGCGTCGACGCCGAGGCGCCGTAGCCGACGAGCAGGAGCCGCGGTTCCTTCAGCACGTGCACACCGTCCATGACGATGCCGCCGCCGGGCTCCCGGAGGCGCAACGGTGCGAGGTGGTCCAGGGCGGCACGGAAGCCGGTGGCCCACAGCACGGCGTCGACGGGCTCCTCGGTGCCGTCCGTGAACACCGCCGATCGCTCGCGCAGCCCGGCCAGGGGGCCGCGCGACACGAGGATCCCGGCGTCGATGCCCGCCCGGTAGCCGGCCGTGAGCGGCAGGCCCGTCGCCGACACCACGCTGGCCGGCGGGAGTCCCGCACCCGTCCGGGCATCGACCGCGGCCTCGACCTCGCGGCCCCATTCGGCGTCGAACGGCCGGCGGGTGAACGACGGCGGCCGGCGGGTGGACCAGAGGGGCACGGCTCCGGCGGCGTGGAGCTGGAGGACGAACTGGACGGCGGAGGTCCCGCCGCCCACCACGAGGACGCGCCGGCCCGTGAACTCGCCGGCCGAGCGGTAGTCGTGCGTATGCAGCTGGCGTCCCTCGAAGACGTCCCGGCCGGGGTAGTGGGGCCAGTAGGGGCGGTCCCAGGTGCCGGTGGCACTGATGACGACGTCGGCCAGCCACGTGCCGTCCGGCGTGGACACGCGGAGGGGGCCGTCGCCGTCGTCGGCCTCCACGCGGAGCACCCGGACCGGCCGGAGCACGGGCAGGGCGAAGGTCCGCTCGTAGTCGCCGTAGTACCGGGTGACCACCCGGGAGGCGGGCTCCTCCGGGTCCGGCGTCCCGAGGCGCAGGCCCGGGAGGTCGTGCAGGGCGTGGGCGGCGTCGAAGGTGAGGGCGGGCCAGCGGTGCAGCCACGCGCCACCGGGAGCGGGGTTGGCGTCGAGCACCACGACGTCCCGGTGCGGGGTGAGCCCCCGGCGTGCCAGGTGGTAGGCGCTGCTGAGCCCCGCCTGGCCGGCGCCGATCACGACGACCCGGACGCGCCGGACCGGTACATCCACGTCCCGTGCCGGACCGTACATGGCGACGACCTTCCCGTTGCGGCGTCGGCCAGCGCCGAGCTGATGTTCCACTGATGCGGAACCTGTCCCGCCGTCCTCGTATTCCGGCTAGCATGGGAGCGTCGCGACTGGCGTAGGGTGGGCAACCACCAGGAAGCGGCGGGAGGTCGGGATCCCCTGCGGGGCGCCCGCGCTTCCAGTGCAGACCACGGATCGCACGCCTGGGCCGCGGGTCACGTTTCATGAGCGGCCGGGGCGCGGACTGCGGTCCCGACCCCCGCCCGCGATTCACGCTGACCCCTTGCGAGACCCAGAGAAGGATCGACCGATGACCACTTCGCCCATGGCTCCCTCCCACGCCGACTCCGTCACCAACGCCCCCCTGTCCGAGGTGGATCCGGAGATCGCCGCCGTCCTCCGGGACGAGCTCGCACGGCAGCGGGACACCCTCGAGATGATCGCCTCGGAGAACTTCGCACCGCGCGCCGTCCTCGAGGCCCAGGGCAGCGTGCTCACCAACAAGTACGCGGAGGGCTACCCCGGGCGCCGCTACTACGGCGGCTGCGAGCACGTCGACGTCGCCGAGAACCTGGCGATCGAGCGGGTCAAGGCGCTGTTCGGCGCCGAGTTCGCGAACGTCCAGCCGCACTCCGGTGCGCAGGCCAACGCGGCGGCGCTCTCGGCCATGATCAAGCCCGGCGACAGGATCATGGGGCTCTCCCTCGCGCACGGCGGCCACCTCACGCACGGCATGAAGCTGAACTTCTCGGGCAAGCTGTACGAGGTCGCGGCCTACGGCGTCGAGGAGGACACCCACCGCCTCGACATGGAGCGCGTGCGCGAGCAGGCGCTCGCCGCGAAGCCCCAGGTCATCATCGCCGGCTGGTCGGCCTACCCCCGCCACCTCGACTTCGCGGCGTTCCGCGCGATCGCCGACGAGGTCGGCGCGCTGCTCTGGACCGACATGGCGCACTTCGCGGGCCTCGTCGCCGCCGGCGTCCACCCCAGCCCCGTGCCGTACTCCGACGTCGTCACCTCCACGGTCCACAAGACCCTCGCGGGTCCCCGCTCCGGCGTGATCCTCGCCAAGCAGGAATGGGCCAAGAAGATCAACTCGAACGTCTTCCCCGGCCAGCAGGGCGGCCCGCTCATGCACGTCATCGCGGGCAAGGCCACGGCCTTCAGGATCGCCGGGTCGGCCGAGTTCAGGGAGCGCCAGGAGCGCGTCCTCGAGGGTGCGCGCATCATCGCCGAGCGCCTCACGGCGTCGGACGTCACCGAGCACGGCGTGTCGGTGCTCACGGGTGGCACGGACGTCCACCTGGTCCTCGTGGACCTGCGGCACTCCTCGCTCGACGGCCAGCAGGCCGAGGACGTGCTGCACTCGGTCGGGATCACCGTGAACCGCAACGCCGTGCCGTTCGATCCCCGTCCGCCGATGGTCACCTCGGGCCTCCGGATCGGCACCCCAGCGCTCGCGACCCGCGGCTTCGGGGCCGTCGAGTTCACGGAGGTGGGCGAGATCATCGCCGCGGCCCTCAAGCCCTCACCCGACGTCCAGGCGCTCCGCGCCCGCGTGTCCGCGCTCGCCGCCGACTTCCCGCTGTACCCGGGCCAGGAGGAGTGGTAGCCGCGGTCCCGCCCGGCGCCCTCACCTCCGAGGCCGCCGCGTCGACCGGTTACGACATCCCCGCCGGGGAATGCTGCTTCACCGGCTGCTGCGACCGCGGCAAGGCATTCCTGCTCGAGCAACTGGACACCCCGAGAAGGACGATTCGCATGACGACCACAGCACGCATCCTCGACGGCAAGGCGACCGCCGCCCGGATCAAGGAGGAACTCGCCGAGCGTGTGGCAGTCCTCCGCGAGCGCGGTGTGACGCCGGGCCTCGGCACGGTGCTCGTGGGGGACGACCCCGGCAGCCACTCCTACGTGGCGGGCAAGCACCGCGACTGCGCCCAGGTGGGCATCACCTCGATACGCCGCGACCTCCCGGCCACCGTCACGCAGGAGGAACTCGAGGCGGTCCTCGACGAGCTGAACGACGACGACGCCACCACCGGCTACATCGTGCAGCTCCCGCTGCCCGCGCACCTCGACACCAATGCGATCCTCGAGCGCATCGACCCGGCGAAGGACGCCGACGGCCTGCACCCGATGAACCTCGGCAGGCTCGTCCTCAACGTCAACGCCGCGATGGACTCGCCCCTGCCGTGCACCCCGCACGGGATCGTCGAGCTCCTCCTCCGGCACGACGTCGCCCTCACGGGGCTGAACGTGCTGGTCGTGGGACGCGGCGTCACCGTGGGCCGGCCGCTCGGGCTGCTCCTGACGCGCAAGCAGATCAATGCGACCGTCACCCTGGCCCACACCGGGACCGTCGACCTCGCCGACCACCTCGGCCGCGCCGACGTGGTCGTGGCGGCCGCCGGCATCCCGCACATGATCACGGCGGATCAGCTCAAGCCCGGCGCGATCGTCCTCGACGTGGGCGTGAGCCGCGTCGAGGACCCGGAGACCGGGAAGGCGAAGCTCACGGGCGACGTCGACCCCGCCGCGGCGTCCGTGGCCGGCTGGCTGTCGCCGAACCCCGGGGGGGTGGGGCCCATGACCCGGGCGATGCTGCTCACGAACGTCGTCGAGGCCGCCGAGCGCAGGGCCGTCCAGGCCTAGACACGCGAGGCTCCCACCGGATCCTGCCCGGGGGCATCGCCTAGGCTGGGCGGGTGCCCACCCACCCGTCCCGACCACCGGTCATCTCCGCGCAGCAGCTCAGCAAGCACTACGGCGGGTTCAAGGCCGTCGACGGCCTCTCCTTCGAGGTGCCGGCGGGGGAGTCCTTCGGCCTGCTGGGCCCGAACGGCGCGGGGAAGTCGACCACCATGCGCATGATCGGCGGGGTCTCGCAGCGGACCTCGGGCCGGCTCACCATCATGGGCCTCGACCCCGAGGACCACGGGCCCGAGGTGCGCGCCCACCTCGGGGTGGTACCGCAGCAGGACAACCTCGACGAGGAACTGAGGGTCCGCGACAACCTCATCGTCTACGGCCGCTACTTCGGGCTCCCGATGAGCTACCTCAGGCCCAAGGCCGACGAGCTGCTGGAGTTCGCCCAGCTCACCGACAAGGCCGGTGCGAAGGTCGACGCGCTGTCGGGCGGCATGAAGCGGCGCCTGACCATCGCGCGCTCCCTCATCAACGAGCCGAAGATCCTCCTGCTGGACGAACCCACCACGGGCCTCGACCCGCAGGCGCGACACATCCTCTGGGACAGGCTGTTCCGCCTCAAGGAATCCGGGGTGACCCTGATCCTCACCACGCACTACATGGACGAGGCGGAGCAGCTCTGCGACCGGCTCGTGGTCGTGGACAAGGGCCGGATCATGGCCGAGGGGTCACCCGCGCAGCTCATCCGGGAGCACTCCACCCGCGAGGTGCTCGAACTGCGGTTCGGTTCGGCACGCAACACCACGGTGGCGGGCGAACTGCACGGGATCGGGGAGCGCCTCGAGCCGCTGCCGGACCGCGTGCTGATCTACGCCCAGGACGGCGAGGCGGCCCTGGAGCAGGTCACCTCCCGGGGGCTGAAGCCCATCACCTCCCTCGTCCGGCGGTCCTCCCTCGAGGACGTGTTCCTGCGCCTGACCGGGAGGAGCCTCGTTGAGTGAGAGCGAGCCCGCCGTCCAGGACGCCACCACCGGCCCGCCCTACCGCCTCCACGCCCACGCGCCGGAGGTCTCCGCGCGCCGCGCCCGGTCGTTCGGGTCCTGGTACTACGCCGAGCACGTGCTCCGCTCCATGCAGGGCTACCGCTGGACGCTGCTCGCCTCCAGCGTCGGCACCCCGGTCATGTACCTCTTCGCGATGGGCGTGGGCCTGGCCTCGCTCGTGGACGCGAACTCGGCCGCGGCCTTCGGCGGCGTCGGCTACCTGGCCTTCATCGCCCCGGCCCTGCTGGCGTCCGCGACGATCATGACGGCGGCCACGGAGTTCACCTACCCCGTCATGGACGGTTTCAAGTGGCGGCGGGTCTACTACGGCCCGCACGCCTCGCCGCTCGGCACGGGCCAGATCGTCAACGGGCACGTGCTCGCGATCACCGTCCGGCTGACCGCGACCACCATCGTCTACTTCCTCATCGTCGCCGCCTTCGGTGCGTCGCCGTCCGCCACGGGGGCGGCCGTCATCCCCGTCGCCGTCCTCAGCGGCCTGGCGTTCGGCCTCCCGCTGATGGCCTACTCGGCGAGCGTCGAGGAGGACAAGGGCCAGTTCGCGCTCGTCATGCGCTTCATCGTGACCCCGCTGTTCCTGTTCTCCGGGACGTTCTTCCCGCTCGACACCCTGCCGGTCTTCCTGCAGTGGATCGGCTGGATCTCACCGCTGTGGCATGGCACGGAACTGGGCCGGAGCCTCACCTACGGGCAGGTCGTCCCGCCCTGGCTCGCCGTGGTCCATGTGCTGTACCTGGTGGTCCTCGCCGTCGTCGGCCTGCGCCTGGCACACTCCGTCTACGCGAGGAGGCTCGGCCGGTGAGCGCCCCGCTGACCCTGCAGGACTACGCGCTGGACGGCTCGAAGCGCCCCCTCGCCGCGCTGTACTCGCGCAACGCGAAGGCCGTCATAGCGCGCGGGCTCCTGGCGACCCGCAGCAGCAACTGGCTCATCATGGTGTCCGGCTTCTTCGAGCCGGTGCTCTACCTGGTCTCCATGGGCGTGGGCCTCGGCGCCCTCGTCGGGACGGTCGAGGGGCCCGACGGCCGGCCGATCAGCTACGCCGCCTACATCGCGCCGGCCCTGCTGGCGGTCTCCGCCATGAACGGGGCCGTCTACGACAGCACGTGGAACGTCTTCTTCAAGATGAACTTCGCCAAGCTGTACCAGGGGATGCTGTACACCTCGCTCGGGCCGCTCGACGTCGCGATCGGCGAGATCTTCCTGGCCCTCCTGCGCGGAGCCCTGTACGCGACGGGCTTCACCGCGGTGATGGCGCTCATGGGGCTCATCACGACGCCGGTGGCGCTGCTCGTGATCCCGGCGTCCGTGGTCATCGCGTTCGGGTTCGCGTCCTTCGGCATGGGGATCACCAGCTTCATGAAGACGTTCCAGCAGATGGAATGGATCAACTTCGTCATGCTGCCGATGTTCCTGTTCTCGGCGACCTTCTACCCGCTCAGCGTGTACCCGCAGGGCATCCAGTGGTTCATCCAGGCGCTGCCCCTCTGGCACGGGGTGGAACTGCTGCGCCAGATCAGCGTCGCCTCGTTCACCCCGGCGACGGTCCTCCACCTCGGCTACTTCCTCGTCATGAGCGCGGTGGGCATGCTGCTGACCACCCTGCGGTTGCGGAAGCTCTTCCTGCGGTAGCGCCCGGAGATCCGGCCCTAGGGGACGAGCGTCGCGTAGACGACGTAGTTGTCGTCGAATTCGCCCGTGTCGGGGTTGTAGCCGTCGCACGTGATGAGGCGCAGCTCCGACCCCGGGGTGTTCCCGTACACCTCGAGGGTGGGGAACTCGTCCTTCCCGTAGGCCTCGCCGCGCTGGAACTCGAAGACCGCCGTCGTGCCGTCCTCCCGGGTGACGCTCATGCGGTCGCCGGCGGTGAGGGTACGGAGATCGGCGAAGACGCCCTTGCCGCCGTCGGTGGCGTTCACGTGGCCGAGCAGGACGGCCGGGCCGCGATCGCCGGGCGTGGGGGACTCGTCGTACCAGCTCGCGGGAGCCCCCGGGCCGTCGGGCGGCACCTCGAGGCTCCGGTTCTCGCGCAGGCCGAGCCTCAGCAGGTCGGTCCGGACGCCGATCGACTCGATCTCCAGCGTGACGGGCGCGGAGGCCGGGAGCACGGCGGGCAGGGGAGTCGGCGAAGCGGGGGCGCCCGACGACGGCGCGGTCGCCGTCGCGGACGGTGCGGCAGAGGGTGGGGCGGACGCCGGGGCGGAGGGAGCCGGCGCATCCGCGCTCGAGGAGACGGCGGGCGCCGGGGCGGTCTCCGGCGTGCTGGCGGCCCCGCACCCGGTGAGGAGGAAAAGGGCGGCCACCGCCGGGGCCGTGAAGCCCCAGCGGTGGCCGATCACTCTATCGATCATCGTGGATGATCTGGATCACGCGTTGTCGGCCGTACGGCGACGGACCACGTAGGTGCCACCGGCTGCTGCGGCGAGGACCAGGCCGCCGCCGAGGGCGATCATGCCCGCGGTGTTGGTGGAGGACTCGGTGGCGACACCGGTGTCGGCTCCACCGTAAGGCATTTCACCCATCTGGGTCTTCACGAGGGTGCCGCACAGTGCGGGGGAGGTCGCGCCGAGGGGGAGCTCGGGAGCGATCTCGGAGGGGCTGCCGAAGACATCAGCGGGAACGCCCGCAGTTTCGGGATCAAGGCCGTGGACGACGACGACGGCGGTGCCGGCGGCGAGTGCCTTCTGGGTGGCGTCATCGATGGTGATGGTGCGCTGGACGGAGTAGGTCCCGCCCTGTCCGCCGAGTGCCAGGTTCAGGCCCTCGGCAGGCGTGGCCGCACCGGACGTGGTCAGGGTGGTCAGGATGTCGCCGTAGCCCGGGACGCCCTCGGCCACGTTGACGATGCCGTTGCCGTCGGCGTCGTCGGCGGGGGTGGGGCAGACGCCCTTGGCTCCACCGTGGATGTGCTGGACGTGGGGGTACGGTGCGTCCATGAACGTCTCGGCGAGGCCGGACACCTGGAGGTTGACCGTGGCCTGGTCACCGGCGACGTCGAGGGTGATGGAGCCGGTGCCCGTGGTGCCGTTGAGCTGGCCGAGGGTGGACGAGTAGGCACCGTCATGGGCGGCCATCGCGGGGGACGCGGCGAGAGCGACAGCGCTGATCGCCAGTGCCGGTACTGCCAGGAGACGCATCTTCTTGTTCATGGGTGTTCCTCCATAGTACGAGTGAAGCGCACCGAGTGGGCGCGCATGGGAGTACTTCGGGGTGAGCGCCATCACGGATGGGAGAACTGGGAGGAAACTTATCAAAGCCTGACAGTTCGCCCGCGGTGGAAGCACCGGGGGTGGGGCTGCCGATGCGGGAGAATGGTGGGATGCAGTCACTAGGGAGTAATGGGAGGCCTGCGGGCCGGGGTCCGAGCATGCGCATGGGAAGTGCCGGGATGGCCGTCATGCTGATCGTGTTCCTGGTCGCCGTGGTGTTCGCGGCGAACCAGAACGACGTCGTCGGCTGGCTGGTGGTGATCGTCTCCCTCGGCTGGCTCCTCATCTTCAGCTACGTGGTCCTCAGTCTCCGGGGAGCGGCGCGGAAGGCGACGGCGCGCCTGGAGGCCCAGGGGGTCTTCGGGCCGGGCCTGTCGGGGCAGGACCAGGTGAAGCCTGCCGCCACGGACAGGGCCCGGGACCTGAAGCTCGACCACAGCTTCAAGATCGTCCAGGTGCAGGTCGGTGTGGTCAGGGACTACCTCGGCAAGGACGAGGGGATGGTGGAGCGTGCCCTCGAGACGATCGAGATCACCTCGCACAACGCCCGCTCCATGATGAAGGGCTCCACCGAAGGGCCGGTCGAGGGCACCATTGTCGACTGAGGGACCCGCCCGCCGCATGAATCGGAATACCCTGCCGGGTACAGTGGATCGAGTGAGTCCGGCCTCGAATCCCCCACAGAAAACCCTGCGCATCGCCTCGGTGAACGTCAACGGAATCCGCGCCGCCTACAAGCGCGGGATGCAGGAATGGCTGGACGGGCGGGACATCGACATCCTCTGCCTGCAGGAGGTCCGCGCCCCCGACGCCGTCGTCCGGGCCCTGCTGGGCGGGGACTGGCACATCCTCCACACCGAGGCCGAGGCCAAGGGACGCGCCGGGGTGGCCGTCGCCTCCCGGCAGCAGCCGACGGCGACGCGGACCACGATCGGCGATTCCTACTTCGACACGTCCGGCCGCTGGGTGGAGGCCGACTTCGACGTGGACGGCGCGAATCTCACCGTCGTGAGCGCGTACGTCCACTCCGGCGAGGTCGGCACGCAGAAGCAGGACGACAAGTACCGCTTCCTCGACGCCATGACCACCCGGCTGCCCCAGCTGCGCGACGGCGCCGACCACGCCGTGGTCATGGGGGACCTCAACGTGGGCCACACCCGGCTGGACATCAGGAACTGGAAGGGCAACGTCAGGAACGCGGGCTTCCTGCCCGAGGAGCGGGCGTACTTCGACCGTTTCTTCTCGGACGAATGCGGCTTCGTGGACGTCGCGCGTCTCCTCGCTGGAGAGGTCGACGGCCCCTACACGTGGTGGTCCTGGCGCGGCAAGGCGTTCGACAACGACACCGGCTGGCGCATCGACTACCAGCTGGCCACCCAGGCCCTCGCCAAGAGCGCCGTGAGTTCCGACGTCGACAGGGCACCGAGCTGGGACACGAGGTTCTCGGACCACGCGCCGCTCGTCGTCGACTACCAGATCTAGATTCAGGACAGCCTCCATGACACAGTCCACGTCCGCCGCCCTCCCGGAACGGCGGCAGCGCATCCTCTCGGGCATGCAGCCCTCGGCGGGTTCCCTCCACCTCGGCAACTACCTCGGCGCGCTCGTGCAGTGGGTCCGCCTGCAGGAGACCTACGACGCCGTCTTCTTCATCCCCGACCTGCACGCGATCACCGTGCCGCAGGACCCGCAGGAACTGGCGCACCGCACCCGGCTCACCGCGGCGCAGTACATCGCCGGCGGCGTCGACCCGGACCGGGCGACGCTCTTCGTGCAGTCGCACGTCCCGGAGCACGCCCAGCTCGCCTGGGTGCTGAACTGCATCACCGGGTTCGGTGAGGCCTCGCGCATGACGCAGTTCAAGGACAAGGCGTCGAAGCAGGGGACGGACGCTGCGAGCGTAGGCCTGTTCACCTACCCGGTGCTCCAGGCCGCGGACATCCTCCTCTACCAGCCCGACGGCGTCCCGGTGGGGGAGGACCAGCGCCAGCACGTGGAGCTCAGCCGTGACCTCGCGCAGCGCTTCAACACGCGGTTCGGCGAGACCTTCGTGGTGCCCGAACCGTTCATCCAGAAGGGCTCCGCGAAGATCTACGACCTGCAGAATCCGACGGCGAAGATGTCCAAATCGGCGTCGTCCCCCGGCGGCCTGGTCAACCTCCTCGACGACCCGAAGGTGACCGCCAAACGGATCCGGTCCGCCGTCACCGATGCCGGGACGGAGATCCGCTTCGACAGGGCGGAGAAGCCCGGGATCTCCAATCTCCTCGCGATCCATGCCGGCCTGTCCGGGCGGACCGTCGCCGAGCTCGAGGCCGAGTACGAGGGGCGCATGTACGGCCACCTGAAGGTGGATCTCGCGGAGCTGGTGGTGGAGTCGCTCGCGCCCATCCGCAGCCGGGCGGAGGAACTGCTGTCCGATCCCGCGGAACTCGACCGACTCCTCGCCAAGGGCGCCGCGAAGGCACGCAGCCTCGCCGCGCCCACCCTCGCCGAGGTCTATGCGCGTGTCGGTTTCCTGCCGGCCGCAGGATCCCTCTGACCGATGTGCGCCTCGACCATCCCATCCCGCGGGGCGGCGGACGCCGTGTCCCTCCCCAGCGTGACCGGCAGCTCCGTGGGGGTCACCATCCCAATCCCGGAGCCCCTCGCCGGCACCCTCGAGCTGTGGCGGGCATCCTTCGGTGATCCGATGGCGGCGGTCGTCCCGCCGCACATCACCCTCATCACGACGACGCCGGCCACGGACTGGGACGAGACCATCGACCACGTGCGGGCGGTGGCTCGCACCCAGGCTCCGTTCACCGTGCGGCTCCGCGGCACCGGATCCTTCCGTCCGGTCTCCCCGGTGATCTTCCTCCGGCTCGTGGAGGGCTTCGACGAGTGCGTGGGCCTCCATGCCAGGCTGCAGGCCGGGCCGCTCGAGCGTGAGCTCGCCTTCCCCTTCCACCCGCACGTCACCGTGGCCCACGACGTGTCGGACGCCGCCATGGATGCCGCCGTCGAGGAGCTGCAGACCTTCGAGGCCTCGTTCGAGGTGCGATCCATGGGACTCTATGAGCACGTGCCGTCAGGGCTCTGGAAGCTGAGGGAGGAGCTGCATTTTGGCCAGGACGTTGACGGCTCCCACACCGCCGCAGGATGACCCGCCCTCCCCGGCCGACCTGCCGGGGCTGCACCGCAGGGTCGCCGAGGCCCGCATCCGGCTGGGTCGGCTGACCCGTTCCGGCGGTGGCGGCATGGGACTCGTCGCCGCACGGGTGGACCTCGCCCTGTCACGCATCAATACCGTCCGCGCGGTGCGGGTCTTCCAGCTGTACCTCCGGAGGCGTGGCCCGCTCATGGCTGCAGGCCTCGCCTACCGCCTCTTCTTCGCCATCGCGGCGCTGCTCGTGGTCGTCTTCGCCGCCCTGGGCATCGTCATCGCCGGGAACGAGGCCCTGCAGGACATCGCCGTGGACGTGCTCGACCAGGCCGTCCCCGGCCTGATCGACCAGGGGGAGGGGCAGGCCGGCCTCGTGACGCCCGACGCCCTCTTCGAGGCCACGAGTGGTCTCGGCTGGACCATCGTCATCTCCGCGGGCGTGATGGTGGTGACCTCCCTCGGCTGGATCGGTGGGATGCGCCAGGCGATGCGGGGGATCTTCGGCCTGCGCCCGGTGGCCGTGATCCCGCTGGTGCTGTGGGCCAAGGACCTCCTCACCCTGGCCCTGCTCGGGATCGTGATGCTCGTGACGACGGCGCTCGGCGTGATCGCCACCAACACCCTGGGTGCACTGCTCACCTTCCTCGACCTGGGCGGGGCCACCCAGGGGCTGACCCGGGCCGCGGGTTTCGCGGTCATGATCCTCCTGGACACCTTCGTGGTCGTGGTCCTGCTCCGATCCTCCTCCGCGATCACCATGCCGAAGCCGATCCTCCTGCAGGGGGCGCTCATCGCGGGCCTCGGGACCTCGGTGCTCCGCTTCTTCTCCACGCAGATCGTGGGCCTGTTCGGCAACAGCGTGATCCTGCTGTCCGTCGCGGTGGTCGTCGCCCTGTTCGTCTGGTTCTACCTGCTGAGCCAGGTGTACCTGCTCGCGACGGCGTGGTGCGCCGTGGGGACGGCCGATGCGGCGGCCGAGTCCGCGCGCCTCCATCATGCGAAGGCCGGATCGCTGCGGCAGCGGAGCCGGCGGAGGAAGCACACCTAGACCTGCGCGGGCGACCTCCGGCTCGGAGCCGTGCCCCCGCGGACGCAGGAAAGGGCGGTCCGTCGGGACGGACCGCCCTTCCACGGGCCCTGCAGCGCCGGATCGTGCCCGGCGGTGCAGGATCAGATCTTGCGGGTCAGGATCGCCTGCTTGACCTCGGAGATGGCCTTCGTGACCTGGATGCCGCGAGGGCACGCCTCGGAGCAGTTGAAGGTGGTCCGGCAGCGCCAGACGCCTTCCTTGTCATTGAGGATCTCCAGGCGCATGTCCCCGGCGTCGTCCCGCGAGTCGAAGATGAACCGGTGGGCGTTCACGATCGCGGCGGGGCCGAAGTACTGGCCGTCGGTCCAGAACACGGGGCACGACGACGTGCACGCCGCGCACAGGATGCACTTGGTGGTGTCGTCGTAGCGGTCGCGCTCCTCGGCGGACTGCAGGCGTTCCTTGCTGGGCTCGTGGCCCTTGCTGACGAGGAACGGCATGATCTCCCGGTAGGACTGGAAGAACGGCTCCATGTCCACGATCAGGTCCTTCTCCACGGGGAGGCCCTTGATGGGTTCCACGAGGATGGGCTTGGAGGTGTCCAGGTCCTTCAGCAGCGTCTTGCAGGCGAGGCGGTTGCGGCCGTTGATGCGCATCGCGTCCGAGCCGCACACGCCGTGGGCGCAGGAGCGGCGGAAGGACACGGAGCCGTCGTGCTCCCATTTGACCTTGTGCAGGGCGTCCAGCACGCGGTCCGTCCCGTACATGGTGAGCTGCCATTCGTCCCAGTGCGCCTCGTCGGACACCTCGGGGTTGTAGCGGCGGACCTTCAGGGTGATGTCGAACGTGGGGATCTCTCCTCCGCCGCCGACGCCGGGTGCCAGCTCGATCTTGGAGGCCGGCTCCTTCTCCATCGTTTCGGTGCTCATCAGTACTTACGCTCCATGGGCTGGTATCGGGTGAAGATCACCGGTTTGGTCTCGAGGCGGACGCCACTGGTCCCGGTGGCGCTGGGATCCTTGTAGGCCATGGAATGGGTCATGAAGTTCTCGTCGTCCCGTTCCGGGAAATCCTCGCGGAAGTGGCCTCCGCGGGACTCCCTGCGGTGCAGGGCCGCAGCGGTCATGACCTTCGCCATGTCCAGGAGGAACCCGAGTTCCACGGCTTCGAGCAGGTCCAGGTTGAATCTCTTGCCCTTGTCCTGCACCGTGATCCGCGTGTAGCGCTCCTCCAGCGTGTCGATGACGCGCAGGGCCTCGAGGAGGGTCTCCTCGGTGCGGAACACCTGGACGTTGGCGTCCATGATGTCCTGCAGTTCCTTGCGGATCAGCGCGACGCGCTCCCCACCCTCCGAGCTGCGCGCCCGGTTGAGGAGCTCCTCGGTCTCGGCCGTGGGGTTCTCGGGGATCTCGACGAAGTCGGCGGTGAGGGCGTACTCGGCGGCGGCCAGGCCGGCCCGCTTCCCGAACACGTTGATGTCGAGCAGTGAGTTCGTGCCGAGGCGGTTCGAGCCGTGGACGGAGACGCAGGCCACCTCGCCGGCGGCGTACAGGCCGGGCACCACGGTGTCGTTGTCCGCGAGGACCTCGGCCTTGATGTTGGTCGGGATGCCGCCCATGGCGTAGTGCGCCGTCGGGAAGACCGGGACCGGCTCCGTGTAGGGCTCCACACCGAGGTAGGTGCGGGCGAACTCGGTGATGTCGGGCAGCTTCGCGTCGATGTGCGCGGGCTCCAGGTGCGTCAGGTCGAGGAGGACGTAGTCCTTGTTCGGACCGGCACCGCGGCCCTCGCGGACCTCGTTCGCCATGGACCGCGCCACGATGTCACGGGGCGCGAGGTCCTTGATGGTGGGTGCGTACCGTTCCATGAAGCGCTCGCCCTCCGAGTTGCGGAGGATGGCGCCCTCGCCGCGGGCGGCCTCCGAGAGGAGGATGCCCAGGCCTGCGAGGCCGGTCGGGTGGAACTGGAAGAACTCCATGTCCTCGAGGGGGATCCCGCGGCGGAATGCGATGCCCATGCCGTCACCGGTCAGGGTGTGGGCGTTCGAGGTGGTCTTGTAGACCTTGCCGACGCCGCCCGAGGCGAAGACGACGGACTTCGCCTGGAAGATGTGCAGCTCTCCCGAGGCGAGATCGTAGGAGACGACGCCGGCGACGCGCTTCTCGATGCGCGTCACGCCGTCCACCGTGACTTCCTGGTCCACCATCAGGAGGTCCAGGACGTAGTACTCGTTGTAGAACTCGACGTTGTGCTTGACGCAGTTCTGGTAGAGCGTCTGGAGGATCATGTGCCCCGTGCGGTCGGCCGCGTAGCAGGAGCGTCGGACGGGCGCCTTGCCGTGGTCGCGGGTGTGGCCGCCGAAGCGCCTCTGGTCGATGCGCCCCTCGGGCGTCCGGTTGAACGGCAGGCCCATCTTCTCGAGGTCGAGGACGGCCTCGATGGCCTCCTTCGCCATGACCTCGGCGGCGTCCTGGTCGACCAGGTAGTCGCCGCCCTTGACGGTGTCGAACGTGTGCCACTCCCAGTTGTCCTCTTCGACGTTGGCGAGGGCCGCACACATGCCGCCCTGCGCGGCTCCGGTGTGGGAGCGGGTGGGGTAGAGCTTCGTCAGGACGGCGGTGCGGGCGCGCTGGCCGGACTCGATGGCCGCGCGCATTCCTGCGCCGCCCGCGCCGACGATGACGACGTCGTACTTGTGGACCTGCATGCTGGTCGCTCTTTCTGTTGAAACCGTTGTGGCTGCATGAGTGCGGCCCGGTGGGCCCGTCATGCGGGAGGTGCCGGCCTGCGGCGGGTGTTACGGGGCGGGGCAGTAGTCCGCGACGTGGGCCACCCCGTTGATGACGGGGCAGGGATCGAAGGTGAAGATCACGAGCGTGCCGAGGACCACGATGACGACGGTCGACGTGTACAGGACACCCTTCAGCCACATGCGCGTGCTGTTCTTCTCCGCGTAGTCGTTGATGATCACCCGGATGCCGTTGGTGCCGTGGAGCATGGCCAGCCACAGCATGGTCAGGTCCCAGATCTGCCAGATGGGGCTGGCCCACTTCCCGGCGACGAAACCGAAGTCGATGCCGCTGATGCCGTCACCCGCGACAAGGTTCACGTAGAGGTGCACGAAGATCAGCACCACCAGGATGGCCCCCGAGATGCGCATGAACAGCCAGGCGATCATCTCGAAGTTGCCGCGCGAGCCGGGGGTGCGGGAGTAGCCCGGGGACACCCGACCGGAGCGGGGGGTTTCAATGGTTGGCGTAGCCATGGGGACCTAACCTCCGAAGACGTGCGAGAGATGGCGGATCGAGAAGGCGATCATGACGACCGCCCAGAGGCCGACGACGCTCCAGAGCATCTGGCGGTGGTACTTGGGGCCCTTCTTCCAGAAGTCCACGAGGATGACGCGGATGCCGTTGAAGGCGTGGAAGACGATCGCGGCGACGAGGCCGAGCTCTCCGAGACCCATGATCGGGTTCTTGTAGGAGGCGATGACGGCGTCGTACGCCTCGGGGGAGACCCGCACGAGCGAGGTGTCCAGGACGTGGACGAGGAGGAAGAAGAAAATCACGACCCCGGTGATGCGGTGGGCCACCCAGGACCATTGGCCTTCCCGGCCACGGTAGAGGGTGCCCGTTGGTGACAGTGTCTTCGGCATTGAATTGACCTCCCTGCATCGCGAGGGCGTTAGCGCGATATACGCAGGGATTACGCCGGTGCGACAGCACTCTTCAGATAAGAATAATCTAGGCCGGTGACATTCCCGGTTCAATTTAGGGGCCCCTCACCTGTGACCTCCCTAACACCGGCACCGGCAGGGGCCCGCTGCCGGTCCCGGGTGGAGGGAGCCCGGCCCGGCATGCGTCGGTTACCGTGGAACGGATGAGTACCGAGAGGGCGGTTGCCCACACCCCTGACACCGAGCCCGCGGACGATGCTCTCGCGCGCTTCCACGGCGTGATCCCCGCGGGAGGCACCGGCACGCGGCTGTGGCCGCTCTCGCGAGCGGCCGCACCCAAGTTCCTGCACGACCTCACCGGGTCCGGCAGCACGCTGATCCGTGCCACCTACGACCGCCTCCGTCCGCTCTGCGACGGCCGGATCATGGTCGTCACCGGTATCGTCCACCGACGCGCGGTGCTCGAGCAGCTGCCGGAGATCGAGGACCTGAACCTCGTCCTCGAATCGGAGCCGAAGGATTCCGGGGCGGCGATCGGGCTCGCCGCCGCCATCCTCCACCGGAGGGACCCGCGCATCATCATGGGGTCCTTCGCCGCCGACCAGGTGATCTCGCCGGTCGACGTCTTCCAGGACGCGGTCCGCGAGGCCATCCAGACGGCCGCCCGCGGCTTCATCGTCACCATCGGCATCAAACCGACCCACGCGTCGACAGGCTTCGGGTACATCCGCGCCGGCGAGCCCCTCGCCGTGGACGGGGCGCCGAGCGCGCACGCCGTCATCGAGTTCGTGGAGAAGCCGTCGCAGGACGTCGCCGACGGGTACATCGAGAGCGGCAACTACTCCTGGAACGCCGGCATGTTCGTGGCGCCGGTGGACCTCATGCTCAAGCACCTGTCCGCCAACGAGCCCGAGCTCTACGCGGGCCTCACCGAGATCGCGGAGGCCTGGGACACCCCCCGCCGCGTCGAGGTGGCCCGCCGTATCTGGCCGACGCTGCCGAAGATCGCCATCGACTACGCCGTCGCGGAGCCCGCCGCCGCCGCGGGCGACGTCGCCATGATCCCGGGCGAGTTCAGCTGGGACGACGTGGGCGACTTCGCGGCCATCGGCCGGCTGAACCCGGCCGAGGAGAACAGCGAGCTCACGGTGATGGGAGAGGGCGCGCGCGTCTTCTCGGAGAACGCCTCGGGCATCGTCGTGTCGGACACGAAGCGGGTCATCGCGCTCATCGGGATCGACGACGTCGTCATCGTGGACACCCCCGACGCCCTGCTCGTCACCACCAAGGAGCACGCCCAGGAGGTCAAGACCGCCGTCGAGAGGCTCCGCGCCAGCGGCGACACCGACGTGCTCTAGGAGGGCAAGCGAACAGGGGCCGAGGCACGGGAGCAAGGAAATGCCGCCTGCGGGCCGCCGGTCGGTAGGCTGAGGACGTGGAAACGTTCAGCGCCCAGAGCCCTCCTGCCTCACGGGCGGGTGTATCCCTCTCCCTGTTGCTCGATGAGCTGACCGGTATCCGGCGTGACATCCACCGCAACCCCGAGCTCTCCTTCAAGGAACACCGCACCACGGACCTGCTCGTCGCGCGGCTCCGGCAGGCCGGGCTCGTCCCGCAGCGGCTGGTGGGCACCGGCGTCTTCGTCGACGTCGGCGAGGGTCCGCTCCGCCTCGGTCTGCGGGCGGACATCGACGCCCTGCCGATCATCGAGGAGACGGGCCTGACCTACGCCTCGGCCTCCACCGGGGTGACGCACGCCTGCGGCCACGACATCCACACGACGGTGATGCTCGGCGTCGCCCTCGTCCTCGCCGACCTCGACCGCGAGGAGCCCCTGCCCGGCAGGGTGCGGATCATCTTCCAGCCCGCCGAGGAGATGATGCCCGGCGGCGCGCTCGACGTCATCGACCAGGGAGTGCTCACCGGCCTGCCGCGGATCCTCGCCCTGCACTGCGACCCGAGGATCGACGTCGGCCTGGTCGGCACGCGCATCGGCGCCATCACGTCGGCGTCCGACACCATCCGCGTCGAGCTCAGCGGTCGCGGCGGCCACACCTCACGCCCGCACCTCACCGAGGACCTCGTGTTCGCGCTGGCGTCCATCGCCGTGAACGTCCCGGCCGTGCTCTCCCGCCGGATCGACGTGCGCAGCTCGGTCTCCCTCGTCTGGGGACAGATCCACGCCGGGTCCGCCCCCAACGCCATCCCGGCGCACGGCTACATGTCGGGTACGCTCCGCTGCCTCGACGCCGATGCCTGGAAGGCCGCCGGTGAGCTGCTCGACCGCGCCGTCCGCGAGGTCGCGGCGCCGTTCGGGGTGACCGTGAAGCTGGAGCACACGCGCGGCGTGCCGCCCGTGGTGAACCAGGAGGCGGAGACCGGCCTGCTCGAGGCCGCCGCCCGCGCCGAACTCGGCCCGGGCGCCGTGGTCCTGACGCCGCAGTCCATGGGGGGCGAGGACTTCGCCTGGATGACCCAGGAGGTGCCAGGTGCCATGATGCGGCTCGGGACGCGCACGCCCGGCGGGGAGACCTACGACCTTCACCGCGGCGACTACAGGCCGGACGAGCGGGCCATCGGCTACGGCATCCGTGTCATGACCGCCGCAGCCCTCCGGGCCGTGGCCGGCGCCGACGCCTAGCGGCCGGCCGGGCGCCGCCGGGACGGGTGCTCAGCCCCCTGTGCATAACGAAACCCGAACGATCGGCGCCCGCGATGTGCCCGTGTAGTGTTCCCCGTCACTTGGCCCTTAGGATGTTCGCATACGTGCTGCACCGACGGTGTCGCGGCGCCACGGTCTTCCAGTGACAACAGAGCCCCGGATCAATCGTGACCGGGATGGACACTCGCTGGAGTTCCTTCCCGTGGCGCATTTCTCTCCTGGAGGCATTTTGAAGAACTCACTGCGCAAAATTTCGCGCGGCACCGGCCTGTCCGCGGCCGTTCTCGGCGTATCGGCCCTCGTCCTCTCCGGCTGCGGGGCACCGCCGGCCGAGGAGTCGTCGGCCGGCGGCGCGAGCGCCGAGGCGAATTCCGACTACCTCGGCTGCATCGTCTCCGACTCCGGTGGATTCGACGACCGCTCGTTCAACCAGTCCAGCTACGAGGGTCTGAAGAAGGCCGAAGCGGACCTCGGCATCCAGATCAACCAGGCGGAGTCGCAGGCGGAGACTGATTTCGGTCCCAACGTCGACAGCATGGTCCAGGCGGGCTGCAACCTCACCGTCACCGTGGGCTTCCTGCTCGCCGACACCACCAAGGCCGCCGCCGAGCAGAACACCGAGGCCAATTTCGCGATCGTCGACGACAACTCGATCGACCTGCCGAACGTCAAGCCGATCATCTACGACACGGCGCAGGCCGCGTTCCTGGCCGGCTACGCGGCGGCCGCGACGAGCGAGACCGGCAAGGTGGCCACCTTCGGCGGCATCAACATCCCGACCGTGACCATCTTCATGGACGGCTTCGCCGACGGCGTCACCTACTTCAACGAGGAGACCGGCGGCGACGTCCAGCTCCTCGGCTGGGACAAGGAGAGCCAGAACGGCACCTTCGTGGGCAACTTCGAGGACCAGGCCGCGGGCAAGACCAACACCCAGAACTTCATCAACGAAGGCGCGGACATCATCATGCCCGTCGCCGGTCCGGTCGGTTCGGGCACGCTCGACGCCGTCATCGAGGCCAACGCGGGCGGCAAGGACGTCAAGGCCATCTGGGTCGACTCCGACGGCTACGAGACCGCGGGCAAGGGCGAGGAGTTCATCCTCACCTCGGTCATGAAGCTCATGGGCGACGCCGTCGAGGACGTCATCAGCACCGACGTCGAGGGCAACTTCGACAACACCCCGTACGTGGGCACCCTGGAGAACGGTGGCGTGGCACTGGCGCCGTTCCACGACCAGGAGGCCAACGTCCCCGCCGACCTGCAGGCGACGCTCGACGGGCTGAAGGAGCAGATCGTCTCGGGCGAGATCACGGTCGATTCGGCCGCCAGCCCGAAGTAGCACGGCAACGCACCAGGACCGCCTTCCTCCCGCGGGTAACGCCGGGAGGAAGGCGGTTTGCGTTTGACGCCGGTCGGTGCACCGATGCCCCGCCCGGTATCCTTCACGTGGCTTCCGCTCGATCCAGCGACGAGCCAGGACACGACAAGAGAACAGAACAGGTTGGATGAGTTGTGAAACTCGAACTGATCGGCATCACGAAGCGATTCGGATCGCTCGTCGCCAACGACTCCATCGATCTCGTCGTCGAACCGGGACAGGTGCACAGCCTGCTCGGTGAGAACGGGGCCGGGAAGTCGACGCTCATGAACGTGCTGTACGGACTGTACGACCCGACCGAGGGCGAGATCCTCGTCGACGACGAGCCGGTGACCTTCAAGGGTCCCGGGGACGCCATGGCCGCCGGGATCGGCATGGTGCACCAGCACTTCATGCTCGTGCCGGTCTTCACCGTGGCGGAGAACGTGGCGCTCGGCAACGAGGCCACGAAGGCGGGCGGCATGCTCGACCTGCAGAAGACGCGCACGCGCATCCGGCAGATCTCCGACCAGTACGGGTTCGACGTCGATCCCGACGCCGTGGTCGAGGATCTTCCGGTCGGTGTGCAGCAGCGCGTCGAGATCATCAAGGCCCTCGTGCGCGACGCCGAAGTGCTGATCCTCGACGAGCCCACCGCCGTGCTGACGCCCAAGGAGACCGACGAGCTGCTCGGCATCATGGGCCAGCTCAAGGCCGACGGGAAGTCCATCGTCTTCATCTCGCACAAGCTCCGCGAGGTCAAGGCCGTCTCCGACGTCATCACCGTCATCCGCCGCGGGAAGGTCGTCGGCACCGCCGATCCGAGCGCGTCGACCACCGAACTCGCGTCCCTCATGGTGGGGCGATCGGTCAGCCTCACGCTCGACAAGAAGCCTGCGACCCCCGGCGAGGTGACCTTCAGGGTCCGCGACCTCACGGTCCAGGCCGCCAACGGCCAGCGCGTCGTGGACGGCCTCAGCTTCGAGGTGGCGAAGGGGGAGATCCTTGCCATCGCCGGCGTCCAGGGCAACGGGCAGACCGAACTCACCGAGGCCATCATGGGGCTCCAGGGCCACGTCACGGGCTCGGTCACGCTCGGCGGCGAGGAACTCCTGGGCCGCAGCGTCAAGGACGTCATCCGCGCCGGCGTCGGGTTCGTCCCCGAGGACCGCAGCGTGGACGGGCTCGTCGGCACGTTCTCGGTCGCCGAGAACCTCGTCCTCAACCGGTACGACGACGCCCCGTTCGCCCGGGGCATGTCCATGTCGCCCGCGGTCATCGAGAAGAACGCCGAGGAGAAGATCGCGGAGTACGACATCCGTACGCAGTCGGCGTCCGCCGCGGCGGGAACTCTGTCCGGCGGGAACCAGCAGAAGGTCGTCATGGCCCGGGAGTTCTCGCGGCCGCTCGAACTGTTCATCGCCTCGCAGCCCACCCGCGGCGTCGACGTCGGATCCATCGAGTTCCTGCACCGGCGCATCGTCGCGGAGCGCGACGGCGGCACGCCCGTCATCATCGTCTCGACCGAGCTCGACGAGGTCCTGGAGCTCGCCGACCGGATCGCCGTGCTGTACCGCGGACGCCTCATGGGCATCGTGCCCGGCACGGCGTCGCGCGATGTGCTCGGCCTCATGATGGCCGGCATGGCCGGCGACGAAGCACTGGCCCAGGTACACGACGTTCAAGGAGGAACCCTGTGAGCCCGCAGGACGACAGGCCGGCCACCCCGGCGACCGACGGCGACGCTCCGCTGAGCCGTCGGGAAGCGAAGGAGGCCGCGCGCAAGGACGAGGTGCGGCTCGAGACCGCGGCCGAGACGGCGGGCGGGGAACTGCCCCCGCCCGCCGTGCCCGCCACCGCGGCCGGTCTCGGCGGCGGACCCGCGCCGGAATCGACGCTCCTGCAGCGCATCATGACCGGGAACGCGCTCGTCGCCTTCCTGTCCGTGGTCCTCTCCCTGGTCCTCGGCGGCCTGCTCATCGCCGTCACCGACGAGAACGTGGCCCGGGCGTCGTCGTACTTCTTCAGCCGGCCCCAGGACACCCTGGCGGCGGCCTGGACGGCGGCATCGGGCGCGTACATCGCCCTCTTCCAGGGCGCGGTGTTCAATTTCCAGGGGGAGACCTTCGCCCGGATGATCTACCCCCTGACGCAGACGCTGACGGTCGCCACGCCGCTCATCTGCGCCGGCCTGGGCGTGGCGCTCGCGTTCCGCGCGGGCCTGTTCAACATCGGCGCGCAGGGCCAGATCCTCATCGGTGCGACCTTCGCGGGCTGGGTCGGCTTCACGCTCCACCTCCCGGCCGGCATCCACCTGCTCCTCGTGATCCTCGCCGGCATGATCGGCGGTGCGATCTGGGCGGGGATCGTCGGAGTCCTCAAGGCACGCACAGGCGCCCACGAGGTCATCCTGACCATCATGTTCAACTACATCGCCGTCAACCTGGTCCTCTACTTCCTGAGCACCCCGGCGTTCCAGCGGCCGGGCTCCACGAACCCCATCAGCCCCCAGCTGGACGCGACGGCGCTCTACCCGCCGCTGCTCGGCGCGGGGTTCCGCCTGCACTGGGGCTTCGTCGTCGCCGTGCTGGCGACGTTCTTCGTGGCGTGGCTGCTCAACCGCTCGACGGTCGGCTTCGAGCTGCGCGCCATCGGGGCGAACCCCAGCGCCGCCCGCACCGCGGGCATCAGCGTCGGCAAGGGCTACATCCTGGCGATGGCCATCGCCGGAGCCCTCGCGGGACTCGCGGGCGTGGCGCAGGTGTCCGGCACCGAGAAGGTGCTGACCTCGGGCGTCGCGGCGAGCTTCGGCTTCGACGCGATCACCGTCGCCCTGCTCGGGCGTTCCACACCGTGGGGCACCTTCGCGGCGGGCATCCTGTTCGGCGCGTTCCGCGCCGGAGGCGTGACCATGCAGGCGTCGACCGGCACCAGCATCGACATCGTCCTCGTGGTGCAGTCGCTCATCGTCCTCTTCATCGCAGCGCCGCCGCTCGTCCGCGCGCTGTTCCGCCTCCCCGCACCCGGTGCCTCCCGCACCGGCAAGGGCGGTTCCACGACCCGTACGCCAGCCTCGACCGGAGCAGCAGCATGAGCACAGCAACCACCGAAGCGCCCGCGCGCGGCGACCGCGACGGCGGCGACGCCGGCGTGCGCAGCTGGAAGACACCGATCATCCTCGCCGTCGTCGCGCTCTTCTCCCTCCTGGTCTTCGCGATCGGGGCCCCGGACAACGACGTCACGTTCCGCCTCTCGGAGGACGGCGACGCGATCGTCCTGCCCGCGATCGTGGTGTCGGCGCCCGTCGTCGGCTGGATCACCGCCCTCGGGATGACCGCCCTGGCCGTCGTCGCGTTCCTGCGGACGCGCTCCGGCCGGACCGTGCCCACCTGGGTGCCGGCCGTGTTCGCCGTCCTGTTCCTCATCGCCTTCCTGACCTGGGTGGTGGGCAGCGCCCGCACACCGAACGTCGCCCTCTACGGCCTGCTCGCCGGGTCGGTGACCCTCGCTGTCCCGCTCATCTTCGGGTCGCTCTCGGGCATCCTGTGCGAGCGCTCCGGCGTCGTCAACATCGCCATCGAGGGGCAGCTGCTGTTCGGCGCCTTCGCCGCGGCCGTCGCCGCGTCGCTGTCCGGGAACGCGTTCGTCGGTCTCCTCGCGGCGGCCGTCGCCGGTGTCCTCGTGTCGCTCGTGCTCGCCGTCTTCAGCATCCGCTACGTCGTCAACCAGGTGATCGTCGGCGTCGTGCTCAACGTGCTGGTCTCCGGGCTCACCGGCTTCCTGTTCTCCGCCGTCCTCACCGAGGACCCGGAGCGGTGGAACTCGCCGCCGCGCCTGCCCATCATCGAGATCCCGCTGCTCTCGGACCTGCCCGTGATCGGGCCGATCCTCTTCGAGCAGACCATCGTGGGCTACCTGATGTACGTGGCGGTCGCCGTGATCTACGTGGCACTCTTCCATTCCCGCTGGGGCCTGCGGACCCGCGCGGTCGGGGAGCACCCGAAGGCCGCCGACACCCTGGGCGTCAACGTCAACCGGATGCGCTTCACCAACGTGCTGCTCGCCGGTGTCGTCGCGGGTATCGGCGGGTCCTTCTTCACGCTCGTCGCCGTCTCGGGCTTCGGACGCGACATGACGGCGGGCGCGGGCTACATCGCCCTGGCGGCCATGATCTTCGGCCGGTGGAACCCGATCGGGGCGTTCTTCGCGGCGCTGCTGTTCGGCTTCGCGACCAACCTGTCCAACGTGCTCAGCCTGCTCGGCACCCCGGTGCCGGACCAGTTCCTGCGCATGCTGCCCTACGTGGTGACGGTCTTCGCCGTCGCGGGCCTCGTGGGCCGCTCGAGGGCACCGGGAGCCAGCGGCATCCCGTACATCAAGGGCTAGGAGTACCCGTCATGACCGAGACCACGACCCCGGCCGGGATCCCCTGGGACACCCTCACCGCCGCCGCGACGGAGGCGATGAGGAATGCCTACGTCCCCTACTCGAAGTTCCCCGTCGGAGCGGCGGCACTCCTCGACGACGGCCGGATCATCTCCGGCTGCAACGTGGAGAACGCGTCCTACGGGCTGACCCTGTGCGCCGAATGCGCGCTCGTGAGTGCGCTGGCCATGAGCGGCGGCGGGCGCATCCGGGCCTTCAGCTGCGTGGACGGCGAGGGCAACACCCTCATGCCGTGCGGGCGCTGCCGCCAGCTGCTGTACGAGTTCCGGGCACCCGACATGGTGCTCCTGACCGTCAGCGGCATCCGCACCATGGACGAGGTCCTGCCGGACGCCTTCGGGCCCCAGCACCTCGCCTGAGCACCACCTTGCCTGAGCACCACATCCCACCCCCGAACAGATCCGAGGATCCTCCATGACCGAAGCCTTCGACGCCGTCGACATCATCCGTATCAAGCGCGACCGCGGCACCCTCTCGCCCGCGCAGATCGACTGGACCATCGACGCCTACACGCGCGGCGCCATCGCCGACGAGCAGATGGCCGCCCTCAACATGGCGATCCTCCTCAACGGCATGGACCGCGCGGAGATCTCCCGCTGGACCGCCGCGATGATCGCCTCGGGCGAGCGCATGGACTTCTCCTCGCTCGGCCGCCCGACGAGCGACAAGCACTCCACCGGCGGTGTGGGGGACAAGATCACGCTGCCGCTCGCACCCCTGGTCGCCGTGTTCGGCGTCGCCGTGCCGCAGCTCTCCGGCCGGGGCCTCGGCCACACCGGCGGCACCCTGGACAAGCTCGAGTCCATCCCCGGCTGGCAGGCGCACCTCAGCAACGAGGACATGCTGCGCCAGCTCGCCGAGGTCGGCGCGGTCATCTGCGCGGCCGGCACGGGCCTGGCGCCCGCCGACAAGAAGCTGTACGCGCTCCGCGACGTGACCGGCACCGTCGAGGCCATCCCCCTGATCGCGTCCTCGATCATGAGCAAGAAGATCGCGGAGGGCACCGGCTCGCTCGTCCTCGACGTCAAGGTGGGCAGCGGCGCGTTCATGAAGGACGAGGCCCGTGCCCGCGAGCTGGCCGAGACCATGGTGGCGCTCGGCAAGGACGCCGGCGTGAACACCGTCGCGCTCCTCACCGACATGAGCACCCCGCTCGGGCTCACCGCCGGGAACGCGATCGAGGTCGAGGAGTCCGTCGAGGTCCTCGCGGGCGGGGGCCCGTCCGACGTCGTCGAACTCACCGTCCGCCTCGCCGAGGAGATGCTCGCGTGTGCGGGCGTGCACGACGCCGATCCCGCCGCCGCCCTGAAGGACGGCCGCGCCATGGACGTGTGGAACAGGATGATCGAGGCGCAGGGCGGCGATCCGCGCGCAGCCCTGCCGGTCGCGAAGGAGTCCGAGGTCGTCCTCGCCCCGGCCGACGGCGTGCTCGTGGGCCTGGACGCACTCGCGGTCGGTGTCGCCGCGTGGCGCCTCGGCGCCGGCCGCGCCCGCAAGGAGGACCAGGTGCAGGCGGGCGCCGGCGTGCGGATGCACGCCAAGCCCGGCGCCACGGTGCGTGCGGGGGAGCCGCTGATGACGCTGCTCACCGACACCCCCGAGCGGTTCGAGCGTGCGCGCGAGGCGCTGGCGGACGCCGTCGTGATCGCGCCCGAGGGATCGCGCCCGGCGCAGCGGCTCATCATCGACCGCATCGCCTAGGCGTGCGCCCGGCAGGGTGAACCCCTAGGGGAGGTGCGGCCGGTCTCATCCGTGGGGGTGAGGCCGGCCGCCGCGTATCTCACCCGGAAGGCCGACGACCCGGCCCGCGGTGCGCCGGTAGCGTCGGAGCCGGACGCGGGAACGGAGGACGCGGCCCCGGGGGTGTCCGCGGGACCGCGGTCCGTGAGGCGTCAGGTCCCCGACCGGGCCGCCCACCCGGGCGGCCCGAGGCGCGGGGGCGACGGCGACAGGAACCCACGATGGATGCGATCACCACCGCACTGGACGGCATCAGCGACGGCGTCCTCGCGGCGGCCGGACAGCCCTGGGTGTACCTCCTCGTCCTCGCCTGCTGCGTCGTCGACGGCTTCTTCCCACCCGTGCCCAGCGAATCCGTGGTCGTCGGCCTGGCGTCCCTGATCGTCACGCAGGGTGTGCCCGACCCCTGGCTCCTGATCCTGGCTGCAGCGCTCGGAGCCTTCCTCGGCGACAACATCGCCTTCCTCCTCGGCCGATGGATCGGCACCGCGCGCTTCCGGTGGATGCGGCGGCCCCGGATGCAGCGCTCCTTCACCTGGGCGGGCAGGGAGCTCGCCAGGCGCGCGGCCTCGCTCATCCTGGTGGCGCGCTTCATCCCGATCGGCCGGGTCGCGGTGAATCTCACCGCGGGCGCGACCGGCTATTCCCGCCGCCGCTTCGTGGCCCTCACGGCCCTGTCCGGGGTGGTGTGGGCCGGGTACTCGGTCGGGATCGGCGCCGTCGCGGGCACCTGGTTCCAGCACAACCACCTGCTCGGGGTCGCCGTGGCCGTCGGGATCGCCGTCGTCATCGGTCTGGTGATGGACCGCGTGATCGCGCTCGTCCGCGGCTCCACCCCGCTGCAGGCCAGGCTCGGGGAGCCCGACGGGGAGCCCGCCGGCGGGCGCCGGGACCAGCCCGAACCGGCACGCGGGACGAGCCCGCGCTGATGCGCATCGCGTAGGCTGGGCAGCGTGACCCAGACCCAGAACGACGCCGTCCCCGACGCTGCCATCGACATCCGAACCCTCCCCAAGGTCTCCCTCCACGACCACCTCGACGGCGGGCTGCGGCCGGCCACCATCCTGGAGCTCGCCGCCTCGATCGGCCACGAGCTGCCGGCCTCCGACGCCGAGTCGCTCGGTGCCTGGTTCCGCGAATCGGCCGACTCGGGATCCCTCGAGCGGTACCTCGAGACGTTCGACCACACGATCGCCGTCATGCAGACCAGGGACGGGCTCATCCGGGTGGCACGCGAGTTCGTCGAGGACCTCGCGCTCGACGGCGTCGTCTACGGCGAGGTCCGCTGGGCCCCCGAACAGCACACGCAGCAGGGCCTGAGCCTGGACGAGGCCGTCGAGGCCGTGCAGGAGGGGCTCGAGGCGGGCGCCGCCGCGGCGATCGCCGCCGGCCGCGTCATCCAGGTGGGCCAGCTCGTCACCGCGATGCGGCACGCCGACCGCGCCCAGGAGATCGCCGAACTCGCCCTCCGCCACCGCGACCGCGGCGCCGTCGGCTTCGACATCGCCGGGGCGGAGAACGGCTTCCCCGCCTCCCGCTTCGCCGACGCCTTCACCTTCCTCGCCTCCGAGCAGTTCCCCGTGACCGTCCACGCCGGCGAGGCAGCGGGCCTGGACAGCATCCGGGACGCGCTCGTCTCCGGCCGCGCCCTGCGCCTCGGCCACGGCGTCCGCATCGCCGAGGACATCGAGATCGAGGAATCCGCGGACGAGCAGGCCGCCGACGGCGAGGAGATCGGCATCGCGAACCTCGGCCTGGTCGCGTCGTGGGTCCGGGACCGGGGGATCGCCCTCGAGCTGTGCCCGTCCTCGAACCTGCAGACCGGGGCCATCGAGGCCTTCGGCACCACGATCGACGCCCACCCCTTCGACCTCCTCTACCAGCTGGGCTTCAAGGTCACCGTCAACACCGACAACCGCCTCATGAGCGGAGTCACGCTCACCGGTGAGTTCGAGCTGCTCGTCGACACCTTCGGCTACGACCTCGGCGACCTCCTCGCCCTGACCCTGAACGCCGTCGACGCCGCGTTCCTGCCGCTCGAGGACCGCGAGGCCCTGGCCGAGTACGTCGCACAGCGGTTCGACGCCGCCGCCGGGCTGGCGTCCACCTGAGCCACCCCGTGCAGCACGCGGCAGCACCACGCGACGCCGTGCCCGGGAACCCGCCGGGCACGGCGGTGGAGCGCCTCGTGGAGGTGGTCGACCTGCTGCGCCGCCACTGCCCGTGGACGGCCGCCCTGGACCACGCGGCGCTGCTCGAGTACCTCGTGGAGGAGACGTACGAGCTCTACGAGGCGGTCGACGACGTCGCGCGCGCCGAGGCGCCGGAGCAGGAACTCCTCGACGAGCTCCGGGGCGAGCTCGGCGACGTCCTGTTCCAGGTGGTCCTCCATGCACAGCTCCGGGCCGAGGCCGGGTCCTTCGGGTTCGCCGTCGTGGCCGAGGGGCTCACCGACAAGCTGGTGCGCCGGAACCCGCACGTGTTCGCGGCGGACGGGAGCCTGCGCACCGCGACGCCCGCGGACGGGGGGACCGGGACACCGCCGTCGGTCGACGGCATCGTCGCGACGTGGCGGGCCGTGAAGGCGCAGGAGCGGCCGGCCCGCACCTCGCCGTTCGACGGCATCCCCCACCACCTCCCCGCGCTGGCCTTCGCGGCGAAGACCCTCGGGCGCGCCGGAGACGGGCGCGCAGGGGAGGGCCGGCAGGAGCAGGGGAGCGAGGCCGAGCTCGGCAAGGAGCTGCTCGCCGTGGTCCGCCGGGCGCTCGGTGCGGGCCTCGACCCGGAGCGCGCCCTGCGCCGCGCCGTCCTGGACTACCAGCGGGACGCCCTCGACAGGGCGTGAGCCCGGCCCGGACCCGCCCGTCCATGTCACAACCGCGTGACCCACGGCACCGCCGGGACGGACGTGAACTAGGCTGGGAGCAACACCTCCGTTGCTTATGACAAAGACGTCCCAACAAGATGTTGACCCCTACACTCCAACGAAGAGGAGCTATTCCATGGCCATTATCGATGCCATCCACGCGAGGGAGATCCTCGACTCCCGCGGAAACCCCACGGTCGAGGTCGAGGTACTGCTCGACGACGACACCTTCGGCCGCGCGGCCGTCCCCTCCGGCGCGTCCACCGGTGCGTTCGAAGCGAACGAACGCCGTGACGGCGAGAAGGACCGCTACCTCGGGAAGGGCGTCCTGCAGGCCGTCGAAGCCGTGATCGAGCAGATCCAGCCGGCCCTCCTCGGATTCGACGCCGCCGACCAGCGCGCGATCGACCAGGCGATGATCGACCTGGACGGCACCGAGAACAAGTCCAACCTGGGCGCCAACGCGATGCTCGGTGTCTCCCTCGCCATCGCCCGCGCCGCCGCGGAGTCCTCGACCCTCCCGCTGTACCGCTACCTCGGCGGCCCGAACGCGCACGTGCTGCCCGTCCCCCTCATGAACATCCTCAACGGCGGATCCCACGCCGACTCCGACGTCGACATCCAGGAGTTCATGATCGTGCCGCTCGGCGCGCAGACCTACTCCGAGGGGCTCCGCTGGGGCGTCGAGGTGTACCACGAGCTCAAGTCCGTGCTGAAGGAGAAGGGCCTGGCCACGGGCCTCGGCGACGAGGGCGGCTTCGCCCCGAACCTGCCGTCCAACCGCGACGCCCTGGACCTCATCACCACCGCCATCGAGCGCGCCGGCTACACGCCCGGCACCGACATCGCCTTCGCCCTCGACGTCGCCGCGTCCGAGTTCTACAAGGACGGCGCGTACCAGTTCGAGGGCAAGTCCCTCAGCACCCAGGAGATGAGCGCCTACTACGAGGAGCTCGTCCGCGACTACCCGCTCGTCTCCATCGAGGACCCGCTCGACGAGGACGACTGGGAAGGCTGGAAGCACCTCACCGACGCGCTCGGCGACAAGGTGCAGATCGTCGGCGACGACCTCTTCGTCACGAACCCCACGCGCCTCGCCAAGGGCATCTCCACCGGTACGGCGAACTCGCTGCTGGTCAAGGTCAACCAGATCGGCACCCTGACCGAGACGCTCGACGCCATCTCGATGGCCCAGCGTGCCGGCTACACGACGATCACCTCGCACCGTTCCGGCGAGACCGAGGACACCACGATCGCCGACATCTGCGTGGCCACCAATGCCGGCCAGATCAAGACCGGCGCACCCGCCCGGAGCGAGCGGGTCGCGAAGTACAACCAGCTGCTCCGCATCGAGGAGGAGCTCGACGACGCCGCACGCTACGCCGGTCGCAGCGCCTTCCCGCGTTTCACGGCCTAGGTGATCCGCAGTTGATCGAGAGGGCGGCTACCCTCGTTAGACGGGCTCCGTGAGGGACCCGCGCGACTACACGCGACAGCATCGACGAGGAGCTCCATGACCGTCCGCCGCCCTAACGTGCCGCGAGCCGGCCGCCCGACGCCTGCGGCGGAGGAGCGGCCGGCCGCGGGTGCGTCCAAGGGCCAGCCCCCTGCCCACGGCTCCCGGTCCGCCGGGGCATCGGCGCAACCCGGGTCCGGTGCCGGTGGACGGGGTCCCGATCATGCGCCGGCGAGCCCACGCTCCGCCGGATCCCCGCCGCGGACGCCGTCCACCCCGCGCGCCGCGGGTCCGTCGGCGACGAAGGATCCGCGGACCGCCCCGGGCTCCGGCGCACCGCGCGTCCGCGCAGGAACGACCGGGACGACGCCGGCCCGACCACCGCGCCCGAACGCCGCCGCGGCGTCGGCCTCCGCGGCGAGGGCGGCGGAACGGTCCCAGCTCGCCGGCAGCATCCGGCGCGGGCGGCTCGGCTCCAGGCGCGCGGAGTCGGTGATCGAGCCGGCCGAGGAAGCCACACCCATCCCGGCGAAGGCCTTCTCGGGGCGCCTGTTGGCCCTCGCCGTCGTCCTCGTCGCAGTCATCGTGCTGCTGGCGCCGTCGGTGAGCCGCTACCTGCAGCAGCAGACCGAACTCGAGGCCCTCCGCGCGGACATCGCCGCGCAGCAGCAGCAGCAGGCCGACTACACGGCGGAACTCGCGCGCTGGGACGATCCCGCCTTCGTGAAGCAGCAGGCCCGCGAGCGGATCTTCCTCGTGATGCCGGGGGAGACCCGCTACCTCGTCAAGGGCGGCGACGGCATCGAGGAGAGCACGGGCGAGGGATCGGCCGTCGAGCCCACCGACCTGCCCTGGGTGGACTCCCTGTGGAACTCGGTCGCCCGCGCGGCGACGGACTGAGCGACGGCGCCCCGCCCCGGGGGCGAGGCCCCGTCGGATCGGGTGCTGCGACGGACCGCACGCCCGCCGCGCACCAGGAAAGGAACAGCGTGACCCAGCACCGCCAGCACGACGCCCCCGAGGACCGACGGGCGACGGATCCCAGGACCCCGAGCGCGCGCGACCTCGACGTCCTCAGCCGCCAGTTGGGGCGTCCCGTCCGCGACGTCGTCGAGATCGGAGCCCGGTGCGTCTGCGGGAACCCGCTCGTCGCCACCACGGCTCCGCGCCTGTCCAACGGCATCCCGTTCCCCACCACCTACTACCTGGCGCACCCCGTCGTCACGGCGGCGGTCTCCCGCCTCGAGGCCGACGGCGTGATGACCGCGATGAGCGACAGGCTCACCCGGGACCCCGACCTCGCGGACCGCTACCGGGCGGCGCACCTCGCGTACCTGGCGGCGCGCGACGCGGTCGGGGAGCGCGCCGGCACGGGCCCGGTCCCGGAGATCGACGGCGTCTCCGCCGGCGGGATGCCGACGCGCGTCAAGTGCCTCCACGTGCTGGTGGGCCACTCCCTCGCAGCCGGTCCCGGCGTGAATCCGCTCGGTGACGAGGCGATCATCGCCATCGCCCCCTGGTGGACGCCGGACCGCTGCTCCTGCGACGGGGCGTGGGACACCACGGGCCAGGCACCCCACTCGGACCTGAGCCGACACACCAGGACGCAGGGACTCGGCCCCGAGGAGCTCGAGGCGAAGCGGGCTGCACGCCGACGCAGCGCCGCCGGCGCGTCCACCACCCCACCCCCGCGAGGAGACGCCATGCGCACCGCTGCCATCGACTGCGGCACCAACTCGATCCGCCTGCTCATCGCCGACGTCCAGGACGGCGTCCTGACCGACGTCGTGCGCCTCATGCGCGTGGTGCGCCTCGGTGAGGGCGTCGACGCGACCGGGCGCCTGTCCGAGGCCGCCCTCGCGCGCACCTTCGCCGCGACCGAGGAGTACGCGGCGCTGATCGCGCAGCACGGGAACCCGCCGGTGCGCTTCGTGGCGACGTCGGCATCGAGGGACGCCGAGAACCGGCAGGACTTCGTGGACGGCATCCGGGCACGCCTCGGCGTCGAGCCCGAGGTCGTCTCCGGGGACGAGGAGGCGCGGCTGTCCTTCGACGGTGCCGTCAGCGTGCTGGCGACGGACGCCCACGAGACCGTCCTCGTGATCGATCTCGGCGGCGGCAGCACGGAGTTCGTGGCGGGCACGGCCGAGGGGCTGGTCGGAGCGCTGAGCACGGACATGGGCTGCGTGCGCTTCACGGAGCGTTTCCTCCGGGACGATCCGCCGTCCGGGGAGCAGATCACGGCGATGGAGGCCGAGGTCGGGCGGCTCATCGACCAGGCGGCCGCCCGGGTGCCGCTGGACCGTGTCACGAAGATCGTCGGCGTGGCCGGCAGCATCACCACGGTGACCGCGCACGCCCTCGATCTCCCCGCCTACGAGGCCGAGCGCATCCACGGCGCCGAACTGCCCATCCCGGCGATCTCCGGGGCGGCGTCGGACCTCCTCCACAGGCCGCGCGCGGAGCGCGCGGCACTGCCCTACATGCATCCCGGCCGGGTGGACGTCATCGGCGCCGGCGCCCTGATCTGGAGGACGATCCTGGAGCGCGTGGCGGTCCTGACCGACGGGCGGGTCGCCACCGCCATCGCGAGCGAGCACGACATCCTCGACGGCATAGCGTTGAGCGTCGCCCGGCAGGGCTCGTGAGTTGATGCCCACGCCACGCCGCGCGGCCGCCCGGACGGGGACAGCCGTCGTCGTCGCCCTCACCGTCCTGCTGCAGGCAGCCCTGCCGGCTGCCGCCGACCAGGTGCGCGCCAAGGAGTACTGGCTCGAGGACTACGGCATCGCCGAGGCGTGGGAGAGCACGCAGGGCGAGGGCGTCACGGTCGCCGTGATCGACAGCGGCGTCGACGCGACGCACCCGGACCTCGCCGGAGCCGTGGCCGGCGGGACGGACGCCTCGGGCGCCGGGGACCCGGGTGGACTGCGCGGCATCGGTGAGGTCCCGAGCCACGGGACCCTGGTCAGCACGCTCCTGGCGGGCCGAGGACACACCGACGCACCGGCGCCCGCCGCCCCTGCGCCCAGGCCCTCCGGCACGAGCAGCGCCACGGCGACACCCTCGGCGGAGACGGCGCCGTTCGCCCAGTACGGGGAAGGTCCGGACGGCATCGTCGGCGTCGCGCCGAAGGCCGACCTGCTCGCGGTGTCCGTCTGGATCGAGGGGCCCAACGGCGGCCCCAACCCGGCCGGCATCTCCGTCGACGAGCAGGTGCCCGACGCCGTCCGCTGGGCCGTGGACAACGGCGCGGACGTCATCAACATGTCCCTCGGCAGCACCAGCACGGCCTGGCCCGAGAGCTGGGACGACGCCTTCCTCCACGCCGAACAGAACGACGTCGTGATCGTCGCCGCGGCCGGCAACCGTGCCGGGGGACTGACGCAGGTCGGCGCCCCCGCCACGATCCCCGGCGTCCTCGCCGTCGCGGGCCTCGACCGGTCGGGCCTGGCCAGCGACGAGGCGTCCAGCGAAGGCATCAGCATCGCGGTCGCGGCTCCCTCCGAGAACCTCGTGGGAGGACTCCCCGGCGGGTTCTACGCCGAGTGGTCCGGGACGTCCGGCGCGGCGCCCCTCGTCGCCGGTGTGGCAGCCCTGATCCGGTCGCGGTACCCGGAGCTCTCGGCCGCGCAGGTCGTCAACCGCATCGTGGGTACGGCGAAGGACGCCGGGGCGCCCGGGTTCGACACCCTGTACGGCTACGGGGTCCTGGACGTGGCAGCAGCCGTGAACAGCGACCTCCAGGTGCCCGAGCAGAACCGGCTGGGCAGCATGGCCCAGTGGATCGAGCTGTACCGGCGGGGTGGCCAGAGCCCGGCGCCGGCACCGGTTCCCCCCGGCGAGCAGGCAGCGGAGGTCATCCCTGCCCCGCCCGCCCCGCAGGCGGAGGATCCACTCGTCTCGGTCCACAACATCCCGGCTGTCGTGGTGCTCGGGTTCGCGGCCCTGGTGCTCGCCATGCTCGTGGGGGGCGCCCTGCACGTCGCTCGCGTCCGGCGGCGTGAGGCGGGCGCGGGAGGGCGGACGGCGGACGACGAGCGGACCGCCGGGGACCACGAGCCGGGCCGTGGAGAGGTCCCGGGGGCCTCGCCGAGCTAGTGAAGATTTTCACAAAGTCCGGTAGCATCGAGGAATGGCATCGAACCCACACTTCTCTGATCGCCCGCGCATCCTCGTCGTCGGCGGCGGCTACGTCGGCCTGTACGTGGCGCACAGGCTCCAGAAAAAGGTCAAGGACCACGGCGGCATCGTGACGCTGGTGGATCCCCTGCCCTACATGACGTACCAGCCGTTCCTCCCCGAGGTGGCGGCCGGAAGTATCGAGCCGCGCCACGCGATCGTGTCCCACCGCAAGCACCTGAAGAAGACGGAGCTCATCTCGGGCAAGGTCACGTCGATCGACCACGCGGGCCGCACCGCGACGATCGCCCCCTCTGGCGGCGGGGAGTCCTTCCAGCTCGGCTACACGGACGTCGTCGTCGCCGCGGGTTCCATCACGCGCACCTTCCCGATCGACGGCCTGAAGGACCAGGGCATCGGCCTGAAGACGATCGAGGAGGCCGTCGCCCTGCGCGACCGCATGCTCGAGCGCATCGAGACCGGCTCCGTCCTCCCCGAGGGCCCCGAGCGTGACCGCGCGCTCACCTTCGTGGTGGTCGGCGGCGGCTTCGCCGGTATCGAGACCATCACGGAGATGGAGGACGCGGCACGCGACGCCGTGAAGGCCAACCCGCGCCTCAGCCGCGACGACCTGCGCTTCGTCCTGGTCGAGGCCATGGGGCGCATCATGCCCGAGGTCACGGCCGAGCAGGCCGAGTGGGTCGTGGAGCACCTCCGCTCACGCCAGATCGAGGTCCTGCTGAACACCTCGCTCTCCAGCGCCGTCGACGGCACCCTGAAGCTCATCAACATGCCGGACAAGACCCCGGCCGACGAGTTCGAGACCGACACCCTCATCTGGACCGCCGGTGTCCAGGCGAACCCCGTGGTCCGCTCCACGGACTTCCCCGTGGACGAGCGCGGCCGTGTCCGTGCCTCCGCGGAACTGCGGATCACCGGCGACGACGGGCCCATCGAGCACGCGTGGACCGCCGGCGACGTCGCAGCCGTCCCCGATCTCACCGGTGGGGGAGTGGGAGGCTTCTGCGTCCCCAACGCCCAGCACGCCGTCCGCCAGGCCAAGCTGCTGGCCGCCAACATCCTCGCCGCGAACTACGGTGTGGACGAGGTCAAGGAGTACCGCCACACCAACCTCGGCGCCGTCGCCGGCTTCGGCCAGTTCAAGGGCGTCGCGAACATCATGGGCTTCGGCATGAAGGGCTTCCCGGCCTGGCTCGCGCACCGCGGCTACCACGGCTTCGCGATGCCCATGTACGAGCGCAAGGCGCGCGTCATCGTGAACTGGAGCATGAGCTTCCTCTTCGGCCGGGACCTCGCCCCGATCTCCGACCTGCAGACCCCCCAGCGCCAGTTCCGCGAAGCGGCCACCCCGCCGCCGAAGAAGGACACCGCCCTGCAGAGCCAGCCGCCCACGCCGGCAGGCACGGCGGCCTCCGCGAAGGCTACCGCCTGAGCATCGCGCAGCACACGTAAGGAGAACGACGGCGACCCGCAGGGGGTCGCCGTCGTTCTGCGTCTCCCGCCGGATCCGACGCCGGTGGGCCGGGCCGCCCCCGCGGTAGGCTGGAGCGTCCGGTCGGCCCCAGTAGCCCAATGGCAGAGGCAGCAGACTTAAAATCTGTTCAGTCAGGGTTCGAGTCCCTGCTGGGGCACCCCTTCCCGCGCCGGGAGGTCACCGGGATCGTCCGCCGGACATCCGCGGAGCGCTTCGTCGGGACGAGATAGGCAGAATACTGATCAGTGCCGCCTGTCAAGAGGCCGATCGTCCGGCTGTGACGAGCGTTACAAGGATGTAACCCGATTCCCTTATCTCGGACACGAAATTGGATTAGCTTTTCCCATAAGCCAGGAACACCTGGCAACACGTATCAAAGGCAGCAAGAGCCTTTCGGTCGAGGAGACTAATTCATGACTGCAACACGCAACCCCGCGCGTTTCGGCATTGGGGAGAACGGCCCGCGCGCGGCGAGGATCGCCGCCCTGAGCCTGGGCGTCGCGCTCTTCGCCTCCGGCTGCGGCGGCGGAGGGACCACCGGTTCCGAGGGCGACGGCGGCGACAGCGGCAGCACGGAGACCACGGCGGCAGCGGGCGCCTCCACGCTGGCATGTCCCGAGAGCGAGGGTGGAGCCGGCGAGGAGCAGGGCGAGAAGGGTGATCCCGCAGCCGTACCCGCCAGCGAGACCACGAGCCCTGAGCCGCTGAAGCTCGGATCCATCCTGCCGACCACCGGGACGCTCGCCTTCCTCGGCCCGCCGGAGATCGCGGGCGTCAACCTCGCCGTCGAGGAGGTCAACGCGGCAGGCGGCGTGCTGGGCCAGGACATCTCGATCACGCACCGCGATTCCGGCGACACCACCACCGACATCGCGACGCAGTCCGTGACCGACCTGCTGTCCCAGGATGTCAGCGCCATCATCGGTGCGGCGTCCTCGGGTGTCTCGAAGACCGTCATCAACCAGATCACGGGCGCCGGCGTGGTGCAGTTCTCGCCCGCCAACACCTCACCGGAGTTCACCACCTGGGACGACCAGGGGCTGTACTTCCGCACCGCTCCCTCGGACGTGCTCCAGGGACGCACGCTCGGCAACTACATCATGGAGTGCGGTGCGCAGACGGTCGGCATGATCACGCTCAACGACTCCTACGGCACCGGCCTGCAGAGCAACATCCAGGAAGTCATCGAAGGCGCGGGCGGCCAGGTCGTCGGCAACGAGATGTTCAACACCGGCGACTCCCAGTTCTCGAGCCAGGTGGACGCCATCGCCGCGGCGAAGCCCGATGCGATCGTCCTGATCAGCTTCGACGAGGCCAAGAGCATCGTCCCGCTGCTGGTCGCCAAGGGCATCGATGCCGGCTCGATCTTCATGGTCGACGGCAACACCACCGACTACAGCAAGGACCTCGATCCGGGCACCCTCGAAGGAGCCCAGGGCACCATCCCCGGCCCCTTCACCGGGACCGGCTTCCAGGAAGCGCTGGCCACGATCGATCCGAACCTGGACAGCTTCGCCTACTCGGGCGAGAGCTACGACGCCGTGAACCTCATCGCGCTCGCCTCCGAGGCGGCGGGAAGCGTCGAGGGCACGGCGATCTCCGAGCAGCTCGCGGCAGTGTCGAAGGACGGCACCAAGTGCTTCGACTTCGCGGGCTGCGTCACGCTGCTGCGTGAGGGCGAGGACATCGACTACGACGGCATCTCCGGACCTGTCTCCTTCGACGAGAACGGTGATCCCACCGAGGCTGCCATCGGCATCTACAAGTACGACGCCGACAACAAGCCCCAGCCGAGCCGTTCCGAGGTCGGCAAGCTCTAGGGACTGTCCCTGGTGTCACCCCGACGGGTGACACGGCCGACAAGGCCCCGGCCGCCCTTCTCCGGAAGGTGCGACCGGGGCTTTGTGCTGCCCGTGCACGTCCCGGGACGAGGGCGCGGGCCGACGGGTCAGCCGTCACCGGGCTCGCGCCGGGCGAGGGCGTAGGAGGGCTCACGGAGGCGGCGGGCCCAGGCGTACGTCGCGGCCCCTGCGAGCGGGTGGAGGACGGCGTCGAAGCGGAGATCCTCCTCCTCCGCCTCGGGGCTCAGGACGAGGGTGAGGGTGCCGAAGTGCTGCCACCGCCCCAGGGGCGTCGCGAAGAACAGGCCGAGCTGCCAGGCCGAGGAGCCGAGGGCGCGCTCCAGCCCACGGAGCGATGCGGGGAGGCCGGCGGGACCGAGCGTGCGCGCACCGAGCAGTACCGGGCCGTGGTCGCCCCGATAGGGCATCATCGTGCTCAACGGGGCACGCGAGACCCCGAGCCGCGGCACGAGGACGAAGCGGCCGGGGAAGGACCAGCCGGTCGAGGACAGCAGGACGTCGGAGAACGTCGAGGGTGCGGGTCCGTTCCCGGGGTGGTGGAACCGCGCCGCGAGTCCCACGACGTCCGGCAACCCGTCCGGGGTGCCCACCGAGCGCGAGACGCGCGCCGTCGCGGGTGACCGGCTCGGCCGATCGATCCACGCGATGCCGCTCGAGAGCCCGTGCCCGTGGACCACGACCGTCCCGTCGAGCCGCAGCCCGCGCGGGTGGATGGGGCGGTGCCGCCGGACGTGCTTGATGCCGCGGAACACCGCCTCGAAGCCCGCGCCGATGGTGCCGCTGATCCGTCCCGCCATGAGTCGTCCTTCCCGGGCGCACGCCGTCCTCCTGCCAACCTAGCGGGCCGGACACAGCGATGGGCGGAACCATTGCAGGTTCCGCCCATCCCTTGCGCTCCACGCCTCCTTGAGGTGCGGGCCTCAGGCGGTGTCGGCCAGGGTGCCGAGGTACAGCTGGATGACCTTCGGGTCCTTCATCAGCTCGCGGCCGGTGCCCGTGTAGGCATCCTTGCCCTGGTCCAGCACGTAGGCGCGGTCGCAGATCTGCAGGCAGCGGCGCGCGTTCTGCTCCACCATGATCACCGAGACCCCGGCCCGGTTGATCTCGTGCACGCGGAGGAACGTCTCGTCCTGCTTCACCGGGGAGAGGCCGGCCGAGGGCTCGTCCAGCAGCAGCACCGCCGGGTCCATCATCAGGGCCCGGCCCATCGCGACCATCTGGCGCTCGCCGCCGGAGAGCGATCCTGCCCGCTGCGCCCGCCGTTTCGCCAGTTCCGGGAAGAGGCTCGCCACGAAGTCGAAGCGCTCCGTGAAGTCCTTCGGCCTCTGGTACATGCCCATCTGGAGGTTCTCCTCGATGGTCAGGGTGGAGAAGACGTTGTTGTTCTGCGGCACGAAGCCGACGCCCAGGCTGACGAGCTTGTTCGCCTTCAGGCCCGTGAGGTCCTGCCCGCGGACGATGACGGTACCGGAATGCACCTTCACGAGCCCGAACATCGCCTTCAGGAGCGTCGACTTGCCGGCGCCGTTCGGGCCGATGATCCCGATGAGCTCACCGCGGCGGGCCTCGATGCTGCACCCGTTGAGGATGTTCACGCCGGGCAGGTAGCCCGCGACGAGATCCGTGACCTTGACGACGGAGTCGCCCTCGAACTCAGCCATTACTTCGTCTCCTCATCCTTGTGCGCGGGGCCCGCCGCGTTCGGCTCGCCTCCGAGCTCGACGACCCCGCGGCCGAGGAGCCCTTCGTCCTCGGTGCCGATGACCGATTCCTCGTCGTGGGCCAGCTCCGCCTCGAGGCGCTCGATGCCCTCCGAATCGCCGAGGTCCACGTCGTGGTGGGCGCCCAGGTAGGCGTCGATCACGGCCTGGTCCTTCATGACGATGGCGGGCGGACCCTCCGCGACCACCTTGCCCTCGGCCATGACCACGACCCAGTCGGCGATGTGGCGGACCATCTGCATGTCGTGCTCGACGAACAGGACGGTCATGCCCTCCGCCTTCAGGTTCTTGATGTGTTCCAGCAGCGACTGCGTGAGCGCCGGATTGACGCCCGCCATCGGCTCGTCGAGCATCACGAGCCGCGGCCGGACCATGAGCGCCCGTGCCATCTCCAGGAGCTTGCGCTGCCCGCCGGAGAGCGACGCCGCGTAGTCGTCGCGTTTGGTGTCGAGCTTGAACTTCTCCAGCAACACCTCGGCCTGCTTCGTGATGTCGCGTTCCCGCCCACCCCAGATGCCCTTGAACAGGGCCCGCGCGAGGCTCTCACCGGGCTGGTCCGCGGCACCCAGACGCATGTTCTCCATGACCGTGAGCTTGCCCATGACCTTGGTGAGCTGGAACGTGCGCACCATGCCCATCCGGGCCACCTTGTGCGAGGCGACCTTGGCGAGCGGCTTGCCGTCGAACTCCCAGTCACCGCTGTTCGGTGTGTCGAACCCGGTGAGCAGGTTGAACAGGGTCGTCTTGCCGGCGCCGTTGGGGCCGATCAGGGCGGTGATCTTGTGCCGTGGGATCTCGAGGTGCTCGACGTCGACGGCGTTGATGCCGCCGAAGCTGCGGGTCACCTTCCGGGCGACGACGATGGGGTCGCGCTTGCTGCACCCCGGCTTCGCCTCCCCGGTGGCGATGGGCTCGGAGTCCGTCATGTAGTCCTGGCCCGGCGGGGCGGCGCCGGCAGCGGAACCGCCTTCCGCGGCGTGCGCGCCGGACGCGACCGGAGCGGCGTCGCCGGGGGCGACCTCCGGCTCGTTCCCGCTGTCGTGACTGTTGTCGTGCGTGTTCCCACTGTGGTTGCCGGTCATGCGAACGCCAGCTCCTTCTTGTTGCCCAGGACGCCTTGCGGCCTGAAGATCATGAGCAGCATCAGGGCCACACCCACGAGGATGTAGCGCAGCTGACCCGCCTGGGAATTGTCGAGGAACGTGATGGCCCCGATCTCGATCAGGCCGTACAGGATCCCCTGCGTCAGCGAGAGCACCACCCAGAAGATCATCGCCCCGATGACCGGTCCGAGGACCGTGGCCATGCCGCCGAGGAGGAGGCACGTGTAGAGGAAGAACGTCAGTTCCGTCGCGTAGTTCGCGGGCTGGACGGCGCCGCGCGGCAGCGTGAAGATGATGCCCGCGATCGATCCGAGGACACCGCCGATGATCAGGGCCTGCATCTTGTAGGCGTACACGTTCTTGCCGAGCGAGCGCACGGCGTTCTCGTCCTCGCGGATGCCCTTCAGCACGCGGCCCCAGGGGCTGCGCATGAGGAGCCAGACGAGGAGGCACGCGATGGCGACGACGGTCCAGGCGACCAGGCGGATCCACAGGTCGCGCTCGTTCATCGCGAGCGGACCGATGTTGTAGGTCCCCTGCGGGAAGGGGTTGAGCCCGAAGAACCCGCCCTCGAACGCCGCGAGCCCGTTGGCCGAACCCGTGACCTCCGTGAGTCCGTTGGTGGTCACGATGTAGCGGACGATCTCCGCGGCCGCGATGGTCACGATCGCCAGGTAGTCCGCCCGCAGGCGGAGGGTCGGTATGCCGAGGATGATCGCGAAGATCACGGAGGCCACGACGGCCACCAGGACGGCCACCGGGAGCGGTGCGCCGAAGCTGAGGGTCGCGATGGCGTAACCGTAGGCGCCGACGGCCATGAAGCCGGCCTGCCCGAAGTTCAGGAGGCCCGAGTAGCCGAAGTGCACCGCGAGGCCGAGGGCCGCAAGGGCGTACGCCGCCGTGGTGGGGCTGATCATCTCGCCGAAGGCGTTGATGAGGATGTTTCCGAAGTCCATGAAGAGCCCCTAACCTATGCGCTCACGGCGGCCGAGGATGCCCTGTGGCCGGAAGAGGAGCACGAGAATCAGAATGAGCAGCGCCCCGACGTACTTGAGGTCCGCCTCCAGCCAGATCGTGGAGATCTCCACGAACAGGCCGACGATGATGGAACCGACGAGGGCGCCGAAGACCGTCCCCAGGCCACCGAGCGTGACCCCGGCGAAGATGAGCAGCAGGATCTGCTGGCCCATGTTGTAGGAGACGCCGGGACGATAGTAGGCCCACAGGATCCCGCCGAGGGCGGCGAGCATGCCGCCGATGACCCAGACGATCCTGATGACGCGGTCCACATCGATGCCCGACGCCGCGGCGAGGGCGGGGTTGTCGGCGACCGCGCGGGTGGCCTTGCCGATGCGCGTGCGCAGGAGCAGGAAGGCGACCAGCAGGATGACCACGAGGCTCACGATCAGCGAGATCAGGTTGTTGCGGGAGATGGACACCGAACCGAGGTCGATGATCTCGCTCTGCGACCCAGGCAGCTGCTGGGTGGCTCCGCCGAAGAAGAACTGGATGGTGTAGCGCAGCGCGAGCGCGAGGCCGATGCTCACGATCATCATGGGGACGAGGCCCGTCCCGCGGCGCCGGAGGGGTTTCCAGAGACCGGCGTCCTGCACGTAGCCGAGCAGGCCGCCACCGATGACCGCCAGGACGATCGCGACGCCGATCGGCAGCCCGGCGGCCGAGAAGGCGAAGGCGAGGACCGCGCCGATGGTCACCATCTCGCCGTGGGCGAAGTTGGTGAGGCCCGTGGTGCCGAAGATCAGGGAGAGTCCGACGGCGCTCAGTGCCAGGAGGAGGCCGAAGCTGAAGCCTGCCAGCGCGCGCTCGGCGAGGGTGTCCATGAAGGAGGCCTGCTGCGACACGATGCCCTCGCCGAACAGGAAGAGGGTGGTGGCGCTCGAGGTGTTGGCGAAGGTCACCTCACGGGGATTCTCCTGGCCCTCCGCGAGGGCGACCCCCTCCGGCAGCGTCTCCTCGTCGACCTCCACCTCGTAGGTGCCCTGCTCGGGGACGCCGATGCTCCAGGCACCATTGGGACCGGATGTGGCTTCGCCTTCGAAGCCGTTGCCCGTGGCGGTGACCGTCACGCCGGCGATGGGTCCGTCGACACCGCGGAGGACGCCGCCGATCCGATTGTCGAACTGCTGGGCCTGGATGGTGGCGGCGGTCTGCGTCTGATGCACCGCCGGGACGGACGACTGCTGGGACGCCTGCGCCGCGGGGGCGCCGAGCAGCACGATCATCAGGAGGCCGAGCACCAGGAGCAGCGACCTCCTGATCCGTGCAGGCGTGGACATGGTGATCAAGATGGGAACCTCCACGGTGGGGGCAAGCCCGGCGGCGGACCGCCGGGATCAGTAGGTGTGACGAGTGTCACGGACGTGGGGATCACTTTACTAGGGGCGTGTTTCACCTCTTCGCAAAAGCATCCGGCGAAGGTAGCAATTCGATAACGAAAGTTTTACCAAGGCTCCTTGGTGTTGAAATTCCGTCCAGGTGTGAGCACGGTCGCTGCAGGGAACAAACCCGGGGCCGAACCGTTGCACTTGATAGGGTTCGTACGACACTCAGCCCCCTATTGGAGGACTACAGAAAATGGCACTTGGCGGTAATCCGGTATTCAACGGGAAGACCTTCCGTTCCGCTACCCGGGGCGGCAACCAGGCGGCGGGGGCGGGCACCACGATGTACGCCGGCCAGACCATGGCGAACCAGCAGCAGCTGGAGCACATGTACAACCAGCCGTCCGCCGGACCCGCGCAGACGGGGCGCATGACCTTCGACGACGTGATCGTGAAGACGCTGCTCTGCCTCGGCGTCGTGCTCGTGGGCGCTGCGATCCCCGCCTTCGTCCTACCGGGCCTCGCACTGCCCCTCATGGTCATCGGTGCGCTCGGCGGCTTCGTGCTCGGCCTCGTCAACGCCTTCCGGCGTGAGCCGTCGCCGGCGCTCATCATCGCCTACGCGGCCCTGGAGGGTCTGTTCGTCGGCGGGCTCACGATGTTCTTCGAAGCCATGTGGCCGGGTATCGCGGTCCAGGCCGTGGTCGGCACCTTCATCGTCTTCGGCGTCACGCTGGCGCTGTTCAAGAGCGGCAAGGTGCGTGCGACCCCCAAGGCGATGAAGTTCTTCATGATCGCGATGATCAGCTACGCGCTGTTCTCGCTGGTCAACCTCGGCATGATGCTCTTCGGCGCGACGGACAGCATGTTCGGGATGCGCGACATCGAGATCTTCGGCATCCCCCTGGGTGTGTTCATCGGCATCCTCGCCATCGGCCTCGCGGCCTTCTCCCTGATCATCGACTTCACCTCGATCAGCGAGGGCGTCCGCAACGGCGCACCCCAGAAGTACTCGTGGACCGCGGCCTTCGGCCTGACCGTCACGCTGATCTGGCTGTACGTCGAGATCCTGCGCCTGCTCGCGATCCTTCGCGGCAGCGACTAGCAGCACCAGGGCGCAGTCCGGCGCCCTGCTCCTTCACGCGAAGAGACCCGCAACCTCCCGGTTGCGGGTCTCTTCGCGTTGTGACGCTCCTGCGCTCGCCGGCGGCTGCTACTGCCCTCAGGCGATGCGCGCCGCGCCCGCCCCGGGCAGGACGCCGAAGATGACCGGCGCCCGGAAGCCCGCGGACGAGAACGCCTCCTCCACGGCGGTACGGATGGCGGGGACGTCGTCGACGCGCGCGAGGGCGATCGCGGCGCCGCCGAACCCGCCGCCGGTCATCCGGGCGCCGAGCGCCCCGGCGTCCAGTGCTGCGTCCACCGCGGTGTCGAGTTCGGGGCAGGAGATCTCGAAGTCGTCGCGCATCGAGGCATGGCTGGCCACGAGGAGGGAGCCCAGGTCGGCGGGGCCCTTCCGGGAGAGGACGTCCACGGCGTCCTCGACCCGCGCGTTCTCGGTGACGATGTGGCGGACGCGCCGGAACGTCTCCTCGTCGAGGACACCCGCCGCCTCGGCGAGGTCCTTGACCGAGAGGTCCCGCAGCGCGGGGACCCCCATGAGCTCCGCACCGAGTTCGCAGGAGCGACGGCGGGCCGCGTAGCCTCCCGTGGAGTGCGAGTGGCTGACGCGGGTGTCGATGACCATGAGTTCGAGCCCCGCACCCTCGAGGTCGAGGGGCACCAGCCGGGACTCCCCGGACCGGCAGTCGAGGAAGACGGCATGCCCCACCTCGCCGAACAGCGACGCGGACTGGTCCATGATGCCGGTCGGCGCTCCGACCATGCGGTTCTCGGCGAACTGCCCGATCGTGGCCAGTTCCCGGCGGGATGCGCCGGCCTCCGAGAGGTCGTTCGCGGCGACGGCGACGGCGCACTCAAGCGCGGCGGAGGAGGAGAGCCCGGCGCCGACGGGGACCGACGAGTCCACCAGGATGTCCATGCCGGGGCAGCGGTAGCCGGACTGCTCCATGGCCCACAGCACGCCGAGGGGATACGCCGACCAGCCCTCCACGCCACCTTCCTCGAGGGTGTCGAGATCCGCGGTCACCGGGGCGTCGTCCGCGGCGAAGGTCGAGGCGACCCGCACCATCCGGTCCGGGCGCACCGCCACGGCGACCGTCGTCGAGTGCCTGATCGCGAAGGGCAGGACGAAGCCGTCGTTGTAGTCGGTGTGCTCGCCGATGACGTTGACGCGACCGGGGGCGGCCCACAGGCCGTCCGGTTCGCGGCCGAAGCGGTCGGTGAAGGCGGCCGCGAGCTCGTGGGGGGTGGTGTTCATGCCTGGTCCTTCCGGGCTGTGGCGGGAGAGGCGCTGCGGAGGGCCTCCGCCACCTTCTCCGGGGTGGTGTCGTTGATGAAGGCGCCCATGGCCGCTTCGGAACCCGCCAGGAACTTCAGCTTGTCGGCGGCACGGCGCGGGGAGGTGAGCTGGAGGTGGAGGTAGCTCGCCGGCCGCAGTGCGGCGTCGACGGGCGCCTGCTGCCACGCCGCGATGTACGGCGTGGGCGTGGGGTAGAGGGCGTCGAGCCGGCCGAGGAGCTCGAGGTAGACCGTCGTGAGCTCGTCGCGCTCCTCGCCCGTGAGACCCGCGATGTCCGCGACCTGCCGGTGGGGGACCAGATGGACCTCGATCGGCCAGCGGGCGGCGAAGGGCACGAAGGCGCTGAAGTGCTCGCCCTCGATGACCATGCGCTCGCCGGACTGCCGTTCGGCGGCGAGGGCGTGCCCCATGAGCGTCTGCCGTCCGCCGGAGGCCTCGAAGAACCCGGCGGCCTTCGCGGCGAGGGTCGCGGCGCGGGGCGGGATGAACGGGTAGGCGTAGATCTGCCCGTGCGGGTGCAGGAGCGTCACGCCGATGTCCGCTCCGCGGTTCTCGAAGCAGAAGACCTGCTTGATGCCGGGCATCGCGGACAGCGCCTCGGTGCGCTGGGCCCAGGCGTCGATCACGGTCCGCGCGCGCTCCGGCGGCAGGGACCCGAAGGAGCCCTCGTGCGCGGAGTCGAACGCGACGACCTCGCACCGGCCGTACGCCGTCGACGTCGTACCCCAGGCGGGGTCGGCCGGCAGGTCGCCGAGGTCGGGGCCGAAGGAGGAGAAGCGGTTCTCGAACACCACGACCTCGTAGTCGGAGGCCGGGATCTCCGAGAGGTTCGACGGCGTCGTCGGGCACAGCGGGCACTGGTCCGCGGGCGGCAGGTGGGTACGTGACTGGCGGTGGGCGGCCACCGCGATCCACTCGCCGGTCAGGGCGTCGTAGCGGGCGGTCCCTGCCGGTCCACGCGCGGGCAGCTCGCGCGCGTCACGCGTGGCATCCACGTCGCGGTGCCGTGCGGCACTGGACTCGTGCGCGTCGAAGTAGATCAGCTCGCGCCCGTCGGACAGGCGGGTGGGGGTGATGAGGGTCATGGGCGCTCTTCCAGGTGGGGGTCGGTGACGGGGTCGCAGAGGATGCGGGTGTGTGCGGCGTAGTCGGTGCCGGGGTGTCGGTCGGTGACGAGGATGGCCGCGGCGTCGAGCGCCGCGACCCGGGCGAGGCTCACGACGCCGATCTTGGTGGCGTCCGCGAGCACGACGAGCCGGCCGCAGGTGCGGGCGAACGCCTGGTTGGTGTCCGCCTCGGCGAGGTTGGGCGTGGTGATGCCCGCGGCGGCGTCCACGCCGTGGGCGCCCATGAAGCACAGGTCCGCCCGGAGGGAGGAGATGGTGCCGGTCGCGAGCGGGCCCACGAGGGCCTTCGACGGGGTGAGCTCGCCGCCGGAGAGCAGCACCCTGGGGGTGCCGTCGGAGAGCGCGGCGGCGCTCAGCCTGAACAGCTCGTCCGCGAGGGGGAGCGAGTTGGTGATCACCGTCAGCCCCTGGATCCGGCTGAGGAGGGGGGCGAGGGCGAAGGTGGTGGTGCCGCCCGTCACGGAGACGGTCATGCCGGGGGCCAGGAGGGACACCGCCGTGGCCGCGATCTGCTGCTTCGCCGCGCCGCCCCGTGTCCGGTTGGCGTCGAAGCCGGCCTCGACCGAGCTGAGGCTGCCCGGGCGCACGGCTCCTCCGTGGACGCGGATCAGCGCCCCGCGGGCCTCCAGGGTGTCGATGTCCCGGCGGACCGTCATCTCCGAGACGCCGAGTGCGATCGCCAGCCCGCTCACCCGCACGGCCGGCTGCCCGGAGAGGCGCTCGAGGATCGCCGCGTGGCGCTCTGCTGCGAGCATGACCCTCCTGCCGGGGACGAGACGGAACCGAACGAGTCCGCACTGAAACGAACAAAACCTATCATAGGGCTCCCTGCCACCCCGCCGCAGGAGGAGTTCGCGCACGACCGGCGCGGGTAGCATCGCTGCATGGCGACTCCACGGCCGGCAAGCGGCATCAACCACACCCTGCGGGCGGGCACGTCGACGGCCGTCGTCGCCAGCCTCGCGGCGGCCCTGCGCTCCTACGAGTGCGCCGGCGTCGCACTCACCGAGACCTGGGGCGACGGCGACATCCCCGCGGGCGGGGGCGGGATCCTCCTCGCCCCCTGGCCCAACCGCGTGGCCGAGGGCCGCTGGTCGCTGCACGGCGAGGAACAGCGCCTCGACATCACGGAGCCGTCCAAGGGCAACGCCATCCACGGACTCCTCCGCAACACCGGCTACCGGACGGTCGACGCCGGTTCCGCCCACGCCGTCCTCGAGGCCGAGATCTTCCCCCAGCACGGCTATCCCTTCCACCTCCTCCACCGCGCCACCTACGAGCTCACCGAGGAGCAGCTCACCGTCACGCAGGAGCTGACGAACCTCTCCCCGGACGCCGCGCCCTTCGCCCTCGGCGCCCACCCCTACCTGAAGATCTCCGACGTGCCCACGGAGGAGCTGACGCTGACGCTGCTGGCGGATCGGATGATCGAGACCGACGACCGGTCGATCCCCACCGGCACGGTGGACGTCACCGGCCAGCACGACCTGCGGACCGGCCGGAGGATCGGTGACCTCCGGTTCGACACGGCGTTCACGGACCTCCGCACCGTCGGCGGGCGCCACGAGCACGTCCTCGCCGCCCCGGACGGACGCAGCGTCACCCTCTGGGCCGACGCCTCCTTCGCCTACGCCCACGTGTACGTGAGCACCATCTACCCCGGCGTGGACAAGGCCGTGGCCGTCGAGCCCATGACCGCCCCGGCCGACGCGTTCAACTCGGGGGAGGGCCTGCGGTGGCTCGATCCGGGCGCTTCGTTCTCGGCCCGGTGGGGGATCCTGCCGGCTCTCGGGTAGCGGGCGCGCGGGGGTTCTATGGAAAGATTGGGCCATGCAGCGTCTCCGCGGAGCGAAACCCCAGCGCGCCTTGCAGCGCGCCGTGAGCCGCGGTGCTGTGACCCTCCCCGGACCGTCCCCGGTCCGTGCCGCGTCGCCCCGTCCGCTCCGGATGGACGAGCGGTCCGACGTCCCCTATGCCCTGCGCGTCGCCGCGTCCTGGGCCTGGCGGCTGGGACTCGTCATCGTCGTGGGGGGCGTGCTGGTCTACCTCCTCACCTGGATCTCGGTGCTCGTCATCCCGCTCATGGTCGCGGGCCTGTTCGCCGCGCTGCTCCTGCCGCTGAAGATCGCGCTGCACCGCCGGCGCGTCCCGAACGGGCTGGCCGTCGCGATCACGCTCGTCGGATTCTTCGGCGTCATCGCGGGCGCCCTCCTGCTCGTCGGCCAGCAGCTCACCGTCGGGATGGCGAGCCTGTGGGGCGAAGCCGTCGCGGGGGTGCAGCAACTGCTGGACTGGCTGTCCCAGGGGCCCCTGCAGCTCACCGCGACGCAGATCGACTCGTACCTGCAGGACCTCGGGGGCGCGATCCAGAACAACAGCGCCTCCATCCTCAGCGGCGCCCTCTCCTTCGGGTCCACCGCGGGGCACATCGCCGCGGGGATCTTCCTCACGGTGTTCTCGCTGATCTTCTTCATGCTCGACGGCCCCGGGATCTGGCGGTTCGTCGTCGGACTCGCGCCGGTCCGCGCCCGGGCGGCGATCGACGGCGCGGGCCGCACGGGGTGGCTGTCCATGGCACGCTACGTGCGCGTCCAGATCCTCGTCGCGGGCGTGGACGCCATCGGCATCGCCGTGGGAGCCGCGATCATAGGGGTGCCCCTGGCGCTGCCGCTCGGCGTCCTCGTGTTCCTCGGCTCGTTCATCCCCGTCGTGGGCGCACTGGCCACCGGCTCCGTCGCCGTCCTGCTCGCGCTCGTCGCCAACGGATGGGTCAACGCCCTGATCATGCTCGCGATCGTCCTCTTCGTGCAGCAGGTCGAGGGACATGTGCTCCAGCCGCTCGTCATGGGGCCGGCCGTCTCCCTCCACCCGCTCGCGGTGGTCCTCGCCGTCGCCGGCGGCACGATCGTGGCCGGGATCCCCGGCGCCCTGTTCTCCGTCCCGATCCTGGCGGTCCTGAACGCATCCGTACGCTACATCTCGCACAGGGCCTGGGAGCACGACGACGCCGTGCTCCGGCAGGGCTGGCCCCAGGAGGGAGGGTCCGGCATTAGAGGGCCGGTCACGGCGGGGCACGAGCCTTCGTCGTCACCGGCCAGCACCCCGGACCCGCCCGCCGCCGCGCCAGCCCCCCAGGAAGAGACCTCCCCGTGACCGAGCAGACAGCAATGACCACCGGCTTCGCCACCGACCCCGCCACCGACCTCGCCGTGACCCTCGCCGACGTCGAAGCGGCACACCGGACCCTCGACGGGGTCATCGCCCGCACCCCGATCGAGCAGTCGCGGGCCCTCGGCCGGCTCACCGGCTCCACCGTGTCCTTCAAGTGCGAGAACCTGCAGCGCGCGGGTTCCTTCAAGGTGCGCGGGGCCTACAACAGGATGGCGAAGCTGAGCGACGCCGAACGCGCCCGCGGCGTCGTCGCGGCCTCCGCCGGCAACCATGCGCAGGGCGTGGCGGTGGCGGCGGCGCGGCTGGGCATCTCGGCCCGCATCTACATGCCCCTCGGCGTCGCCCTGCCGAAGCTCGCCGCGACGCGCGGGCACGGAGCCGAGGTGGTGCTGCACGGCCACAACGTCGACGAGGCGCTCACCGAGGCCCGGAGGTACGCCGACGAGACCGGTGCCGTGTTCGTGCATCCGTTCGACGACGTGGACGTGGTGGCCGGACAGGGAACCGTCGGCCTCGAGATCCTCGAGCAGGTGCCCGACGTCGACACGATCCTCATCGGCGTGGGCGGCGGCGGGCTCCTCGCCGGGGTGGCCGTCGCGGTCAAGGCACGCGCGAAGGAGCTCGGGCGGGATATCCGCATCATCGGCGTGCAGGCGGAGAACGCCGCCGCCTATCCTCCCTCCCTCGCCGCGGACGCCCTCGTGCCCCTCACCAAGGTCTCGACCATGGCGGACGGCATCGCCGTCGGCCGGCCGGGCCAGCTGCCCTTCTCGATCATCCGGGAGCTCGTGGACGACGTCGTGACGGTGAGCGAGGACTCCCTCGCGCGGGCGCTCATCTTCCTGCTGGAACGCTCGAAGATGGTGGTCGAACCGGCCGGCGCCGTCGGTGTGGCGGCCCTCCTCGACGGCAAGCTGACGGAGGACGGCGCCGATCCGGGCAACACCGTGGTGGTGCTCTCCGGCGGCAACATCGACCCGATGCTCATGCTGAAGGTCATCCAGCGCGGCCTCGCCGCGGCGGGACGCTACCTCGTGGTGCGCATGCTCCTCGACGACCGTCCTGGCTCGCTCGCGACCATCTCGCGGATCATCGCGGAGTCGGACGCGAACGTGACGGGCGTCGACCACACGCGGGTGGGCGGGTCGATCAGCATGGGCGACGTCGCGATCACCATCAACATGGAGACCAAGGGCGACGAGCACTGCGAGCAGGTCCTCAGCAACCTGCGCGCCGAGGGCTTCCAGCCCGTGGTCGTGCAGGGGTGAGGTCCCGGGCCGTGCACCCCCTCGCCCGGCGGGCGCAGACCGGACTGATCACCGTCGTCGGCCTGGTCGCCGCGATGTGGGCGGTGTTCCTGCTCGACGCCGTGCTCGGGAACATGCTCGTGAGGACCCTCGGGATCGCCCCCCGCAGCGTGGACGGGCTCGACGGTGTGGTCTTCGCGCCCCTGCTGCACGGCGGGGTCCAGCACCTGGCCAGCAACACCCTGCCCCTGCTGGTCCTCGGGTTCCTCGCCTTCCTGGAGGGTGCGCGGCGGTTCGCCGCGGCGGTCGGCATCTGCTGGCTCGCCTCCGGCATCGGCACCTGGCTGTTCGGGGGCGGGCTCACCATCGGCGCCTCGGGCGTGGTGTTCGGCCTCTTCACCTACCTGATCACGCGCGGCTTCTACAACCGGGACTGGAAGCAGATCCTGCTCGCCGTCGTCCTGTTCGTCGCCTACGGGTCCATCCTGTGGGGCGTCCTGCCCACGGCCGGCACGAACATCTCCTGGCAGGCGCACCTCTTCGGGGCGCTCGGGGGGATCCTCGCCGCGTTCGTGCTCAAACGGAAGCGGCCCGCCCCCGGGAGGGCGGACCGCTTCGGGACCGGCGCGTAGCCGGCGGGTGGGCTGACGGGTCAGCCCACGTACGGGGTGGCCGAGATGATCTCGACGGTGATCTCCTTGCCGTTCGGTGCCACGTAGGTGACGGTGTCGCCGGCCTTCGTCCCCTGGATGGCGGCGCCCAGGGGCGACTTCTCGCTGTAGACGTCGATGTCCGTGTCACCGGCCACCTCACGGCTGCCCAGGAGGAAGTTCTCGACGTCGCCCGCGATCTTCGCGGACACCATCATGCCCGGCTCGACGACGCCGTCGTCCGCCGGCGACTCGCCGACATGTGCGTTCTCCAGCAGGTGCGTGAGCTGGCGGATCCGGGCCTCGGCCTTGCCCTGCTCCTCCTTGGCGGCGTGGTAGCCGCCGTTCTCCTTGAGGTCGCCCTCGGAGCGGGCCTGCTCGATGCGGGCGACGATCTCGGTGCGACCCGGACCGGACAGGTGGTCCAGTTCGGTCTTGAGCCGGTTGTAGGACTCCTGCGTGAGCCAGGCGGCGATGGGAACGCTGTTCGTGGACACGGGATAACTCCTTCAGTACGGCCGCCACCAGGACGGCGGGGCTCATGGTCACTCGACGGGCCGGCATTGCAGCCTTGTGTCACCGGCAAGCAAACACCCCGCCTCGTGGGACCGGGTGGCCGGTACGCCGGTGAAGCGGGGCGATACGTATCCCCTCATTCTAGAGGGGGGAGGGCCAGAACCCAAGCAGTCCGGCCGGCCGGCTCAGTCCTCCACGATCCAGCAGGCGTTGACACCGCCGGACACGCCGGGCGAATCGAGGCGGACATCGGTCCGGTGGGCCGTGGTGCCGCCGTCGTTGGCGCCCTCCTCGTCGCCGTTCGGGCCGATGGTCACGACCCTCCACCCGACCACCGCATAGTTCTCGCTCAGCACCTGCACGGCGCACTGCGCGGTCGCCGAGCGGTCCTTCGTCACCTCGAAATCGACGCTCGCCAGCTCGTCCGAGGCGAGGGAGAAGCCGACGTCCTTCGAGGAGACGGGAGGGCTGCCGGTGGTGAGGGCGACGGCGGCGATCGCCGCCACGGCGGCGAGGACCACTGCGACGACCAGCAACCGGACCCGGCCCATCGGCTTCCTCGGCTTGGGGGTGCCGTAGCGATTGGCTACTCTGGGTGTTGGCGTTTCGGCGGAGCTCACGCTCCCATTTTACCGTCCGTCGACGGCGGCCCCCTCCGGCCGCTCCCACCCGAACCTCCCCGACAAGCCAGGAGCGCGTGTTGCCACCCCAGGATCAGCCCGGCGAGTCCCGCGAGGGCCTCCGCCTCCTCGCCGTCCACGCCCACCCGGACGACGAGTCGAGCAAGGGTGCGGCCACCATGGCCGGCTACGTGGCGGCCGGAGCCGAGGTGATGGTCGCGACGTGCACCGGGGGTGAGCGCGGCGACATCCTGAACGCGGCGATGAACGAGGACCCACACGGCAGGCGCGACCTCCCGGGCCTCCGCCGGCTCGAGATGGCCCGCGCCGCCGCCGAGCTCGGCGTCCGGCACCGGTGGCTCGGCTTCGAGGACTCCGGGCTGCCCGAGGGCGACCCCCTGCCCGACCTGCCGGCGGGGTGCTTCGCCCTGCAGCCGCTCGAGCGGGCGGCCGCGCCGCTCGTGAAGCTCGTCCGCGAGTTCCGCCCCCACGTGATCATCAGCTACGACGAGAACGGCGGCTACCCGCACCCCGACCACATCATGGCCCACCGCGTGGCCGTCGAGGCGTTCGAGGCCGCAGCCGACCCCGGGCGCTACGCCGGGACGGGGGAGGCGTGGAGCGCATCGAAGCTCTACTACGACCGCGCGTTCAACCCGGAGCGCTTCCGCGCCCTGCACTTCGCCCTCGAGGAGGCCGGCCTGCAGTCACCGTATGCCGAGCGCATCGCACAGTGGCTCGAGTCGGACGCCGAGGGGCACCAGCCGCCCGCCCCCACCCACGCGACGACCACGCAGATCCACTGCGCGGACTTCTTCGGGCACCGTGAGCGGGCGCTCCTCGCGCATCGTACGCAGGTGGACCCCGACGGGTTCTTCTTCGCCGTGTCGATCGAGATGCAGCAGAAGGTGTGGCCGTGGGAGGACTACTCGCTCATCGCCTCGAGGGTGGACTCGGAGCTGCCCGAACACGACTTCTTCGCCGGGATCACCGCCGACGCCTAGGACCCCTCCCGGTCCATGGGCCAGTTCTATCCCGCGTAGAATTGCTCGCGGCGGTCACCGTGATCCGCTGCGAGCTTCGAAAGTGGTGCCTGCGTGTTCCTTGACCTCAGCCTGGCTGCAACGACGATGACGCCGTCGGGCGATCCGACGCTGAAACCGGGCCTGGACCCCGCGTCCGTGACGCCCGGCACCCTCGGATTCCTGGCGACGCTCTTCGTCGTCGTGCTGGTGATCCTCCTCATCCGCGACATGACCAAGCGCATCCGCCGCGTCCGCTACACCGCGGAGGTGGACCAGGCGCGCGCCCAGCGCGAGGCCGCCGCCGATCCGGACGGTACCGATCCGGACGGTACCGATCCGGACGGTACCGATCCGGACGGTACCGATCCGGACGGTGCTGCCGACGGCGTTGCCGATGTCCCCCGGCCCGGTGCGCCGGGCCCGGACGACGCCGGGCGGCCCATGCCCGGCGGCAAGCACGGTCCGGACAACCGCTAGGTCGCGACGGCTAGGCCGGGACGGGGTCCAGGACGGCCAGCATGATCGCGATGAAGTGCGCGGCGAAGGCCGCCACGGTGAAGGCGTGGAAGAGCTCGTGGAAGCCGAACACGCGCAGCGAGAAGTTGGGACGCTTGATCCCGTAGAACACGGCGCCCGCGATGTAGAGCGCGCCGCCCACGCAGATGAGGACGGCCGCGGCGACGTCGGCCCGGAAGAAGTCGGGCAGGTAGAACACCGAGGCGAGGCCCAGCGCCACGTAGATCGGGACGTACAGCCACCGCGGGGCATCGACCCAGAAGTTGCGGAACAGCACGCCGGCGATCGCGCCGCCCCAGATGATCCACAGCAGGGTCTCGGCCTTCCCGCGCTCCAGCAGTGCCCAGGCGAGCGGTGTGTAGGACCCGGCGATGACCAGCATGATGTTGGTGTGGTCGAGGCGTTTCAGCACCGCCTTCACCCGGGGGCTCCAGTTCCCGCGGTGGTAGACGGCGCTCACGCCGAAGAGCAGGACGCCGGTGAAGGCGTAGATGGCGGAGGTGATCCTCAGCGCCGGCGTGGGCGCGAGCGCCACGAGGACGATCCCGGCCGCGACCGCCAGCGGGGTCGCGACGGCATGGATCCAGCCCCGCCACAGCGGCTTGGCGGCCATGGCGTCCGCGAGGGGTCCCGCCATCGAACCGACCGTGTCCTCGAACGCCGCGACACGGCTGCCGGCGGAGTCCGAGGGGCGGGAGCGGGGGGCCTGGTCGCGCGGGGTCATAGCCCGGATTCTAGCCCACGGCGGCACCCGCGGACGGCGGCCGGCGACGCGTCCGCAACACCTCGACGGCGGCCATGCAGCCCTTTATAAGGCGACTGCCGGTACGGTAGAACGAGGTATGCGCACAGCGCCGGGTGGTCCGGTGCGACGGAGTTCCGGACCGCCGGAGCGTGGATCCAGGAGGTGTTGCCCGGCGTGACGTGGAAGTTCCCCGAAGTCGGCTACAGCGTCTACGAGCGCAGGCTGCAGCGCAACCTCGCGCCCGAGCGCATCCCCCACCACATCGGCGTCATGGTGGACGGGAACCGTCGGTGGGCGAAGCTCGCGGGCGCCCCGACGAGCCACGGCCACCAGGCCGGCGCGGACAAGATCCACGAGTTCCTCGGCTGGTGCGAGGAGCTCGGCGTGGATGTGGTCACGCTCTACATGCTCTCCACCGACAACATGGGCCGGCCCCAGGAGGAGATCGACCAGCTCCTCGACATCATCGCCAATACCCTGGACCGGCTGGGCGAAAGCAACCGGGTTCGGGTGCAGCCCGTCGGAGCCCTCGACCTGCTGCCGGAGGACCTCAGCGGCAAGCTCGTGGACCTCGCCGCCTCCACGGAGAAGATCGACGGGATCCACGTCAACGTCGCGGTCGGCTACGGGGGGCGCCGTGAGATCGTCGACGCCGTCAAGGAGCTCATGCGGGACGCCGCAGCCCGGGGGACGTCACTGGAGACGCTCGCCGAGGAGCTCACGGACGAGCACATCTCCTCCCGCCTCTACACGCGCGGCCAGCAGGACCCGGACCTCGTCATCCGCACCTCCGGCGAGCAGCGGCTCTCCGGCTTCCTCATGTGGCAGAGCGCGTACAGCGAGTTCTACTTCTGCGAGGCCCTCTGGCCCGATTTCCGCCGCGTGGACTTCCTGCGCGCCCTGCGCGACTTCGGCCGACGCCAGCGCCGTTTCGGTTCCTGAGGGTTAACCGTCCGTTCACCACGGACACGGCGGCTCCGGCGCGCGCCGTCCGGACGGGAGGCGTAGGGTCGAGCCATCGACCCGGGTCCGGATCCGTGCCCGCGTCAACCCTACGACGTCGGGGTGGGTCCACCCCGGAGCGGAGTCCACATGGCCACCAGCACCACCGCACCATCGCCTGCTGTATCGCCCCACCGTCGCAGCTACGTCGTCGACACCTCGGTCCTGCTGTCGGACCCCCGCGCCATCCTGCGGTTCGACGAGCACGAGGTGGTCCTGCCGGTCGTCGTGATCTCCGAACTCGAGGGCAAGCGGCACGATCCCGAGCTCGGGTACTTCGCGCGGAAGGCGCTCGGGCTGCTGGACGACCTGCGGGTGGCCCACGGCGGCCTCGACCGGGACGTCCCCCTCGGGGACGAGGGCGGTACGCTGCGCGTCGAGCTGAACCATGTCTCCCCGGACGTGCTCCCGGTCGGGTTCCGGAGCGGTGACAACGATGCGCGCATCCTGGCGGTCGCGAAGTCCCTCGCCGTCGGCGGGCGGGATGTCACGGTGGTCTCGAAGGACCTGCCGCTGCGCCTCAAGGCCTCCGCGATGGGCCTGAAGGCCGAGGAGTACCGCAGCGAGTTCGTCCGGGATTCCGGCTGGACGGGCGTGGTGGAACTCGACGCCACCGTCGAGGAGGTCGACACGCTCTACCGCCACGAGGCCGTGTTCACGCCGGCCGCGGCCGAGCAGCCGGTCAACACCGGCGTCATCCTGCTCTCGCCGCGCGGTTCCGCGCTGGGGCGGGTGGGGGCGGACAAGCACGTCCGCCTGGTGCGGGGCGACCGCGACGTCTTCGGGCTGCACGGCCGCTCCGCCGAGCAGCGCCTGGCCATCGACCTCCTGCTCGATCCCGAGGTGGGGATCGTCTCGCTCGGCGGACGCGCCGGCACCGGCAAGTCCGCCCTCGCCCTGTGCGCGGGGCTCGAGGCCGTGCTCGAACGCCGGGAGCACCGCAAGGTGGTGGTCTTCCGGCCGCTCTACGCCGTGGGCGGCCAGGAACTCGGCTACCTGCCCGGCGGCGAGAACGAGAAGATGAACCCCTGGGCGCAGGCGGTCTTCGACACCCTCGGTGCGATCGTGTCGCAGGAGGTCGTCGAGGAGGTCCTGGACCGCGGCATGCTGGAGGTCCTGCCGCTCACCCACATCCGTGGCCGGAGCCTGCACGACTCCTTCGTCATCGTCGACGAGGCGCAGTCCCTCGAGAAGAACGTGCTCCTGACGGTCATGAGCCGCATCGGGCAGAATTCCAGGATCGTCCTCACGCACGATGTCGCCCAGCGTGACAACCTGCGCGTGGGACGCCACGACGGCATCGCGGCCGTCGTCGAGATCCTCAAGGGGCACCCCCTGTTCGGGCATGTGACCCTCACGCGGTCCGAGCGCTCGCCCATCGCTGCCCTCGTGACGGACCTGCTGGAGGGCGCGGAGATCTAGGTCATTCCACGATCCACGGCACGTGCCGGCTCACGTCGCTCAGTTCGGGCGGTGCCGCCCGGAAGTAGTCGTCCGTCAGGTACTCGTCCACGCCGAGGATCTGCAGGTCGTGGCCGGCGCCGCCCGACGGGCCGTCGAGCGCCGTCGTCGACACGCAGACCGCCGTGCCGACGTCGATGAGCACGCGCGTCCGCCCGTCGCCGATGAGGGGGTGGCCCGGCGCGGTCGCGGTGTAGCCGGCGTTGGGGGTGAGCGTCGCCGCGAGCACCGGTCGGCCCGCGAACACCTCGTCGGCGAGATCCTCGATCTCCACCCGCTCGGCCCCCGGGTAGACCATCGCAACGGGTGCGTTCCCGGCGAGCTCCACGGGGTCCAGCATCGAGGACCAGCGCGGATCGCCGAAGACCGCCTCGCCGTACGCGGCTTCGGGCCGGCGCCGCACGAACCCGGCGTCGTCGTAGACGGGGGTCACGAGGCGCGGTGCGAGGAGCCAGGACTTCCGGGTGGCGCTCACGTACATGGCGTCGCGGGAGGTCTCGTTGCCGGTGGTCGAATGGAGGAGCGTGCCGTCCGCGGCCTCCACGCGCAGCGCCGCGGGCCGGCGCAGCCAGGCCGTGAGCGGAGGCGCGGTGTCGCGGCCCGACTCCGACGGCGCACGCCAGGTGATGGTGAAGCGCAGGGTCTCCCAGCGCCAGGGGGAGGAGCGGCAGAGCGAGCGGAACGTCTCCTCGGGGCTGGAACTGTGCTGGGCCGACATTTCCACAGTGTAACCGTGGATGCGCCGCCGGATCAGGGCCGTCGCGTAGGTTGGAGCCGTGATCCCCGTGCTCGCCGACTACCTGGGCAGGGAGCCCGTCGCCTTCGTGCTCCTCGCCGCCGCGCTCGCGGGGTTCGTCGTCGTCGGTGCACGGCTGAGCGTCATCGACTGGCGCACGCACCGGCTCCCGGACCGCATCGTCCTGCCGTCCTATCCCGCGGCGGTGCTGCTCCTGGGGGCGGCCGCCGGGGCGGCGGGGGACTGGCAGCGCCTCCCGGGGATGCTGGGCGGGGGAGCGATCCTGCTGGTGGCCTTCGCGACGCTGCACCTGCTCCATCCGCAGGGGCTGGGCTTCGGGGACGTCAAGCTCGCGGGACTCCTCGGCCTGTACCTGGGGTTCGCCGGGTGGGACGAGCTCTGGCGGGGTCCGGTACTCGCCGTCGTCCTCGGCGGAGGGTGGAGCCTGGCACTCCTCGCCGCCCGCAGGGTCACGCTGCGCTCCGCGGTGGCCTTCGGACCGTTCCTCGTCGCGGGAGCAGCGCTCGGCCTCGCTGGACTACCCTGAAACGCATGCCTACCCCGGACTTCGTCCTCGCCCTGCGCCGTTCGATCGGCCACGCGCCCCTCTGGCTCCCGGGCGTGGGCGGCGTGGTGTTCGACGACGCCGGGCGTGTGCTCCTCGGCCGGCGGGCCGACAATGGCGCATGGGCCATCATCACCGGCATGGTGGAACCCGGCGAGGAACCGGCGGTGGCCCTGCGCCGCGAGGTCGAGGAGGAGACCGGCGTGATCGTCGAGGTCGAGTGCCTGCTCGGGACGAACGTCGTGGGGCCGATCACCTTTCCCAACGGCGACGTGGTGACGTTCCTGAACCTCGACTTCCGGTGCCGCCGGGTCAGCGGCACCGCCCGGGTCAACGACGACGAGTCGACCGACGTCCGCTGGTTCACCCCGGACGCCCTGCCCGATCTCGACCCCCGGCACCTCGCCCTGGTGCAGGGGGCGGCCTCGTTCGACGGCGTGGCCCGCTTCCTCTCCTGACCCCCTGACGCGCGGGTCGGCCGCCCGCGCAGGTCAGGTGCCGGATCGCTCCGGCGACCCGGCGGCCGCCCGCTCGCGCTCCCGCTCGAGGCGGACGGCTTCCTCCCCGCCGATCGCCTCACCCCGTGCCACCATGCCCGACGTCGTCGAGAGCGGGATCTCGCGCAGCAGGAGGGCGAGGACGAGGGCGATCGCCAGGAACGGCACGAGGTAGAGGAACACGGGAGCCAGCGACTCGGCGTAGTCGCCCACGACGGCGTCGCGCACCTGGTCCGGCAGGGCGTTCAGCGCGGCGGGATCGAGCGTGGACGTCGCCTGGCCGGCGGCCTCGGGGCTCGCACCGAACGAGGCGAAGGTCCCGTTGAGGCGCTCCGAGAGGCGGCTCGTGAAGATGGCGCCGAAGACGGCGACACCGAGCGACGCACCGACCTCGCGGAAGTAGTTGTTGGTGCTCGTGGCCACGCCCACCATGGTCGGGGCCACCGCGTTCTGCACCACGAGGACGATCACCTGCATGATCAGGCCGAGCCCCGCGCCGAAGAAGAACAGCATGGTGCAGATGACCCAGATCGGTGTGGTCGCCGTGAGCGTCGACATCCAGATCAGGGTCAGGAGGGTGATCGAGACGCCGGCGATCGGGTATTTGCGGTACCGGCCGGAGCGGGAGATCGCGATACCGGACCAGATCGACGTGCCCATGAGGCCCACGATCATCGGGACGAGGAGCAGTCCGGACACGGCGGCGGACGTCCCGGAGGCCATCTGCAGGAAGGTCGGCATGAAGGCGAGGGCCGCGAACATGCCGAGGCCGAGCGTCAGGCCGATGCCGGTGCTGGTGACGAACGTGCGGTTGCGGAAGAGGTGCAGGGGGATGATCGGGTCCTCTGCGCGGCGTTCCACGAGGATGAACGCAACCGTGGCCAGGACCATGCCGGCGCCGAAGGCCCAGGTGAGCGGCGAGGTCCAGCCCTCCGCCGCGTCCCCGCCGAAATCGGTGAAGAAGATCAGGCACGTCGTGGCGATGGACAGCAGGACGACGCCGGCGATGTCGATGCGCTTCGTGGCCTTTTTGGACGGCAGCCGCAGCGTGAACCAGGCGATGGCGAAGGCGGCGATCCCGATGGGGATGTTGATGTAGAACGCCCAGTTCCAGGTGAGGTGGTCCACGAAGTAGCCGCCGAGCAGGGGGCCGGCGACGGCACTGAGACCGAAGATGCCGCCGAGGGGGCCCATGTACTTGCCGCGCTCGTTGGCCGGGACGATGTCGGCGATGATCGCCTGCGAGAGGATCATCAGCCCGCCGCCGCCGAGGCCCTGGACGGCCCGGAAGATCACGAACACCCAGAAGTCCGTGGCGAAGGCGCAGCCGATCGACGCGACCGTGAAGAGCGCGATGGCGAAGAGGAAGAGGTTGCGGCGCCCGAGGACGTCGCCGAACTTGCCGTAGATGGGCATCACGATCGTGGTGGCGAGGAGGTACGCCGTCGTGATCCACACCTGGTGCTCCACGCCGCCGAGCTGGCCCACGATCGTGGGCATGGCGGTGGAGACGATGGTCTGGTCGAGGCTCGAGAGCAGCATCCCGGCGATGAGCGCCGAGAAGATGATCCAGATGCGTTTCTGGGTGAGGAGGAGCGGGCCGTCCTGCGCCGTCGGTGTACTCATGTCGTGTCCTGGTTCTGGTTCCGGGTCTGGGTCTGGGTCTGGGGGGCGGGAGGGGAGGGGAAGAGGTAGCGCAGGGCGTCGATGTTCCGCCGCAGGACCTCCAGGTAGGACAGGGTGTTGCCCTCCGCGAAGTACTCGTCGAAGGACCGGCGGGCGAGCCCGCCCAGCACGAGAGTGGCGATGCGCGCTTCCGGGGAGTCCGCCGGGAGTCCCTCGCGGTCGACGATGAGTTCGGTCAGGAGCTGGGACTTCGACTCGGCCCGGGCAGCCATCTTCGCCAGGAGGTGCGGTTCGCGGTGCAGGACGGCGGACATCGTCGCGTACTCCTCCCGCGAGATCGGCATCCTGCTCCCGAACTCGGCGAACAGGTCGGTGAGCGCGTCGAGGAGCGGCAGGGGCGGAGTGCTCCGGCCGGAGGCGACGAAGGCGTCGAGGATCGCCGGCGGGAGGCCCTCGTCGGGGTGCCCGAGGACGGCATCCTCCTTCGACGGGAAGTAGTTGAAGAACGTGCGGCGGGAGATGCCCACCTCGTCGCACAGCTGCTCGACGGTGAAGCCGGCGAGGCCGTGCTCGAGGGTGAGCTGCCGGGCCACCGCCACGACGGAGGCCCTCGTCCTGCGGCGCTTGCGCTCCCGGAGTCCGGGGGCCCCGCCTGTTGCACTTTCGTCCATGAAGTACATATTTGCACTACTGATACCTCAGTGCAAAATATTGCGGCCCGGACACGGAGGAGGGGCGCACCCACCGGATGCGCCCCTCCCTGGGTCGGGGTCCCGCGGCGGGTCAGGCCTGCGGGGGCCGCGTCATCGAGAGCACGTCCAGCGCCGAATCCAGCTGCTCCTCGGTCAGCTCGCCGCGCTCCACGAACCCGAGGGCGACGACGGCCTCGCGCACCGTGAGGCCCTCGGCGACGGCCTTCTTGGCGATCTTCGCCGCGTTCTCGTACCCGATGTGCTTGTTGAGGGGCGTCACGATCGAGGGGGAGGCCTCGGCCAGGAAGCGCGCACGCTCCACGTTCGCGGTGATGCCGTCGATCATGCGGTCCGCGGACACGCGCGTCGAGTTGCTCAGCAGGCGGATGGACTCCAGGACGTTCCGGGCGATCACGGGGATGCCGACGTTGAGCTCGAACGCCCCGTTCGTGCCGGACCAGGCCACGGTGGCGTCGTTGCCCACCACCTGGGCGCAGACCATGATGACGGCCTCAGCGATCACCGGGTTCACCTTGCCGGGCATGATCGACGAGCCGGGCTGCAGGTCGGGGAGGGCGATCTCGCCGAGGCCGGTGTTCGGGCCGGAGCCGAGCCAGCGCAGGTCGTTGTGGATCTTCGTGAGCGACACCGCGATGGTGCGCAGCATGCCGGAGACCTCGACGAGGGAATCGCGGTTGGCCTGCGCCTCGAAGTGGTCCCGCGCCTCGGTGAGGGGGAGGCCGGTGTCCCGGGCGAGCAGTTCGATGACGCGCGCCGAGAACCCGGCCGGGGTGTTGATGCCGGTGCCCACGGCGGTGCCGCCCAGCGGCACCTCGGCCACCCGGGGCAGCGAGGCCTCGATGCGCTCGATACCGTAGCGCACCTGGGCCGCGTAGCCGCCGAACTCCTGCCCCAGCGTGACCGGGGTGGCGTCCATGAGGTGCGTGCGCCCCGACTTGACGACGGTCCTGAACTCCTCGGCCTTGCGCTCGAGGGCCTCGGCGAGGTGCGCCAGCGCCGGGATGAGGTCCTTGACGAGTGCGGACGTCGCGGCGACGTGCACGGACGTGGGGAAGACGTCGTTCGAGGACTGCGACGCGTTGACATGGTCGTTCGGGTGCACCGAGGTGGAGCTCCCCGCGGCTTCGAGCGCGCGGCTCGCGAGGGTCGCGATGACCTCGTTGGCGTTCATGTTCGAGGACGTCCCCGAGCCCGTCTGGTAGATGTCCACGGGGAAGTCGCCGTCGTACCGGCCCGACGCCACGTCCTCGGCCGCCGCCTCGATGGCCCGCGCGCGCTCCTCGTCGAGCACGCCGAGTTCGGCGTTGGCCGTCGCGGCGGCCTTCTTGATGCGGGCGAGCGCCTCGATGTGCGCGCGCTCGAGGGTGGTGCCGGAGATCGGGAAGTTCTCGACGGCCCGCTGCGTCTGCGCCCGGTACAGGGCGTTCACCGGAACGCGCACCTCGCCCATGGTGTCGTGTTCGATGCGGTATTCGGTACTCTCCGCGCCGGGCGTGGTGCCCGTCGTCGGGGTGGATTCAGGGCCGGCTGCAGGCATTGGAGTCATGCCGCAATTCTTGCCGCTGCTCTACAGTGCGCCAAATCCTGACACCAGCGCGGCGTTGCCGTCGTCCAGGCGGTAGGAGACGCCGATGACGGCGACCTTCCCGTCCTCGACGGCGTCGGAGATGACGCGGGAGCTGTCGACCAGCCGCTGGGCGGTCTGCTTCGTGTGCTCGATGACCGTCGTGTTGACGTCGGTGACGCCCGCCCGCCGCGCGGTCAGGACGGACGGTGTGATCCGCTCGACGAGGTCGCGGAGGAAGCCCGTGGGCATGTCTCCGGTCTCGACCGCGTTCATGGTCGCCGTGACGGCGCCGCAGCTGTCATGGCCGAGGATCACGATCAGGGGGACGCCGAGCACGCTCACGCTGTACTCGAGGGAGCCGAGGACGGCGTCGTCGATCACCTGCCCGGCGGTGCGGACCACGAAGACGTCGCCGAGGCCGAGGTCGAAGATGATCTCCGCGGCCAGCCGCGAGTCCGAGCAGCCGAAGATGACGGCGAACGGGTGCTGGTCGTTCACGAGTGCGGTGCGGCGGGAGGCGTCCTGGTTGGGGTGCGAGACGTCGGAGGCCACGAAGCGCGCGTTGCCCTCCTGCAGTCGCTGCCAGGCGGCGGCGGGAGTCAGTTGCTGGGTCACGCCGCCCACTGTACTGTCTTCGCCCGTCACGAGCCGTCCGTGTCCGAAGATGACAGGCGCTCGGCCTCGTCGGCGGCGTTCTGCCGCACGTCCTCGACGACGGCCTCACCCACGGTGTCGAACTCGGTGAGGGAGGCCTCCCCGTTGAGGATCACCGTGGCGCCGTCGACCTCCGACGTCAGCACGGTGTCCCCGTTCTGCGCGTCGAGGAGCTCCCAGTCGAGCCCGCCGATGGTCCGCGTCCCGGAGACCTGCGCGTCGCCGACGCGCTGCGCGGTCCAGGTGGGGTTCGCGTCGTCGGTCTGGGTGAGCTGGATGAACCCGGTGTCCGCGGTGAGGAACCCGACCTCCCAGTAGTCGACCGCGTCGCTGCGGCCGCTGACCCAGCGTGCGTAGTTGGAGGTCCAGCCCTCGGGGAGGGCCGGGGATGCCGGGAGATAGCCGGCGTCACCCGCCGCCTGGCGTGCGACGGTCTCGACGTCGATGTCACGCTGGTACGTCTCCGCGGTATAGCTCGGATTCAGGAAGTAGACGGGGAGGACGACGGCGATGGTCGCGCCGGTGGCGATCAGCATGCCGCGGGCCGTCGAGCTGGCGCGCTTGGCCTGGTTCGGGGTGAGCGTGATGGGCGGGGCGTCCGCTTCCGCCGCGCGTCGGGCGTCGTCCGGTCGCCGTGCCTGCTGCACGGCCGGGTGCACAGCCGGGACCTGCCCGTCCCCGGATGCAGGTCGTGTCCCGGGGGTCGTCCGCTCGTCGCCTTGATCGCTCACCCCTCCATTTTCGCTGATGGCGGCCACGGCGCCTAACGGAGGGGCGTCCGGGGCGCCGCACGGATGCGCCGCCGGCGGGCACGGCGCCGTCGACGCGCCTATGATGACAGCACCGGACAGGTGCGCCCGCGTACTGCCCGATGACCTTCGACGATGAGGATAGACGTGTCCCAGAACGCTACGAATGCCCAGTACTCGACACTGTCACCGGCCCTGGCCGTCGGGGACAAGGAACCGGACCGGAACCTCGCCCTCGAACTCGTCCGCGTCACGGAGGCCGCGGCCATCGCCGGCGGCCACTGGGTGGGCTTCGGCGACAAGAACCTCGCCGACGGCGCCGCGGTGGACGCCATGCGCTCGCTCCTGCAGACCGTGCACTTCAACGGCATCGTGGTGATCGGGGAGGGAGAGAAGGACGAGGCCCCCATGCTGTTCAACGGCGAACGCGTGGGCGACGGCAGCGGACCGGAGTGCGACGTCGCCGTCGACCCGATCGACGGCACCCGCCTGACGGCGCTGGGCATCAACAACGCGCTCGCCGTCCTCGCGGTCGCGGAGCGGGGCTCGATGTTCGACCCCTCGGCCGTCTTCTACATGGAGAAGCTCGTGACCGGACCGGAGGCCGCCGACATGGTGGACCTGCGCCTGCCGGTCAAGCAGAACCTGCATCTCATCGCGAAGGCCACCAACAAGAAGGTCAGCCAGCTCAACGTCATGATCCTGGACCGCGACCGGCACAAGCCGCTCGTGGAGGAGATCCGCGCCGCCGGTGCGCGCACCAAGTTCATCATGGACGGCGATGTCGCCGGGGCCATCGCCGCGGCCCGCGAGGGCACGGACGTCGACGCCCTCATGGGCATCGGCGGGACTCCCGAGGGGATCGTGGCGGCCTGCGCCATCAAGTCCCTCGGCGGCGTCATCCAGGGCCGGCTCTGGCCCACGAGCGACGAGGAGAAGCAGAAGGCGCTCGATGCCGGGCACGACCTCGACCGCGTCCTGTCGACCAACGACCTCGTCACGAGCGACAACTGCTACTTCGCCGCCACGGGCATCACCGACGGCGACCTCCTGCGCGGCGTGCGGTACAGCAAGGACAAGGTCCTCACGCAGTCGATCGTCATGCGCTCGAAGTCCGGCACCATCCGCGTGGTCGACGGCGAGCACCAGGCCCACAAGTGGGAGACCTACGCGCGCGTCCGCGACTAGCGGGCCGCCCCCGCACGGGCGTCCGGATCAGCGGTGGAGCGTGCCGCGCAGCCGGTCCGGCAGTGTCCGGGCCATCCGGATGCCCCGGCGGGTGGCCTGCAGCCCGGTGCGGGCCGCCCGGTATCCGCGGTAGCGCAGCTTCCTCACCGGCAGGTCCCAGGTCCCGGGGTAGGCGACCTCGCGGCCGCCGAAGGATTTCTTGAACGCCGTGAAACCGGCCCACGTGTGGTCCGGCTGGTCCGCGGGGGCGATGCCCCAGAGGTCCACCTGCTTCAGGCCCCTGTCCCGGGCATCGGCCATGAGGGTGACCAGCAGGGGGATCCCGGCGCTGAGTTTCCGGTGGGCGTCGTCCAGCGCGGCGTGGGCGTAGGTCCGCGTGTCCGCCGAGTCGTAGGCGAGGGCGGCCGCGATCGGCGCGCCGTCGAGTTCCGCGATGAAGAGGGTCGCAGCACCGGCGGGCATGAGGGACCGGGCCACCTGGGTCAGGTAGCCGTCGCTCTGCGGTGTGAAGCCGTTGCGTGCCGCCGTCAGGTGCAGGAACGTCAGCAGCACCGGGATCTCCGCCGGGTCCTGGCTGGACCGGAACGTCACGCCCTTCTTGTGGATGTTCCGGTACAGGTTGCGGTTCACCGGCTTCATGTCCGCGAGGACGGCCTTGAAGTCCCGGTCCAGATCCACCAGCCAGGTGAGCTCCGGCTGCTGGTTGGCCGGCGCCGGCCGGAGGCCGCGCGCACGCAGGACCCGCGCGGCGTCGTCCGCCGGGAAGCCGGCATCCACCGGCTCGATCCGGACGAACACGGCACCGCAGCTGCGGGCCAGGTCCGTCAGCGCGGCCAGGGCGGCGTCGAACGCGACCAGGGAGGTGGCGATCGGACCGTAGGGGGCGTAGAGCAGTGTGCCGGCGGGGTTGCTCTCCTCGACGGCCAGGAAGCGCCAGCCGGGGCCCGAGCGCTCATGGACGGTGCGTCCGAGGTCGCGCTGGAGGGCGCCCCACGGCGGGCTCTGCAGGAAATGGTCCACGGTCTCAGCGCCCCGGGGCGGTGGTGACGGCGAAGGCCAGGGCGGTGCCGGTGGCGCCGGACACCACGTGCGCGTTGACGGGAGCATCCACGGCGGGGAGGAAGGCGCTGTCGCCGCGTTCCAGCAGCAGCTCCCCCTTCGGCGAGTCGAGCAGCACGGAGCCGGACACCACGAGGATGACGGCGGGGCCCTCCTGCGCCAGCGGGACGGGTGCGGCGCCGGGCTCGAGCGCGACGCGCTGGAGCTGGAACTCCCGGAACGGCGGCCGGAAGACCTCCTGTCCCAGCAGGGTGGTCTCAGGTTCGATCATCGGCACCCCGACGGCCTCGAAGGAGACCGTGCGGAGCAGCTCCGGCACGTCGACGAACTTCGGCGTGAGCCCGCCGCGCAGGACGTTGTCCGAGGAGGCCATGACTTCGATGCCGAGTCCGCGCAGATACGCGTGGACGTTGCCCGCCGGGAGGTAGGCGGCCTCTCCGGGTGCCAGCGAGACGCGGTTGAGCAGCAGCGAGATCAATACACCCGGATCGCCGGGGTACTGGGCATCGAGCATCGTGACCGTGGAGAGCTCCGCCTCGTACGGCGCGGTCGCGGCGCCGGAGGCGAGGGCGGCCACGATGGCGGCCGTCGCTTCCGTGACGTCCGTGCCGCCCGCGATCAGTCGTTCGAACGCGGACCGCAGGGCGGTGCGCTCCTCCGGCTGGGCCAGGTCCTCGAGCAGCAGCGGGAGAAGGGGAGGGAGGTCGAGGCCTGCGCGGTCGAAGTGTTCCGCCAGCAGGTGGAGGACGGCACGCGCCTGCTCCGGGCGCCGGAAGCCGCACAGCACCTCGAACGGCGTCAGTGCGAGGAGCATCTCCGGCTTGTGGTTGTCGTCCTTGTAGTTGCGCCCTGCCGCGGCGCGGTCCATCCCGGCGGCCTCCTCGCGGGCGAAGCCCTCCCGGGCCTGGTCGAGGGTCGGATGCACCTGGAGCGAGAGCGGGCTGTCGGCGGCGAGGACCTTGAGCAGGAAGGGGAGCCGTCCGAATTCGGCTGCGACCCCGGCGCCCAGATGGTGCTCCGGGTCGTCCGCGATCATCGTGTCCAGGGCGCGGCCACCCGCACCGTCCGCGGCGTCGGCCGGTCCTGCCGGGCCGCGCGCCACCGAGGGTGAGTCCGGGTGCGCGCCGATCCACAGCTCCGCCTCGGGACCGCCCGACCGTTCCCTGCCCAGCAGGTCGGCGATCGCGTGGTCCGATCCCCAGGCGTAGGGGCGGAGGGTGTTGTCGAGGAGATACATCGTCAGGTCCTTGGGATGGTCGGGAGGTTGTCGGCGGCGGGAGCAGGTCAGGCGGGGGAGCACTCCCCGTTGTCGGCGAGCAGCTCGCTGAGCGTCACGTCGTCGCCGATTGTCGCGAGTTCCTGCAGGTACTCCTCGGTGATCCAGTCGTCGGTGGTCTGGGCCGGCACCCGGGCGAGAAGCCCCGCGCGCTCGAGCGGCAGGACTCCGCCCGCGGCGGGGTCGCCGTCCGCGAGCATCTCCTGCACCCGGGCATGGACGAGGTCGAAGTCGGGGTAGGTGACGAAGTTCTCCGCGGGCGTCCCGAAGTCCGGCGGGCCGATGGTCAGGCGGCGGGTCTCCTGGCCCTGGGCCTTCAGCCCGAGATCCACGAAGCCGGCCAGCTGGTCCTGCGGGATGTCCGTCTCGACGATCTGCGTGCCGGCTGCGGCGATCGACTGGAACCGCGTCAGGAGGGTGGCCGGGTCCAGCTGCGCGATCATGGCCTGCTGGACGCACTGCTGGCGGGCGATGCGGTCGTAGTCCGTGACGAACTCGCGGCTCCTGGCGTACCAGAGGGCGTGGTAGCCGTCGAGGGTCTGCACGCCCGGCTTGATCCAGCCGTCCGGCGGGTAGTGGCGGATGGGATTGGTCCCGGGGATCTCGGCGGCGGTGATGGGGACCCACCCGCCCGCGTCGATCCGGATGCCGCCCATGGCGTCGACCAGCTGCTCGAAGCCGTTCATGTCGACGAGGACGTAGGACTGCACCTCGATCCCGAGGACACCGCTCGCGGCGTCCATCATCGCCTCGGCGCCCGGGTCCTGATCGTCGGGGTACAGGTCCGGGTAGTTCTGCGTCACGTCCGTGTACAGGCTGTTGATGATGCACGGGTCGCCGCAGTTGTAGCCGTCGGGGTAGACCTCCCAGAGGGGGGAGTCCTCGGAGAACGGGGCGTTCTGGAAGTTGCGCGGGATGCTGAACGTGACGGTGGCGCCCGTCTCCGCGTCGACGCTGATCACCGAGATGCTGTCCGGCCTGCGACCGGTGCGATCCTCGCCGGCGTCGCCGCCCATGAGGAGGAAGTTGTAGCGGCCGTCCACGGGGTCGAAGGCGGGGCCGGACTGGAAGATGGAGCCGACCGTCGACCGGCCCACGCCGAGGACGTAGGCGCCGTAGGCGAGGGATCCGCTGGTGAGCACCATGAGCACCGCGAGCGCCCCGGCCACGAGGGGGCGCACGCCGCGGTCGAGCAGGGGCAGGCGGATGAGGCGCAGGGTGTTCAGGAAGAGCAGCGCCCACCCGACGGCGATCCCGAGCATCACCGCGATCAGCAGCAGGGACCACCAGCGGTGCGTGACGATGCCGACGATGAGGCTCCGGTCCGTGACGGCGAGGACGAGCCCGAGGAGCAGGAGCCCCCAGCAGGCGAACGTGGTGCGCAGCGCCCTGCGCCCGAGGCGCCGGTCCCCGGCGACGGTCTGCGCGGAGCCCGGGAGGACGAGCGTCAGGGCGAGGAGGACGACGGCGCGCTTGGTGCGGACCGCGGGCGGAGCGGTCTCCGGGTACCGCACGGGATCGGTGAAGGTGCCGGGGCCGCGCGCCCCGTGGCCGTCGATGCGGGAGGCCGTCATCACGCGTCGTCCGCCGTGGACTCCGCGATGCGGGAGCGGAGTGCGCGGCCCTTCTCCTCCGCGGTCCGCTGGAGCGCCCCCGCGAACTCGGTGAGCTGCCGGCGCAGGGTGGCCGCCTGCTCGTCCGTGCCGGAGGCGAGCATCCTGACGGCGAGCAGTCCTGCGTTGCGGGCGCCGCCGATGGACACGGTCGCCACCGGGACCCCCGCGGGCATCTGCACGATCGACAGGAGCGAGTCCATGCCGTCGAGGTAGCGCAGCGGGACCGGTACGCCGATCACGGGCAGCGGCGTCACGGAGGCGAGCATGCCCGGAAGGTGGGCGGCGCCGCCTGCCCCGGCGATGATGACCCGGAGTCCGCGCTCGTGGGCGCTCCTGCCGTACTCGATCATCGCGTGGGGCATGCGGTGCGCGGAGACGACGTCGGCCTCGTAGGGGATGGAGAACTCGGCCAGTGCAGCCGCTGCGGCTTCCATGACGGGCCAATCGGAGTCCGAGCCCATCACGAGGCCTACCTGGGCGTTCGTCACTGCATTCCCTTCGGTCATTCCTGAGTGGTGGAGGGTGTCTCTGCGCCGTCGCGGAGTGTCGCGGCTACCCTCGTGGCCCTCGCGCGGACGTCGGCCAGCGGTTCCCCGGGGGCCGCCAGCGCGTTCACGTGGCCGATCTTCCGGCCGGGACGCACGTCCTTGCCGTAGAAGTGCACTTTAGCCGACGGTCCTGAGGACAGCGCCGACGGGTACGCCGCGTAGATGTCCGTGTTCGCCCCGCCGAGGATGTTCTTCATGACGGCGTGCTGCGCCAGCGGGGCGGTCGATCCCAGGGGGAGGTCGAGGACGGCGCGCAGGTGCTGTTCGAACTGGCCGGTCACGGCGCCGTCCATGGTCCAGTGGCCCGAGTTGTGCGGCCGCATGGCGAGTTCGTTGATGAGGTAGCCCGCCCCCGACCCCGGGGTCTCGAAGAGCTCGACCGCCATGACGCCGGTGACGTCGAGGCGCTCGGCGAGATGCAGTGCGGCCGCGGTGACGGCACGGGCGACGTCGGCGGTCAGGGCCGGGGCGGGGGCGATCACCTCGTTGCACACGCTGTCCACCTGGATCGACTCGACCACCGGCCACGCCACGGCGTCGCCGGACGGCCGCCGGGCCACGAGGACCGACAGTTCGCGGCTGAACGGGACGAACTGCTCGACGAGCAGCTCACCGCCGGTGAACCAGTCGCGGGCCGCCTCGAGCGCCTCGGCATCGCGGAGCACGAGGACCCCCTTGCCGTCGTAGCCGCCGCGGGGTGTCTTGAGGACCACCGGCCAGCCGGTCGACGCCGCGAAGGACTCGACGCCGGCGGCGTCCGTCACGGCCCGCCACGACGGGTTGGGCAACCCGAGGCCGTCCACGGCGCGCCGCATCACGAGTTTGTCCTGGGCGTGGCGGAGCGCCGCGGGCGAGGGGTGGAGGGCCACGCCGTCGTCCGCCAGTCCGGCGAGGAGCTCACCGGGGACGTGCTCGTGGTCGAAGGTGACGACGTCGACCCCCTCGGCGAACGCTCGCAGCGTCTCGCGGTCGCGGTAGTCGCCCACCCGGGACCAGGCGACGGCGGCCACCGCGGACACGTCGGGGCCCTCTGCGAGGACGCGGAGTTCGATGCCGAGTTCGACGGCGGGGCCGGCCATCATGCGGGCGAGCTGGCCGCCGCCGATGACGCCTATCACGGGAAAAGTCACCACTACAGGGTAACCACGGGGCAGCCGGACCCGGCCATCCGGCGGACAGGAGCGGGGCGGTCGACGGGCGTTTCACAGGACACTGCCAGGCTTCCACCGGGTGTTTCCGGGGCCCCTGGCGACAGCCGGCCCCGGGGAGGCCGTAAAATGGTCCGAAACGCGCCATGCAAAGGTCGGCCTGGGTTGCCCGCTCTGCTGGCCCCGTCGCGGTTTGTCCTGCAGGTCCGCCGGGAGCATGCCCTGCGGTGCCGGCGTTCGTATCGGACCACGGAGGTTGACAGTGGCAGGACTCATGGACCGGATCAGGGGCCTCGCCTCCCTTTTCTGGCGCGAGGTGGCGAAGTTCGGGGCGGTCGGCGGTGTGGCCTTCGTCATCGACAACGGCCTCTACTGGTACCTGATCCACGGCCCCATGAGCGGCAGCGAGGTCAAGGCGCGCTTCGTCTCGGCCGGCGTGGCCACGATGTTCGCCTGGGTCGCCAACCGCTACTGGACCTTCCGCCGCCGCCGCCAGCCCAACCCGGCCCGCGAACTGGTGATGTTCGTCTTCATCAACGTGATCGGCATGGGTATCGCCGCCGGCTGCGTCGCCGTCGCGAAATACGGCTTCGCGGTCACGGATCCGAGCGTCCTGTTCATCGTCGGGGTCTTCGGCACCGTGCTCGCGACCTTCGTCCGCTTCGTCGCCTACCGGTTCTGGGTGTTCAACGTGGAACTCGACGAGGACCCGGCGTTCAGCCACGACCAGGAGCTCGTCCACCCGGAGGGCGGGCAGGCGGGCACGGGATCCCGTGCCGCGCCCGCGGTCGAGAAGGTCAGGCAGTCCCCAGCCGGTCAGTGACCTTCTCGCCTTCCAGCATCCGATCGGTGACCGGTACGCCCTCCTCCACGAGGACGAGCGCCCCGTCCCGCTCCCATACGGCGAACGCGGCAGCCAGGGCCCGCAGCAGGTCCACGCCGGATTCCAGCAGCAGTGTGGGGGAGTCGGCGGCGGAGGCCACGCCGGGCTCGTGCCCGGGCGGCACCGCCACGAGGCCTGCGAGGTCCGCCGCGGTCAGTGTCCGCCCCTGGGTGCGGACCAGGGGAGCGGACCTCGCCGCACCGGGACCGTCCATGGCGTCGAGGAACACGTCACCGTGGGACCGCACCTCGGCGGCGAAGTCCACCGCTCCCCGCGGCAGCGGCCCGTCCCACCGGAGCGCCAGCGAGCCGAGGGCCACGCAGGCCATCAGGCGGGGCGGGGCCACCTCCAGGCCTGCCCGCGAGGAGAGCACGATGTCGGCGTCGGCGAAGGTCGCAGGCTCGCTGTCGGCGTCGGCCGGCACGACGACGGCGCCCACCTGCCAGCAGGCGAAGACGAGGGCGAGGGTCTTCCAGTGGACCGGCAGGTCGACGGCGACGGTCGTCCCGCCGGTGGCGTCGAGTTCATCGACGAGCAGGTTCGAGCTCTTGGCGACCCAGTTGTCGAAGACGCGCCCCGACAGCTCGATCCGGCCTTCCCGCCCGTGCCAGACGAGGCGGGGGGACGTGGGACTGACGGACCGCATCCTTGTCAGGAGCTGCGCGGGTGTCTGTGGCATGATGGGGCCTCTTCCGGCTCGATGGTCGGTGTGTGCCGACGTGATGCGTAGGACTACTTGCTTACGCGTCGGCGAAAACAGGTAGTTTTGATGGCGTGGCACTCGTGATTGTCAAGCCCCGACTCTATAAGGTTCCGCCCGCCGCTTGACGAAAATCGTGTTACACCCGTGTAATTAGGGCAACGGATCTGTTCCAGCAGGCGGGCGCGAGGGTCGACCCATGCTGATGCTGGAACAGCGACACCGGGAAGGCTGATCATGGGGCAGGCAGAACGCACGCAGGACCGACCAGATATCGCAGCGCAGGCCTCGGCCCGCTACGGCTCACGGGGCGTTCCCGCCGACTGGTTCCTCGATCCCGCCGATCCGCTGGGGGGCGAGCGGTACCGCGAGGACACGCGTTCCATGCTGGAGGACCAGGCCACCGGCTTCCTCAGCGCCCACCAGACCCTCACGCTCCTTCCCGACGTCGAAGGCCCCAGCAGCCTCCTCGTCCTTCCGGGCCTCGCCCCCGAGGTCCAGGAGGACGCCCGTCCGCAGTCGGCGCCGGCCGGCCGGCCGGCGTGGATCGGGCAGCCGCTCGTGCCGGGCAACGTCGACGACGACGGCGAGCTCTCCTGGCAGGCCGACGCCCTGTGCGCGCAGACCGACCCCGAGGCCTTCTTCCCGGAGAAGGGCGGGTCCACCCGTGACGCCAAGAAGGTGTGCGGCTCCTGCATCGTGAAGTCCGAGTGCCTCGAGTACGCGCTGGAGAACGACGAGCGCTTCGGCATCTGGGGTGGTCTGTCCGAGCGGGAGCGCCGCAGGTTGCGGAAGCGAGCAGTCTGATTCGGCAGCACCTCCGCGTCACCGCCGTTGTCGTAGCCCACAACGGTGCCCCGTACCTCCCGGCAACCCTGGAAGCCCTCGGACGCCAGAGGCGTCCCGCCGATCTCTGCGTCGGCGTGGACACGGGGTCGACGGACGATTCGGCGTCCCTCCTCCAGCTCGGGCTGCCCGCCGGCAGCCCCGTGGTCGGTGCTCCCGCGCGCGCCGGGTTCGGCACGGCCGTGCGGACCGCCGTCGCCGAGATCCCGCCGTACGGGGGGTCCGGGGAGGACGACAGCCATGACTGGCTGTGGCTCCTCCACGATGACTCCGCCCCCGAACCCGGGGCGCTCGCCGAGCTGCTCCTCGCGGTGGAGCGTGCCCCCTCGGTCACGATGGCCGGCGCGAAGCAGGTCGCCTGGGACGATCGCCGCGCACTCGTGGACGTGGGACTGTCCATCAGCCGATGGGCGGAACGGCTCACGCTGATCGATGTCGACGAGCACGACCAGGGGCAGTACGACGCGCGGAGCGATGTCTTCGCCGTCAATTCCGCGGGCATGCTGATCCGCCGGGACGTGTGGGACGCCCTCGGCGGCTTCGACCCGGCCCTCCACGGCGTGGGCGACGACGTCGACCTGTGCTGGCGGAACCGCCTCGCCGGCCACCGCGTGGTGGTGGTGCCGAGGGCGGTGCTGCGCCACGCGCGGGCCAGGCCGCACCCGGTGTCCACGCCGCACGGCGCGCGCGCCGCCGAGGTGTACCTCCGCCTCAAGCACGCCGCCGCGCCGGCGGTGCCCTTCCTCGCCGTCGGGGCCGTCCTCGGGGGCCTGGCCCGGCTGCTCCTCGGTCTCCTGGCGAAGGACCCGGCCCACGGTGCGGGCCAGCTGCTCGGCAGCCTCGCCGGCGTCGGCCGGCCGTTCCACCTCTGGCGGTCCCGCCGCTCCGCCGCCCGGAGCCGGCGCCGGCCGCGCTCCATCGTGCGCCCGCTCATCACGTCCCGCCGCGAGGTGTGGTCCCACCGCCGGTCGGTCATCGACGCGTTCACCTCGCGCGGGGCCTCCGCCGGGCAGGACCCGCTGCAGCGGACCGAGGAGTACATCCCCTCGGGGGACGGCACCGACGACTTCGCCGCGCTGTCCGCCCCGGCGCGGCTCTGGATCGGATCCGGGGCCGTCCTGGCCGTCGTGGTGCTGCTCGCCGCCGCGCTCCTCGGCCTCCACGGCCTCATCGGCGCCCCGGCCCTCGCGGGAGGGGCACTGCTGCCGGTCGCCGCGACCCCGGACGCCGTCTGGGACAGTGCGACGGCGTGGTGGGCCGGACTGGGAGCCGGATTCCCCGTCCATGGCTCGCCGTTCGCGTACGTGCTCTGGCTGCTGTCCCTGCTGGGCCTCGGCTCGGCGAACACGGCCGTCGTCGTCACCGTGGTCTGCGCGCTTCCCCTCGCCGGCCTGGCGGCGTGGTTCGCGGCCGGCGCCCTGACGCGGTCCCGTGCGCTGCGCCTCTGGGCCGCGGTGTTCTGGGGTGCGGCGCCCGCGCTGCAGGTCGCGCTGGGGCAGGGCCGCCTCGGCGCGCTGCTCGCCCACCTCCTCCTTCCCCTGGCCCTCCTGGGGATCGTCCGGGCCGTCGGGGGCGCGCCGGCCCTCCGCCCGATGCCGGACGGCGTCGCGAAGCCCGGGATCGACGGGACCCGCAGCTGGACCGCAGGCGCCGCCGCCGGTCTCGTCCTCGCCGCGGCCGCGGCGTCGGCGCCCTCCGTCGGCGCCTTCGCCGTGGCAGGACTCGTCGTCGCACTGATCGTCGGCGGGACGAGGGCGCGCACGCTGTGGTGGACCCTGCTGCCCGTCGTCGCGCTGTACCTGCCGTACCTGTTCTCGGCCCTCGACCATCCCCGGGGTCTCCTCGGCGACCCGGGCGTTCCGCTCGCCTTCGATCCTGCCGCGCCCTGGCAGCAGCTCCTCGGGTTCCCCGTGCGGTTCGACCCGATGCTCGCGCCCGCCGCAGCCGGTCTCCCCGGCCCGGGCCCCTGGCCGCTCGTCGCCGCGATCGTCATCGGCGGGCCCGTGATCGCCCTGGCCGCCGTCGCGCTCTTCCGGCGGAACGGACGCGGCACCCTCGTGCGCACCCTCTGGCTCCTCGCGATCCTCGCACTGGCCCTGGGCGCGCTGGCTCCGCGGTTCCCGGTCGCGGTGGACGGCCCGGCCCTCGTCGGGGTGTTCCCCGGCCCGCTCGTCTCGGTCGTGACCCTGTGCCTGCTCGCGGCCGCCCTCGCGGGGCAGCCGGGCCGCCCTGACGCCGGCGTCCCCGCGGCCCCGGCCCGCGCCGGGCGGCGGCTCCTCCGGGTCGCCGCGGGCACCGCGCTCGCCGTCGGCCCGCTGCTCAGCCTGGGTCTGTGGCTGGCCCCCGGCCTCGCCGCGCCTCCGGCAGTGGTCGCCGACCCGGCGGTGCCCCCCGGCAGCCCCGCCGAGGAGGTGCCCGCCGCGGGAACCGGCTCCTCGGTCTTCGGCACGGGGATCGGCCTGGAGCCCGTGGCCGGGCGTCCGCTGCCCGCGACGGCGGCGGACCGCGGCACGGGCCCCGACCGCACCCGGACGCTCGTCGTCACGGTCGACGACGACGACAACGTCGGCGCCGCCCTCACGCGCGGCGCCGGGACGACCCTCGACGCCCTCAACCCGCTGTACGCCGCCCGCGCCCTGCAGGGCGCCGGGCAGGTGACCCTGCGGGAGGACGGCGAGTCCGCCCGGCTCCTCCGCACGAGCGTCGCCGTGATCGTCGGTGCCACGGGTGCGGACCCGCGCGGCGACCTGCGCGAGCTGGGCGTCGGCTTCGTGGTCCTCCGGCAGTCCGAGGCCGCCGGGGACTTCCTCAGCGGCCGCATCGACGCCGTACCCGGCCTCACCGCCGTCGGCGACACCGAGGCGGGGCGCCTCTGGCGCGTTGTTCCCGCCACGCTCGGCGGCGGCACGGAGGACGCCGGCGATCCCACGGCCCGGGTGCGGGTCGTCGATGCCGAGGGACGGACCGAGGCGCTCGTCCCGTCGTCGGACGTGGACGCGGCCGGCACGGTCCCCGCGGGCGCCGAGGGCCGGCGCCTCGTCCTGGCGGAGGAGGCCGACCCCGGGTGGCACGCGAGCCTCGACGGCGAACGGCTCGAGCCCGTGTCCGACGGGTGGCAGCAGGCCTTCGCGCTGCCCGCCGCGGGCGGCAGGGTGGACCTCTCCTACACGGGCGCCTACCAGCCCTGGGCCGAAGGGCTCCAGGCGATCGTCCTCGGACTGACGCTGCTGCTCGCCATCCCCGTCCCGGTCCGGCCCGCGGTCGTGCGGCCGAAGGGCGGCCACCCACAGCGACCGGCCTCCCGGCGTCCGTCCTCCGACGACGCCGTGTCCGGCGTCCCCGGGGACGGCCGGAGGGACGACGAGCCGGCCGGTGCCGGCCCGCAGCCGGCGACGAGTGGAAGCGGTGCGCGATGAGCCGGGGACGGAAGACCGACCGGACGGCGGATGCCACGCAGCCGGGTGCCATGCAGCCGGATGCCACGCCGTCGGCCGGCACAGCCGTCACTGCGGACACGGCCGTCGCGGCGCGCGCCGTCGCCCGCGACAGGGCGGCCGGCCTCCGCAGGCCCACGCGCCTCGGCACTGCCCTGGGCGCCGCGACCGGCGTGGTCCTCCTCGCGGCCACGGCGGCGATCGCCTCCGGACACGTCATCGCCGGTCTGCCCGCGCGCCCCGGGGCCGACGTCGGGATCCCGGCGGCCGCCGTACCGGCCGGTGACTACACCGCGGTGTGCCCTGCGCCGCCGCGACTGGTCGAGTCGGTCGGCGACGGCGCCGATCCCGAGTTCGGCCCGGCGTCGGCCGGCGCGCGGACCACGGTGTCCGGCGTGGTGCTCAGCGACCTGGGCGCCACCGTGACGGGGAGCGGGCTGCTGCCCGTCGGCGGGGAGGAGCCGCTGGCCCTGATCCGGGAGTTCGCGACCGGGGACTCCCCGGACGTCCCCGCCGGCAGCGGCGAGGACGGCCTGACGGACCGCGTCGCGGGAGTGACCCGGGGCGTCGCCGTCGACGCCGCGACCGTCCTCCGCGCCCAGGCGCAGGGCGGACTCACCCCGGCGGCCGCCGCGACCGCCACCTACACCGCCGCCGACGGGGACCTCCGCGGGCTGGCGGCCACCGCCTGCCAGGTGCCCTCCAGCGATTTCTGGCTCCTGGGCGCCGCGACCACCGTGGGGCAGTCCGCCATCCTCACCCTGACCAATCCCACCGGCACGCCGGCCGAGGTGTCGCTCGAGCTCTTCGGGCCTGACGGCCCCCTCGGGGCGGCAGGGACCCGCGGTCAGCTGGTGGCGCCCGGGGAGACCCGGCGGATCGTGCTGGCCGCACTCGCCGGCAACCAGGAGCGGGTGGCCGTGCGCGTGCGCAGCGACGGCGGACGCGTGAGCGGCGTCATCCAGCAGAGCGTCCTGCGCGGCCTGACGCCCGGCGGGGTGGAGCTCCTGTCGCCGAGCGCTCCGGCAGGCCTGACCCAGGTGGTGCCCGGCGTCGTCGTGCAGGACGCCGCCACGGCGCGCCGCATCCGCGAGCAGGAGGGGTACGGCACCGCAGCCCCCGCGCTGCAGGTGCTCGTCCCCGGGTCGAGCGACGCCGTGCTCGACATCCGGGTGTCCGGACCGGCCGGCGAGGTGGACCTGCCCGGCGGAGGAGTGGTGACCGCGGCGGCCGGTTCCGTCACGAGCGTCCCCCTCGACGCGCTCCCGGAAGGCACCTACACCGTCGCCGTCGCCTCCGACGTCTCGGTGGTCGCGGCCGCACGCGTGACCCGCGGGATCGACGACGGCGAGCCGGTGGACCTCGCGGGTGCCCCGGCGGCCGCCCGCCTCGGCAGCGACCACGTGGTGGCACTGGCCGAGGGCGTGGACACCTCCCTGGTCCTGGGCGCGCCGGACGGCAGGGGAGAGATCACCCTGACGCCCGTCCAGGCCGACGGAGCGCTGGGCGAGCCCGTGGTGATCGGCATCGCGGGAGGGACGTCCGTGACCGTGCCGTCGTCGTCCGTGGGCCGCTCGCCGGTCGCGGTGATCGTCGACGCCACCGGGGACCCGGTGTACGGGGCGCAGGTCATGACCCTGCCCGGGGACAGGAGCGGGATCTCCGTCGCGGGCATCCCGGCGGGTGCCACGGGTCCGCAGAGCATCCCGGTGGATCTCGGGTACTAGGGCCGGCGCCGGGACGGTCCGGGGCTGCTAGGCCTGCGAGCGCCCGTAGGCGGGATCGACGGCCTCGGGGGCGAGGCCCATGAGCTCTGCGGTCTGTTCCACGACGACGTCGTGCACGAGTTCGTTGACGGACAGCACGCTCCTCGCGGCCATGAGCACGGGGTGCCGGTAGATGGTGATGACGGCCGGCCGGTTCGGCGAGGCGGGGGAGCATGATCCCAGGAGCCCCCGCAGCGACTCGGGTGTCATGTCCTCGAGGCCGTCCGGGATCTCCTGCACCATGATCTGGACATCCTGGATGCGCTCGCCCCACAGGCGTTCGAGCCGCTGCGCCGACTCCATCACCCAGTCGTCGAACTGCTCCGACCGCGACCGCGCACCCGGCAGGTACTGCGGCAGGAGGTCGCCGCGCATGCCGCGTCCCCGGCGGTTGCGTCGGCGCTCGTAGAACGACCGCGCCGGACGCTCGTCTGCGGCCGCCGGATCGGTCAGGTTCACCGAGAGTGTGGGAGCATCCTGCATGCAACGACTCTAAGCCTTCGACCGCCCCGCCCGCACTCCCGCGACGGTACCCTGTGGGGTTCCCGCCCCGGGGCGTCGTCCCGGGGTGTCGTCGGTGGCGCGGCGACCGCCGGGGCGCGTCACGGCTCTCTCCCCGGCCGATCCCCGGTAGGCTTCAACATCGTGGGATCACTCCGTCAATGCTCCAGATCGGCCTGCGCCCGCCGGGCGATGGCCACGCTGACCTATGTCTACGCGGATTCGACGGCGGTCCTCGGCCCCCTCGCCACCTACGCCGAGCCCCACACCTACGATCTCTGCGCGGCCCACGCCGAACGCCTCACCGTGCCCCGCGGCTGGGAAGTGGTCCGCCTGACGCTCCCCGACGCCGCGCCGGAGCACAACTCCGACGACCTCCTGGCCCTGGCCGATGCCGTGCGGGAAGCCGCCGCGGAGCCCACCGTGGAGGCCCCGCCGGTCGGACCCCGCGGCGCCAGGGCACCCATGGAACCACCGGCCGGCGTCAGCGGCCCCCGGCGCGGCCACCTGAGGATCCTGCGGGAACCCTGACGGGACGGCCCTGGCCCACCGGACCGACCGATCCGGGCCGGCGCGGCCGCGGTAGACTCGGGGGTAGAATTCCCATCCCTCCCGAGCGAAAGAGCTCCCTGTGGCGAACCTCCCCTCCCGACTGCTCGACGTCCTCCGCTGCCCCGTCACGGGGTCGAAGCTCCTCCAGGAGGGCCGTGTCCTCCGCTCCTCCTCACCGGGGCCCGACGGCACCCGGCTGACCTACGTGCTCGACGAGGGCATCCCCGTGCTCCTCCGCCACGAACCACTCGACGACGGCGCGCGCGCCTGACCCGGCCCGCCGCACCCCAGCCCTCCCGAACCTCCAAGGACCAGGACACCATGACCTTCGACTACAAAGTTGCCGACCTCTCACTCGCCGAGGCCGGCCGCCACCAGATCCGCCTGGCCGAGCACGAGATGCCCGGGCTCATGTCCCTGCGCCGTGAATTCGCCGAATCCCAGCCCCTCGCGGGAGCCCGCATCGCCGGGTCCCTGCACATGACCGTGCAGACGGCCGTCCTCATCGAGACGCTGACCTCCCTCGGCGCCGAGGTGCGCTGGGCGTCCTGCAACATCTTCTCCACCCAGGACGAGGCCGCCGCGGCCGTCGTCGTGGGCACCGGCACCGTCGAGGAACCCGCCGGCGTGCCCGTGTTCGCGTGGAAGAACGAGTCCCTCGAGGATTATTGGTGGACCGCCACCCAGATCCTCACCTGGCCCGGCCAGGCGGACGGCCTCGGCCCGAACATGATCCTCGACGACGGCGGGGACGCCACGATGCTGGTGCACAAGGGTGCCGAGTTCGAGGCGCTCGGCGCGGTCCCCGCGAACCCGCAGGAGGGCGACGCCGACTACTCGCACGAGTACACCGTGTTCCTCGACACCGTCCGCTCCACGATCGGGTCCGAGCCGCGGAAGTGGACCGCGATCGCCGCGGGTATCAAGGGCGTCACCGAGGAGACGACCACGGGCGTGCACCGCCTCTACCAGCTGGCAGCGCAGGGCAAGCTCCTCTTCCCGGCGATCAACGTCAACGACTCCGTCACCAAGTCCAAGTTCGACAACAAGTACGGGATCCGCCACTCGCTGCCCGACGGCCTGAACCGGGCCACGGACGTGCTGATCGGCGGCAAGGTCGCCGTCGTCTGCGGGTACGGCGACGTCGGCAAGGGCGCGGCCGAGGCCATGCGCGGCCAGGGCGCCCGCGTGATCGTCACGGAGATCGACCCGATCTGTGCACTGCAGGCGGCGATGGACGGCTACCAGGTCGCGAAGCTCGAGTCGGTGCTCGCGCAGGGCGACATCTTCATCACGACCACCGGTAACAAGGACGTCATCATGGCCCGCCACATGGCGGGCATGAAGCACCAGGCCATCGTGGGCAACATCGGCCACTTCGACAACGAGATCGACATCGCGGGCCTCGGGCGCATCCCCGGCGTCGAGAAGATCGAGATCAAGCCCCAGGTGCACGAGTGGGTCATCCCCGCCGACGAGGCCGCGGGCGTGGAGCAGCACTCCATCATCATGCTGTCCGAGGGCCGGCTCCTGAACCTCGGCAACGCGACGGGCCACCCCTCGTTCGTCATGAGCAACTCCTTCGCCAACCAGACGATCGCCCAGATCGAGCTGTACACGAAGTTCGGGCAGGACGACGCGGAGGGCAACCGCGAGTACGAGAACCAGGTGTACGTCCTCCCGAAGGTCCTCGACGAGAAGGTGGCCCGCCTGCACCTGGACGCGCTCGGCGTGGAACTCACGGAACTGACCAAGGGCCAGGCCGAGTACCTGGACCTCGACGTCGCCGGTCCGTACAAGCCGGAGCAGTACCGCTACTAGCCGGCGGCCGTCGTTGTGTCCGACACCTGCCGCCTCCGCGGTGAGGCGCGTCACGTCACGTACAGTCCGCTCAGAGGTAATGACGTGGAAGGGCTGGACGCATGCGCACGAAGCAGGGATCGGGCAGGGCCGCAGGAAGCCGGAAGGGCTGGACGATCGCAGCGATCGGCGCCGCGGCGGTCGTCGTCGTGGGCGCCGGCGTGGGCATCGCGACGGCCTCGCCCTGGGGTGATCCGGAGCCGTCGTCGACGTCGTCCCCGGGCACAGCGGCGACCACACCGGGCGGGACGGACGCGCAGTCCGAGGACTTCGGCGTGGGACTCACGCCCACGGACAGGGCATTCGCGGTCAATCCCGTCACCACGGCCGCGGTGACGGTGACCGGGGGCACGCTCGACGCCGTCGAGCTCGTCCCGCGGACGGGCGGCACGCCCGTCGCCGGCACCCTGTCCGACGACGGCACGCGCTGGGCCGCGACCGGCCGTCTCGCCTTCGACACCGAGTACGAGTTCTCCTACACGGCCCGCGATTCCGCCGGGGAGTCCCGGCGCGGCACCTCCACCTTCACGACGGTGGAACCCGCGAACGAGGCCGACTCCGCGATGTACCCGCTGGACGGCGCGACGGTCGGCACGGGCCAGCCGCTCGAGTTCACCTTCAGCGAGCCGGTGACCAACCGGGACGCCGTGGAGAAGGCCATCACCGTGACCAGTACGAGCGGGCAGCCGGGCGCCTTCTACTGGCTCTCGGACACCAAGGCCCGCTACCGCCCCGAGACGTTCTGGGCCCCGAACAGCACGATCACGGTGGAGTCGAGGCTGTTCGGCGTCGACTTCGGCAACGGCATGATCGGCAACGGCGACACGACCAGGACCGTGAAGACGCACAACACGCGCCTGGCCGTCGTCGACAACGCCACCAAGACCATGGAGGTGTACCTCGACGGGAAGCTCGACGCCACCTTCCCGATCACCCTCGGCACCGAGGACTGGCCCTCCACCGAGGGCTACATGGTGGTGATGGAGCAGTACGAGAGCACCCGGTTCACGGCGGAGTCGATCGGCCTGGAACCGGGCGACCCGGCCTATTACCCTCCCACGATCGTGAACCACGCGAGCCGGCTGAGCAACGGCGGAGCGTTCGTGCACGAGGCGCTGCCCGCCGCGCAGGTGGCCCTCGGCGAATTCAACGTCTCCCACGGCTGCATCGGGATGTCACCCGAGGGCGCCGAGTACTTCTACGACACCTTCGCGACCGGGGACGTGGTGCAGATCCTGAACACGGACTACGGCCCCATGTACGTCTGGGACGGCTTCGGCGACTGGAACGTCCCGTGGGACGAGTGGGTCAACCAGCCGTAGGGCCGTCCGGCCCGCCGCGACCCGAAGGCTCTGCGCCCTGGCCGAACGGCAGGGTGTGGAGCCTTCTCGCCGTCGACTCCGTCCGCGTGCGCTGCCGCATCATCGCGGCGTAGTCGCGGTCCCTCCGCGCCGCGACGACGGCGTGCAGGAACTCCTCCGGGTGCGTGTCCGCCGGGGGTACGGGCCGCACGTGGTGGCTCGCTTCGGCCGCCAGGTCCACGGCGAGCGTGGCGCGGGCCGACGGCGTGAGGCGCGGGGCCTGCGCCAGGAACTGGGACATCCTGCGGGCCAGGGCGTCGGGCAGGCGGCCGATGTCCGCCGTCGCCGCCCAGGCCTCGAGGCGTGGGGGCATGACGAGGACCGCTCGCGGCCTGGCGACCACCCGCTCCCGCATCGCATAGGTCCCGGCGAGCAGGTCGCCGAGGCGCTTGGAACGCTCGTTGAACAGGGAGACGAGGAACGCGAGCGAACCGACGAGCAGGTAGATCTCGAGGATCGCGAGCATGCCGCGGATGAAGGCGTGGCGGAAGCGGATCGATCCGCCGTCGTCGCGCACGATCCGCAGTCCCATGACGAGGCGGCCCAGCGACTTCCCGCGGGTCAGGGTCTCCACCGTCACCGGCAGGACGAGAAGGATCAGCACGACGACGACCAGGGCGAGGGTCGTCGTGAACGCCGGGTCGAAGACGCCGTCGAGGAGGTTCCCGATCAGCAGCAGCAGGATGATCGCGAGGACGATCTGGGCGAGGATGTCGATGATGAGGCTCAGCCCGCGGGCGGCGAAGCCGGCCGGTTTCAGTTCGAGGACCACGGCCTCGCCGGTGACGACCGAACTCATGCATATCCCCCTGGCGACCGTGACGGGTCCTGGTGGTCCCGTGCTCCCTCCCAGCAGCGTAGCGCCGTCGTGCCGTTGCCGCTCGGCGACGCCGCCGTGACTATAGGGTTGGGCCATGGACGTGGACGCATTCATCGCCGTGCACCGCAGCGACTGGCAACGCCTGGACGAACTCGTGGGCCGGCGGAGGCTCGACGGTGCGGAGGCGGACGAACTGCTGGTCCTCTATCAGCGCGTGTCCACACACCTGTCCATCATCCGGTCCGTGGACCCCGAGAGCACGCTGTCCGGGGCGCTGTCCACCCGGCTCTCCCGCGCCCGCACCCGGTTCACGGGGGCGAAGTCCAACACCATGGAGGACATCGCCCAGTTCTTCGTCCTCTCCCTGCCCGCCGCGTTCTACCGTATCCGGTGGCTCACGGCGGTGGTCGGGGTGCTCTTCGTCGCGGTGGCCTGGCTCTACGCCTCCTGGGTGGGCACCCCCGGGGTGATCCAGGCGCTCGGGCCGGACGAGGAGCTCCGACGCTACGTCGAGGAGGACTTCGTCGACTACTACTCGGAGAACCCTGCCGCCTCCTTCGCCGGCCTGGTGTGGACGAACAACGCGTGGATCGCGCTGCAGGCGGTGGCATTCGGCGTCACCGGCATCTGGCCGGTGGTCATCCTGTACCAGAACGCGCAGGGCGTGGGCATGGCCGCCGGCATGATGGCGTCCTACGACCGGCTCGACACCTTCTTCGTCTACATCCTGCCGCACGGCTTCATGGAACTCACAGCCATCTTCATCGCCACCGCCGCGGGGCTGCGCATCTTCTGGGCCTGGGTGGCACCCGGGCGCAGGCCACGCGCCCTGGCGCTCGCGGAGGAGGGCCGCGCGCTCATCACGGTCGCGCTCGGGCTGGTGCTGGTGCTGCTCGTCTCGGGACTCGTCGAGGGGTTCGTGACGCCGAGCGGGCTGCCGCCGTGGCTGCGCCTCACCATCGGATTCCTGGTCTTCGCCGCCTACTGGGCGTACACCCTGGTCCTCGGACGGCGCGCGGTCGAGGCCGGGCACCGCGGCGACCTCGGCGTCGTCGACCGGGGAGACGCCGTCCTCACCGCCTGACCTGCAGGCGTGCGGGGAGCCTCCCGGCAGCGCACCCGAACGCCCGGTAGTGTCGAAAGACGCCGGATGCAGGCACCGGCGGCACCCATCAAGGAGACAAAAGCAGTGGCAGAGACCGACAGCACCCATTCGAACGCTTCCGGCGCATCCCGCGCGGACGGCGTGGGCCCGGACGCCCCCGGCGCGGCTGCGGTCGGGACGGACGCCGACGCTCCCGATGCGGCCGCGGTCGGGACGGACGCCGACGCTGCCCGGGTCGGGGACGACGCTGGCCGGGTCGGGGACGACGCCGGCCGGGTCGGGGACGACGCTCCCGTGTCGGAGCCCGTGGAGGAGCCGGAGCCTGCAGGGGTCCCGGAGCCTGCCGGAGCCCCGGCGGCCGTCGCGGTGGCGGCAGGACCGGCGTCGCCCGGTGCCGGGTCGTCGGGGAGTGGAAGCCACACGCCGGCCGCCGCCGAACCGTCCACGGACACGGCAGCACTCTCCGTGCGCCCGCCGGACAGCGAAGCCGCCCGCCGTGCCGCGGCCCGGGACCAGGCGGCCGCGGCGAAGCCCGCCCTCCCGCGCTTCCTGCAGGTCGTCGTCGCCCTGTTCTTCCCCGTCATCGTGGTCGCCGCCGCCATCCGGGCCGTCGCGACGTCGTCGTTCCTGTGGCTCGAGTACCACCGGCCCGGGTTCCCCGCCGACCGGTTCGGGTTCTCGCTGGACGACCGCATGACCTACGGCTCGTACGCGCTCGACTACGTGCTGAACTTCGCGCCCCCGCGGTACCTCGGGGGGCTGGTGACGCCCGAGGGCGAGCCGCTGTTCCTCGCGTCGGAGGTGGGTCACATGGCGGATGTGAAGGGCGTCCTCGGGCTGTCCTTCTTCATCGCCCTCGTGCTCTTCGTCCTCGCCGTCCTGGCCTGCGTCTACCTCGCACGGCACTACAGGGGCGGGATCCGCCGGGCGCTGTTCTCCGGTGCGGTGCTGACGCTGGTCGGCATCGCCGTCCTGACCGTGCTGGCCGTCCTCGCGTGGGAGACCTTCTTCACGCAGGTCCACGCCCTGTTCTTCGCGGACGGCACCTGGACCTTCCGCGTGGACGACACCCTCATCCGGCTGTTCCCCGCACAGTTCTGGACGGACTCCGCCGTGACGGTCGCCGTCCTCGTGCTCGCGGCGACCCTCCTCACGCTCGTCCTCACCTGGCCCACGAAGGCCCGCCGTGACCGTTCCATGATGGCCCAGGACGCAGCGCAGGCGCGGCGCCGCGAGGCGCTCGACGCCTCCTGACGGCTACCGCCGGGCGTAGAGCTCGTCCATCGCCCGGGTGTGGTCGGCGACGACGGCGGCCCGCTTCAGCTTGAGGGTGGGCGTCAGGTGCCCGGATTCGACGCTGAACTCGACGTCGAGCACGCTGAACGTGCGGATCTGCTCGGCCCGCGAGACCGTGGCGTTCGCGGCGTCGACGGCGGACTGCAGCTCGGCGAGGACGTCGGCGTCCCGGGTGGCCTGCTCCGCCGTCAGCCCGGCCCGGCCCCGCGCCGCAGCCCAGGGTTCCAGGGCCTCGCGGTCCAGGCTGATGAGCGCCGCGATGAACGGCCTGCCCTCACCCACGACGACGGCCTGGCCCACGAGCGCGTGCTCCCGGAGCTTCTCCTCGAGGGGACCGGGTGCCACGTTCTTGCCGCCCGCGGTCACGAGCAGGTCCTTCTTCCGCCCCGTGATGGTCAGGAAGCCGTCCTCGTCGAGCGCACCGAGGTCGCCCGTCCTGAAGTAGCCGTCCCCGGTGAACGCCTCCGCCGTCGCGGCGTCGTCGTGGAGGTACCCGGCGAAGACGCCCGCGCCCTTCACCTGCACCTCGCCGTCGTCGTCGAGCCGCACACTGGTGCCGGGCATCGGGATGCCGACGGATCCCACGCGCGTGAGGGACACCGTGTTCACGGTGCACGGGGCGGTGCTCTCGGTGAGGCCGTAGCCCTCCTGCACCATGATCCCGGCGCCACGGAAGAAGTGGGTCAGGTGCTCGCTGAGCGGGCCGGCCCCTGACACCGTGTGGGTGACCTCGCCGCCGAAGACGTCCCGCAGCCGCGGGTACACCATCCGGTCGAAGACCGCGTGCGATGCCCGCAGTGCGGGGGAGGGCCCGCGCCCACCCCGGCCGCGGGCGTCCACTGCCCGCGAGTAGGCGACGGCGGTGCGCTCGGCGGCCGCGAAGAGCCGGCCCCTGCCGGACTCCGCCGCGCGCCGGCCCGCCGTGGCGTGGATCTTCTCGAAGATGCGCGGGACGGCGAGCAGGAACGTCGGCCTGAAGGTCCCCAGGTCCTCGAGCAGCTGCGCCGCCGAGGCGGAGTGCGCCAGCGTGATGCCTCCCGTGAAGCACACCACCTGGACGGCCCGCGCCAGCACGTGGGCCAGGGGCAGGAACATGAGCGTGCGGGCGTTCTCCTGCTGCAGGAACTCGGGCAGGAACTCGAGGGTGTTGACGGCGAACAGCGCGAAGTTGCCGTGCGTGATGACGCAGCCCTTCGGCCGCCCCGTGGTGCCGGAGGTGTAGACGACGGACGCGGCGTCCGCGAGGCCGCGGGAGGACCGCGCCGCCTCGAGCGCGTCGTCGGACACCGCCGCGCCGGCCTCGTCGAGCGTCGCGAGGGTCGCCACGCCCTTCAGCGGCTCGCGGGTCAGCCGGATGACGGAGGTCGCCTCCGCCCGGCCCGCCCGGGCCGCGGCGTCCAGGACGACGCCTTCCCCGGGCTCGTCCTCGACGAACACGACGGCGGGCTGCGCGTCCTCGAGGATCCACTCGACCTGGTGCGCGGAGGAGGTCTCGTAGATGGGGACGGTGACGGCCCCGGCGAACCAGATCGCGACGTCGGCGAGCGTCCATTCGTAGCGTGTCCCCGACATCACGGCGACGGCGTCGCCGGGCCGCACGCCGTGGGCCACCAGGCCCTTGGCCACGCGCGTCACCTGCTGCAGGAACTCGGCCGCCGAGACGTCCTGCCACCGCGCCCCCGAGCGCACCGCGTACAGGGCCCGGCCCGGCTCGGCGGCGTGGGTCCGCAGCAGGAGGTCGGTGGTGTTGCTGGTCGCCGGGAGGTCGACCAGCAGGTCCGTGATGGCTTCGCGCACGATGGCTCGCTTTCGTTCCGGAGAGGCCCGGATGGTTCGGGGGGTGGGCCGCGGCCCTAGATCCAGCTCGGCAGCCACATGCGGTCGCGCCACTGGTCGTAGGGGATGACCTCGGCGGTCCAGATGGGCAGGAAGTAGGCCGACAGTGCGACGGCGGCGGCCAGGAAGAGGCCCACCAGCACGATACCCGTCCGTCGCCGGGCGCCGTCCGCCGCGGGCCCGCCGAGCACGAGGCCGAGGCAGTAGACGAGGGACAGCACGAGGAACGGCTCGAAGGCCACGGCGTAGAAGTAGAAGGTGGTGCGTTCCGGGTACAGGAACCAGGGGAGGTAGCCCGCGGCGACACCGGTGAGGACGGCCGCGGCACGCCAGTCGCGGCGGCCCAGCCAGAAGAACAGGAGCACCACCAGGGACAGCGCCGCGCTCCACCAGATGAGCGGGTTGCCGAGCACGGTCACGGCCTGCGAGCAGGCGTCCGCCCCGCAGCCGGCCGGCTTCTCGTAGAAGTACGACGTCGGGCGGCCCACCACGAGCCACGACCAGGCGCTCGCCTCGTACGGGTGGTCGGAGCCGAGGCCCTGGTGGAAGGTGTAGGCGCTGCGGTGGTACTCGGCGAGGGAGCGGAGCCCGTCCGGCAGCCAGCCCCACTGCTCCGACGGGTTCTGCCCGGCCCAGGTACGGTCGTAGGCGTCCGAGGACAGGAACCAGCCCGTCCAGGTGCCCAGGTAGGTGAGCGCGGCCACGGGGACGAGGCAGGCGAAGGCGAGCAGGCCGTCCTTCACCGCGGCCCCCGCGAGCCAGTGGTGCACCCCGGCGATCCGCCGTGCGCTCATGTCCCAGGCGACCGTCATGAGGCCGAAGGCGGCGATGAAGGGGAGGGCTGACCACTTGGTGCCGAGGGCGAGCCCGAGGCACACCCCGGCCGCGAGGCGCCACGGGCGGAAGCCCAGGAAGGGGCCGTACGCCAGCTGCGCGCGGGTGGGCCCGCCTCCGAGCGCCGACGCGGCGAGCCTGTCTGCGAGGCGCCGCCGTCCGTCGTCGCGGTCCACGAGGAGCGCCGCGAACGCCGCGAGGAGCCAGAAGCTGAGGAAGATGTCCAGGAGGGAGGTGCGCGACTGCACCAGGTGGTGGCCGTCCACCGCGAGGAGCAGCCCCGCCGCGGCCCCCAGCAGCGCCGAGCCGAACATGCGCTGGGCCACGACGGCGAGCAGGAGTACCGAGAGGGTCCCGACGACGGCGGCCGAGAAGCGCCAGCCGAACGCGTTGTCCGCGCCGAACAGCAGCATGCCGACCGCGATCATCCATTTGCCGACCGGCGGGTGGACCACGTAGTCGGCGGTGGCGAGGAGGACGTCGGGGGTGCCGGCGTTGAAGGAGTCGTTGGCGTCCTCCGGCCACTCGCGCTCGTAGCCCGACTGCAGCAGCGAGTAGGCGTCCTTCACGTAGTACGTCTCGTCGAACACGAGGGAGCCGGGGTCGCCGAGGCGGACGAAGCGCAGGATCCCGCCGAGCAGGGCCACCGCCAGGGGGAGGACCCAGCGCAGGGCACCGCCGGGGGACGCAGCGCCGAGGAGGCGGGCCAGCAGGGCGTCGCGCGTGAAGGCGAGGGAGGGAGCGAGGACCCAGGATCCGGCCTGCTGGGGGCTGTCCCGTCGGGGTCGGACGGCGGTGGGGCTCACCCTGCCATGCTACCGGCGGCGGCGGCGTGGGCTCCGCACCCGGCCGCGTGCCCGGCCGCGCGGAGCGCTAGGCTGGTGCGGTGAACCAGCCACTCGACGACGACGCCCCCGACTCCGACCGGGAGGACCCCTCGGCGCCCGAGGCGGACCGGCCCGAGGACGCGCCCGACGACGCGCCCGAGGACGCCGTCCGGGCCCCCCTCACGGCCTACCGCGGCACCGCGGGCGACGACAGCGGCCGGGGGCGGATCGTCCTCGCGGCGACGCCCATCGGCAACATGGGGGACGCGACCGAACGGCTGATCGGCCTCCTCCACACCGCCGACGTCGTCGCGGCCGAGGACACGCGGCGGCTCCACCGCCTGGTGCAGGCGCTCGGCGTCACGGTCACGGGTCGGGTCATCAGCTACCACGAGCACAACGAGGCCGAGCGCACGCCCGAGCTGCTGGACCTCGTCCGGGACGGCGCGACCCTGCTGATGGTGACCGACGCCGGTATGCCCTCGGTCTCGGATCCCGGTTACCGCCTGGTCGAGGCCGCGGTCGCCGAGGGCCTCGACCTGACGGCGGTGCCCGGCGCGTCCGCGGTGCTCGCGGCGCTCGCGCTGTCCGGGCTGCCCACCGACAGGTTCTGCTTCGAGGGGTTCCTGCCCCGCAAGCCGGGCGTGCGGGCAGGACGCCTCGCCGACCTCGCCGCGGAGCGCCGCACCATGGTGTTCTTCGAGGCCCCGCACCGCCTCGAGGCGATGCTGCGCTCGCTGCAGCAGGCGTTCGGCTCGGACCGGCAGGCGGCCGTGGCCCGCGAACTGACCAAGGTGCACGAGCAGGTCATCCGCGGCTCCGTCCTCGAACTCCTCCAGTGGGCGCAGGAGAACGAGGTGCGCGGCGAGATCGCCGTGGTCCTCGCCGGCGCCCCGGAGGCTCCGCCCTCCCGGCCCGAGGACCACGTGGCGGAGGTCAACGCCCTCATGGACGGCGGGATGCGGCTCAAGGACGCCGTGGCGGCGGTCGCCGCAGAGGCCCGCGTCAGCAAGCGCGAACTGTATGCCGCGGTGATCGCCGCGCGCTGACCGGAGCACCGGTGGCTGTGCACTCGTCCAAGGGGAAGCCCGTTCCGTGGTGCAGCCTCTACTGGACACCCGTTCATCGCCCGGTCTAGCGTGAGCGGGAATGCCCCGTCGGGGCGCGCCCCGAATCTTCGCGAAGGAGCTCACAATGGCTGTCACCGCCGACCAGGAGAAGGCAGTACTCGACAAGGTGCCCACCGGGCTCCTGATCGGTGGTCAGTGGCGGGCGTCGTCGTCCGGTGCCACCTTCGACGTCGAGGACCCGGCGACCGGCCGCACCCTGCTCACGCTGGCGGACGCGACCCCCGAGGACGGCATGGCCGCGCTCGACGCCGCCGTCGCCGCGCAGGCCGACTGGGCGCGCACCGCCCCGCGCGAGCGGGGGGAGATCCTGCGGCGTGCCTTCGACCTCGTCACCGCGCGCGCCGACGAGTTCGCCCTCCTGATGACGCTCGAGATGGGCAAGCCGCTGGCCGAGGCGCGCGGCGAGGTCACCTACGGCGCGGAGTTCCTGCGCTGGTTCTCCGAGGAGGCCGTGCGGACCTCGGGCCGGTACTCCGTCTCGCCCGACGGGAAGTCCCGCCTGCTCGTGAGCAAGAAGCCCGTGGGGCCGTGCCTGCTCATCACGCCGTGGAACTTCCCGCTGGCCATGGCGACGCGGAAGATCGCGCCCGCCATCGCCGCAGGCTGCACCATGGTGCTCAAGCCCGCGAACCTGACCCCGCTCACGTCCTCGCTGTTCGCCACCGTCCTGCAGGAGGCAGGCCTCCCCGCCGGCGTGCTGAACATCGTCAACACCACCACCGCCGGGGACGTCACCGGCCCGCTCATCGAGGATGCGCGCCTGCGCAAGCTCTCCTTCACCGGATCCACCCCCGTGGGCCGCAGCCTCCTTGCGGCCGCGTCGAAGAACGTCCTGCGGACCTCCATGGAGCTCGGCGGCAATGCGCCGTTCGTCGTGTTCGAGGACGCCGACCTCGACGCCGCGGTGACCGGCGCGATGCTGGCGAAGCTCCGGAACATGGGCGAGGCCTGCACGGCCGCCAACCGCTTCATCGTCCACGAATCGGTGGCCGACCGCTTCGCTGCCGCCCTGGCCGAGCGCATGGAGGGCATGACCCCGGCGCGCGGCACGGAGGACGCCTCGAAGCTGGGTCCGCTGATCGACCGGAAGAGCCGCGACAAGGTCCACGAGCTCGTGACCGCGGCCGTCGGTGACGGCGCGGTCACCGTCACCGGTGGCGCCCCCGTGGCCGGCGACGGCTACTTCTACCAGGCCACCGTGCTGAAGGACGTGCCCCGATCCTCGCGCATCATGCGGGAGGAGATCTTCGGCCCCGTGGCGCCGATCATCACGTTCAGCACCGAGGACGAAGCGGTGGAACTGGCGAACGACACCGAGTACGGCCTCGTCGCCTACGTCTTCACGCGCGACCTCAACCGCGGCCTGCGCATGGGCGAGCGGCTGGACACCGGCATGCTGGGCCTCAACGCCGGCGTGGTGTCCAACGCCGCAGCACCGTTCGGTGGGGTCAAGCAGTCGGGCCTCGGCCGCGAGGGCGGCGCGGAGGGCATCGAGGAGTACCTGTACACGCAGTACGTGGGCATCGCGGACCCCTACGCCTCCTAGGACCCCCGGGACGTCCCGGACGGCGCAGGGAGGCCGGCACCCGAGGGTGCCGGCCTCCGTGCGTCAGGGGGCCTCCGCCTCAGCGGCGCCCGCCGCCCCGGAACCGGTTGAGCAGTGACTGCGGGAACATCCGCGCCCTGACCCGGGTGGACCACGTGCTGCCCGCCCGCAGCGCCTGCGTGACGGTGTCGACGTCGTCCCAGCGCGGTGCGGCGACCGCTCGCGCACGGGTCGACGCCGGCGCGGGCCCGGAGCCGGAGCCGTGGTCCGCGTACTCCTCGAACTCGTAGGCCGCGCGCAGGCGGGAGAGGGACGTGGCGGGGTCGCCCTCGAACCCGGCGTCGCGGGCGAGCCGCCCGGCGAAGGTGCGGGGCGTGTCGGTGGGCTCCAGCCGGTGGCCGTAGTCACCGGCGATCTCCGTCGTCTCGGCCCAGGCCGCGGTCGCCGCCCCGTCGAGGTCCCTGCCGTTCGTGTCCTCCGTGCCTCCTGCGGCCTCGCGGACGACGACGGTGCGGCGTCGGGCGCGGGTCCTCGCCGTCCGCAGCAGGAACGGCAGCAGTGCGAGCAGCACGACGCCGAGGCCCACCAGGGTGCCGGTCACGGACCGGGCCTCGTCCTCGGCCGCCCCGCCTCCGGCCTGCCCCTCGTCCTGCGCGGGGTCCGTCGCGGACGCCGACCCGTCCGGGACGGGCGGATTGCCGCCCGGGTTGAGCGCGTCGGAATCGTCCGCCCGCGGACCCACCGGCGAGAACGCCTGCTGCGCGTAGGCGGGCACCACGCCGCGGGACGGCGTGGGCTCGAACTGGACCCAGCCCACGCCCTCGAAGTACAGCTCGGGCCACGCGTGCGCGTTGCGGGAATCGACCACGAACTCGCGGAGTTCCGTGCCCTCGGGGCCCTCATCGGTGTCGCCCGTGGGGCTGCCCGGGGTGTAGCCGATCGCCACGCGGCTGGGAATGCCCGCCGCCCGGGCCATGACCGCCATGGTGCCGGCGTAGTGCACGCAGTACCCGGACTTCGCCTCGAGGAAGCGGGCCATCACATCCATGCCGCTGCCGTCGTACCCGCCGTCCACGGGGGCCTCCACCGAATAGGAGAAGTCGGGACCGCGCAGGTAGCTCTGGATGGCGATGGCCTTGTCGTAGGGGTTCACGAACTCGTCGGTGACCTCCGCGGTCCTCGTCCTGACGATCTCCGGGGTGTCCTCCGGCAGCGCCGTGAAGACCTCGGCGACGGCGTCCGGGTCCGAGGGCCCGATCACGCCGAGCCCCTCGCGTGTCAGGTCCGCCGCGCGGCTCTGCACCAGGTATTCCTGGCGTGCGGTCGATCCGCCGTCGGTGGACAGGATGGAGAGGTTCGCCGGGTCCCAGGCCCACGCCCCGGCGAGGTTCGTGACGCCCGTGGGCGCATAGGGGGCCACGAGCCAGGGGCTCGCGTAGCTCTGCGTGGTGACCCGGGTGGACACGGGGCTGCTCCGGGGCAGGTCCTCCGGCGTGCCGTCCTCGGCCCCGATGTCGGCCACGCCCGTCTCGCGGTCGTTGATCCGCTGGTCCGGCTCCCAGCGCCGGCCGCTGAAGTCCTCGAGGGTGACCGCGCGGAGGTACAGGGGCACGTCCGAGTTGGTGGAGTAGGTGATGCGGCCGAAGCCGGTGGGGTTACGGAGGTCGTTGCCGAGGGTCACCGCAGGGTTCAGCCCGGTGGCGGTGCCCCACACGTTGAGCCGCGCGCCCTGCGGGAAGGTACCGGAGGTGAACCCCGGGATGGTCGTCGGCAGGGCCACCGTCACGGCGAGTGCCGCCGCGCCGATGATCGCGCTCCGGCCCGCGAAGCCGGTGGAGGCGCGCGCGCCGCCCGAGGCGAGGCGGTCCTCCCGCCGCTGCGCGAGCGCCAGGAGGAACAGGAACGCCAGCACGGTGGCCACGAACGCGGGCATCCCCACGCCGTCGGGCTTCACGACGGCGGGGGTCACCAGGATGGTGAAGAGCCCGAGGCCGCTCGCCGCCGGCATGCTGAGGGTCGTGGAGACGAGGTCGATGATGATGGCGATGAGCCCCAGGGCCGCGCACAGGACCAGGACGAGGCCGGCTCCCGGGAGCACGGGCGCCACCTGGGAGACGACGGTCTCCTCCGCCTGGTCGAGGAGGCGCTGCAGTTGCAGTGCGGTCCCCGGACCGGGGATGACGCCGAGGATGCTCTGCCGCGGGAAGAACCCCGCCGTCAGCGCCCCGACGAGCGCGAGCACGCCGACCAGCGCCGTGACGGCGCCGTTCAGGCGCAGGGTCCGGGTCAGCGCCATGGCGAGGAGCACGGGGACGAGCGTCCGGAGCACGGGACCGAGCCACGTCCACGGCTCGACGACGCCGTTGAGGCTGGTGGAGGCGGCGAGCACGGCGAGCAGCACGGCACCCGTGACGGCCCAGTGCCAGGGGTCGCCCGGAGGCGCCGGCGGCGGCGCCGGGGGAGCCTGGGTCGGCGCGGGGCGCGAGAGGGTGGCGGTCATTCCCGCCCCCCGGGGACGGCGCCGTGGGCGGACCGCCCGCGCGGCGTCGAGCCCGCGCTCGAGGAGGCGTGTGCGGATGCCCGGCCCACGGCGTGCTCGAGGCCGGCCCAGACGACGGGCAGCCTCGCCGAGGGCGAGGCCGCCGTGGCATGCCAGCCCGCCTCGCGCAGGATGTCCAGCTGGGGCTGCGACTCGGCGGGGCGGTCGGTGACGAGGATGGCGTAGGCCGGTGAGCCGTAGTCGGACGCCGAGGCCAGGGCCCGTGCATCCTCCGCGGTGATCAGGCCGAGGACGGCGATCAGCGGCCCGCGGTGCCCGGTCGCGGCGAGGCGGTCCAGCAGGTGGTCGCCGAAGGCGGCGTGCAGGGCCCTGGTGTGCGGGCCCTTCGCGGGTGCCTCGGCCGCCCGCCGGCGCACGCGGCGCATTCCGCTGCGTGCCGCCTCGCCCGCCTGCACGGCGGTACTGCCCGCGTGGTCGGTGTGGCCGTGCGAGCGGTGCCCGGCCTCGGGTGCGAGTTCGAGGGCCGCGAGTCCCTCGGCGATGCCCTCGATGGCGCCCTGCCCGTGGTGCTCCTCCTCGGACGGGAACGGCGCCGAGGGTGAGTGCAGGAGGGCGGGCACCCCCTGCTGGTCGAGGAACCGCAGGGCGTAGCCGCGTTCGAGCAGGTGCGCGCTGATCGACATGGCGGCGGTGACGGCCCACTCGAAGGTCGGCGACGTGGACAGCCCGTTGTCGGCGGACCCGTCACCGCCGAAGACCGCGCCGAACCCGGTACTGAAGCTGTGGTGCCGCTGGTCCAGCAGCAGGGTGGCCTGCGGTGTGGTGACCGATTCCTCCTGGCGCACCATGAGCTCGCTGTGGCGTGCCGTCGCGGCCCAGTGCACGCGCCGCAGGGAGTCGCCGTGCCGGTACTCGCGCGTCATGACGTCGTCGTCGCTCGGGTTGGCCTGGCGTCGTGTCGCGGCCATGCCGTCGTTCCCGCGGGACCCGGCGAGCGCGGAGACGAGCAGCTCGACCGGCGCGGGGGTGACGACCAGCGGGTCCGCCGTGCCGAGGACGTGGCGGGACCTCGCGAGGCCGAACGGGTCCGTGAACTCGGCCGTGACGGGCCCGATCTCGTAGACGCCGCGCGAGGCGGAGCGGATCCGGTACTCGTAGAGGGAGACGCCGTCGCGGGTGGGGTTGCGCGAGGGGTAGCTGAACCGGGGCGCCTGGCCGAACCGCGCAGGGAGCTGCTCCTCCATGGCGATGCTCGCCCCGCCCGCGACGCTCGCCGTCAGGGAGAGCGTGACGGTGGTCGTGGATCCGATCTCCATGGTCTGCGGCTGGAACCGGCGGCCCACCGTGAACCGCGGTTTGACGAGCCGGAGGACGATGACGGAGGCCAGCGGCAGGGCGAGCAGCAGGATCCCCACGTAGAGGAGGTCCCGGCGGCCGAGGACCTGCGCGGAGAGCAGCGCCACCACGGCGCTGAGGACGAACCCCCAGCCGCGCACGGTGAGGACATCCGAGGGGAGCTTCTCGATGAGGTTCATCAGGGGCCGCCGGACGCTAGGAGGTGGGGGTGCCGGGACGGGGGAGCGTCATCGCCGGGGCGCCTCCCGGGCCACGGGCACGCGGGAGAGCACGTCCGCCACGATGCTCGACGCCGTCTCCCCGGCGCTCGTGGCCTTGCGGTCGAGCAGCAGCCGGTGGGCGAGGACGGCGTCGGCGATGGCCGCGATGTCGTCGGGGAGCACGAAGTCGCGGCCCTCCAGGGCAGCGCCGGCCTTCGCGGCCCGCAGCAGCTGCAGCAGCGACCGCGGGCTCGCGCCGAGCCGCAGCCGCGGGTGCTCCCGGGTGGCCCGGCCGATGGCCACCGTGTAGTCCTTGACGGCCGGCGAGACGTACACCTCGCGGACCTGGCGCATCATCCCGGCGATGTCCTTCACGTCGGCCACCGGGCGGATGGCCGCGAGCGGTGACACGGACTGGTGGGTCTCCAGCATGTCGGCCTCCGCGCGGGCGTCCGGGTAGCCCATCGAGATCCGGGCCATGAAGCGGTCGCGCTGCGCCTCCGGGAGAGGGTAGGTGCCCTCCATCTCGATCGGGTTCTGCGTCGCGACCACCATGAACGGGTCACCCAGCGGGTGCGTGTGCCCGTCAACGGTCACCTGGTGCTCCTCCATGCATTCGAGCAGGGACGACTGCGTCTTGGCCGAGGCGCGGTTGATCTCGTCGCCGATGACGATGTTCGCGAAGACCGGGCCGGGCCGGAACTCGAACCGCCGGGAGTCCTGGTTGTAGATGGAGACCCCGGTGACGTCGGAGGGCAGCAGGTCCGGGGTGAACTGGATGCGGTTCACGGTGCAGTCGATCGTCCGGGCGAGGGTCTTCGCGAGCAGGGTCTTCCCGACCCCCGGCACGTCCTCGAGGAGCAGGTGGCCCTGGGCCAGGAGGACCGTCAGGGCGAGCCGCGCGGCTTCGGGCTTGCCGTCGATCACCGTCTGGATGGAGTCGAGGATGCGCGTGGCGATGTCGTAGAAGCCGGCGTCCGGATCCGGCGCCGTCACGAGCCGCGGGTCCGCAGCCACCTCGGCGATGTTGTGCTGGACGTCCATGGGTACCCTCCATGCGTGCGGCTGCCGCGCCGAGCGGCGCCGGAGGGCCGGGATCGCTCGACACGCAGGGAACGGCAGCGGCCGTTCCGGCGCGGGGCAGGACAGACCGAGCTGAATGATTCAACAGGTTACTAGCTCAACTTGCTTCCCGGGCGATTAGTTCCGTACCACAACTAGGCTGGGAACCATGTGTACCAGCACCCTGCCCGTCCGTCACCCCTACGCCGTGGGGGAGACACCGCCCGCCTACCGCGAACCGGAGCAGGCGGGGATGCCCGACGGCGGTGACGGCGCCGGGGACGACACCCCGGCTGCCCGACGGCGCCGCAAGGGGGCGTACCTGCCGCTGCCGGAGCCGTTGCCGGTGCCCGTCATCGACAACCACACACACTTCGACTTCCAGGAGGGGGCGGTGGAGGTGTCGATCGGCGGGGCCCTCGATGCCGCCGGGGCCGCCGGGGTGCGGGGCGCGGTGCAGGTCGGCACGGACCTGGCGTCCTCGCGCTTCACGGCCGCCGTCGTCGAGCAGGACCGCCGGCTCCTCGGGGCGGTGGCACTGCATCCCAACGAGGCGCCGCTGCTGGCCGCGGCGGGAACGCTCGACGACGCCCTCTCGGAGATCGAGCAGCTCGCGGCCGGCCCGCGCATCCGCGCCCTCGGCGAGACGGGCCTGGACTACTTCCGCACGGGCGAGGACGGCCGGGGCAGCCAGCTGGCATCCTTCCGCAGCCACATCGACATCGCCCGCCGCCTGGGCAGGGCGCTGCAGATCCACGACCGCGAGGCGCACGACGACGTCGTGGCGACGCTGCTCTCCGACACCGCGCCGGACCGCGTGGTGCTGCACTGCTTCTCGGGCGACGCCGATCTCGCACGGACCTGCAACGAGCACGGCTGGTACATGTCCTTCGCCGGCACCGTGACGTTCAAGAACGCCGCGAACCTGCGCGAGGCCCTCCTCGTGGCCGATCCCGCGCTCGTGCTGACCGAGACCGACGCCCCGTTCCTCACCCCGCACCCGTACCGCGGCCGGCCCAACGCCTCCTACGCCGTGCCGTACACCGTGCGGGCCATGGCAGGGATCCTCGACACCGACCTCGACGCCCTGTGCGCTCGGCTGACGGCGAACACCGAAGCCGTCTACGGCAGCTGGGACTGACCCGGCGGGCAGGACCGTACCGGGACGCCCGGAAAACGGGTGGCCCACGGACACCACCCGAGTGTCCGTCCGGACCACTCGGGTGGTCGGCACGCGTGCCGGGCCTCGGGCACCTCCGTAATGTTCAGGGAGGCAGAGCTGCCCGCCGCGTCGCACCGGCGCAGGCGATGCCCTCCCGCCGCCCTTCTCCTGAGACCGGAAGCCGGCGGCAGGCCGGTGGTCTCCCTCCCCAGCCGGGAGACCACCCAGCGGGTCGGCGGCGCCCGGAGTCCCCCTTGAGACCAGGGGCTCCACCAGGCGTCGCCGACCCCGGCACGGACGGACCGATACGATGGCAGGGTGACCACGCCCCCCGCCGCCGGCCCGCCCGCACCCCTCTTCGGAGCAGCGGACATCCGCCGCCTGGCAGCCGAGGTGGACATCCGCCCCACCAAGACCCTCGGCCAGAACTTCGTGATCGACGGCAACACCATCCGCCGGATCGTCGCCGCCGCGAACCTCGGCCCCGCCGAGACCGTCCTCGAGGTGGGGCCCGGCCTCGGGTCCCTCACCCTCGGCCTGCTCGACGCCGCGGAGCGCGTCGTCGCCGTCGAGATCGATCCCGTCCTCGCCGGGAAGCTGCCGGAGACCATCGCCCGGTGGCGGCCCGATCGCGCCGCGGCCCTCGACGTGGTCCTCGAGGACGCCCTGCGCGTGACCACCCTGCCGCACGCCCCCACCTCGCTCGTGGCCAACCTGCCTTACAACGTCGCGGTCCCCGTGGTCCTGAACCTGCTCGAGCGCTTCCCGTCCCTCGGCCACGGGCTCGTCATGGTGCAGGACGAGGTGGCGGACCGGCTGGCCGCGCCTCCCGGATCGAGGACCTACGGCGTCCCGTCCGTGAAGGCCGCCTGGTACTCGACCATGGCCAAGGCCGGGGTGATCGGCATGAACGTGTTCTGGCCGGCGCCGAAGATCGCCTCGGGCCTCGTCCGCTTCACCCGCCGGGACCCGCCCGTGACCACCGCGACCCGCGAGGAGGTCTTCGCCGTCATCGACGCCGCCTTCGCCCAGCGCCGGAAGACGCTCCGCGCGGCCCTCGCGGGCTGGGCCGGCAGCCCGGTCCTGGCGGAGCAGGCCCTCCGGGCGGCCGGGGTGGACCCGACCGCCCGCGGCGAGGTCCTCGACATCACGGCGTTCGCGCGCATCGCGGAGGCCCGCGCGGACGCCGCGGGCGCCGCCCCCACGCACTGACGCCGCAGGCCGGTCGCAGGGCAGGGACGGGAGAAGTCACAGGAGGATCCGCGGAACACGGGTGCGTTAGGTTGGTGGGTATGGCCTCGGGCAGAACCTTCGACATGCGCTCCGGCGCCCGGTCCGTGCGCGTCAGGGCGCCGGGGAAGATCAACGTGTCCCTCACGGTGGGCCCGCCCCGGGAGGACGGCTACCACGGGATCGCCAGTGTCTTCCTCGCGGTGTCCCTGTACGAGGAGGTCACGGCCACGGAGACGGCCGGGGACGCCATCAGCGTGGGCGTCAACGGCGAGGGCACTTTCAACCTCCCCGCCGCGTCCATCCCGCTGGACCGCACCAACCTCGCGGTGCGCGCCGCGGAACTCCTCGCCGAGGTCAGCCCCCGGCGCACCGGCGTGCACCTCGACATCACCAAGCGCGTGCCGATCGCCGGCGGCATGGGCGGCGGGTCGGCCGACGCCGCCGCGGCCCTGCTCGCCTGCGACGCCCTGTGGGGCAGCGGCTTCACCCGCGACGAGCTGGCGAGGATCGCCGTGGACCTCGGCGCCGACGTGCCGTTCGCGCTCGTCGGCGGGACCGCCGTCGGGCTCGGCGTGGGGGACCGGCTGACCCCCGCCATCTCGAAGACACCCCTGCACTGGGTGCTCGTGACCTCCGACTACGGACTCTCCACGCCCGAGGTGTACCGCACGCTGGACGCGATTCGCCTCCGCGAGGGCATCGAGCCGGACCCGCAGCCGGCCATCGATCCCGCGATCCTCGGCGCCATGCGGGCGGGCGACGCCCTCACACTGGCCCCGCTGCTGCACAACGACCTCCAGCGCGCCTCGATCGAGCTCGCCCCCGGGCTGGGCGATATCCTTGAGACGGGGGAGGCCGCTGGTGCGCTCGCCGGGATCGTGTCCGGATCGGGTCCCACCATCGCCTTCCTCACCCAGAGCTCGGGCCACGCGGCCGAACTGGAGTCGCTCCTCGGGGCCGAGGGGCTGCAGGCGATGACCGTCCACGGTCCGGCCCACGGGGCGCGGATCGCCACAGAATCCGCGGCCTGACCGCGCACCACCGTTCCAACCGAAAGCAGTATCTCCTTGGCACACCTTCTCGGCGCCGAAAGCCTCAGCGTCGCCTTCGTCACCCGCACCATCCTGGACAACGTGTCCCTCGGCCTCGAAGCCGGCGACCGCATCGGGGTGGTGGGCCGCAACGGTGACGGCAAGTCCACCCTCATGCGGCTCCTCGCGCAGCGCAGCACCCCGGACTCCGGGAGGGTGACCAAGCGGCGCGACGTCTCCGTGGGCTACCTCGACCAGTCGGACGTGCTCGACGGCGACCTCGAGGTGGGGCGCGCCATCGTCGGCGACCAGGCGGACCACGAGTGGGCGTCCAACCCGAAGATCCGCGACGTCATGGGAGGGCTCGTCTCCGAGGTGGACTGGCACGCGAAGGTGTCCTCCCTCTCCGGTGGGCAGAAGCGCCGCGTGGCCCTCGCGAAGCTGCTGATCGCGGACGACGACGTCATCATGCTCGACGAGCCCACCAACCACCTCGACGTCGAGGGCGTCGCCTGGCTGGCGCGGCACCTCCAGCAGCGCTGGCGCCCCACCGAGGGCGGCATGCTCGTGGTCACCCACGACCGCTGGTTCCTCGACGAGGTCTGCAACCACACGTGGGAGGTCCACGACGCCGTCGTCGACGACTTCGACGGCGGTTACGCGGCCTACGTCCTGGCACGCGCCGAGCGGGACCGCATGGAGTCCGTGATCGAATCCAAGCGCGTGCAGCTCGTGAAGAAGGAACTCGCGTGGCTGCGCCGCGGCGCCCCCGCCCGCACCGCGAAGCCGAAGTTCCGGATCGAGGCCGCGAACGAGCTCATCGCCGATGTCCCCGAGCCCCGCGACTCCCTGGCCCTCAGCAAGATGGCCATGTCACGGCTCGGCAAGGACGTCCTCGACCTCGAGGACGTCAGCCTGACCATCGACGACGGCGAGGGCGCCGAGCGCACACTGTTCGACAAGGTCACGCTGCGGCTCGCTCCCGGTCAGCGGCTCGGGCTCGTGGGCGTCAACGGTTCCGGCAAGACGACCCTGCTGCGGCTCCTGAACGGTGAGATCCAGCCCACCGCGGGCAAGCTCAAGCGGGGCAAGACGGTCCAGACCGCCGTGCTCTCGCAGGAGGTCAGGGAGCTCGACGACGTCAGCGACAGCCGCGTCATCGAGGTCATCGAGGCGGAGAAGCGCGTCTTCGCCGTCGGCGGCAAGGAGGTCTCGGCGAGCCAGCTCGTGGAGCAGCTCGGCTTCACCAACGAGAAGCAGTGGACGAGGGTCAGCGAGCTCTCCGGTGGCGAGCGACGTCGCCTCCAGCTCCTCCGGCTGCTCGTGGGGGAGCCCAACGTGCTGATGCTCGACGAGCCCACCAACGACCTCGACACGGACACCCTGTCCGCCATCGAGGACGTCCTGGACGGCTGGCCGGGCACCCTCGTGGTGGTCTCCCACGACCGCTACCTCCTGGAGCGCGTCACCGACACCCAGATGGCGCTGCTCGGCGACGGGAAACTGCGCGACCTGCCCGGCGGCGTGGACCAGTACCTCGAGCTGCGGAACGCCGCCGGCCCGCTCACGGCCACCGGGAGTGCCGCGTCCCCGGCCATCAGCGGCGGGTCCGCCGGCAGCACGTCCGAGGCCGAGCTGCGGCAGGCCCGCAAGGACCTCACGCGCATCGAGCGGCAGATCACCAAGGTGGACGCGCAGAAGGACAAGACGCAGAAGCAGATGAACGACGCCGGTGCACGGCCCGACGCCGACTTCGAGCACATCGCGGGCCTGAACGCCCGGCTGCAGGAGCTCCAGGCGGAGATCGGGGACCTCGAGGTGCAGTGGATGGAGACCGCAGAGATCCTCGGCGAATAGTCCAGCACGGATCGTCGGGGTTTTTCCCGGTGACGTTTCCCACGTCGCGGAACGCCCGGAGGAGCGTCCCGGGCCTGCCGGGCAGGGGTGATCCCCGCAGAAGCAGGTAGTGGCGCGTAACAGCCACGTAACCGCACCGTCGCCGGCCGGCAATACGGCGACGTGTCGAACGAGTAGGGCCGTGCGTCCTTTCCCGCCCCGTCGTGGCGCAGGAAGGGCGCACGGCCCTTTTTGCTGCGTGGAGACGATCGCCAGGAACGGGCGACGGGTGCGCCTGCGGCGCCACCTCCTTCCCCTCGCAGCCGAGTAGCCGTGCGTCTCATCACAGGTGGTCGGGCGGAGATAGACGAGTGTTCAGCTTCCTTACAGCCTGCCCTAGTGTCGGATCAGAAGGTGGCTGATGATCATTCAGCCGTCCCCGCCCGCCGCACCGCAGCCCGACTGCGAAGCTGCCTGGCGATCCAAGCCCGCTGATGTGCATCCCACCCAGCCGCTCCAGCCTGCCCAAGGACTCCCTTGCCTCCTCTTCCCCTTGCCGCCACCTCCGGCACGCCCGTCGACGTCGGCCCGGCCGGCCTCGGCTCCCAGTGGTCCGCCTGGACCGCCGGCCTCGACCAGGCGGATCTCAGCGCCTTCTGGGCGGAGGTCTCGCCGTACTTCCCCGTGGCCGTCGCGGGCACGATCGTCTGGGCCCTGTGGCTGTACCGGTTCATCCTGTCGCACCGGGCGCAGCCGATCGTCACCGACCATCGCACCACCACGTCCGTGGTGGTCCCGTCCTTCCACGAGGATCCGGAGATCCTGATGAGCGCGCTCGAGTCCTGGCGCGCCCAGGGTCCGGACGAGATCATCATCGTCCTCGACGTCAAGGACCTCGACGCCTACGCCCGGATCGAGGCCCTCAACGACCCGACGATCAAACCGATCCTCTTCCACCACGTGGGCAAGCGGTCCGCGCTCGGCGTCGGGATCCGCCTCGCGCAGTACGAGGTCCTGGTCCTCACGGACTCGGACACCTGGTGGCAGCCCGAGCTGCTGCGCAACGTCCAGATGCCCTTCATCGATCCGCTCGTCGGCGCGGTGGGGACACACCAGACCGTCTACATGCGGGAGACGAGCGTCTGGCGGCGCGTCGCCGACTGGCTCGTCAACCTGCGGTACCTCGACTACGTCCCGGCGATGGGTGCCGCCGGCGCCGTGCCGTGCATCTCCGGCAGGACCGCGGTCTACCGCCGGTCCGCCGTCCTGCCCGTCCTCGAGCACCTCGAGAACGAGTACTTCCTCGGCAAGCGCTGCATCTCCGGTGACGACGGCCGCCTGACCTGGCTCGTCCTGGCCTCCGGCTACAAGACCGTCCACCAGTCCACGGCCCGCGCCCTGTCCATGTTCCCCGCGAGCTTCAGCGCCTTCGTCAAGCAGCGCGTGCGGTGGAGCCGCAACTCCTACCGCTGCTACCTCACGGCCATCGGTACCGGCTGGCTCTGGCGCACGCCCTTCATCACGAAGGTCACCGTGCTGCAGATCCTGCTCACCCCCGTGACCATGGGCCTGACCATGTTCTACCTCATCTTCAACCGGCTGGACTTCACCGCGCTCGGCATCGCCGCGGCACTGTGCTGGCTGCTCCTCGGCCGTGGCATCCGCGGGGTCTCCCACCTGCGCCGCCACCCGCGGGACATCCTCATCCTGCCGGTGCTCGCCTTCGCGGTGATCCTCGTGGCACTGCCCATCAAGCTGTACGCCTTCGCGACCATGAACAAGCAGGGCTGGCTGACCCGGCACGCGGACCAGATCGGCGGCGACGGCCAGGACGCCGTGAGCCTCGAGTCCAGGACCGACGCCGCTCCGGCGACGTCCGACACCCGGCAGGCCGTCGCATGAGCGGCCGGAAACCGATCCTCCTCGGTCTCCTCGCGCTCGTGGTCATCGCCCTCGTGGGTGCCGGCTTCCTGGCCGCGGGGAAGGTCTGGGACACCTCCGAGGCGGACGCCGTCGGACGCAACGAGATCGCCGCCAACGGCAACGTCCAGGGCGAGCTGTACACGGGGGACCCCCGCAGCGAGGCCCGCATCGTGAAGAGCGAGGAGGAACGCCTCGTCTACGTGCGGACCATCGCCTCCGCCGCCCGGTGGCGCGTCGACGGGCTCGAAGGCCCGTACCGTCTCACCACGGGGGCCACGAACACGCTCGTCCTCCCGGCCCGCACCGAGCCGTACACGACGGCCGACCTCCTCGCGCTCGCCCCGGACACCTTCACGCAGCAGTCGCCGTCCACGTTCCTGCTGACCGAGAACATCGTGGTCCTGCCCGGCGCCACCCTCTCCCTCAGCGGGGACGACGGCGTGACCGTGCGCATGCGCAGCGACGAGGACGCCTTCGTCTCGATCGTCGCCCTCGGGGGCTCGCTCGCCATGGCCGGCACCGAGCAGGCCGACGTCACCGTGACCAGCTGGGACGGCACCGGAGCGGACACCGACACCTCGGACGGTCGCGCCTACGTCCGTGCCATCGGCGGGCACGCCTCGTTCTCCTACGCCACGGTGTCCTCGCTCGGGTTCTGGAGCGGGAACACGGGCGGCCTCGCCCTGACCGGCACCGACACACCCGGGACGTTCCAGGACGCCCCGGCCGCCGCGGACCCCGTGGCCCCGGCCGGCGCCCGCCTGCTGCCCGAGGCGGACCTGCAATCGCTCGCCGACCAGACGGAACTCGACTACAGCGTCGTCACCGCCGGCATCGACCACCTGACCGTCGAGGACAACGCCTACGGGCTCTTCATCACCAACGCCCGCGACATCGCGATCCGCGACACCGCGATCACCGGCAGCCTCGTGGACGGGCTGGTCCTGCACCGCTCCGTCACGGACGCCACCATCACCGGGACGACGTCGTCGGACAACGCGGTGGACGGCATCGCCGTCGGACGCTCCAGCGCCCGCGTGGAACTGCAGGACGTCACCGCCAGCGGCAACGGCCGCAACGGGCTCTCCCTCGACGGCCAGCCGCTCGCGGACGGCCCCAACGCCGTCGGGACCGCCGTGGTCACCTACGGCAGCAACCGTGTGGTCCGGAGCACGGTCGCGGACAACGGCCGCTACGGCATCGAACTCAGCGGCGGCGACAACCTCAGGGTCACGGGCAACACCATCCGCGGCAACGAGGTCGGCATCGTCGTGAACTACGCAGCAGAAGGAGTCAGCATCATCGACAACGAGATCCGCGACCAGCGGCAGCAGGGCATCGCCGTCCGGGACGCGGGTGCGCACGCCGACATCCGGGGCAACACCGTCTCCGGCACCGACACGGGCGTGTACGTGCGCGACGCCTCCGCCGTCGTCACCGGCAACACCCTGAGTGCCATCTCCAGCCACGGCGTGACCCTCGTGGGAAGCGTGCCGGACACCCGGGTCACCGGCAACGACGTCAGCGGGGACGGCACCATCGCGATCTGGGACGAGACCTCCACCGGGGCGCTGGTCGAGGAGAACGACGTCCTTGACTGGCACCCCGCCGCCACCGTCCAGAGCGTCGTGAACTCCGTCTTCCAGCCGCTGACCTTCATCTGGCTGCTGCTCGGCGCACTCCTCGTGGCCACCGCGTTCACCCGCAAACGGCACCTGCGCGTCCGCACCATCAGCAACCCCTACGAGGAGCGGGTGCCGCTGACGGCCCTGAGCCGCGGCATCGTGCGCATCGACGACGTCAGGAACGCCCGATGACGGGCCGCGGACGGATCATCGCGCTTCTCCTGGCCGTCGTGGCGCTCGCGGTGACCGCCGTCGTCGTGGTCGTCGGCCTCACCCGGGCGGACGACGACCCCGCAGCGCAGGACCCCCAGGAGTCGGCGCCCACGACCAGCCAGGACGCCGCCCCCACGCCCGCGCCCGCGCCGGCGGAGACGCCGGCCGCGTGCCCCGAACCGACGGTCGCCGTGGCCACCGCGACCGAGTTCGAGGACGCGCTCGACGCCGCGAAGCCGGGGGACGTCATCGACCTCGCCCCGGGCGTCTACGAGGGCAATTTCACGGCCTCGGCCGCCGGCACCGCCGAGCAGCCCGTCATGCTGTGCGGTTCCACGGAGAGCATCCTCGACGGCGGCACCACGGAGGACGGCTACGTCCTCCACCTGGAGGACTCCGCCCACTGGGTGCTGCAGGGCTTCACGGTCCGCAACGGCCAGAAGGGCGTCATGGTGGACCAGACCACCGACACCCTGATCACGGGCCTCACCGTCACCACCATCGGTGACGAGGCCATCCACCTGCGGAAGTTCAGCACGGACAACCGCGTCATCGGGAACACGATCAGCGACACCGGCCTGCGGAAGCCCAAGTTCGGCGAGGGTGTCTACATCGGCACGGCCGAGAGCAACTGGTGCGACATCAGCAACTGCGAGCCCGACCGCTCCGACCGCAACGAGATCGCCGGGAACACCATCTCGGGGACCACCTCGGAGAGCGTCGACATCAAGGAGGGCACCGCCGACGGCGTCCTGCGCGCCAACTCCTTCGACGGCTCCGCCATCGTGGAGGCCGATTCCTGGGTGGACGTGAAGGGCCGCGGCTGGCTGATCGACGGGAACACCGGGGCGAACTCGCCCCAGGACGGCTTCCAGACCCACGAGATCGTGGACGGCTGGGGCACCGAGAATGTCTTCCGCGACAACGAGGCGCAGGTCAACGGACCCGGCCTCGGCTATTCGCTGAAGCCCGTGCGCGACAACGTCGTCGAATGCAGCAACACGGCCTCCGATGCCGGAGAAGGCCTGTCGAACGAACCCTGCACCTCCGGCTGACCCACCGACGCGTTCCCCACCCCAGCTCCCCCCACTTCAGAAAGAGACCGACCATGAGCTTTTCCCCCGAGAACCACGGGCCCGCACCGCGGGTGACCGTCATCGGCACCGGCTACCTGGGCGCAACCCACGCCGTGTGCATGGCCATCATGGGCTTCGACGTCCTGGGCGTCGACGTGGACCAGCGCAAGATCGACATGCTGACCGCCGGCACGGTGCCCTTCTTCGAGCCGGGCCTGCCCGAGAAGCTCGAGGAGGCCCTCGCCTCCGGCCGCCTGCGCTTCAGCACGGACTTCGACGAGGCCGCGGCCTTCGGCGACGTGCACTTCGTCTGCGTCGGCACGCCCCAGGCCGCGGACTCCGCGGCGGCGGACCTGCGCTACGTGGAGTCCGCGTTCACGGCCCTGGCCACGCGGATCGACCGCAAGGCCCTGCTGGTCGGGAAGTCGACCGTCCCGATCGGCACCGCCGCGCGCATCACGGAGATGGTGCAGTCCATCTCCCCGCTCGGTGCGGACCTGGAACTCGCGTGGAACCCCGAGTTCCTCCGCGAAGGATTCGCCGTGCAGGACACCCTGTACCCCGACCGCCTCGTCTTCGGCGTCGAATCAGCCTGGGCCGAGCAGCAGCTCCGCAGGGTCTTCAAGCCGGTCCTCGACCTCGACACCCCGGTGATCGTCGCCGACCTCGCGACCTCCGAACTGGTGAAGGTCGCCGCGAACTCCTTCCTCGCCACCAAGATCTCGTTCATCAACGCCATGGCGGAGATCTGCGAGGCCACGGGCGCCGACGTCAACCACCTCGCGAAGGCGCTCAGCCTCGACGACCGCATCGGCGGCCGGTTCCTCAAGCCGGGCCTCGGCTTCGGCGGCGGCTGCCTCCCCAAGGACATCCGGGCCTTCAAGTACCGCGCCGAGGAGCTCGGCGTCGGGCAGGCCGTGAGCTTCCTCGGCGAGGTGGACTCGATCAACAACCGCCGCCGCGTGCGCACCGTCGATCTCATCCGCGAGCTGGCCGGCGGCAGCCTCGACGGCGTCCGGGTCGCCGCGCTGGGTGCCGCGTTCAAGCCCAACTCCGACGACGTCCGTGACGCCCCGGCGCTCGACGTGGCCCGCCTGCTGTACCTCGAGGGCGCGATCGTCAGCGTGTACGACCCCGAGGCGAACGCGAACGCCCACCGCCGCTATCCCGACCTCAACTACGTGGGATCCATGGCGGAGGCCGTGGACCAGGCCGACGTCGTCGCCCTCCTCACGGAGTGGTCCGAGTTCCGGAACGCGGACCCGGACGCGCTCGGCGCCCTCGTGAACCACCGCCGCATCGTGGACGGGCGCCACGCCCTGGACGCGAACGACTACACGTCGAAGGGCTGGCAGTACCGTGCGCTCGGGCGTCCCGCCCAGGCCGGCACGGTCGCGCTGGCCTCCGACGTCCGCGACGAGACGCCGACGCTCGTCGGCTAGCCAGGCACGACGGAAAGGGCCGGGTGGGATCGTTCTCCCACCCGGCCCTTTCCGCGTCCGGCTGACCAGCTGTCCGACTAGCGGCAGGCGATGTTGCTCAGTCCGCGGGCGGCCCCGCTGGGCTTGCAGGCGACGACCGTCCCGAGGGTGGCCGACTGCACCCAGACCTCGTATCCGGGGACCCCGCCCTGCACGGTGTTGCCCGCGAAGATGTTGCCCACGCCCCACCCGGCGAGGACCGCGTGCACCTGGAAGGCGTCCAGCTTCGTCCCGAAGCCCGTGTTGCCCTCGATCCGGTAGCCGTTGCCCTTGACGTCCACCCAGGAGTCCGCGAAGTTGGCGCCTGAGCCGCCCGCATTGGTGAAGGTGTTGCCGATGATCACACCGCCCGTGGTGCCCTCCTTCACGTCGACACCCTCCGCGGACGTGTTCGTGATGCGGTTGTTCCGCACCTCGATGCGGTCGGAGCGATCGGCCACACCCCTGGTCCAGTTGCTCTTCGCGCTGCCCAGGTAGATGCCTTCGCCGTACTTGGGCTGCTTGAGGCCGGTGTCGTGGATGAAGGAGTTGCGGATGGCGCCGTCGGAGCTCCCGGACCGGAAGTGCACCGCCTCGGCGCCGATGGTGCCCACGTCCACGCCGTCGATGATCGTGTTCGTGGACCCGTCCAGCACGATCCCCTTGGCCGAGGATGCCACGGAGACACCCGTGATGCGCCAGTGCGAGCCGGTGACGTGCAGTCCGTAGCCGGAGGACGTCGACCCGCTGGACAGCACCGCCTTGCGGGAGCCGCGGAGGGTGATCGGGGACGCCGCCGTACCCGAGGCCGACGCCTTGAAGGACCCGATGTAGCGGCCGTCCTGCAGCTCGATGACCTGCCCGGGCCGTGCCTCCGCGAGGGCGGTCCTGAGCCCGGCCGCCGTGGACACCTGGAGGACGTGCGCGGGTATGGGGACGGGCTTGGATGTCGGCGTGGAAATCGGTGCCGGTGCGGGCGCCGGTGTGGGGGCGGCGGGTGCGGGTGCGGCGGGGGGCTGGGCGCCGACGGAGAAGTACACGGTGCTCTCCTGTCGTCCGGCGGGCGTCTCCCACCGGACATTGAGCTTATGCGTCCCGGCACCGACGGTCACCGGCCACGCGTAGGGCGCGATGGTGTCCTGACCGAGATAGGTGCCGTCGACCTTCCACTTCACCTTCGACCCGGCCGGCGCGTCCACGGAGGCGGTGAAGGAACCGTCGCCCTGGACGGTGCCGGCGAGTGCCTGCCCGTCGGCATGGACGGTGGGGGACGACACCGGGGTGGGGGAGGCGACCGAGGCGGGGGAGACGGCGAGCGAGACGGAGACGACGGCGACGACGGCGACCGCCGCCCGGCGGTGGGCGGTCAGGCTGATGCAGGGGATCATGCGCTGCTTTCTGGAGAGACCATCCCGCTGCTGCGGGCCAGTTCGTCAGAGGCTAGCGACACTCCAGGGCTGCTCCCACAGGCTTCCCCCCAGCCTTGCAAGAAACTGTCGAACCTGAGGAAATGCTTGCCGATTCTTGTGGCGGAGCCGCACCCGCTCGCCAAGTAGTCGTGCCCGAAAGACAAGTACCGGGGGCAGGTGACTACTCTCGTCCTGGCGTACGCCGTCCTGTTAGCTGGGCTCGAGTGGTCAAGGACGAGCACGACATGGGGAGCTATGGGTTACGGTCTCAGCGTCGACGTAGGTACCAGTTTCACGGCAGCCGCCACCTTCCGGACGGACGGCGACGGCCCCGGCGTGCCGCAGGTCCTCTCCCTCGGCAGCCGGACTGCGGCCATCCCCACCGTCGTGTTCCTCGGGGCGGACGGTACCCGGCTGGTCGGCGACGCCGCCGAACGCCGGGGCGTCGCGCAGCCCGACCGCGTCGCGCGCGAGTTCAAACGGCGCATGGGCGACGACATCCCCCTCATGGTCGGCGGCGAACAGGTCCTCCCTCAGCAGCTCGTCGCCGCCGTCGTCCGCTGGGTCGTGGGTGTCGCCACCGAACGGGAGGGCGGAGCGCCCGACGCCGTCACCCTCACGCACCCCGTGGGCTGGGGCGGGCACCGCACCTCCCTGCTGCGGCAGGCCCTGGCCGAGGTCGGTATCGGCGACGTCGTCCTGCTGACCGAGCCCGAGGCGGCAGCGCTCGCATACGCCGCGCGGGAGAAGGTCCCCGCAGGCAGCACCCTCGCCGTCTACGACCTCGGCGGCGGGACCTTCGACGCGACGGTGCTCCGGAAGACCGACGCCGACACGTTCGCGGTCCTCGGCACGCCCCAGGGACTCGAGCGGCTCGGCGGGGCGGACTTCGACCAGGAGATCTTCGATCACGTCCTCGGGAGCACGGACCTCCCGCCGGCCGATCTCGAGCCGGCACCGGGGATCCTCGCCGCGCTGTCCCGCCTCCGGAAGGAGTGCACGGAGGCCAAGGAGGCCCTGTCCTCCGACTCCGAGGCCACGGTGTCCGTGATGATGCCCGGGGAGCATTCGCAGGTGCGTATCGTCCGGTCCGAATTCGAGGCGATGATCGAACCGGCCCTCGGCGACACGCTCGTGACCCTCCGCTCCGCCCTCGAGAGCGCCGGGGTGAGGGGCGAGGATCTCACCGCGATCCTGCTGATCGGCGGATCGTCACGCATCCCGCTCGTCGCCCAGCTCCTGTCCGAGGAGTTCGACCGCCCCCTGGCCGTCGACGTGGACCCCAAGGCATCGGTGGCCCTCGGCGCCGCCTTCGCCACCTCCGCCCTGGACGAGACGGCCGGCGGGCAGGAGCCCGGGACGGGGGAGGAGGCCGGCGGGCCGCAGGGTGGTGCGCCCGTCCCGCCCACCAACGCGGCAGGGTTCGCACGGACCGGCCCCCGCACCGCGCTGGTGGGCGCCCACGGTCCGGCAGCCATGGCGCCGACCCGGCGGCTGGGGGTGCGCATCGGGGCCGTCGCCGCCGCCGTGGCGCTGCTGGGGATCGCGACGGCGTCCGCCACGAATGCCCCGAATCCGTTCGCGGCACTGTCCGGTGACCAGCGGGCAGAGGCCGCCGAAGGGCCCCCGCCCACGGCAGAAGCCAGTTCCCAGGCCACCGCGCCGGACCGGACGGATGGCGGCGCGGGCGTCGGTCCGCTCCTGGAGCCGGACGACGACGGCCAGACCTTCCTGGACACGGCGGAGGAGAGCGTCGGCACGGGACCGGACGCCGGGCAGGCCACCGCGTCGGGCGAGGCCGAGGAGGAGGGCGCCGGTTCCTCCGCCCCCACGCAGCGGGCGGACCCGACGCGCGACGCCCCGAAGGACACCGCGTCGCAGAGCCCCGCGCCGAAGGGCGACACGAAACCCTCCCCGCCGCGCACCTCCGCGCCGTCCCCCTCCGCGCCGAAGCCCGGCACCGCCCCGGTCGACCCGACGCCGCCCACTCCCGCCCCCTCGCCGACGCCCGCGCCTCCCGTCACCGAGGCGCCGCCGGTGGCCCCTCCCACGACCCCGCCGGTCCCCGATCCCGTCACGCCGCCGCCGGTCCCGGATCCCACGCAGCCACCGGCGGACCCCGCACCCACCGACCCGCCTCCCGCCGATCCTGAACCGCAGCCCACCGTCACGCTCGAACCACCGGCGCCCGCCGATCCGCCGCCGAGCGACCCCGCGCCGTCGTCCGTCACCCCGGAGTCGTGAGGTGACCGCCCACGACGTGGAGACAGGCGAGCCCTCGCTCCACGGCCTGCCCCTCGACGCGGCGACCTACGAGGTGGTCCTCGCGCTGTGCCTCGGATTCTCGATCCCCGGACTCGTCCCGCCGCTGCTGTACAACGAGGGTGTGTCCGCCGAACGGCTGGCCGCCGAGGCGAGGGCCGCCGGCCTCGTGCGGCCGGACGGCCGTCCGGCGCCCGAGCTCAGGGCGTCCATGCTGCGCGACGCCGACCCCTACCAGGTGCGCCGGTTGCAGCGGGCCCTCGTGGACCTCTACTGCTCCGAATCGCTCCCCCTCGGCCCGCTTGCGCGCAGGCTCGCCGCGGACGGCCTCGTCGACGACCGCGTGGCCGGGGTGCTGGCCGAGGAGGGCACCTCGCTGCTGGGCACCGATCCCGCTGCGGCCCTCGACCTGCTCGAACGCGCGGTCGACGCCGGAGCCGACGCCGTGGGCACGGCTCCGCGCCGGGCCGAGGCAGCGCTCTGCGCCGGCGACCTCGACGCCGCCTCCCGCATCCTCGACACCTACTTCGGGCACGGGTGCGCCGACCCGGAACCGATGCTCCCCGATGCCGCGCGGGCCGTGCGCGTCGCCTCCGCGCTGTGGGCCCATCGGGGCATGATGTCCCGGGCGGCGGACGTGCACCGCTGGGCGGCGGGAGCAGGAGCAACCGGGGTGGATACCCTCGGCGCGCTGGCCCTGCTCGCCACGGGCGATGCGACGGGTGCCCGGGCGATGACCTCGGGCGGATCCCCGGCGGCGTCGCCGTCGCTGGTCGACGTCGCGCACCTCCTGCTTGCGGAGGGCGCCCTGCAGTCCCTCGGCCCCGACCCGTCCGGCGCCGTGCCCCTCCTCATCCGCTCGTCCGACACCCTCGACGCGACCGGGAGGGTGTCCCCGGCCCCCGAACTGCCCGCATGCCTCGCGGCGATCGTCGCGCTCCTCGCGGGAAACCACCAGACCGCGAGCGCCGTCATCCAGGCGGCGCTCGCGAGTGGGCAGGGCGGCCGGGTGTCGCGGCCCCGGCTCTGCCTCCTGGGTGGCTGGGCGGCCATGCTCATGGACCAGCCCGCCCTGGCACGGGACTTCTGCGACGAGGCCTGCGCACGGGATCAGCGCCTCACCCCGCGGGACCACCTCCTGCTGCAGGCGCTCGAGGTGGGACTGGCCCGGCGGGCCGGGGACAGTGCGGCACTCGTCCAGGCCTGGCAGCGTGCCCGTGAGTCGCTGCTGCACGTCTCCGTGGACCTCTTCACCCTCCTCCCCTTCACCGAACTGGTCATCGCAGCAGCCCGGCTCCGCGACTCCGACGCGCTCAGGCCCCATCTCGACGAGGCATGGGCGCTGCTCTCGACGCTCGGGAACCCGCCGCTGTGGTCCGTCCCCCTGCACTGGTCCGCAACCCAGGCCGCGCTCCTGCTCGAACGCCCGGGCGACCTCGCCCCGCACGCCGCGGCGCTGGTCCATCAGCCCTCCGCCTACCCCCTGGCGGCCACCTTCGCGCTCGCCGGCAAGGCCTGGGTCTCCGTCCTCGCCGGACGCTTCGACACCGGCACCGTCGAGGCGGCAGCGCAGGGCCTCGCAGGCGCGGGGTTCGCCTGGGAGGGGGCGCGCCTGGCCGGCCACGCGGCGGCACGGGCGGACGACCGTCGGGACATGACACGGCTGCTCTCCTGCGCGCGCGACCTGCGGCCTGCGCGCGAGCGGATCACGCGTCCCGACGTCGGGCCTTCCCCTGCAAGCACCGACCCGCCGGGGGGCCGGACCCCGGGGTCTGCCCGGACGGCACTCCCGCGCCGGACGGCCGGCGCCGGTCCCGCGACCCGCGGTCCCACGACGGATGGTGACGGGGCGCCGGGAGCCGACGCCGGGATGCGGGGTCCCGGGGGCCGGAGGGCAGGGGGCCCGGCGCTCAGCGGCCGTGAACGGGAGATCGCGCAGCTGGTCCTGCAGGGACGGACCTACCGCGAGATCAGCGAGGAGATCTTCATCTCCCCGCGGACCGTGGAGCACCATGTGGCGCGCATCCGGCGCCGCTTCGGCGCGTCGTCGCGCTCCGACCTGCTGGCACGGCTTCGGCTGTCGCTCGGGACCACCTCCGTGGAGGCCTCCACCGCCGCGCCTCCACCGCAGGGCAGGGGCCCGGACCCCCTGGGTTCCCCTGACCGGGGTCGACGAAACCCCTAACGCGCCGTGGGGATCAGGGGGGCAACTACCGATGTCCCTCCCCGCCCCCCGCTCCTACGTTTGACACACGCCGACAGAGCCGCCGGCGGATCCGACCTCACCGAAGGAACATCTCATGACTACTCTCGCCTCAGACCTCCTCGACTTCCTGATGAACCTCTTCAACGACGAGGAGGCGGCCCGTGAATTCATCAGCGACCCCGAAGCCGTCCTGGCCGGCGCCGGCCTCGGCGACGTCTGCAGCGACGACGTCGACGCCGTCCTGCCCGTGGTCCTGGACTATGCGCCGGTCAGCTTCGACCGCACCTACGACACCGGCGGGAACTCCTCCGGCGATGTCGCCCCCGGTGCTCCCGGCAAGGACGGCGACGACGGTTGGGACGGTGCTCCCGGCAGGGACGGCTGGGACGGTGCTCCCGGCAGGGACGGCGACGACGGCAGGGACGGCAAGGACGGCGACGACGGCAAGGACGGCGACGACGGCAAGGACGGCAAGGACGGCAAGGATGGCAAGGACGACCACGGTCACGGTCACGACGACGACAAGGACGACCACGGTCACGACGACAGCGATCACGGCCACGCGGTCCAGCAGCTGCTGCACATCGTCAACAACTACTCGTACACCACGTCCGTGGACGACCGCGACACCATCACCGACCAGTCCGTGAACCAGAACATCTGGGCCGACGGCGACGTCACCCAGTGGTTCGACAACGAGGCCATCGTTGCCTCCGGCGACCGGGCGGTCGCGGCGGACGGCGACGCCAAGGTCGACAACTCGGTGGACAACTCCGACGACCACTCGCAGGACCACTCCACCAACGTCCACGCCGGCGGCTCCTCGAATGTCGCCATCGGCAACACCAACGACTCCTACAACGACAATTCGGACAACTCGGACCGCTCCGACAACTCGATCGAGGACTCGTACAACGACAACTCCGACAACTCCCTGGAGGACTCGTACAACGACAACTCCGACAACTCCGACCGCTCGGACAACTCGGTGGACACCGACATCGACGTCGACATCGAGGACTCCCTCAACACCGACAACTCCGACCGCTCGGACAACTCGGTCGAGGATTCGTACAACGACAACTCCGACAACACCGACGTCGATGTGAGGATCGAGGACTCGTTCACGGCGGAGCAGACGACGACCACGACGGACAACTCCCTGACGGACTCGTACAACGACAACTCGGACACCACCGAGGTCGAGGTGGAGATCGAGGACTCGTTCACCCAGGACGAGTCGATCAACACCGACGTGGAGATCGAGGACTCCTTCACCGCGACCGACAACTCGAGGGACGACTTCACGTCCATCGACGACTCCGCGTTCTTCGTCGACAACGAGGTGGATGTCGAGCTGGAGACCGAGATCGAGGTCGAGGATTCCTCGCTCTGATCGCAGCACGGCCTGGGCGAGCCCGACGGGAACTGTTCCCGTCGGGCTTGCCCGTGGTCCCATGGAACAACTCATAGGGGAATATCACGTGGATGATCTCATTCCGCTCGTGAAGAGCGGCCTCGCGCTGGTCGTCACCGGCGACCGCGCGGACCTGCGCCACCGGCTGCAGCAGACGCTCGGACGCCTGGCCAATCCGGACATCCGCGTGATCGTGGTGGGGGAGTTCAAACAGGGCAAGAGCAAGCTCATCAATGCGCTCGTGAACGCCCCGGTCTGTCCTGTCGACGACGACATCGCCACCTCCGTGCCCACCGTGGTGGGCTTCGGGGATCCCGCCAGCGCCGCGGTGCTGATACCCCGCACGGACGGCGGTTCGGACCAGGACGCCGTCGAGCGCCGCGCGATCGCCCTCGAGGACATCGCCGGGTTCGTCTCCGAACGGGGCAACCCGTCCAACCGGCAGGGCCTCGCCTCGGCGGAGGTCCTCCTCCCGCGACGGCTCCTGGCCGACGGGCTGTCGATCATCGACTCCCCGGGGGTGGGCGGCCTCGAGTCGGCCCATGCCCTGACCACCCTCACCGCCCTGCCCACGGCCGATGCCATGCTCCTCGTCTCCGATGCCTCCCAGGAGTACACGGAGCCCGAGCTCCGCTTCCTCAGGCAGGCCACGCGGATCGTCCCGAACGTCGGCTGCGTGCTCTCCAAGACGGACCTGTACCCGCAGTGGCGTGCCGTCGCCGACCTCGACCGCGGCCATCTCTCGGAGGCGGGGATCCCGGCCCCGCTGATCCCGGTCTCCTCCGACCTCCGCCTGTTCGCATCGCAGACCAGGGACGTGGAGCTGAACCGGGAGTCGGGGTTCCCGGAGCTCATCGGCTACCTCCGCAACGAGGTGGTGGGCAAGGCGCAGGCCCTGCGCCGGAAGTCGGTGGCACAGGACCTGCTCTCCACGGCCGATCACCTGCGCCTGTCCGTCACGGCCGAGCTGCAGGCACTCCAGGACCCCGAGGGCGTGCCCCTCCTCCTCGCCGACCTCGAGGAGGCCAAGGAGCGGGCGGACCAGCAGCGGAAGCGATCCTCCCGCTGGCAGACCACCCTCAACGACGGCGCGTCCGACCTCATCAGCGACATGGAGCACGATCTCCGCGACCGGCTCCGGTCCATCCAGCGTGAAGCCGAGGCCGCCATCGACGAGGGGGATCCCGGGCTCGTCTGGGACCAGTTCGCCGAGTGGCTCGAGCAGCGCGTGGCCTCCGCCGTGTCCGACACCTTCGTGTGGACGAACGAGCGCTCGCAGTGGCTCGCCGAGCAGGTGGCCGAGCTGTTCACGCTCGACGAGGTCCCGCTGCCGCTGCTGGAGGTCTCCAGTACGGACGGCGTCCTCGCCCCCGTGGAGGAGGTGCCGTTCCTCGACCCCGGGCACGTGAGCGCCGCGGGCAAGGTCCTGATCGGCATGCGGGGGTCCTACGGCGGTGTGCTGATGTTCGGCCTGCTCACCGGCATCATCGGCATGTCCCTCATCAATCCGCTCTCGGTCGGCGCCGGGCTCCTGCTCGGCCGCAAGGCGTACCGCGAGGACAAGGACGCCCGGCTGAAGCGTCGCCAGGGCGAGGCGAAGAGCCTGGTGCGGCGCCAGATGGACGACGTCGTGTTCCAGGTGGGCAAGCAGCTCAAGGACCGGTTGCGGCTCGTCCAGCGCGAGATCCGCGACCACTTCGGCGCCCTCGCCGAGGAGCATCACCGCTCCCTGGCGGACTCCGTCGCCGCGGCGCAGCGGTCGGCGTCCACCTTCCGGCAGGAACGCGAGTCGCGCATCACCGAATTGAAGGCCCAGCTCGCCGCGATCGACCGCCTGCACGCGCAGGCCGGGCGCCTCCTGCCGGAGCCCGCGCAGCCCGACGGCGACCCCACCGGCGTCGTGGGAGCGCCCGCGTGAGGGACAGCGGCGCCGTCGAAGCCCTCCTCGCGGACGCACTTCGGATCTACGACGACGACCCCGCGGTGCGTGCCGAGCTCGAGGGGTACGCGCGGCGCCTGCGCGAGCCGCTGCGCGTGGCCGTCGCCGGCATGGTCAAGGCCGGCAAGTCCACGCTCCTCAACGCGATCATCGGCGAGGAGATCGCCCCCACCGACACCGGGGAGTGCACGCGCATCATCACCTGGTACCGCTACGCGGCGACGCCCCGGATCACCCTGCATCCGGTGGAGGGCGAGCCGCGACTGCTGCCCCTCACCCGGGTGGGCGGGCGGCTCGTGTTCGACCTCGGCGGGCAGCGGGCGGAGGAGGTGGCGCGCCTCGTGGTCGACTGGCCGGCCGAGAACCTGCGCGCCCTGACGCTCATCGACACCCCGGGCATCGCCTCACTCTCCACGGACGTCTCCGCGCGCAGCACGCGGTTCCTCACCCCGGAGGACGCACCGTCCGAGGCCGACGCCGTCATCTACCTCATGCGGCACCTGCACGCCTCGGACCTGCTGTTCCTCGAGGCGTTCCACGACACCAGCGCCGCCCGCTCGGGCACCGTGAACGCGCTCGCCATCCTCTCGCGCGCGGACGAGGTGGGGGCGGGGCGGCTCGATTCGCTGATCGCCGCCTCCCGCATCGCCGACCGCTACCGGGCCGATCCGTCCCTCAGATCCCTGGTGCTCGACGTCCTCCCCATGGCCGGCCTGCTCGCCCAGAGCGCGCGGACCCTCCGGCAGGCGGAGTACCAGGTGTTCGTGGCGCTGGCTGCGCTGGACAGGACGGAGAGGGACCGCACCCTGATCTCCGCCGACCGCTTCGTCGCGGGCAGCGCCGCCCTCGGCATCTCGACGGAGGACGCGGCGCACCTGCTGGACCGGTTCGGGATGTTCGGGCTCCGTCTGGGCGCCGCGCTGGTGCGCGGCGGCGCCGGCGGTGCGACGGCGCTGGCCCACGAGCTGGCGCGTCGCAGCGGGCTCGACCAGCTGATGACGCTCGTGACGCGGCAGTTCGACGCGCGGGCCACCGCCCTGCGGGCCCGGACGGCGCTGACCGGGCTCGAGGTGATCCTCGCCGCGCACCCCCGCGACGGAGCCGCGCGGCTCCAGGCCGGCGTCGAGAGGATCACGGCCACCGCCCACGAGATGACCGAGCTGAAACTGCTGTCCGCGCTGCGTGCCGGCCGCGTCCCGCTGCCCGCACCTGCGGTGGCGGAGGCCGAGCGGCTCGTCGGAGGCTCCGGCACGGCCGCTGCGGACCGCCTCGGGCTGGACGCGGCCGCCGACCCCGGGGAGGTGCGGTCCGCCGCGCTCGGGCGGCTGCACCGGTGGCGCCTGCTGGCCGAGAACCCGCTCACCGGCCGAGGGGCACAGGAGGCGTGCCAGATCGTGGTGCGCACCTGCGAGGAACTGGCGGTCCGTGCGGGCGCCGCCCCCCGGGTGGGCGGACCGGACCCTGCGGTGGCGCCCGTCAGCGTCGGGAGTGCGCGTCCCTGATCCACCGCGACGCCGGCGGGAGCAGACCCAGGAGGAACGCGAGGGCAGCGACCGCCAGCTGGAGACCCGCCAGATGGACCGTGGGCTGGAACCCCGCGGAGCCGTCGCCGAGGAGGGCGAACACCAGCAGTACCGCACCCGCATCGAGCGCGAGCATCACGAGGAGCACCCACCGCACGCCGCCGACACCGCGCAGCAGCGGGCGGACGAGCAGGCCCTCGACCACCAGCACCACCGCGAACAGCGCGAGCGTGCCCCAGAGGGCGATCGCGGCGACCTGGTCCAGCCGGGCGGGGTCCGCTGCGCCGTCGATGCCTGCGGCGGTCTCCCGGAGGCCGGCCAGATGCGCGTCGCGGTCCAGGTAGCCGGTCACGAGCGCCGCGCCGCCGACGACGACTCCCATGAGCCACAGCGCGCCCACGGACCGGACCAGCGGGGGAGGAGACTCCACCCTGAGCGCGGGAGGCGGGACGGCGTTGGACATCTCTGGCCGGGGAGGACGCATGCTCGTAATCTAGCCCCGCCGCGCGAGGGCTTCAATGGTCGTCCGGCGACCGCCCGGCCGGCGGCAGCGCGAGTGGTCGGGGTCGGCATTCGAGTACCGGGCACGCTGCCGGACCGGCCCGGCCGGCTTCTACCGTTGCTGCATGTCCAACACACCGTCGCCCGAGCACGACCGCCGGCGCGAGGACGGAGGGCAGTCCCGCAGCTGGACCGTCGTCGGGACCCTCGTCCTGGTGTTCGTCGTCGTCGTCGTCCTGTTCCTGCTGCTCTGACCCCGGCCGCCCCGCCCCACCCGGTCCCGGTGCACGTGTGCCGGGGCCGTCCACTGGGTGCGTCGTGGCAAAGTCCCGCGGGCATGGCAAACTAGATAACCGTGCGCACATGCCCCGGCCCACCGGGGTACGTCGCGGTCCGCCCTGGTGTAATGGCAGCACCCCAGCCTTTGGAGCTGTGGAGTATAGGTTCGAATCCTATGGGCGGAACGGGGAAGGCCGGGGTCGGCCGGCCCGCCGCACACGCCGGTCACCTACAGGTAGGAGCGCTTCTTCGTGAGCAACCAGGACGAAACCACGCACCTCGGGGACGGCGACGTCCCGGCAGCCGTCATCGTCCTCGCCGCCGGCGCGGGCACCCGCATGAAGTCGCGGACCCCCAAGATCCTGCACCCCATCGGCGGGATCTCCATGATCGGCCACGCGCTGCGGGCCGCGCGCGCCATCGGGCCGCGGGAGCTCGCCGTCGTCGTCCGCCATGAGCGGGACCGCGTGGCGGAGCACGTGGGCAGCGTGGATCCCGAGGCCGTCCTGATCGACCAGGACGAGCTGCCGGGCACCGGGCGCGCCGTCCAGGTGGCGCTCGAGGGCCTCGACGCCCGGACCGGGAGCCCGCTGAGCGGCACCGTCGTGGTCACCTACGGCGATGTCCCGCTGCTCACACCCGAGACCCTGCAGGAGCTCGTGGCCGTCCACCACGGCGAGGCCAACGCCGTCTCCGTCCTCACCGCGGTCCTCGAGGACCCCACCGGGTACGGGCGCATCCAGCGCCACGAGGACGGCACCGTCCTCGCGATCGTGGAGCACAAGGATGCCTCGCCCGAGCAGCGGGCCATCCGTGAGGTCAACTCCGGCATCTACGCCTTCGACGCCGACGTCCTGCGGCGGGCCCTGACGCAAGTCGATGCGTCGAACGCGCAGGGCGAGATGTACCTGACGGACGTCCTCGCCATCGCGCGGGCCGACGGCGGCCGCGTCGCCGCCGTGGTGCAGGAGGACCGCTGGCAGGTCGAGGGCGCCAATGACCGCGTGCAGCTCGCCGCGCTCGGCGCCGAACTCAACCGCCGCGTCGTCGGGCAGTGGATGCTGGCCGGGGTCACGGTCGTGGACCCGGCCACCACCTGGATCGATTCCACCGTGGTCCTCGAGGAGGACGTCACCATCCTGCCCGGCACGCAGCTCCACGGGGAGACCTCCGTGGCGCGCGACGCCGTGGTGGGCCCGGACACCACGCTGACCGACGTCGTCGTCTGCGAGGGCGCGCATGTGGTGCGCACGCACGGCAGCGGCGCGCGCATCGGCGCCGGCGCGAGCGTGGGCCCCTTCACCTACCTGCGCCCCGGCACGGTCCTGGGTGAGGACGGCAAGATCGGGGCGTTCTACGAGACGAAGAACGTGACGATCGGGCGCGGTTCCAAGCTGTCCCACCTCGGGTACGCCGGTGACGCCGAGATCGGCGAGTACACGAACATCGGCTGCGGCAACATCACCGCCAACTACGACGGCGTGAACAAGCACCGCACGGTCATCGGCTCCCACGTCCGCACCAGCTCCAACACGGTCTTCGTGGCCCCGGTGAGCGTGGGCGACGGCGCCTACACCGGCGCCGGAGCCGTGGTCCGCCAGGACATCCCGTCGGGCTCCCTCGCCGTGAACGTCGCACCCCAGCGGAACATCGCCGACTGGGTGGCCAAGAAGCGGCCCGGCACCGCCTCCGCCGATGCCGCGGGCGTCGCCGGCACGCCGCCCACAGAACCCCCCACGAGTACCCCCACCGAAGAGAAGAGCACTCAGGCATGAGCGAGATCACCGCACACGGCGAGAAGAAGCTGGTCCTGGCCTCGGGGCGCGCGCACCCGGAGCTGGCGGAGGAGATCGCTTCCTGGCTGGGCACCGAGCTGCTGCCGGTCTCGGCCTACGACTTCGCCAACGGCGAGATCTACGTGCGGTCGGGGGAGAGTGTCCGAGGCACGGACGTCTTCGTGATCCAGGCGCACCCCGCCCCCCTGAACAACTGGCTGATGGAACAGCTCATCATGATCGACTCCCTGAAGCGGGCCTCGGCCAAGCGGATCACCGTGGTCTCGCCGTTCTACCCCTACGCCCGCCAGGACAAGAAGGGCAGGGGGCGCGAGCCCATCTCGGCCCGCCTCGTCGCGGACCTCTACAAGACGGCCGGCGCCAACCGGCTCATGTCCGTGGACCTGCACACCTCCCAGATCCAGGGCTTCTTCGATGGGCCCGTGGACCACCTCATGGCCATCCCGCTGCTGGCGGACTACATCCGTTCGCGCGTCGACGCCGACAACGTCACCGTCGTCTCGCCGGACACCGGCCGGGTCCGCGTGGCCGAGCAGTGGGCGGAGCGCCTCGGCGGAGCCCCCCTCGCCTTCGTGCACAAGAGCCGCGACCTCACCGTCCCCAACCAGGCCGTCTCCAAGCAGGTCGTGGGGCAGGTGGAGGGTCGCACCTGCGTGCTGATCGACGACATGATCGACACCGGGGGCACCATCTCCGGCGCCGTGCAGGTGCTCAAGAACGCGGGCGCCAAGGATGTCATCATCGCCGCCACGCATGCGGTATTCTCGGAGCCGGCATCACGCCGGCTCGCCGAATCCGGTGCCCGTGAGGTCGTGGTCACCAACACGCTGCCCATTCCCTCGGAGAAGCGGTTCCCGCAGTTGACGGTGCTGTCCATCGCCCCGCTGATCGCGCGGGCCATCCGCGAGGTGTTCGACGACGGCTCGGTCACCAGCCTGTTCGACGGCAACGCCTGAGCGGCAGCCGGGGTCAACACGCAACTACTTGATGTAGCAAGTAGTTTTTTGAGGGATTTGAGGTAGTCGCACGGTAGTTCGTGGGTCAACAATCGAGTAGGTGGAGTGCAACTCCCGTAAGTGCTACTCGTGTAGCCCGTCGCGACTCTACCTAGGCTCGGAGGCGAACGACCCCTCGAACCTAGGATGTGGTCTTATGGCTGCGAACGGCCAGGGCGTGTCAGTTGCTCGCTCCATTCCGCCCGAGGGCCCCGGTCTGACACCTGCTCCGGACGAGGCCCCCTCCTTCGTGGGGCGCGCGGACATCCTCGCGGCGGTCGAGGAGGCCCTGACCGCCCCGGGATCGGTCGGCGCCGTGCTCGTGGGGGAGGCCGGGGTCGGCAAGACCGCCGTGGTGCAGCAGGTGCTCTCCTCCAGTGCGACAGCCCTGTACGTGCTCCGCATCCGGGGGGCCCGGGGCTTCCGGGACCAGGCCTACCGGCCCGTCAACTTCCTCCTCACGGAGCTCGAGGCGGACGTCGTCGAGCATCCCGTGATGGTGCTCCGCGCCGTGGCGGACTTCCTCAACCAGCAGGCGCGCGGGCGCCGCGTGGTCCTCGCCGTGGACAACGTCGAGTACCTCGATGCGTCCTCGGCAGCCCTGATCGGGCAGCTCGTGCTCGGCGGGACCGCCAGTGTGCTGCTGACGGCCCAGGACTTCGCCGCGGCGGACCCCCAGTTCGCGGGCCTCTGGCGGGACGGCTCCCTGCGCCGGCTGGATCTCGCGCCGTTCGACGCCCTGGAGGCGCGGGCCTTCGCGGCGGCCGAGCTGCACGGGGCGGTGAGCGCCGAGGCCGCGGCGCTGCTGTACCGCATGAGCGGTGGCAACGCGCGCTTCCTCCAGGCCTCGATCCGGGCGGTCCGCGGGCGCAGCGTGGTGCGGCACGGGGAGACCTGGGTGCTCCTGCCGGGCAGCATCCCCGTCCCCACGGAGATCGCCGAGGCGGTCCAGCTCATCCTCGAGGAACTGCCTCCCGGGCAGCAGGAGATCGCCCACGTCGTCGCACTGGCCGGGTGTCTACCCCTCTCCGTCACGCAGTCCATCACCGGCAGCGCGGACCTGGATGCACTCCAGACCGCCGGCCTGGTCGCGGTGAGGCACGGCGAGCAGGAGTGCGTCGAGTTCCGGGACCCCGTGATCGGCGCGGGTACGGCTGCGTCCCTGTCGGCCCTGCACGCCGGCGAGCTATACGACAAGTGGGTCGAGGGCGCCGTGCTCGGTGACCTGCTCGATCCCGAGCGACATACCCAGTGGCTGCTGAAGTGCCAGCGGCCGGTCCCGGCAGGGCTCTCGCTCGCCGCCGCGCGCTCGGCGAAGCGCGCCGGCAGGTACAGCACCGCCGTCGAGTACGCCGAGCTCGGCGATGCCCACCGCTCCTCGGCGGCCGCCGCCGTCGAGCGCCTCCGCGCCCTCACCTTCACCGGCCGTTTCCAGGACGCCGGCAACGCGCTGCTGCTCGCCGCTCCGCTGCTCGACGACGCGCCGGCAGCGGAGGCCGTGCCGCTGCTCCTCGCCGGCGTCTTCCTGCGCCACCGCCTCGGGCTGGGCGGGGTGGACGAGGCACTCGACGAAGCCGCGGAGCGCCTGGAGTCCGACGCCACCGTCGACCCGGGGGAGCGCGCCCGGCTCCGGGCCGACATCGTGATCGCCCGCGCAGAGGTCGCCTCGCTGGAGGGCCGGTTCGTCGAGGCGCGGGATCTGGTGCTGTCCCTCCGCTCGGACGGCGCCCCGCTGGGCCGGGACCAGGGCATCGCCGGCGACGTCCTGCTGGCCGAGGCGTGGGCCATGCTGGAGGACCAGCTGGACGCGCTCCAGCTCGCCGATGCCCTCGCGGACCGCCTGCAGGAGCCCGACGTCGCCTCGCGTACCCGGGAACTCGCCTACCTGCGCCTGATCGCCGTCTACAGCGCCACCGGCTCCTGGGAGCAGGGCTCCCGCAAGCTCCGCCTCGCGGAGGGCGACAGCGGCACGGTGCTCCACAGTTCGGCCGTGCAGATGGCCCTGGGGCTCGTCCGTGGCCGGTACGGGACGCCGGAGGACGCCCTGGCGGTCCTGACACCGGCCTTCGATCAGCTGCGGGTCGGCGACCCGCAGCGCGTGCTGCCCCTCGCCGCCACGGCCATCGCCTACTGCCATGCCATGAGCGACAACATCAAGGCCGCGATCCCACTCCTGGTGCACGCGGAGCCGACGGCGGGTGATCCCTGGCTGGTGCGCCGGGTCGCGTCCCAGCTGCAGCTGCTCAGTGTGGGGCTGCGCGAGGCGAAGCCCGATGCCGCGCGGCAGCTGCAGGCCATGGGGCGCAGCGACAGGGAACGCGGCGCATCCCTGTTCGCGCTGTCCGCGTTCACGAGTGCTGTGCGGCTCGGCAGCACCGGGTCCCTGACGGAGCTCTCCGAGGTCGCCGCCCGCGTGCAGGGACCCTACGCCCACCTGTGCGAGACGTTCGCGAAGGGCGTGAGCCACCGTGATGCAGAGGTGCTCCTGCAGGCCATGGATCTCGCCGCCGCGGGTGGGGACCAGAACTTCGGGCGGGATGCCGCCCGCTCGGCCCTCCACGCGGCGCGGGCCCTGGGGGACAAGTCGACGGTGCGCGAGGTCCAGCATCGGGCCCGGCGCGTCCTGGCCGACCTCGACGCCGGCGGGCCCACCTCCCAGCTCGACTGCCTCACCCCGCGGGAGGCGGAGATCGCCCAGCTGGCGGTGAGCGGCCTCATGAACCGGGAGATCGCCGAGGCCATGTGCGTGTCCGTGCGGACCATCGAGGGGCACCTGTACCAGATCTACTCGAAACTGCACGTGTCCTCACGCTCCCAGCTCGCAGAGCTGTTCCCGGCACCGCTCGGATGACCGTCGACGGCGGGCGGGTTCCTCTGGTAGGGGTGCAACGCCCCATCGATGCGATCGCCCAGACGCTGTCCCACCCCAATCTGCACGGGGCACTCGTGGTGGGCGAGTTCGGGACGGGCAAGAGCGCGATCGCCCGGCGGCTCGTGACCACCGGGGACCCGCTCCAGACGCGGTTCTTCCTCGTCCGGGCCACGGAGACCCTCGCGCAGGTCCCGTACGGAGCGCTCGGCCCGTACCTCTCCCACGCCACACCCCAGGCCCTGGATTCCTCCCTCTCCGCGCTCCGCGCCCTCGTGGCCTACTTCCGGGCGGCGTCCGAAGGCCGGAACGCGGTCGTGGTGGTCGACGACGCCCAGTACCTCGACGACGACAGCAGCCACATCCTCACCCAGCTGGTGATCTCCCGCGTCATCAAGGTGGTCCTCTTCTCCGACGGCCTGCCGCCGCGGGCCGGGGACCTGTTCTCCCTCTACACGGACGGTTTCATCAGCAGGGTGGACCTTCCCGGCCTCGCCGATGCGGACGCCCTCGCACTGTGTGAGGCGATCCAGGGCGGGCGGCTGTCCCAGGGGGCCGGCCACTACCTCGCCCGGCAGAGCGCCGGGAACCCCCTGATGCTGCGCGCGCTGCTGGACCACGCCGCCGCCACCGGCGAGCTCGTGGAGCACGACGGCGTGTGGTGCCTCTCCGGCCGGTTCCACCCTCCCGCCCCGCCCCTGATGGACCTCGCGAAGACCCTGCTGCAGGAGCTCACGGAGCAGGAGCGCACCGCCTACGAGGTGGTGGCCCTCAGCGGCGGCCTCCCGCAGGCGCGCCTGGCGGCGATCGAGGAGGACGCCGTGGCCCAACAGCTCGTGCGCCGCGGACTCCTGCGCACGATCGGCTCGTCCACCAGTGCGTTCAGGGTGGCCCACCCGATGATGGCCCGCGTGGTCCGGGCGCTGGTCCCCGCCGGGCGCAGCGCGGACCTGCGCCGCCGCGTGTTCGACGACGAGGTGGTGCCGCCGGCCGTGGACGAAGGCATGATCGACTACCTCGACTGGGCCCTCGACTGCGGTGCGGCCGTGCCGCCGGCCGTCCTTCTGGCGGCGGCCCGCACCGCGGCGCACGTCTCCAGCCCGGAGTCCGCCCTGCGGTTCGCGAGAGCCGCGCGGGCGGCGGGGGAGGAGCCCGCCGGGGTGGTCGAGGAAGCGCGGGTGCGGCTCGGCCTCGGAGAGTACGCGGTCGCCGTCGAACTGCTCGACCAGGTCCTGGCGGACACGACCCGGCCCGTCACCGCCGCCGATGCCGCCGTGCTGAAGGCACTGGCGTGCGTGCAGCGGGGGGATGACCCGAGCCGCATCCACGCGATCGCCGACACGTGTGCGGAGCGGCTGGCCACGGTGGCGGGAAATGCTCCGGCGCAGGAGCCGGACCAGATCGAGCAGGCCGGGCACGCACTGCGGCTGCTCCATCTGCTCGGGTGGATCCTGGAGGGCGAGTTCGGGACCGCACGCGCCGAGGCGGACGCTCTCGATGTCGCACTCGCTCCTCCGGGAACGGAATCCGGGTCCTCGTTGCCGGTCCTCCTGCTGCTCTTCCGCGGTGAGACCGACGCGGCGCTCGGCCAGTGCGACACGGCGCTGGCGGGCATCCGGGCGGCCGTCGATGCCGTGGACCGGTCAGGCGGAGACCTCGAGCACCTGCGTCCGCGCGTCGTCGGCCGGTACGTCAGCGCACTGATCCACGCCGGCGAGTTCGCCACCGCCCGGGAGGCGCTCGAGGAGTACCGGCAGCGGCCCGTGGTGAGCTTCGAGTACGTCGGCGGCCCGCTGGCGGCGCTCGAGGCCGTCCTCGAAGCGCGCCGTGGGAAGTTCCGTGCCGCACTGCACCTCCTCGAGCCGGCTCTCGCGTCCCTCCGGCAGGTGGACTCCGAGATGCTGCTGCCCTACGCGCTCGGCGTCGCAGCCTGGGCCGCGCACTCCCTGGGGGAGTACGGGACCGCCGCGGCCTTCGAGAAGGAGTTCGCCGGGGTGGCGCCGATCGGCAGCCGCCCGCTGCTCCTCCTCGGGCGGGCGTTCCTCGCCGCGGCCGGCACGGGCGGGCCCGACGGCACGGGAGACCTCAGCGGGCTCCGGGAGCTGGCCGAGGCCGCGCGGGACGCCTCCTTCCTCTCGTGCGAGAAGGACATACTGGAACTCCTGACGGTCCTCGGGGACACGGAACGGACCTGGCGCCTCGCCGAGCTCGCCGACCAGTTCGAGGGCTCGGAGGCACAGGTGCTCTCCGGGTACGCGCACGCCATGGTGGACCACGATGCCAACGCCCTGCTCGTGGCCGCGGACCGTGCGGAGAGTCTGCAGAAGATCCCGCTCGCGGCGGAGGCCTCGGCGAGGGCGATGCGCCTGTTCGAGAAGGAGGGCGATGGCAGGGCCCGGCGCATGGCGTTGCGGACCGTGCGCCACCGGCAGTCGCTGCTCGAGGGCGTGCTCACGCACGACGACGGGGACCCGCGCGGATCCCATGAGCTGACGTCCAGGGAACGCGAGATCGCGAGGCTCGCCGCGAACGGAGCCTCGAACCGTGCCATCGCGGAGACACTCGTCCTGTCGACGCGGACCGTGGAGGGCCACCTCTACCGTATCTACGGGAAGCTCGGCATCACCACGCGCGAGGAGCTCGAGGGCGAGATGCGGGCGTACGACGACGAGCATTGACCTGCGCCGCGGACCCCGCGTAGGCGGACGGGTGGAAGCGAGTAGTCAAAAAAGACATGCTACGTAGTCGGCCGGAAAAACTGGAGTGGTGCGTACTGGTGAGTGGTTCCGGCGACCTGCGTAGGGTTGCATTTGTTGAACCGATGAAGCTTCAACTGCAGGGCTTCGGCCCTTACCCGTATGAAGAGCGGGTCCCGGATCGGGGCCAGCGGCAAAGGAGTCTTCCTGAGACCAAGACTCCGTCCCCAGCTGCCGCTGGCCTCTTCCCGTTTAACCAGTGGTACCCATCCGCGAGGTCGAACACTTCCTATCTGAAACGGCGGACACCGAAAAGCCGGGTCGGAGCGACTGCTCCGGCCCGGCTTTCCGGTGTCCGATCCTGCGGGGTCTACGCCTCGGCGGCTCTGCGGCGCGTCACCACGATGTTGCCGGCGCCCAGGCCGAGTGCAACGATGCCGGAGGCGCCCCAGAGGATCACGGCCGAGTCGAGGCCGGTGGTGGCCGGTCCCTCCGATGCGGAAGTGGAGGCGTCGGTGGTTCCGGTGGCGCCTCCGGCAGCATCGACGGAGTCGACGACCACGCGGGAGCTGACGACCGGGGAGCGGTCCAGCGCAGCAGCGGTCAGCGTATAGACGCCGTCCTCGGTGCGCTGTACGTCGTAGCAGAAGTCACCGTCGGCCCCGATGGCCTCGTCCAGGACGGTCTGGTCGAGCACGACCAGACCGCTACGGGTCGAGGTGCCATCGTTGACGGTGACGGTCTTGCCGGTGACGTAGGAATCGGTGAGGGGAGCGGCCTGCGCTGCGCCGGCTCCGAGGAGTGCAATGGTTCCGACAACGGCCAGGACTGAGGCGGTTCTGTTCATCATGAGGGTCCCCATAAACGTGATTGAGACGAGAAAGAACGTGACGTGACCGGGCCTTCCCCGTCTGAACGCTGATGCTCAGACAGGGAAGGCCCGATCTCCTGGCTAGGGGTTGCGGATCACCTCGATCGCGGAGATCTTCGGCTGATCCACGGTGGACGCGAAGTCGATGTCGAGGTTCCCGTCCGTGACACCGAGGGTCTGGCTCACGATGTGGGCCGTCATGGGGCTGACCACCGCGTTGAGATCGAGGTTGCTGATCTCCTGCGGTCCCCCCTCGAGGTTGACGCCGAAGACACGCTTGCCGGTTCCGCCGGCTCCACCGCCGGTTGCACCGTGGTAGATCTCCGCGAAGTGCAGCCTGACCGTGTAATTCCCCGCAGGCACCGGGATGTTGTACCCGAACGTTCCCGGGCCGGTGGTTGCGCTGCGCTCGGAGAAGTAGAGCGCATCACTGTCGGTTCCCGCGATCTGCGTGACCGCCGGGTTCGTGTAGGTCTTGCCGCCCGCGAAATACGTGTCGGCCAGCCAGTTCACGCCGCCGGTCGTCACCGCTCCGCCGCCCGCGTTGATACGGATGGCTTGACCCGCCGATGCCGGGATTGCCGCGCTGGCCGTGGCGGACACCGGGGAGGTGTTCCCCGATGCGTCCACCGCCTGCACCCGGTAGAAGGCCTGGGCAGCGAACGGGAGGTTCGTGTCCGTCATCTTCAGGCCACGGACAGGCGTGTTCCCACTGATGCGAGTCCACGGTCCCGCCGCGGAGGTTGCGCGCTCGACGTAGTAGCCGGCAAGGTCCGCTTCCGGTCCTGCAGCCCACGTGACGTCGATCGCGGACCCGGACGCCGCTGCAGCGACGCCGGTGACCGTACTCGGCGCAGTGGTGTCGGAGGAGGCGACCGGGACCATGTTCGTGACGAGGTACATGTTGTCCTGGAAGTCACAGTTCGTCGGACCAGTACCGCACTGGTTCGGTGAACTGATGTAGTCGTGACCCACGATCCACGCCCCCGGGACGATCTTCCTGTCCCTGTCCCTGACAGGCCAGGTCTTGACGGCCATGTAGTTGGGGTTGTTGGTGGACTGCCCTGATACGACGATCCCGATGTTTCCGGTGGGATTCGTCGTGAGCTGCGTGGGTCCGGTCAACGCGTTGTTCAGGGGAAGCAGTGATTGCCCGTACGCCGCGTTGTGTGTCGCCGTCGTCCCGTTGATGTTGACCGTCTCGATTTGTGTACAGCAACCGTGGAAGGCCGCGATCTGCCGCGCCGTGACCGGGATGGAAGAGTCGAGGCGTTTCCACTGCAGGGACCGGACTTCCTCCCCGTTCAGGGCAGAGGTACGCATCTCGTCGCCGTTGGAGGGGCTGCCGAGGTCCGTGGTCCACCCGAAGGCCAGGGCGATCTCATTGACGGAGAGCTCGCTGTTGCCTTCCGGTTGCGTCATGTAGGCGCCCCGGAGCTGCACCGGCATCAACGCAGCGGATGGGTCGCTCGACCTGACGTTCAGCTGTGCGACCCTGACGCCCTTGCCACCGGACGCGGCCGTGAACTGCACCGTGACCGGGACCGATGCGTTGGGCTGCACCGTGAAGGGCAGTTCAGGTGCGTCGGTCACCGTGAACTGCCCGGCGTTGGGGCCGCCGAGGGCAAGCTCGGTGATGCGGAGACCCTTGCTGCCGGTGTTGGACAGCGTCACCGTGGCCTCGTCCACGACCTCGTGGGTCGAGACGCCACCATTGATGCGGTGCATCACCAGCCAGTCCTCGGACAGACCGGGGATGGGAGCTCCACCCTGCCGCGTGACCTGCTCGTTCCGGAGAGTCAGCGTCCCCCCGATATCGAGGACCTCGAACTGGACGGTCCTGGTGGTGGACGCCCCGGTGGTGTCGGTGGCGGTCACCTCGAGCACGTAGTTGCCGGCCGTGTCGAAGACGAACGGTGCCGTGTATGCCACGGGATCCGCTCCGTTCACCGAGTAGGTGAGCGATTCGATCGTCGTCCCGGTCGGCGCCGTGGCTGCAAGGGACACGTTGGCCGTGCCGCCGCTGAAGCTGGAGCCGATCTCCGTCCCGTTGACCGTGACGGCGACCGATGGGGCGGTGAGGGCCTTGCCTGCGATCGTGATCCAGTTGATCTTGGTGTTGGTCCCGGTGGGAACCACCGTGAGCTGTCCGTCGGTCACCGTCACCTGGGCCGTGCCCGTCTTGAACGGGGCGCTCCCGGTAGGAACGAAGGGATCGATGACGGGGGTGCCTTCGACCTCGATCGCGTGTGTCGAATCGAGGAAGCCGGCATCACCGACGGAGACGCTCACGGTGTACGTTCCGTCCGCGACGTCCGCCACCCAGGTGCCGTCCGACAACCCGGTGACCGTTCCGCTCTGCATGATGTTGAGCGTCTGGAGCAGCGGGTCGTTCGCCGGGTAGGTGATCCCGGATGCCGCGGCCGTGCGGTACCGACCGCTGAGCACGCGGTCTGCAGGCTCTCCACCGACCAGCCAGCCGAAGCCGGCGCCCGCCGAGTACCCCAGGCCGTAGTCCTTGATCCATCCTGCCGGCGTAGGAGCGGCCTCCGTCTGGAAGTTGTACTTCACGAGGGTGGTCTCCGCCGGCGGACCGTCGAGTCCGTCTCCCTTGATGGAGATCCAGTTGATCTTGCTGTTGGTGCCCGTCGAGGTCACGGTCAGCTTGCCGTCCGCGACAGCTACATCGCGGGTTCCGGTCTGGAACGGGGTTGCTCCGGTCGGAACGAAGGAGTTCACCAGGGGCTGCCCTTCGACAGCTACCCCGTGGGTCGAATCCAGGAACCCGGAATCACCGACGGAGAGGGCCACCTTGTAGGTCCCGTTGGGCAGTTCGTACTCCCACACCCCGGTGCTGACGTTGGACGCCGGCCCCATCAGGTTGGTCGTCTGCAGCAACGGGTCCGAGGGGTAGTTGATGCCCGGCGTGGCCGTGGTGCGGTACCTCGCGGCACTGCTGCGGTCCGTCGGGGCCCCGTCGACGAGCCAGCCGAACTTGCGTTCGGCATCGAAGGCCATGCCCGTATCGGCGGTCCATCCTGCCGGCGTCGGTGCGGCCGGAGTCTGGAAGTTCACCTTCACCTGGGCGCCGTCCGTGGGATCATCCCCCGGCACCTCGGTGTCGGCCAGCGGGACGATGTCCAGGTAGTTGATCTTGCTGTTGGTGCCGCCATTGGCATCGACGGTCAGGAAACCGTCGGTGACAGCGACGTCAGCGGTCGCCGTGGCGTGGCGGCTGTTCGCACCGGCCGCACCGGTCGGGACGAACCTGCTGATGACCGGCTGGTTCTCGAAGTTGATGCTGTGTGCCTCGAGATCCGAGTTGATCGTCGCGTCTCCCGCGGCGACGGTGACACGGTATTCGCCGTCGGGCAGCGCGATCTCCCAGTACGCATAGGTTGCGACGCCGTTGAACGTCCCCGAGACGTCGCCGGACTGCATGTGCATCAGCGACTCGAGGCGCTGGTCCGTCTGCGCCGTGACCCGCGTCCGCCCGTTGCCCGGGGTGGTGCCGCCGGTCGAGATGTCCAGCGGGTTCTCCGTGGCCTGGCTCTTCCAGCCGTAGCTCAGTCCGGTGCCCTGATCGGGCGCCGTCCGGGTGCCGAAGGCCTGCCCGTGGTCCCGGAGGTATCCGGCGGGCAGGGGCCCGGCGAGGTCGGAGAAGTTGACGCGGATCGCTTCCGTCGACGGCGGTGTCACTTCGCCTGCCGGCTTCACCCCCTGCACCAGGAACACGTAATCCTGGTAGTCACCGTTGGAAGCGTCCTCGAAGGCCACGATGTAGCTGTTGGCCATCGCCGCCCCGGAGCGGTCCTTCGCCGGGTAGACGCGCGCCCGGTGGGCGATCCCGGTGTTGAGCCGGTCCTCGGTGAAGCCGACCCGCTGGAAGACGTTCGAGTAGAAGTAGAACCCGAACTGCTCGTCGCCGGGGTCGAAGCTGCTCGCCGATCCCGGGCTGGCGGGCGGAAGCAGCGACTGGTAGCCGTTGATGTCGATGGAGCCCACCTTGTTGCGCTCGCTCTCCGTCCCGTCGCCGGTGTACCACCCGAAGGGCAGGTCCTCGCGGGGGGCGTACTGCGCCAGGGGCTTCATGCTCACCGGCGCGCTGCCCGACTTCACGAACAGCGGTTCCAGGACCTCGTCACCCTTCGCCGCGGGGTCGACCCCGCCTGCGAGATTGGTCCACCCGACGTCGACCTTGTAGCCGAGCGTGCCCAGGACGTCTGCGAAGGTGGGTTCGTTCCCGCCCTCGATGCCGTTCATGGACAGCCCGTACAGGCCGATCTCGAGCGTGGTGTCGCCGGCGGTGACCTCCAGCGTTGCACTTCGTTGCCCTACTGCGGATCCGGGCTTGAAGGCCACCTGCAGGGTGGTGCTGGCTCCTGGAGCAAGCGAGGTCGATCCACCGGTGATGGTGAATTCGCCGGCCTGCGCGCCCTGGACCGCCCGTGAGAGCGTCACGGCCTCAGGACCGGTGTTGGTGACCGTGACTGCTTTGGTGCTGCTGGTGGTGTTCTTCACGGTCGAGAAGACGAGCTCTTCCGCGGAGGCATCCAGCGTGGCCGCCTGCTGGTCTGCAGGCACGCGCAGGAGGAACATCTTCTGTGCGCCGCCGCTTCGGTCGTACTGATTGACGTAGAGGTTACCCGTCCCCGGATCCTCGACGACCTCCAGCGGATCGTTGAAGCCGTCCGCACCACTGATGGTGGTGTTGGGGACACCCGGTACGCCGGTGGGTACCTGCGCACCGAGGATCTCACCGGTCGCGGGATCCGGCTGCAGGAAGATGAGGTCGTTGTTGTTGGAGAAGCGCGTGACCAGCAGGCGGCCCTTCAGCTGACCGCCGAAGGTGTCGCTCTGGTACTCGAGCGCCCCGTTCGGGGACTTGTTGAACTCGAAGTCATAGGCGATTCCGCGGTAGTTCGGATCCGCCTTCACCCCGGAGGCGTACTTGCTGCCTCCCTGTCCTGGCGACTCCGGCAGGTTCGCCGGGTCGTTGCCCTCGTTCAGCACCCATTCACAACGCTCGGGGTTGGGATGGCCGTAGTAGCCGCCCTCGACGACGTCGAACAGGAGGTCGCGCTGGGTCGGGTGGTTGGCGATTGCAGGAACCGATCCTCCGGTGTAGTTGCGTCGCTGGCACTGTGCGGTGACGTCCCGGCCGTTGACGGTGGAGGCACCCGGGATGCCCGGTGCTGCGACACGCGTGAACGTGCCGTCGGCGTTGGCCGTGACGCCAGGTGAGTTGCCTCCGCCTGCCGTGCCGTTGGTGGGGACGTACAGGTGTCCGTTGGAGTGCCAGACGAGGTCGTAGGCATTGCGGATGCCGGTCGCGTAGATCTTCAGCGGAGCGTTCGAGGCGTAGGGATCGTAGGATCCGCCGTCGGCCGTCTGCACGTTGATCGAGCCGGCACCGCTCGCCGCGGCCTGCACCTGCGGGTTCGCGGGGTCGAAGACCAGGGTCGCGGCGGTGAGAAGCTTCTCTCCGCGCTGACCCCAGGAGTTGTCGAGGTCACCTGCTGCCTGGTTGGAGCCCTGCTGGAAGTACAGACGTCCGTCCGGACCGTAGACCATGGAGTTGGTCAGGTGGTCCGACTGGGAGCGCGGGAGGCCTTCGAAGATCTTGGCCTCGTTCTGCAGGTTCGCGCCGGTGAGCCGGCTGATGCCGGAGATCCACTGCCCCTGCTCGTTGCCGACATTGGCGCTGGTGGAGGTGATCCACAGCTTCAGATCACTGGCTGTGGAGGACTTGTCGAAGACGAGGCCCACCATGGCCCGGCCCTGATAGCCGAGGTTCTCCTTGTTGGAGAGCGTCCCGTCGTCGTTCACGGTGAAGCGGAACAGGCCCTGGCCGATCGTCGCTCCATACAGCTTGTCGTCGGGCCCGAAGGTGAAGGTCGACCAGTAGGTTCCCGCCCCGATGGGCAGTTCCACCTTCTCGAATCCGACGCCGCTGAGGGGTGTGAACTCCTCGGGTGTCTCGACCGTGCCGGCACCCGTGGTGAAGATGGAGGAGAAGGGCACGAACGGCGCACCGAAGTTGTCCTTCACCTCGTCCGTCACGACGAAGCGGTAGCTGGTGTTGGGCTTCAGGGGAGAATCCGGCTGGGTGGAGATGACGTCATTGCCGCCGGAGGTCCCGGTGGACGACGGCACTTCCACACCGGAGGCTGCCTCGTAGATGTGGACATTGCCCGGCAGCGTCTGAGGATCCACGCCCACGCCGGCGTACGGTACGCGGATGGTCGCGGAGACGCCGTCGTTGGGATCGTGCCCGGAGGCACGGTTGTCCGGCCGCATCGTGTCCACGTGCGGTGCCTGCTCCAGGCCGAGGACCTCGACGTAGGCGATCTTCGTGTTCGTTCCGCCTGTCGCCGTGAGCGTGAGTGCGCCGTCCCACACACCGACTGTGGTGGTGGAGGTGCGGTACTCCTCGCCGGCAGTGGCCTGGAAGCTCTCGATGCCCAGCCCGGCCTCGATGTTGATGACGTGGTTGGAGTCGTAGACGTTCGATGCGCCCGGCTCGTCACCCACTGCGACCTCGACCTCATAGAGGCCGTTCGGTACCGCGAGCTCCCAGACACCCTCGGTGTTGACACCATTGGTCCCGTTCACGTCGCCGTACTGCATGTGGAGGATGCTGTTGAGCCGTCCGTCGATGCCCGTGCGGACGCGCTCCCGGCCGTTGCCGACCAGGCTTACGGGGGTCCCGTCTTCGGAGAGCCACCCGTAGGAGAGCCCGGTTCCCTGGTTGGGGCTGGTCCGAGATCCGTAGGACTGGCCCCAGTCGGCGAGGTAACCCGCAGCAGGAACGGCGTTGGTCGCGGTGAAGTCCACCTTCACATCGGTGGTGTTGGGAACGGTCGGAACGGCGAACACCTCGTTCGAGACCTCCGACTCGTTGCCGGCGGTGTCGACCGCGGTCACCACGTAGAAGTAGGTGGTGCCATTGCTGACCGTGTCGTCCGTGTAGGCGGTGCCGCTCACCAGGGCTTCCCCGGAAACGGCGTCCTCCTCGCCGGTGTCCGCAACGACGGGCTGCAGCGAGCGGTAGACCCGGTAGCCGGCAGTGTCGGTGGACGCCGATGCCGTCCAGGTCAGTTCGACCGAGGCGTCACCGGCGACGGCCGCGAGTTCGAGCGGTGCGTCAGGTGCTTCGGTGTCCTCGACGGTGGCCACCACGGCCATCGCCTCGTTCGACACCTCGGACTCGTTGCCTGCGGCGTCCACCGCTGTGACCACGTAGTAGTAGGTCACATCGGGAGCTGCGCTGACATCCCGGTAGCTGGCATTCTCGACCAGTGGGGAGCCTGACAGCGGAGTCTCGGAGGCTTCGACTCCGGCTTCGGTTCCCCGGTATACCCGGTAGCCGACCGTGTCCGTCGAGGCGCTGACCTCCCAGCTGAGGGCCACTGCGGAATCCTCAGCGGCGGCTACGAGCTGGCTCGGAGCTGACGGAGCCTCGGTATCGGCGCCGACGCGGGTGTAGGAGACGTCGGCGGAGGCGCTGCCCCATCCCTGGTAGTACTCCACTTCGACCTTCGCGGACTCGTCCAGCGTCACCGACGCCGTGTGAGTCTCCGTGGCGCTCTGATCGACCCACTGGTCAAGGACCAGCTCGTCGTCGACCTTGATCCGGACACCGTCATCGGTGCGCGCCCGGAACTCGTAGGTGCCTGCACCCTCGGTCACGGTCTTCGTCCAACGAATCGAGTAGTTGGTCGAACCCACACCCTCGGGCCCGGATCCCACACCGAAGGCCTGATCGATGTCGTCAGCACATTCGATCGTCACCGGAGCACCGGCGAGATCCCGCCCCTGGAAGAACTCAGCCGTCCACTGACCCACAGCACAAGCCTCGCCGACGCGGGTGTAGGAGACGTCGGCGGAGGCGCTGCCCCATCCCTGGTAGTACTCCACTTCGACCTTCGCGGACTCGTCCAGCGTCACCGACGCCGTGTGAGTCTCCGTGGCGCTCTGATCGACCCACTGGTCAAGGACCAGCTCGTCGTCGACCTTGATCCGGACACCGTCATCGGTGCGCGCCCGGAACTCGTAGGTGCCTGCACCCTCGGTCACGGTCTTCGTCCAACGAATCGAGTAGTTGGTCGAACCCACACCCTCGGGCCCGGATCCCACACCGAAGGCCTGATCGATGTCGTCAGCACATTCGATCGTCACCGGAGCACCGGCGAGATCCCGCCCCTGGAAGAACTCAGCCGTCCACTGACCCACAGCACAAGCCTCGCCGACGCGGGTGTAGGAGACGTCGGCGGAGGCGCTGCCCCATCCCTGGTAGTACTCCACTTCGACCTTCGCGGACTCGTCCAGCGTCACCGACGCCGTGTGAGTCTCCGTGGCGCTCTGATCGACCCACTGGTCAAGGACCAGCTCGTCGTCGACCTTGATCCGGACACCGTCATCGGTGCGCGCCCGGAACTCGTAGGTGCCTGCACCCTCGGTCACGGTCTTCGTCCAACGAATCGAGTAGTTGGTCGAACCCACACCCTCGGGCCCGGATCCCACACCGAAGGCCTGATCGATGTCGTCAGCACATTCGATCGTCACCGGAGCACCGGCGAGATCCCGCCCCTGGAAGAACTCAGCCGTCCACTGACCCACAGCACAAGCCTCGCCGACGCGGGTGTAGGAGACGTCGGCGGAGGCGCTGCCCCATCCCTGGTAGTACTCCACTTCGACCTTCGCGGACTCGTCCAGCGTCACCGACGCCGTGTGAGTCTCCGTGGCGCTCTGATCGACCCACTGGTCAAGGACCAGCTCGTCGTCGACCTTGATCCGGACACCGTCATCGGTGCGCGCCCGGAACTCGTAGGTGCCTGCACCCTCGGTCACGGTCTTCGTCCAACGAATCGAGTAGTTGGTCGAACCCACACCCTCGGGCCCGGATCCCACACCGAAGGCCTGATCGATGTCGTCAGCACATTCGATCGTCACCGGAGCACCGGCGAGATCCCGCCCCTGGAAGAACTCAGCCGTCCACTGACCCACAGCACAAGCCCCGGGTTCCGGTCCACCTTCTGGTGGGACCGTGACCTCGACTGCCTGTGATGGATCCGATGCAGCGCGTTCTTCATTCACGGCGGTCACCACGTAGTAGTAGGTGGTGTCGGCAGCGGCACTCTCATCGGTGAACGTCACGCCCGACACCGGTGTGTCCCCGTTCAATGCGGGGCCGTCCACGGCAACCTCGGCCGTGGTGCCGCGGTACACGTTGTACCCGGCGGCACCCTGGGACGCCGTCCACTCCAGGACCACACCCGTCTCACCGGCAGCACCCTTCACCCCCACGGGAGCAGCAGGAACCGGAGTTTCCTCGGCGGGCACCTGAACCTCCACCGCGGACGACGGGTCCGATGCGGCGCCGTCTTCGTTGACGGCGACGACCACGTAGTAGTAGGTGGTGTCGGCAGCGGCACTCTCGTCCGTGAACGTCACGCCCGACACCGGTGTGTCCCCGTTCAATGCGGGGCCGTCCACGGCGACCTCGGCCGTCGTGCCGCGGTACACGTTGTACCCGGCAGCGCCCTCGGACGCCGTCCACTCCAGCACCACGCCGGACGCGCCGGCCTCACCCTGGAGCCCGGCAGGAGCAGCAGGAACCGGCGCTTCCTGGGTCACGGAATAGATGTCGATGTAGGCGAGCTTGGTGTTGGAGCCGCCGATGGCGTCGATCGTCAGTTTGCCGTCGGTCACCTCGACGGTTCCCACGGCTTCATCGAACTGTCGAGGAGCCGATCCTACGAATTCCTCGAGAACCACCGTTCCTTCGGCCCTGACCAGGTGCTTGCTGTCGTAATTGTTGGTGACGCCGGCGCCCGTGTCGCCCACTGCGGTGACGACGTTGTAGGTTCCGTTCGGCACGTCGTATTCCCAGACGCCCTTCTCGGCGGTGACTCCGGTCGTGGGCGATGCGGAAGCGATGTCCCCGTACTGCATGTGGATGATCGAGGAGAGCCTCGGATCGGGGTTTCCCGTCCGTGACCGCGTGTTCAGGGAGAAGTCGAACGGGGTGCGGTCGTCCTCGGTGATCCAACCGGACCCGCGTGCTGCGTCATAGGCGGCGCCGGTGTCAGCCGAATAGCCGTCGGGCACGTTGGCCGCCGACGGCTGGAAGTTGATCTTGTCCACAAGCGTGCCGGGTGGTGCCGGCGGTACGGCGGCCCCGGATTCTGCTGCCGCCGAGGTGTTTCCCGACGTGTCCACAGCGATCACCGAGTAGTGATAGGTGCCGCCGACGAAAGCCGATTCGTCGACGAAGGACGGATCGGTGATCAGTTCTGCGCCGGAAACGGGGGTTCCGGTGGTGGCCACCGGAGTGGTTCCGGAGCGGTAGACACGGTAGCCCGCGACGTCGGCGTCTGCCGGAGCAGCCCAGGTCAGCTCGACGGAATCGGGAGTTGCCCCTGCCGTCACGGCGCCGGGTGCCGCCGGCGCCATGGCGTCCAGCTCGCTGACCGAGAAGTCCTGGAACGAATATGTCAGGGGATTTGTCGCGGCCATGTTGCGCTTGGTGGCGAAGAGGCCCCCGAACGAATCGACGTTCGGGACGTCGGCGGAAAGCAGGGTTCCGTCGAAGAAATTGGTGGGCAGCGGCAGGGTGCCGAGGGACGTCACCGCTCCAGCGCCGATCTTGTAGCTCGCGATGGCGCTCTTGGTGACGCTGTTGACGTCGAGGATCAGCTGCACGTCCTGGTCGCCGAGCGCGGCCTTCGAGATGTCGAAATTGCGCTGATCGCCGTTCACAGCCTGGTTCGTCACTCCGGCCACTTCACGCGACAGCTGGATCTGGCGCCCCGTATCCGAGGGAGAAGCCAGGACGAGCTTCACGTAGTCGTCATCGGTCGGCCCGAACCAGATGCCGGCCTGGGCGGAGGACGTGGAGGTCGACGGGCTTTTCAGCGTCGTGGTGAAGCGCAGAACGTTGTCACTGGCGGTGAGTCCCACTCCGAGTGTGTTGTCCTGTTTGTTCTTGTCGATGTCGCTGGCAGCGGTGCCGTTCTTGAGATAGGCGATCCCCTTGGTCGCAGCAATATTCAGGCTGCCGTTGGCGACCTGAAGATTCTGGGGGACGTAATAGGTCGGGTCCGAGGACGAGGGTTGGACCATGGTGAACCCGGTTCCCACGTCCCCGGCGGCGTTCAGCCCGCCGGCATCGTCGTCGAAGGTGAGCTGCAGATCGTTGCCCGACGCCGCCACCTCCACGGGCTCGAGGGGCGAGTAGGGCGTCGTTGCCCAATCCGCCGTATTTGCTGGAACCTCAGCTATGGGTAACGCGATAGCTGGAGTAGCCATGAGCAAGGAAGCCATGAGGGCGCCAGCGGTGGCCGATGCTGCTGACCGCTGAATCACCGTCCGCAATTTGTTCTCTGTGGTGCCGTATCGACGTGCCATTGTTCGCCCTATCCCCTGTTGAGGACTTTCCGCGCGCGCTGGAAGCACGCACGGGTCCTCGAATTGAGTGACATTCCCGGGTACCCGGCCCGGGGGGAAGGCCATACCTTGGACAGGGAGTACACGAGTCGGAGACGTATCGCCCGAATCAGATCCCCAGCAGTTGTAGGTCTTCTTCCCACAACCTAGAGATGACCTAGGCAACCAACACGAGTAGGAATTACTTACGTTTTCGCGCGGACTACTTGGTCTGCTTGCGTAGGTAGCGAAAGAAGCGGGTTGAAAGGCACCCGGTGCAACCAGCCGACCGTCTGAATGCACGTGGATCACGATTGCACTGGATTCGGCTGTCTCGTGGACCGATTGCCCATTTGTGCTTGGGAACGCACCCGACCAGGTACTTCTGTAAGTAGACTGGCCGCACCTGTACTCATTCCTGGGGGAACTCCGTGGCATCGAGAAAGAAGCGCCGCTCGCCGGTTTCACGCCGGCTGAAGATCGCAGCCGCTACCTGCCTGAGTCTTGCCGTTGCGCTTGTACCCGGGGTTCTGTTCGTGCAGCAACAGGAGAAGATGGCGCAAGCGGCGGCGGAAGCGGCGAGCTACACCCCACGACCCGTTGCAAGGTCGACGTCCACTGCCACGCCCCCTGCAGTTCAGGTCGTGGCGTTCGTGGGTGACTCGTACTCTGCCGGAGCTGGTGCGTCCTCCAGCGTCAACAGTTGGACCTCTCTGCTGTCGCAAGAATTGGAATGGGAAGAGGTCAATCTGGCTCGTGGGGGCACTGGCTATTCGGTAGCGGCCACTGATGGGCAGGGCGCTTGTGGTCTCGATTATTGCCCGTCGTATTTGGAGATGATCGAATCGGTCGTCCAGGCGAAGCCCGCAGGAGTCTTGGTCGCAGGAGGCCGTAACGACCTCCGCGTGGAGTCCTCGGAGGAGATGCACGATGCTGTGCGCAGCTTCTATTTGCGCCTCCGCGCAGCCCTACCGGATGCGACGATCTGGGCGGTGAACCCCCTCTGGGACGATGGCGCGCCGCCGCCGGCGATCGAAGAATTGTCCGTGGTAGTCCGTGAATCCGTCGAGTCGGTAGGCGGAGTCTACGTGGACGTCGGACAACCGCTGCGTGGTGCTCCTGAATTGGTCGCGTCCGACAGCGTCCATCCGTCCGACCGGGGCCATGCGGCAATCTCCACAGCAGTAGCCGCTGAGTTGGAGACCACTCGCTAGATGTATATCGCGCGCAAGGTCACGCTGGTTGGGAGCGGACGGGGAGCGGAACGCGTTCCTGACAGGGGTGTTCCGCTCGAGCCTTCGTCGACCGTCCCCGACCGTGCCGGATTCATCCGGGACGGTGGGCGTGTTCCCCCTTATCGCTCCGCCACAACCCGACGACAGCGAGCCCGACACGCGAAGAGGTCGGGAGAGGTTGAGAGCTCGATGAATTCCAGATCGTCGGGTGGTGTTCCGGGGGGGAGCGTGGTGGCGGCGGGATTGATTCTCGCTGCTGCGCTCTTCGTTCGCCCGAACGTGCTGAGCGTCAACTATGCAATCGTCGGGACGGCGCTTTGCGCGGCTGCCGCCGTCATTGCTGCGCTCGCAGATCTGAAATCCCGCAGACGTGTACCGGGCCGTTATGCCCTCCTCGTCATCGTCCTGGGTCTCGCCTATCTGTGGCTCGCCATCAACGCGTCGATCTTCTCGGTCGACACGATAACGGTTATAGCTCAAGGCTTCGTCACCACGGTTCTTACCACTGCATTGGTCGGAGTCGTACTCGCCGACCCCAGGCGTAGACGACTGGTTGCCCGCTGCTTCATCGGCCTTGTCCTGGCGGTCTGCGGGTCCTACGCTGTGACGCTTGCATCATGGTTGGTGGCTGGTTTCGGTGCTCTCGATCTTCTGTCCTTCGAGATCTCGCGGAACGGCGGAACGGCCACCGTCTACTTCCCCTTCACGGTGACTTTCGGAGTGCAGCCTGTCGGCGCGATCATGATTCCAAGGCTGACCGGGATCGGGCGTGAACCCGGTTGGATGTCTTTCTATGCCGGTATGGCTCTTCTGATCTGGCGCCGAGTAGGCACGCCTCGTCCAGCCGGGCAGGCACTGCTTATCCTTGGCTTGCTCGGACCGCTGTCCACCGCTGGGTTCGGCGCATTCGCGGTCGTCCTGGCAATCGTACTGTTCGCCAAGAAACCCCGGACCAAGGACGTGTTCGTCCACTACATCGTATTCATCATCAAGTGTGGAGTGCTGGCCGGGGCAGTCTACTGCGCCGTTTTCGCGCCGATATTGGGATTCGCTGCCAAGGCCGATTTCAATGAGGTATCCCTCAATGAACGCTCGTCGGCGATCAGGAACGGGGTCGAGGCGATGACCTCGAGCCCCCTGGGTGGCGCGGGAGAGGGCGCACAGACATCCATCACGCTGATCGCTGCCATCGCACCTTTCGGTATCCCGTACTTCCTGCTGATACTCGCGGCACTGCTCCTTCCGCGCATCGGCCATCCCGCGAAACACCGCACAACAGGACCGATCGCGCTCGTCCTGATTACCCTCCTGCTCTCACAACCACCGGGCGACTCGACGTTCGTGTTCATCCTGGCGGGCTTGACCTATGTCATTGCGTTGCCCGACATGGAAGGAGCCGATGAATTTTCCCGGCCACGGACTGTGCCTCTTCGAGGGCACGCGCAGGTCAGGCGGCGCGAACCGGGGCGTACCCGGGTGGGAGGCACCGACCCTTTCGAATGAACAGGGATCCCGTGGCTTCCCTGCTGGAGGGGAGGGAGCGGGAAGGGCCGGATCCGATGCCCCCTGATGGCGGCCCCTATTGCCCGCGACCCCGTTCCCGCCGCACAGCGTCGGCGAAGATCATCGCGAATGATTCCGGGGTCTTGTCGAGCATTTCCGGTGCGGAGATCGGGCCCTCCCAGTCACTACGGCTCATGGACATCCGCGTGGCCAGGTCCTCGGCGTCGATGCCGCTGATGTACACCCCTCGCATTCCCTGCACCGATGCGGCCACACCGCAGCGATTCCCCACGACGCAATGCAGGCCCGCCGCTAGCGCCTCATTGACGACAAGACCCCAGACCTCCGTCAGGGACGCGAGTACGAGTGTGTCGTACTGCACCATGACCCCGGGAAGATCGGAGTATGGGACCGGACCTACGAAGAAGACGCGGTCCTCCAGACCCAGGCTCCTCACCTGCCGCAGGAGTTCCGCCCGCAACTCGCCCGTCCCGATCAGGGTCAGGGTGTCACCCTCGAAAGCGATGAGCGCGAAAGCTGCAACGATGTTGGGGATGTTCTTGAGTTCGATCAGCCGCCCGACGTAAACGTATCTGTGCCCGCCATTGTTGCCCGGATTCGCGTTCGCCCGACGGGCGCTATCGAAGGCCGCGACATCGACGGCGTTGAAGCCCTCGAAGATCTTCGATTCACGGACACCCATCTCGCGGACTGCCGCTGCTGCGGCAGGTCCTGGTACCACGACGGCGTCGAGCGACCTAAAGAATGTCTTCCGCGCGCTCGCGATGACTCCGCTCCTGTAGGTCTGCGACTGCATCGTGGATTCGTAGAATCCCACCGTCCTCGTACCCTTGAGTTTCGCAAGAACCAGGGCTTGCCAGTATGCGGGCTCTTCCCACCCCCCCAGCAGAACACTCCCGCCGGCAGGGAAGCGCCGCTGTTCCCGAACGGCTCGCAAGAAGTAGAATGGACGGGCGATTCGCGGCAATCGGTAGGCGCTCAGCACTCCGAAGGAGAATGTGCTCTCCGACTGTCCGCTGGGAGACCATTCCTTACCGCGGTCCTTACCGTCCCGATGAAAGTTGTCCGCGTCGACCAGTACGGCCACCTCGAGCTCATAGTGGTCGGCCAGCTTTCGCCAGACGGGTAGACGATACGGTGCGGCGAAGTTCGTTATCCACAGCACTCGCATTGCTTGCCGTCCCTCGACCCCGTCTTGGGTCTTCTTCTCCATGAATTTCACAGTTGACCTCCAAGGTCGGATAAGGGCCGGCGAGATCACACCGTCGTGTCCCCGACATGAGGAGTTGTGGACACTCTTCCCGTCCTCCGCACCTCGTGCACCGTCAGGATGACGAACGCCGTGAGCTGCAGCAACTGCGCTGCGAGAATTGCCACCGCACAGGACAGAGCACCCAGGGCCGGGGCCAGCGCGGCGACGAGGACGAGCTGCAGGACGATCGACGCGGAGAGGACGATCGCGACAGGTCGGTCACTCCCCAGATACTGGAGAGCGATGAAGAGCGGCTGGTTCAGCACTCCTGGTACGGCGGCGACAGCGAGGACGGTCAGAACTTTCGCCGCATCCCGGTACTCGTCCCCTAACAGCGCCTCGACCAGCCAGGGCGCCGACAATGCGAGGGAGCAGGCGACGAGTACCGCGATGACCGGCATCCAGACCGCATGCCGCAGGATATTCCAGGAATCGCGGACTGTTCCGGCGCGGGCAATGAACGGCGCGGATGCCGAGGCGAATGCTCCCGCCAGAATGGTGACCGGTTGCACCCACTTGTTGACGGCTCCATAGATGCCGGCGCTGAGGGATCCCGCTACCGCACCGAGGATTGTCACGTCCATGTTCTGCAGGGACAGGAAGCCCGCAGAGATGCCGAAATTGCCCGCACGGTCCCAGGGGGACCGGAACCGGAATCTCCGATAGTCGGGCGCGTCTTTGGACGGCGTCAGGAATGCGGCCAGGAAAGCCGACGCGATCGGACCGGCTACGAGAGCGCCGACGAGCGCCGACGCTTCGGGAACTCCTAGTGAAGTAAGAGTGAAGTAGGCAAGAACGGCCACGAATCGATCGAACACGACTGCCAGGGATGCGATGTGGCCGAGTGCGGCTCCGCGTAGAGGTGTTTGAGCCGATTGTCCGATGAGTGTGGCAAGACCCAGAGGTCCCGCAGCCCAGAGGAGGCTCGGAGGTCCAAGAGCGGCCAGCACCACTGTGACGAGCCCGGCCACTCCTGAGCCGATGATCAGTTTGGAGACGAGTTTTTGCCCCAGTTCCGCGAGGGACATGACGCCTCGGGCGATCTCGCGGACCCAGAAGGCGTTGCTACCGAAATCGACCAGGCCCGCGAGCGTGACACCGAGCGCCATTGCGGAGGCTACGATGCCCAGCGAGGCGGGATCAGTTCCCCGTGCAGCGAAAACGAATATCGCAGCGATGCCCAACTGGGACACGCCGGTCGACATTGCCAGAAGAACGGCCTGACTGCCCACAGCGTTCATCTGCGCTGGCTTCAAATCCGGCCTTCCTGATCGTCCAGCAGCGGACTCGTGAATGATGCTGCTCCTGGCGACCTCGTGCGGCGGACCGAGTCATCCGACAACGATCTCGCCAGGGCGGCACCGAGGTCTTCTTCGTCAAGACGCGACCATTCGCCCAACTCGGGGAAATCCGCGATGTCCTTTCGTAGGGTCCTGGACCCGGCTGCGACGATCCGTGTGCCTGCTGCTGCGGCCTTCCCGAACAGTCCACTGGATCCATCGTTGCTATGCGCCATCACGACTGTGTCCACGGCCCCGACCGCCGAGTCGAGATCGAGGTCGCTGAGCATCCTGTCGAGTACCACGACCCTCACCCCGGCTGAGCGGAGCGAGTCGAGGAAGGGCCGCGCCGAGGCGAGCGCAGCTGCTGAGCATCGGCCCGCAACCAGCAGACCGATACGCTGCCCCTCGAGCGCGGCGAGACTGCGCGCGACCAACGGGAGATTCTTCCTCTCGTCCACGACCCCGAGAACCGCGAACCAGTGCCTCGCGGCATCGAGCCCCATCTCCTCCTTGAAGCGCCTGATCGAACTCTTTGTCGCGAGCATCGTCACCGGGTCGTTCGCGGTGGTCAGCACGGACCTGCCGTTCCACAGCGAGGTCTTCAGCAGCACCACCGTGGCATGTCGTCCACGATCAGCCCGGCAGTGGATCAACGATTTCAGGACATTCACCAGATACGCCCTGCCGAAGAAACCGTTCGATTGTGCCTTCTCACGGAGCACAAGGACGGACAGTCTTCCGGGACCTCTCCACTGCGGAGAGAGAGCCATCGCTCGCGCTACGCGGTCCCCGTCGGGCACCACCACCAGGTCCGTACCAAGCTCCCTGGCGAGGTGGTGGAGGTGTCCCAGTGTCATCGCCGTCGTGCCTTCGGGCAACGACCGCACAGCGAATGGCCCATCGATCGCGCCGAGATGATGCTCGTACTCGTCGCTGGCCGGGGCGTCAGCCGCCAGCAGGACGAAGACCTCATCCCCCCGCCGCGCCGCTTCCTCGACGAGCAGCCGAACGTAGTACAGGCGGTGCCCCGTGGAGTTCGGCTCTACGATCGCAACCCTGCGAGGCCTGCTCGAAACCGCTGCATCACGGATCAAGTTCCGTCTCTCCTCCGGTGCGGGCCGGGACAAGTGCCGCTCGATTCTTCGTAGACCTGTCCGAGTTCGTGGGCTACGGCGTCCATGCCGAAACTGTTGTGTGCGAGCTCACGCGCCCGCGCGCCCGAACTCGCACACCTGGTGGGATTCACCAGGTATTCCGCGACGGCCTCGACGAGCCCCTCCAGGCTTCCATCGAACACTGTTCCGGCGCCGCTCGTGCGGACCTGTTCTGCGAGTCCGCACGACTCACCGACCACGACCGGCAGTCCCAGGGACAGCGCCTCCACGACCGACATACCGAAAGGCTCATCGACAGATGGAAGCACATAGAGGTCGCATCGCGACATCCGAGTCAGGGTCGCCGATGGACTGAGTGCACCTTCCCACAGGATGGTGTCCCCGAGGTTCGCGTTCCTGATGGCGCGTTGCACCGCACGACCTTCCCCTTCGTCCGGTCCGACCAATCGGAACCGAGCGTCGGGAAACCTTCCATGCAACTCGATCGCCATCTCGACGAATTGAAGAGGGCGCTTCCGCGGGTGAAGTCGAGCAAGGAACAGGACCTCCGGGCCGCCGCTCCCACGAGTGGATACGTCAGCACTCGGTACCCCATGGGGAAGGTATTGCAGGGGAAGTGCCGTTGCGGCGAGCTCGGTCAGATCGTCGGCTTCTCGATCCGTGAGGTACAGCACCCGCTGCGCCCGCCGAAGCAGCGGCCGGGTCAGGACACGGTCGAGAGGGCCGGCGAGGGGGTGGTTCGAGGCATCGATCATGCCGTGGGTCTGAACGACATAGGGAACGCCTGCTGCACGGGCGATGGCCGCCGCCGGCAGCGTGACGAAATCACGCGCCAGGTGGATGTGCACCGCGTCGAATCGTCGGACATTCGTCGCCAGCCACCGCAGGAGCGACACCGAGGTGAGCCCGGCGAATCCGGTCCGGGGGATGACCGTTCTGACCGTGAACAGCGAGACGGGGAACCCCATGAACCGTGTCGGGTTGCCTCCGGTGAAGCCCCGGGCTCCTGCCACGAGTTCGACGTCATGCCCTGCGTCGGTCAGGGCGCGGGATTGGTTGATGGCAACGCGGAGCGGCCCCCCGAAGGCTCCATCAGGCGAGGCGAGCGTGACCACCTGCAGTATTCTCATGATTCGATCCTGCCCGGCCTCACGCCGGCGACGGGGGCGAGCACTCGCGCTCCGTCAGGAACATCGGTGACCACGAGAGCAGTCGCCCCGATCACGGCGTCTCGGCCGACTGTCACCCCGCGAAGGACAGTCGCCCGACTGGCTATCCACGCCCCGTCTCCGATGCGGATCGGAGCATTGTCGAATTCAAAAGTTCGGGAATTGACGTCGTGGCTCCCTGTACACAGGAATGCCCCCTGGGAGATGCAGACGTCGCGCCCGATGGTGATGGGTTCGAGATTGAGCAGCCAGGCGTCCACTCCGATCCAGACGTCATCCTTGATGGTCAGCTTCCAGGGCCAGTGGACGCGCACCCCCTGCCGAATCAGCACGCCTTCACCTATTTCCGCTCCGAATGCGCGCAGGACTCCGACGCGGACCGACGGCGGACACCAGATGCGTTCGACGACGAGGGATGAGGCCGCAATCCAGAGGGCTTGGACGATCCTGCCGCGACCTTTGTCGTAGCCGGACCCGGTGAAGGCCGCAAGTCTGCGGAAATGCGTCACTGCTTTCACCTTTCACGCTTCGGCCGCACGCCAGTTCTCGCGGAGAATGCGACGGACCCGCGCGGTCGTGACAAGGCTACTGGACAAAGTGAATTTTCGCGGCAGCACACGTCAGCCGCTTCAACAAGGCATTGTCACGGTACAGGACGGCTGATTCTCACCCTCGGAGGAAGAAAAGCGCAACAACGCAGAATGGATTTTTCGATGACGGCCGGGTCCGGGATCGGAAGTAGCGGGTGGCCACTCCACCTAGCAGGTGTGAACGTCTCGTCCGCCTGCGACGAGGCTCACGAAGGGGCCTCATCCAGACTCGGCCGCAGGAATCAACCGAGAGGCCCCGCTGAGTGTCTATTCTTGGGGCGTGATCGATCGGAAGCTGCGTATCTCAATAATCGCCCTCAACTACATGCCGGAGTCGACGGGGATCGCTCCCTACGTCACCCGGCTGGCGGAGCGATTGGCAGCGGAGGGTCACTTCGTGCAGGCACTTGTCGGATTCCCGCACTATCCGGAGTGGAGACTGAGGGCCGGGTACTCCGGCTGGCAATCAATGGAGAAGATTCAGAACGTCCATGTGAAGCGCCTTCGCCACTACGTGCCCGCGAACCCCACTGCCCTGAAGCGCCTGCATCTCGAACTCAGCTTCGGAGTGCGAGTGTTGTTCGCGCGATGGAACAGCCCGGACGTGGTCCTGGTGGTGACACCCGCCCTGTTTTCGGCTGCGCTCGTCCTCTTGCGGACGCGATTCGGCCTACGTCGGCCGGCGACGGGCATATGGGTCCAGGATATCTACAGCCGCGGTCTGGAAGAGATCAGCAGAGGGCCGTCCGCACTCGTGTCCGCGATGCGGAATCTGGAGGGGCTCGTCTTTCGCTCGGCGACAGGCGTGTGCGTCATTCACGAGCGCTTCAAGGACTACGTCGTGTCAGCTCTCGGCGTGACTGATCGACACGTCACGGTCATTCGTAATTGGACTCATCTGGAGCCCCACGAATCGAACGAACGGACGGCAACTCGCTCACGGTGGGGGTGGCGAGATCAGGACATCGTTGTTCTGCATGCTGGAAACATGGGTGCGAAGCAGGGGCTGGACAACGTTGTCCGAGCTGCAGCCCTCGCGGCTCACCAGGACTCGCCCGTTCGTTTCGTGCTCCTGGGCGACGGCAATCAGCGCCAGCGCGTGGAGGCGCTGGCCGCGGGGGTCGGGCATGTCCAGTTCATCGACCCTCTTCCAGACGAGGATTTCAGAGCCGTCCTTGGTGCAGCAGACATCCTCCTGGTGAATGAGTTGCCCGGCCTCAGGGAGACTGCAGTTCCGAGCAAGTTGACGTCCTACTTCTCGACCGGGTTACCCGTCATTGCAGCAACAGATCCCGGCAGCACTACGGCAGGCGAAATTGCCAGGTCCCGTGGCGGAATACGTGTAGAACCTGATGCTCCAGCGGCCCTGCTGGAAACGGCCGAGCTGCTCGGTGCGAATGGATCGCTAGCCGAAGCGCTCGGACAATCGGGCAGGAATTACGCCATCAGTGCTCTGTCCGAGGACGCCGCTATAGTGGCCTACGGCGCCTGGTTGCAAGCGCTCCGGACAAACGAAAGTGCGCTCCAGCAGCCGATACGGCATGAAGCCAAATAGAACAGGGGATTCGGGTTGTCCAAGCGTGCTCTCATCACTGGAATCACCGGCCAGGACGGCTCTTACCTGGCTGAACTGCTGCTCGGGAAGGGGTATGAAGTTCACGGTTTGATCCGGCGAGCGTCAACCTTCAACACGGCGCGCATCGGTCACCTTTATGTCGATCCCCACGATCCCAGCGCAAAGTTGTTCCTCCACTATGGTGATCTGGGCGATGGCTCACGCCTCGTGACCCTTCTCGCGGATATTCGTCCCGACGAGGTCTATAACCTTGCGGCGCAGTCGCACGTCCGGGTCAGCTTCGACGAACCCGAACACACCGGAGACATCACCGGCATGGGTACGGTTCGGCTCCTCGAAGCCGTGCGGTTGGCAGGTATCGAAACGAAGTTCTATCAGGCGTCGTCATCGGAGATGTTCGGAGCAACTCCCCCTCCCCAGAACGAGGAGACACAGTTCTATCCCCGTTCCCCCTACGGCGCGGCAAAGGTCTACAGCTACTGGGTAACGAGGAACTACCGCGAGGCTCATGGCATGTATGCGGTGAATGGGATCCTCTTCAACCACGAGTCCCCCCGCCGCGGCGAGACGTTCGTGACCCGGAAGATCACGCGCGCCGTCGCCGCTATTCAGGCTGGGCAGCAGGAGCACGTCTACATGGGAAATCTCGACGCTGTACGGGATTGGGGTTACGCGGCGGAATACGTAGAGGGTATGTGGCGGATGCTGCAGGTCGACGAACCGGACGACTTCGTTCTGGCCACTGGCGGTAGCTACACGGTGAAGGACTTCCTGCGGATCGCATTCGAACACGCCGGCTTGAACTGGGAAGACCACGTCAAGTTCGACGAGCGATACCTCCGGCCGACAGAAGTCGACGCTCTGGTGGGAGACGCATCGAAAGCACAGGACAAGCTCGGGTGGAAGGCCACCATTCATACGCCCGATCTCGCTCGCCTTATGGTCGATGCAGACATCGAGAGCCTGAAGCATGCTGGACGCCACTGGATCGACACGGTCGCTCTCGAATGCTGGGGACGCTGACATGGCGGCTTTCGAGCCTCGCCGTCTCGAACGAGACGCTCCCTTCTACATCGCGGGCCACGGGGGACTGGTAGGGTCCGCGATCTGGCGCAAGCTCGAGTCGGAGGGATTCAGCAGCCTCCACGGACGAAGCTCGTCCGAGCTGGACCTCAGGGACCGCTCCGCCGTCTTCGGCTACATGGCGGACCTGCAGCCACGCTATCTGGTGTTGGCCGCCGCCAAGGTCGGCGGCATCATCGCCAACAACACCTACCCGGTGGACTTTCTGACGGACAACCTTCAGATCCAGTTGAACGTGCTCGACGCAGCCCGGGAACAGAATGTCGAGAGAGTACTCTTCCTGGGATCCTCCTGCGTCTACCCCAAGTTCGCGCCGCAGCCGATCCGTGAGGACGCCCTGCTCACCGGGTACCTCGAACCCACCAATGACGCTTACGCGATTGCCAAAATCGCCGGCATCGTGCACATCCAGGCAGTTCGCCGCCAGTTCGGTTTGCCCTGGATCTCGGCGATGCCCACGAACCTGTACGGTCCCGGCGATAACTTCTCTCCGGAGGGCTCCCATGTACTACCTGCACTCATCCGCCGATACGACGACGCCGCGCGGCGCGGCGAGGACACGGTCACGAACTGGGGCACCGGCTCACCTCGACGGGAATTCCTCCACGTCGATGACATGGCATCCGCGTGCCTGCACCTGCTGGAGCATTACGACGGGCCTGCGCAGGTCAACGTCGGCACCGGTACCGATGTAACCATCAGGGACCTCTCTGAGATCGTGGCTGCCGCTGTCGGCTACCGGGGCACCATCGAATGGGACGCCACCAAGCCCGACGGGACGCCACAGAAGTTGCTCGATGTGTCGAAGTTGACCGATGCAGGGTGGACCGCAGAGATCGGCCTGGAAGCCGGCGTGATGGCTACCGTCGACTGGTACCGCGCAAACCGATCCAGGCTACGCAGCTGACACCCGGCATCAACCTCGCGTACGCGGGCCTTCGGCCCCGTTGCCCGTAAGCATCCGTGGCACGACAAGCATCTAGAGAGGTCTCCTTTGGAGCTGAACGATTACCTTCGGATCCTGCGGCGCAGTTGGCTGCTGATCACCGTGTGCGTCGGCGTCGGCCTGCTCGTAGGAGCCGTTGCGTCCTTCGCTGTCCGGCCCGTCTATACGGCCCAGACCAAACTCTTCGTCGCGATCCAGAGCTCCGGCAGCGTACAGGAACTGCAGCAAGGTGATTCGTTCACGCAAGCCCGCGTGCAATCCTACGTGGAGACGGTGGCAGAGCCTTTGGTGCTGCAGCCTGTCGTCGAGTCCCTCGACCTCGGTGTCACGGCCGCGCAGTTGGCGAAAAAGGTCACTGCCACCGCTGATCCGAATACTGTCATCATCACTATTGCCGTGGACGACACCTCCCCTGCTCAAGCCGCTGCGATTGCACAAGCGACGGCGGAGAGTCTTGTCCAGTCGGTAGGGGGGCTGGAGAGTCCGACTGAGAGAGGTGCTTCGCCGGTCAACCTGACGGTCATCACTCCGGCAACTGCACCCTCGCAGCCCTCCGCTCCGAACACCTGGCTCAACCTCGCGCTCGGACTTCTGGTAGGGCTCGGACTCGGATTCGGCGCGGCGTTGCTCCGCACAACACTCGACACCCGAGTTCGTGGAGAGGCAGACCTGCGGCGAGTCAGTGATGCACCGCTCTTGGGTGGAATTTCGTTCGACACCGACGCACAGGCGAAGCCTCTGTTGACGCAGGCGCCCGTTCAAAGCCCCCGGTCGGAATCGTTCCGGCAGCTACGTACCAACCTGCAGTTCGCACACGTCGGCCGCGAGTCCAAAGCGGTCCTCGTCACGTCGTCGCTTCCCGGGGAGGGAAAGAGCACCACCGCCGCGAATCTCGCCATCGCTATCGCCCAAGGCGGCCAGTCAGCGGTGCTCGTGGATGCCGACCTCCGGAGACCACGCTTGGACGAGTACCTCGGGCTCGAGCGCAACGCCGGGCTGACCACTGCGCTGGTCGGCCGGGCAGAAGTGGAGGACCTCCTGCAGCCATGGGGCCCAGACGAGCTGTATGTATTGACGGCCGGCCAGATCCCGCCGAATCCCAGTGAACTGCTGGGCTCAGACGCCATGAAGCAGCTCATCACCGGCCTCGAGCAGAAGTTCGATGCAGTCATCATCGATGCCCCTCCTCTCCTTCCGGTGACGGATGCTGCAGTGCTCGCGCAGCAGGTCGGTGGCGTGGTGCTGGTCATCGGCTCCTCGAAGGTGAAGCTGCCCGATCTCCAGAAGTCGCTCGGGAGCCTTGAGATGGTCAACGCGGATCTGCTCGGCGTCGTCATCAACCTGCTTCCCAGCAAGGGTCCCGACGCCTATGCCTACGCCTACGGCTACTATTCGTATGATTCGGAAGCCCCGTCCGCCATGGAGGACACCCACCAGATCACCCGGCGCTCCACCGGAAACTCCTCCTCCGACATCGATGGGCGAGTCATCGGGGTTTCGTCTCAAAGCGCGTAATCCGCACGGCGCTGTCGCGCAGTGTGCTCCGGGGATGGGGAACGGGTGTCGAGAACGAGGAAGAATGATGGGTGGGCCCAGCGATACGGGCGACGGCTGGCTGTCGTCGATGCGGCTGTCGTTCTATGGGCCACCGTCGGAGCGCTGATCATCCGGTTCGGTGTTCCCGAGACGGAGCAACTGAACGCGCGTGATCAGCCCTACATCGTTCTGTCTCTCGTGCTCGCAGCGGGCTGGTGGGTGACGCTATCGCTGCGGGGCAGCCGCGAAGCAACCGTGCTGGGACACGGCACTGAAGAGTACAAGCGGGTTGTCAGTGCCTCTCTCATCCTCTTCGGCCTCGTGGCGATCGTCAGTTACGCGCTGCAGTTCGACACGGCCCGCGGATATGTAGGCGTTGCCCTACCGGCTGGACTCATCATGCTCCTGCTGTCCCGCGTGATCGTTCGTCGCCTCCTTCACATCGAACGGGAACACGGCAGGAGCTGCCTTCGTGTACTGGTGGTCGGCAGTTCCAGCGGCGTCCAGCATCTGGCCGACTCCCTTCGAGCGCAGCCCATGGCCGGCTATATCCCGATCGGGGCCTACCTTCCCGGGGTTGAACCTGATGCGAGCACTGCGGGCAATCTGGATCTGCAGGTGGTGGGAAGGGCGGTGGAGGCCGACGACATCATCTCCGACATCAAGGGGTTCAGCCCTGATGCGGTAGCCCTCTCGAGCAGCATGCAGCTCGCCCCGGAGACCATCAGGGCCCTCGGCTGGGCGCTTGCTGACCTGAATATCCGTCTCATCATGGCGCCCGCCCTCACGGATGTTGCCGGACCCCGCATCCATACCCGCCCGGTAGCGGGCCTTCCATTGATCCACGTCTCGACACCGAACCTCGAGAAGGGCCAGCGCTTCTTCAAGCGCACCACTGACATCATCGGCGCCACCGTGCTGATCATCGCCGCATCCCCACTTCTTGCTGCAATCGCCCTGCTCGTGCGGTTCGACTCGCCCGGCCCCGTCCTGTTCCGTCAGGAACGGGTGGGTACTGCCGGGGAATGCTTCGAGATGTACAAGTTCCGGTCCATGGTGGTGGACGCCGAAGCCAGGCTGGAGCAGCTTCTTGACAACCACGAAGGCAACGAAGTCCTGTTCAAACTGAAGAACGACCCCCGGATCACGAAGGTCGGCCGATTCCTCCGCAAGTTCAGCCTCGATGAGTTGCCCCAGTTGTTCAATGTGCTCGGTGGTTCCATGTCCCTGGTGGGTCCTCGCCCGCCACTGGCCGCCGAGGTGGAGCGCTACGACATCCGTGCTCACCGTCGGCTGCTTGTCCGTCCGGGAATGACGGGCCTCTGGCAGATCAGCGGCCGGTCGTTGCTCTCCTGGGACGAGACCGTGCGACTCGACCTGTACTACGTGGAGAACTGGTCCTTTCTCGGCGACCTGACCATCCTGCTGCGCACGTTCAAGGCCGTGGTCGGCCGTCATGGTGCCTTCTGATGCGTCCCGCCTGCTGCGAGCGTAGGTATCACATCCGCCTGTGGCCCTGGTTGCCCGGCAGACGGGAGGGCAAGCGTTCGGAGGGGCGGGATGATCTGAGCAACCATCTGTCGGTACACCTCGTCGCTGCGTCGGTAGGGATCCACGACGTCATCCAGTTCGGGTGCGGTGTGGGACGCCCGCGCGCGAAGTGCCCGGGGGAGGGCTGCCCGCCAGCGGTCAGCCGGCGGCAGTGCCTCGTCGAGCGTGAGGTGCGGGAGAATTCTCGCGAACTCGCGCAGGGTGAAGGTCTTCCTCAGCATGGCCGGCACCGTTTCGACGACACGGCTGCGGTGAGCCCTCGTGAGGGCGAGTACGAGGTCCACCTCGCGAAGGATCTCCGGGGTGAGCTGGCGGGCTGAGAAGTTGTCCGCCGTGCCGCCGAACCTGCGAACAAGCCCGGCGATCTGCGGATCGATCGGATTCCCTGCCAGGGCGCCGGTGCCGGCGCTCTCCACCACGAACTGCCCGGGGTAGCGTTCGTCCAGCCCTGCCTGCAGCAGCCGCTCCGTCATGGGGGACCGGCAGATGTTGCCGGTGCAGACCGCAAGGATGCGGAACGGAGTGTCCGTTGTCATGACTGAAGGTCCTCGTTGGTCTTGCCGGGAGGGACGTGTGTTGGGTGCGCAATGAGCCTACCCGCGGTTCGCCGCCCAGCTCAGGGAAGCGGTGCCGCGCGCCTTCGAGCAGGCCCCGGGTCCCAGGGGGCGGGGAGCCGGGGGACGGATCGCAGTGCCCGGTCCTGTAGGATGGCAGGCGATGCCTAGGCGAGGGAGCGGGCCGGATTGCAGGATCTCCGGCCGTACTCCGTGATCGACGGTGGCTAGCACCTTGACTGGTTTCTAGACAACTGCCCCACTCGCGTGTTCCTTCCGCCCCGGCTTTTGTCCCAGTGCTCCCGCAACCGCGTGGTGAGCCACAATCGTTTCAGGAGAAGCCATGTCCGAGCAGAAGCTCGCCGCACACGTCCGCACCGAATTCGGCAAGGGCTCGGCCCGCCAGGCCCGCCGCGCCAACATGATCCCCGCGGTCATCTACGGCCACGGCGCCGATCCCATCCACGTCCTGCTGCCCGCCAAGGCCACCACCCTGGCCGTCCGCACGCCCAACGCCCTGCTCACGCTGGACATCGCGGGCGAGGACCACCTGGCCCTCGTCAAGGACATCCAGCGCAACCAGCTCAAGCGCATCGTCGAGCACCTCGACCTCCTGACCGTCCGCCGCGGCGAGAAGGTCCAGGTGGATGTCGCCATCCACGTCGAAGGCGAGCCCGCACCCGAGGTCGTCTTCAACCTCGAGACCACCACGGTCCTCGTCGAGGCAGAGGCCACCCACCTGCCCGAGACCCTCACCGTCAGCGTCGAAGGCCACCAGATCGGTGAGCACGTCCACGCCTCGGACATCGTGCTGCCCCAGGGCGTCACCCTCCTCACGGACCCCGAGACCCTGGTGGTCAACCTCATGGCGCCCACGGTCCAGGACCTGGGCGAGACCGAGGAGACCGACGTCGACACCGAGGCCACCGCCGAAGGCGCGACCGCCGGCAGTGCCGACGCTGACGCCGTCGTCACCGACGCCGACGAGAAGTAGGTAACGATCGGTGTCCTCTGACACCTGGCTCGTAGTCGGGCTCGGGAATCCCGGGCCCGGCTACGCGGGCAACCGCCACAACGTGGGCCAGATGGTCCTCGACCTGCTCGCCTCCCGGATGAGCGGACGCTTCACGTCCTCGAAGGCGCAGGCGGTCACCCTCGAGGGGCGCCTGGGGATCGGCGGTCCGCGCCTGGTCCTGGCGAAGCCGCTCACCTACATGAACATCACGGGCGGCCCGGTCTCCACGCTGGCCCGCTTCCACGACGTCGCGCCCGATCACGTGATCGCCGTGCACGACGAGATCGACATCCCCTTCAACACGCTGAAGCTCAAGCTCGGCGGCGGGGAGGGCGGGCACAACGGCCTGCGCGACATCAGCAAGGCCCTCGGCACCAAGGACTACCACCGGGTGCGTGTGGGCGTGGGTCGTCCCCCTGGACGCCAGGATGCCGCGGACTTCGTGCTCAAGGACTTCGGCACGGTGGAGAAGAAGGAACTGCCCTTCCTGCTCGACGATGCAGCGGACGCCGTCGAACTCCTCATCCGCGACGGCCTGCTGGAAGCCCAGCAGAAGTTCCACGCCCCGGCCTAGGCCCCGGTGAGGGGCGCATAGGACTACCTACGCGAAGAAGGGGCGGAAGTGGCGGATCTCCACCCCTGGTCGGCTGGTTTCCCTCTCCGACGCAGGTGAGGACTCGCACCCGCGTAGTGAATCCCCATCTTTGCGAGTGGGTGGCCGTAGTCGGAAACCGGCCGAACAAGTAGCACTCTTCTTACGGCCCGTAGGTCCCACTCGTGTTACCGGGCAACTACCTTCCTACTGTGATCACAGGTCTTTGGTGGTTATCTGGGGGAAGAGGGCGACGACGTCGTGCAGTCTCAAACACGCGGTTCCATGAGTACGAACAGCTCGCCGGCGGTCGGCCCGTCGGTCACCTCGGACGGGGAGCGGGCCTTCTTCCAGGTGCGGACACAGCTCGTCGAGGACGTCCTGCGGCGCGTCGTCTCGGGGGACGGCGTCGGAGCCGCACTGCTGGGCGAGGAAGGCAGCGGCAAGACGGTCGTCCTGCGCGTCGTCGCACACCGTGCTTCCCGGACCCACCACGTCATCCGGATGTGGGCCTCGCGGACCTCCGCCTCCGAGCCCTACCGGGCCATCGCCTTCCTGCTGGCGGAACTGGAGGCGGAGCAGGCGGAGCACCCGCTGACCATGTTCCAGGGAATCTGCGCCCTGCTCGAGGAGCAGGCGAACGGGCGACCCGTGGTGCTCGCCATCGACAACGCGGAGCACCTGGATCCGGAGTCGGCCACGATCATCTCGCGGCTCGTGATCGCCGGACGGGCGTCCGTCCTGATCGCCGCCGAATCCCTCGGTGCCATGGACGACTCGTTCGCCCGGCTGTGGCGTGAAGGCGACCTGGAGCGCTTCGATCTCCAGCCCCTGACCCGGAGGGAGATACGTTCCGTCGCGGAGGCAGTGCTCGGGGCCCCCCTCTCACCGGATGCGCTCGAGGCCCTGTGGCGCTCGAGCGAGGGCAACGCCCGCTTCCTGCGCTGCGCACTCGAGGAGCTGCCGTCGTCGGACGTCAGCCTCCACGGGGGCGTCTGGGTCTCCACCGGCGATTCCACCGTGGTCCCCTCCCTGGTGCGCGAGAGGACCCACGCCGTCCTCGACGACCTCCACCCGCGGGAACTGGAGATCGTGCGTGTTCTCGCCCTCGCCGGATCCCTTCCCGCCGCAGCCGTCCGGCGGCTCGCGGGCCGGCTCGACAGCCCCTCGGACGCGCCGGGGGCCGCTGCAGGGCACCTCGACGCCCTGCAGTCCCTGACGGCGCTCGAGACCGGTGGAGGAACGGCGATCCTGTCCCTGCGGTCACCGCTGGTGGCGGCCGCCGTGCGCGGACAGACGACGGCCACGACAGCGGCGGTGCTCCATGCCCTGCTGACCGACCTGCCGACCGAGGCCTTCGACCCCGCGGACCTGGATCCGGCGATGCACGCCGAATGGCTCCTCCTCGCCGGACTGCCTGTCCCGCGGGGCCTGTGCCTGGCAGCGGCGCGACGCTGCACCGCCCTGGGGCAGGCGGTCCGCGCACGCTTCTGGATCACCCGCCGCCCCGCTGACCAGGATCTCCAAGGCCTCGTCGAGGCTGCTCGCGGCGCATTCGCCGACGGGCACCCCGAGGAGGCCCGGGCGCTGATGGCCGCGGGACACCTCCTGGCAGGGTCCGAGGAGGCCCCCGGTGCGGCGGCGACCACCCTCCTCATCCTGCGGAGCCGCGCCGCTCGACTCTCCGGCGGTAGTCCGGCTGAATGGACCGCGCTGCTCGACGAGGCCGAGGCCTCCATCGACTCGACCGAGCGGGACCCCGGAACCCCGTGGAGCAGCCGGCACGTCCTCGAGCAGCGCGGCGAGCTTGCGGTCGCGCGCGCCGAGGCGGCGTCGTTCGGCGGGGACTACCGGGCGGTCCTGCGGATCCTCCAGGACGGTGGCCGGACCGGGTGGACTCCGGAGCAGGGGGTGTCCGCGGACGCCCTCCTGTGCGAAGCCCTCGCCCTGACCGACCAGCAGCACGCCGCCGTCGGGCTCGCCCGCTCGCTCGAGGCGAGGCTGGGGGACCAGCGCGGCCTGGGCCACCGGGTGGTTGTCGCCGCGTGGCTGCGCCTCGCGGTCGCGCACTATGCCGCCGGGAGCATCGGAGAGCTGGCGCGGGCTGCCGACGCGGAGTCCCTGCCGTGGAGTTCCTCCGTGGCCCGCAGTGGCGCCGCCGAGACCGTCAGGGGAGTCGTCGCGGTGCTCCAGGGCAGGCCGGAGGAGGCGCTGGAGCTGCTGTTTCCCGTCGCACGGCAGCTCGAACGGCAGGACCCGCACGGTCTCCTGCCCCTGGTGGCGGCAGGCCTCGCGCACAGTCACGCCGAGACCGGCGCGGTGGCCCCCGCGATCGGATACCTCCCCCTCGCCCAGGCGGGGCACTCGATGCCGTGGGCGGTCCGCGCCCTGCTCACCCAGATCCAGTTGGGATCGTCCGGTCTGCGCGAACCACGGATGCAGACCGCCACGAAGCTCGGTGACCTCGCGGACGCTGCCTGCAGGGGAGGCGCGCCGATGCTCGAGCTGACGCATCGGCTCGCTCAGGTGCGGGCGGGTGATACACGTGCCGCCGAGGCGCTGGCCGGAGCGGCCGCACGGGTCGAGGGTGCCTATGCCGCAGCCTGCGCCCTGTACGCGCAGGCCGTCGCATCCGGCGATGCCGAGCTCTTCGCCCAGGCCATGGAGCACGCCCATTCCGTCGAGGACAGCGGCCTCGCGCGGGACTGTGCCACCCAGGCCATCCAGACGGCGCAACTCCTCGGCGCGCGCAGTGTCCTGAGGGACATCCAGCGGCGGGCCCGCCACCTCTTCGGCGACATCACCGAGATGGAACTGAGCTCCGCCCTCGAGCGCCTGACCAAGCGTGAGCGGGAGGTGGCCCAGCTTGCCGCCCGGGGGGCGAGCAACAGGGACATCGCTGCGCGGATGGAAGTCACGATCAGGACCGTGGAGGGGCATCTGTACCAGATCTATTCCAAGCTCCATCTCCGGGCCCGCAGCGAACTTGCCGACCTCGTGCTGACCGGAGAGCGATGAACTTCCCGCGTACCGGCGACCTGCTGCCGTGTCGGCAACCCGTCGTCGAGACCCTTCAGCGCGCCCTCCGTCGGGACGACCGACAGGGAGCCCTGGTCCTCGGGGAGACGGGGATGGGCAAGTCGATGATCGTGCGCGCCCTGCAGCAGTCCGCCCGGGACGGCGGCCCACGGCGCGTGGTCCGGGCGAGCCGTGCACTGCGCACCGTGCCCTACGGGGCCCTCAGCGAGGTCCTCGCGGGGGTCTCCACCCGTGACCTCGGTAGTCCCGTCTCCATGCTGCGCATCGCGCGGCAGCGCCTGAGCCGGCCCGAGGGCCGTGGTGTCCCCCAGATCCTGGTGGACGACGCACAGTTCCTCGACGACGAGAGCACACACCTGCTGACCCAGCTCGCGGTCATGGGCGCCATCCGGATGGTCGCCTTCGCCGACTACTCGGTGGCGGATTCGAGCGGGCTCTCCGCGTTCGCGAACGAGGGATACCTGGACCGGGTGCACCTCGAACCGCTGGCGGGGGCCGACCTCCGCACGGAGGCGGAGTCCGCCCTGGGGATGGGGTCCCTGGGACAGCAGTCGATCCTCCACCTCGAGCGGGCCACCGGCGGCAACCCGATGCTGCTGAAGGCGCTCCTCGGGCATGCCGGCATCCGGCTCGCCGCGGACGGGCCGGACTGGGACACGATCCTCACGGGGCCGCCCACCGATGCCCTGATGGACGTCGTCGCATCGATCGTCACCCCCGTGCCCGTGCCCGCGCCGCAGCGGAAAGCCCTCGATCTCCTCGCCCTCGGCGGTTCGGTGGCGATCACCCACGTGGAGCGACTCGCGGGAGGCGACGCCGTGCGCTCTCTCGTGGCGCGGCGTCTCGCGGTCGTCCACCCGGTCGCCTCCGGCTCCCTGATGCTCCGACACGGACTGGTCGCGGACGTGATCCGCGCAAGCCTGCCCCTCGGCCGGAAGGCCCTGCTGTGGGACCAGCTCCAGGATGTGGCACCGGTCCTGCCGCCGTACGACCTCCACCGCATCCGCCACCTGGAATGGGCCGTCGACACCGGATCGCCCGTGGCCCCGGGAGTGCTGCTCGACGCCGCCCGGGTCGCCACGCATGTCGGCCGCTTCGAGGTGGCGGACCGGTTCATCCACACCGCCTCCGCCCGCGAACCGGCGCATGCCGCACTCGAACGGGCACGCCTGCTGGCGGCGGGCGGCAGGGCCGCCGAAGCGGTGCAGCTCCTCGCCGATGTCACCGCCGGCGACGACGCCCGGTCGCAGGCCGTCGTCCTCCGCTGGACGGCGATGCGCCAGGGCGGCGCCGCGCCGGCCGAACTCCACGCGCTGCTCGACTCCTGCACCGCCCCCGACGGCTCGGACGGAACCGGTGCCGCGGTCGACGACGGCGAGGCCGCCGGGCGCCTGCGGCTCCTGAGAGCACGGACCCACCTCGATGAGGGCGAGGTCACCGCCGTCGCCGCCCTGACGAGGGCCCCCGTCGCCGGTCCGGAGGACGTCCTCGGGCTGGCACTGCGTGGCGCTGCGCTGGGAATGCGGGGCCACGCGGTCGAGGCCGAGGAGTGCACGCGGGCCGCGGTCGAGGCTGTGACGGCGGACCCGTACGCGCTGGTCGACGTCGTCGAGGATGTCGTGACCCACCACATCCTGGTCCTCGCGCACGCCGGCAGGGCCGCCGACGCGTTGCGCGGGATCGAGCAGGCCGGCGCCACGATCCCTCCGGGAGTCGCATCCGCCCTGCGCGGCATCGTCCTCACCCGGCAGGGCGAGTTCCGGAGCGGCCTCCGGACGCTGATGGCGGCCCTGCCGGGGCTGCGCCGCGCGGACCGGCAGCTCCTGCTGCCGTACGCCCTGGGGATCGCGGCCTGGGGAGCGGCGGTCCTGGGGGAGGTGGACCAGGCCCGGGCCCTGGTCCACGAAGGCCGCATGCTGCCGCGCCGGGGGCGCCTGGACCTGGAGCTGCTGGGCCGTGCCTTCGCCGCGGCGGCCGCATCCCTCCTGCCCCACTCCGCACGGCCCTCCGTGTCCGTGACCGGGTGCCTCGACGACGTCAGCCCTCTCGGGCTCCGCGCGTGCGAGAAGGACATCCTGGTGCTGGGGCTGCTGCTCGGCGTGCACGAGGGCGTCGACCGCCTGGCCCGTCTCGCCACGGAGATGGAGGGCGAGGAGGCCCTCGTCCTCGGCCGGTTCGCCGGAGCCGTGAGCTCACGCGATGCCGCGGAGCTGATCGGGGTGGCGGACCATGCGGCAGCGTCCGGTTTCCCGCTCCTCGCGGTCAGCGCGGCCGCGCGGGCACGGGCGCTGCAGGGGGAATCCGCCGCCTTCACCGAGGCGCGGGCAGCGTCCCGCCGCCTCGGCAGGTACGGCGCGCCCTTCGTCGGCACACATTTCGAGGTCCCGGCCGGCGCGCGGAGACTCTCCGACCTCGCGAAGAGCGAACAGGTGGTCGCGCATCTCGCCGCAACCGGCCACAGCAACAGGGGCATCGCCGAGGCACTCTCCCTCTCGATCCGCACGGTGGAGGGCCACCTGCACCGGACCTACGTGAAGCTCGGCATCACCGGGCGTGCCGACCTGGCGCGTGAGTTCCACGATCAGGGCGGGGAGCCGCTGGTGGGCGCCTGAGGCGCCGTCCGCTGCAGTCCCCCAGGGCAGGGCCGGGCCGATCGGGCCCGGCCCTGCCCTGTCGTCCATCACCCGTCGGGCCGGTTACCCCAGCTGACGCCGTCCCGGACCGCGGAGGGCGGGTACCCGCTGCCGGGAGCCGGCCTGCGCCACCCGCCGCCGTTCCGTTCCGGACCGCGGATCGCGCGTATCCGCTGCCGGGAGCCGGCCCGCGCCACCCGACGCCGTCCCGCCGGACCGCGGATCGCGCGTACCCGCTGCCGGGCCCGGACACACGAATGCGCCGGTGCGCTCCGGGCCATGACACCCGGAGCGCACCAGCGCATTCGTGCTGCAGCTGGTGGGAGGGCGGTCAGACGCCCTGACCCACCGTCATCAACTCGTCCGCGAGGAAGCCCGCGTTGACCGGCTGCTCGGGCCGTCCCAGTGCGCGGTACTCCCAACCGGCGGACCGGTACGCGTCGGAGTCGAGGGCGTGGCGTCCGTCGACGATCCGCCGCGAGGACACGAGGCGCCCCAGGACCTCCGGGTGGGCCTTCCTGAACTCGTCCCACTCGGTCAGCAGGACCACGACGTCGGCGTCGAGGACGGCCTCGGTGAGGGAATCCGCGTAGTGCAGCTGCGGGTAGGCCCGGCGGGCGTTCGCCATCGCCTCGGGGTCGAACACCGTGACCTGGGCACCCTCCTCCTGCAGCATGCGGGCGACATCCAGTGCCGGCGCGTCGCGGATGTCGTCCGAGTTGGGCTTGAACGCGGCACCGAGGCACGCGATCCTCGTGCCGGCGAGGTCTCCCTCGACCAGCCCGCGCACGATGTCGACGGTGCGGTGCCGGCGTCGGAGGTTGATGCCGTCCACCTCCCGGAGGAAGGCGACGGCCTGCCCGACGCCGAGCTCCTCGGCCCGGTAGGCGAAGGCGCGGATGTCCTTGGGCAGGCATCCGCCGCCGAAACCGAGACCGGGCTTGAGGAAGCGGCCGCCGATCCTGCTGTCGTAGGACAGGGCCTTGGCGAGCAGGCTGACATCCGCGCCGGTGGCCTCGCACACCTCGGCCATGGCGTTGATGTAGGAGATCTTCGTGGCCAGGAAGGAGTTCGCCGCCACCTTCACTAGTTCCGCGGTCGCCAGGTCGGTGACCACCAGGGGGACCTCGGCGGCGAGCAGCGCGGTGTAGCAGCGGCGGAGCTGCTCCTGCGCCCAGTCCGAGCCGACGCCGAAGACGAGACGGTCCGGCTGGAGGGTGTCCTGGACGGCGTAGCCCTCGCGGAGGAACTCGGGGTTCCACGCGAGCTGCACGGCCTCGCCGGCCGGCGCGACGTCGTGCACCAGGGTGGTGAGCCGCTGGGCCGTGCCGATGGGCACGGTGGACTTGCCGACGATCAGGGCGGGCCCCGTCAGGTGTCCTGCCAGCCGGGTGACGGCGGCATCGACGTACTGCATGTCAGCGGCCGCCGAGTCCTTCGCCTGGGGCGTCCCCACGCAGATGAAGTGGACGTCCGCGGACGCAGCAGCATCGGCGAAGTCCGTGGTGAAGCGCAGCTTCCCCGAATCGAGGGCGGTCCGCAGGAGCTCGGGGAGCCCTGGTTCGAAGAAGGGTACCTGCCCGGACTGGAGGGCCGCGATCTTGGTCTCGTCGACGTCGACGCCGACGACCTCGTAGCCCAGGGTCGCCATGCAGATGGCGTGGGTCGCTCCGAGATAGCCGGTACCGATGACGGACATGCGGGGCTGCTCGATCACGGGAGAACCGACGGCGGCCGTGAATGCTGCGGAGTTTTCGATGATGGTCATGACATGCTCCTGATGTGGTGAACTGTTCGATTGATGGAACCGATCGGGTGGTCGACCGGCCTGTTTTCGGGCTGGGTGTAGCGCGGAAGGTACTTCCGGGTGGTGCGGGTGGGCCGGTGGTCTAGCGGCAGTCCGCGTTGGTCAGGCCCTGCTCGGCGTTCTCGACGAGGTTGGCGCAGTCGACGATGTTCGCGCGTTCGGGGCGGGTGGCTATCGCATGGCCCGCACCGTTCACGATGGCGGTGTTGTCGACGAACAGGTTGCGGGTGCCCCAGCCGTCGACGATCTCGTGCGTCTGGAACCCGTCGAGCGGGGTGTCTTCCCCCCGGTTGCCGGTGATGGTCCAGGCCGTCCCCTTGACGTCGACCCAGGAGTCGGCGCCGCTCAGGGCCGACCCGTCGAACGTGTTGTCGATGATGAGGCCGTGCACCGTCCCTTCCTTGACGTCGATGCTCTCCGAGGTGGTCCCCGTGATCGTGTTGCCGGCGATGACGTTGCGGTCGCTGCGGTCGGGGAGGCAGTCGGTCACGGTGCACCAGTTGCTCTCGGCGGATCCGATGTAGACGCCTTCACCGAACTTCGGCTTGCGCAGGCCGGTGTTGCTGATGGTGTTGCCCAGGACGACGTTCGCCGTGCTGTTCTTCCGGAGGTGGATCGCCTCGTCGCCGATGCCGGTGACGGTCAGCTCCTGAATGACCGTTCCCGTGGTGGAGTCGGCCATGACCCCCTTCTGGCCGTTGCGGACGGTGAATCCGATGAGCGCCCAGTGCTCGGCCTGGTCGAGGTGGAAGACGTAGCCGCCCTTGATGCTGCCGCCGTCCAGCACGGCGCCCCGCCCGCCGCAGAGGAAGATGCGGTCCTGGGGGGTGCCGGATGAGCGTGCGACGAACGAGCCGCCGTAGACGCCGTCCCCGAGCTCGATGACGTCGCCCGGCGCGGCCGTGTCCAACGCCTGCTGGAGTTCCTCGCTGGTGGCCACCTGCGTGGTCGCGGCAGGACAGTCGAGTCTCTCGTAGTCGGGGAGGTCGGCCTGCCCCGGCTGGGCCTGGGCCTCGATGCCCGGTGTGGTGATGGGCTCGTCGTCCTTCCCGCGGTCCTCCTCCGGTTCCTCGGTCTCCTGGGGTTCCTCGGATTCCTCGGTCTCGTCCTCCTTCGTCCCGGAGTCCTGGGTCAGGGTGGGCAGGGGTGCGGGCGAAGTGCCCACGGTGGGCGGTGGGGTGATCGGGGCTGCCTGGGCCGCCTCGTCCGTGTCGGGGCCGGCGGGCGGCTCGATCAGCGGGACGACGATCACGAGTGTCAGCAGCACGCCGGCGAGGAGTCCTGCGACGGCGGCGACGATGAGCGAGGTGACGGTGCGTTTCACAGGGCTGGTCCTGCCGTCCTGCGACCGCTGGTCGCGCTGCCGGTGATGGCGGTGAGGGGTATCTTGTCCGCGTAGGGGTGCTGCCGGTCCCGGCTGCGTCCCGCCCCCTTCACCGCCGTGACGACGACGATCAGCGCGAGCAGGAGCCAGAGGACGGTCAGCGGCTGGAAGAAGTTCCGCAGCATGATGTACCAGGGGGTGGTGTCGTTCCAGGCGGAGGTGGTGTTCCCCTCGATGGTGACCTCCGCGGCCCGGCGTGAATCCACCGCACTCGGTCCCTGGCCTGCGATGGTGTTCTGCGCGATCGCCGTCCCCTGCGTGGCCCCGACGATGGTGATGCCGTGGTTCGTCAGGCCCGTGAGGGTGTTGCGCCCCACCTCGGCGATGGAATCGCGCACGTAGATGCCGATCTCGCCGCCGTCGACGATGTTCCCCGAGACCGTCGCGTCCGAGACCGTGTCACGCACCGCGATGCCCTGGCTCACCTGGTCGCGCAGCTGGTTGCCGACGACGCTGACGTTGCGGGCGCCGTCGCGGACGACGATGCCCATCGTGTTGCCGCTGATGTTGTTGGCGTGGACGCCCACATTGTCCCCTCCGACGACCTCGATCCCGTAGCGCCCGTTGCCCTCCGCCGTGCTGTTCGCGACGGAGTTGTTGCCGTACCGGCCCAGCGCGATCCCGGTGGCGCTGGGACCGTTGGCGAGGGGCTGGCCCTCGATGGAGATGCCGTTCCTCCGATTGTCCCGGGCCGTCACCTCGCTGAGCACGATGCCCGTCGTGGCCCGCGAGAGGACGAAGCCGTCGCCGGCGTTGTCGCTCGCCTCGGTCTTGCCGACCGCGGCGTTCGTGACGTAGCGGTGCATGACCACTCCGTCCGCCAGGCTGTTGCGGACCGTCGTGTCCTTGATGTCCACGCCGTTGGCATTGGCGATGAACAGGCCGAAGGCGTTCCCGTCGATCGTGGTGTCCGTGATGGAGGCGGAGACGTAGCTGTAGGTCGGGTCGGTGAGGTCGACGTCGGGGAGGGGGAGCTCGCCGGCGGGGAGGACGCCGTCCACCGGCTGCTGGGGGGACTCGGTGCCCGGGGCGTCCTTCAGTGCCTCGACCCCGGCCTTCACGTCCCTGCCGAAGGTCGCGAGCGTCCCGGTGCTGGGACGGTCCGTCCCGGTCAGGGACAGGCCGCCCGTACGGCCGCTCCAGAAGCCCATGTTGTGCAGCTCCACGTAGTTGAGCGCCACCTGACCGCCGATCGACCGGATGTAGGCGCGGCCGTCGTCGGTCAGGGTGTCGTCGGTGCCCTTGTCACGGTCCCAGCTGCGGATTCTGACGGGGTTGCCCTCGGAGCCGCTGAGCTTGAGGGTCCCGCCGTAGTTGACGATCGAGACGAAGCCCTGCGCGTCGCTCGCCATCCTCAGTTCCAGGCCTCCCGGCTCGGAGAGGTCCAGGGTCGCACCGTTCTGGATGACCAGGTGCTCGGAGAGCAGAAAGGAGCCGTCGGGCTGCCGGACGAAGGTCTGCGGCGCGAGTTCGAGCAGGCTCTCCACCGTGTAGGCCTCGTCGCGGGACGTCAGCACGAGGGAGTAGGCGGAGCCCGCCGCCAGGCGGTACGCCGTCTTCACGTCGAGGTTGCGCCACCGGACCATGGATGCCACGGTCCTGACCTCGGTCAGGCGCCTGTCCTCATCGGCGACCAGGGCGGCCTCCAGCTCGGGGTTCCCCGGATAGTCCGTGCCGTCCATGACCTCCGTCGTCCCGAGGTCCCCGATGCTCGCCTCCGCCGACGGTCGCGGGTCCGGTTGCCCGGCTGCGCCGGTCTCGTCGAGGGCATGGGCAGGAGCTGCGAGCGCCGGCAGGGCGACGCCGAGCGCCAGGAGGGCACAGGGCAGGCGGTGCCTGCGCAGGGAGGAGGGACGGCGGTTCATCGGGCACCTACCGGGGTCTGCTGGGCGGCCGTCGTGCCGGGGCTCGGCACGGGCTCGGGGAGTCGGGGGGCCGGCGACGCCTGCGTCCGGGGGAACGAGGGTGACTGCGAGAGGGAGGACGACGTCTGGCCGTCCCCACCCGTCGAGTCGGCGTGGCGCGTGAGCCAGCCCTGCTTGTTCATGGTGAAGAAGGCGTAGACCTTGATCGGCAACGCGATGAAGATCACCACCACGGTGACGAGGGGGAGCAGGAGGATCTCCTGCGGGTGGCGGCGCAGGTGGGAGAACCCTCGCACGCCCCGTCCCAGCAGGATCCAGCCCAGCGCGAGGGCTGCAGCGACCGGCGTCAGTTCCAGCCGGCTGAAGACGAGGTAGCCCATCGTCACCCCCATGGTCACGGGGGTGAGCAGGATCTGCAGCACGGTGATCTTCGTGACGAAGGGGACCCTCCAGAGCCACCCCTTGTAGACCGCGGTGAGGTAGCAGCGGTAGGAGTTGCGGCTCCACCGCACGCGCTGCTTGACGAAGGCACTGAAGCTCGAGGGGAACATCGACAGGGCGCGGGCCGTGGACTGGTGGACGGTCTTGTACCCGGAGGCCAGGACGAGCCAGGTCAGGCGGCCGTCGTCGCCCGAGATGCAGCGCCGCCCCAGGAAGAACTCGTTCTCGAGGTTCTCGAGGACGGGCAGGACGGCGGACCGGCGGTAGGCGCCGGTGCGGCCCGAGATGCAGGCGACGGCGCCCGCGCGCCCCATCGCCGGGACGTAGTCGTAGTACCGCAGGTTGACGAGCCAGTCGGCGACGCGCCGCCAGACGCTCGTGGTGCGCTGGTAGACGTTCTGCTGCGTGCTGACCCCGCCGACGGACGGATCGGCGAACGGCATCTGGACGGAGGCCAGCAGGCCGGGCTGCCAGAAGGTGTCGGAGTCGGTCAGGATGAACAGTTCACCCGATGCGCGCCGCATGCCCTCACCGAGCGCCGATCGCTTGCCGGCGTGGGGGAAGAGCACCGGTTTGATCCGCTCGTCCCCGAGGGCGACGAGCCGGGCGTAGGCCTCGGTGTCGGCCAGGTCCAGCACGATGATGATCTCGTCCGGATCCTGTTTCCGCCAGGTCTCCAGGCACGCCATGAGGATCTCCGTGTCCTCATGGAACGAGGGGACGATGACCGAGGTTGTCGCCCGGAAGTCGTTGACGGTCGGCCTGGCGCGCCGCGAGAGGATCACCCTGTAGAGCCACAGCGCCCAGACGACGGCGCCGGCGAGGGCGATCGGCATATAGGCCGTCCAGCCGGACAGGTCGATGGTCGGCAGCTGGACGGTGGAGAGGGCGTCGAAGAGCAACGCCCTCGATCCGGGCGGGTATGAGGTAGTCATGGAACCTCCAGTTGATGGGATAGCACGAGGATGCCGGGGCTCCTTGCGGAAGCGTCCAATCAGAAGGTTCGACGACGCGCTTGATGAAAGCGACTCTGCCCCCAGCGGCATATACCGAGGCTATGGGCGGTGCTCGGGACGGGACACCGTGCCCACCGCCCGAATGGGGCGGCACCCTACGTGGGATTGATGCGAGTAGTACTGGGCTCCGACGGGCAAAACTACGCATGATGAGGGCGCCGATGCGTATGTGCGGCGCGGGGAGTACGTATCCGCTGAAGAACCGGGGAGTAGAAAAGAGGTGATTTCGGGGACGGATCGAGTAGTATTCGGCGAAACCACAGTGCTGACCGACGCCCGTCGAGAGGACCGGGTCGCGTGTCCCGGCCGGCCAGGGCCAGGGGGCCGGGTGGTGGCTCGCGAGATGGAGAAGGGGGACCCACCGTGACGGACGACTACGCCGGCACCTGGCCCTTGCTGGAACGATCCGAGGAGGCCGCGGAGGTGCTGGCCGGCCTGGCGGCGCCCGGCTCGGCCGGTGTGCTGATCGTGGGCCCCTCGGGCGTGGGGAAGACGGCGATCGCCCGTGTCGTCGCGGCGCAGTTGGACAGCACCTCGCACGTGATCCTCATCCGCGGATCGGCTGCCATGGCCTCCACCCCCTATGGTGCACTCAGCGTGCTGCTGATGGACGTGGACCCGGCCGGGAGCGTCGAATCCCTCCCCATGCTGCAGTCCCTCCAGTCGGCCCTGCGGAGCCGCGCGCGCAACCGCCCCGTGGTCCTCGTCGTGGACAAGGTGCACCACTTCGACGATCCCTCCACCCGCGTGCTGTCCTACCTGGCGGAAGTCGGGGCGGTGCGCCTGCTCGTGGCCTGCGACGGCCCGCACGCGGCCGCTGCGCGCTTCTTCGACCTGTGGCGTACCGGGCGCCTCGTCCGCGTGGATATCGGACCGCTGACGTTCGAGAGGCAGCGCAGCCTCCTCGGGCACCTGCTGGGGGCGCCCCTCTCCGGCACGGCCGCCGTCGAGCTGTGGAGGGCGTCCCGCGGCAATCTCCGGTCCCTCCAGGCCGCCGTGCGCGGCGGTATCGCCGCCGAGGTGCTCGCCCGGACGGACGAGGCGTGGGTCTGGCACGATGCCGGGCACGGCCTCGCGCTGCAGGGCAACGACGGCGCCCCCGACGCCGCCGCCCTGTCCGTCGACGCCGCGGCGGCGCTGGACGTCGTCGCCGTCGCCGGTCCCGTCCCGCTCGACGCACTCCTGCCCTTCTGCGGTGCCGAGGTGGTCGACGAGCTCGAGGAGGCGGGGGTGTGCACCGTCGACCCCCGGCCGCCGCATGCCGTCGCCGTGGCCGACGGGATCATCGGCGACCGCGTGCGCCGTGCACTCGCCACCAGCCCTCCACCTGCATTCGTCGAACGGGTGACCAGGCTCGACGCCGGCGGTGCCTTGCCGGTCCGCGCCCGGGTGAACCTCCTGCGGTGGTTCCTCGCTGCGGGCATCCTCCTGCCGGACGGCTATCTCCGAAGCGTGACGCGGGCCGCCGTCGACGCCGGGGAGTTACGCGTCGCGCTGCTCGCCGTCGCGCAGCTCGGGGAGGTCGACACCGACGCCGTCGAGCGGGCGCGGGCGTGCGTCGATGCCCGACGGTCGAGCGAGGCCGGCGCCGTCCTCGGACGGATCGTGTCCGATACGGGGCCGCAGGACCGGGACCGGGCGGTCGACGGGTCCCTCGCGGTGGCCGTCGAGAGGGCCGCCTACGAGGGGCGCTTCCGGGATGTCCTGGCCCTCACCTCGGGGCAGGAGTGCGGGCAGTACCCCGATACCCCGGCACTCGAACCCGCCGCACGGCTCGTTCTCGCCCGCAGCCTCACGGGTACCGGCCCGGGGGCGAGGAGGTCCCTGGCCCGCCTCCGCGGGCCCGGCCTGCCGACGCCCACCGGTGCGGAGGCGCGGCTGCTGCAGGAGAACGGATTCGCGGCGCTGGTCCAGGAGGGATACCTCGAGGACGGCCTGCTCCTGACGGGCAGTGCCGCCCTTGCTGCGGGGGAGTGGCAGGACGCCTCGGTCGCGGACACCCTCGCCGGCACGGCGCTCGCGGCGCTGGGCCACGGAGAGGCCGCGCTCGCGCTGCTCCTGCCCGTGATCGAGCAGTTGCGCGTGGACAACCGGAGCCGCCTGCTGCCGCTCGCGGACGCGGCCGCGGCATACGCCTCCGCCCTGCTGGGTCTCGAGTACGGAGACCGCGCGGAGGCCCGGGACGGTGCGGCTGCGGAGCAGCTCCCCTGGGCGCACCGCTCCACGATCGGTCTCCTCCGGACCCTCGCCAGCGCCCTCGTCTCGGACAGCGACGTGGCCGCCCGCCGCTTCGCCATCCTTGCCGCCGAGCAGCGGATGTCCGGCAACACCGGGGCAGAGCTGATGCTCCGGATGCATGCCGTCCGGCTCGGCCGACAGTCCCAGGCCCCGATGCTGCTGGAGCTCGCGCAGGGCATCGACACACCCCTGGCCCGTGCCGGCGAACTCCTGGCACGCGGCGTCGCGGCGCGCGACCCCTTCATCCTGCTGCAGTCCGCGGAGGCGGCGTTCGGTTTCGGGCACCGCGACCTCGCCGGGTCCGCCGCTCTGATCTCCATGCGCCTCCACGACACCGAGGACGAGCCGCTGGACTTCATCCGGGCCGAGCAGATCTTCCGGCGCACCCACGTGCCCCGGCGGAATGCCAGCGCGCGCCGCATCCTCACCGAGCGGGAGCGGGCCTTCGCCCGGATGGCCGCGCAGGGGGCGACGAACAGGGAGGTCGCCGCCACCCACCACCTCTCCGTCCGCACCGTGGAAGGACACATCCTGAAGGCGATGGGCAAGCTCGGCGTCTCCAGCCGCAAGCAGCTCGCGACGGTGTTCACGCAATGAGCGACACCCGGGACAGCCCCCACCCGCTCATCGGGCGCGAGGAGCAGCACGCGTGGCTCGTCGAGGAGCTCCGCGACCCCTCGACCTCCGGTATCCTCCTGCTGGGAGAGGCCGGGATCGGTAAGACGGCCCTCGCCGCCGCCGTCACCGACGGCCTGGCTCCAGGGCTCCGCGTGCTGCGGATCCGCGGCAGCGCCGTGCTCCGCGAGGTGCCGTTCGGTGCGTTGTCGGGTCTGCTCAATGGCCTTCCGCCCGAGGACACCGTGCAGTTCGTCGCCGTCCTGCGGCGCGTGGTGCAGGCCCTCGGCGGGATCCCGCAGACCGGCAACGACCTGCCGCTCCTCGTCGTCGACGACGCCCACGACCTCGACGCGAGTTCCGTGACGCTGATCGCACAGCTGCTCGGCATGCGCAGGGCGCGGGCGCTGTTCCTCGCCCGCCCCGCGCCCGCCCTGCCGCAGGGCCTCGCCGAGCTGGTGGCCGACGGCCTCGTGGCGAGCGTCCCGGTGGAGCCGCTCATGCTCGACCAGGTCGAGGCCCTCTGCGCCGCGCTCCTCGGCGGGCCCGTGAGTGCCGGGTTCGTCCACGCCGTGGACCACGTGACGCGCGGCAACCCCCTGTTCGTCCGCCTGTTCGTGCGCGACGCCGTCACGCGCCGGTTCGTCACCGAGACCGCCGGCGTCTGGCAGGCGGACCGTGAGCTGCCACCCCTCGGAGCGCACCTCACGGACATCGTGAGCGCAGCGCTCGGCCCGCTCGACCCTGCGCAGCGGGAAGCGATGGAGCTGCTCGCCGTGGGCGGCCCGCTGCCGGGCGACCAGGCGCTGCAGCACATCGGCCAGGGGGTGCTGCAGCGGCTGCTCGGCGACGGGTGGATCCGCATGGGGGACGACGGCGCGTTCGAGGTGGAGCACCCGCTGCACGCGGAGGCGCTGCGCGTGTCCATCCCGACGGCGCGCCGGGTGATGCTGCAGCGCCGTGTCCTGGCGGGCGCCACCGCCCCACCTCGCGATATCGAGGAGATCCACCGGCGGGCGGCGCTGGCCCTGGAGGCCGGGGTCGTGCTCGACGACGGAATCCTTCTGGCGGCCGCGACGAGCGCCAACCGGTCCGCGGACAGCGGCTTCGCCGTCCAGGCGATCCAGGCCATCCGGTCGCCGGGACTCCAGCGTCGCTGCCTCGTGGAACTGGCGTGGGCCCGGGTCAACGGCGGCCTGCTCGACGAGGCCCTCGACCTCATCGCGGACGCCCTCGAGGCCCCCGCCCCGCCCGACGTCCTCCGCGCAGGCACGATGCTCGCGCTCGAGGTGAGGATGCGCGGGCTCGAGCCCGCCGACGCCATGCGCGGCGACATCGACCGCTGGGAGCAGTCCCTGCACCGGGCAGCGCCCGGGACCCCCGACGCCCGGGCGGTGGCGGTGGGGCGCAGCATCACGGCGCTCGCGCTCGAGGGTGCACCCGTCGACGCGGTGGCACTCCGCACCGTGGCCGACGACGACGCCGCCCCGCAGCCAGCCCGGCTGGCGGCACTGCTGGCGCTCGCGGTCTTCTCCGTGGGGGCCGGCAGGCCGTGCGACGCCGCCCGGCTCGCGCGGAGGGCGCTCGGGTCCGTCGGCACGGACGCGGACACGGTGGCCTACCACAGCCATGCCCTGAGCCTCGAGCTCTTCGCCCTCGCCGTCGCGGGGGAATGGGACACGGCGCGCGCCACCGCCGAGGCCCGGCTCCGGCGGGGCGCACGGCGCACGCACTTCGTCGCCGGATGGCTCGACCTCCTCGACGGCGTACGCGCCCTCCGGGAGGGCCGCTTCCCGGTCGCGCAGGCCCGCCTCCGCCTGGCGGTGCAGGCCCTGCACACCACGGACCACCTCCACCTCCTTCCGTGGGTGTCCGGGCTGGCGGCCTACGCCGCACTCCTCGCCGGAGACCAGCGGAAAGCGGCACTCCTGGTGGAGGAGGGCGCCGCGGAGGCCTCCGGCGGCACCCTCCTGACGCGCATGCTGGGGCGGGTCTACACGGTGGCCGTGACGGCGGCCCTCGAGGCGGACGTCGAGGGCATCCCCCAGCTCGTGCGGCTCGCGGACGACGCCGAAGCCGCCGGGCTGCCGCTCGTCGCCGTGACCGCGCTGGACCAGGCGCTCGTCCTGGGCGACCGCACGGTCTTCGCCCGCATCGCCGCGCTCACGGCGTCCTGCGACGGCAGGGAGCAGGCGCTGCTGCACGCGTTCGCCGCAGCGGGCGCGGACGGCGACGCCGAGCGGCTGCTCGCGGCCGGCGAGTCCGCGCTCGCCGCAGGCTATCGGCCGCTGGCCGCCGGGTGCTTCGAGCGTGCACGCGAGGTGTACGAGAAGCGCCGCGAGCCCGCCGCCGCACGTCGTGCCCAGAAGAAGCTCACCTCCGTGAGCGCCGAGTTCCAGGGGCCGACCACCACGGAGACCGTCCGCCTTCCCGGGGCCGTGCGGCTGACCCCCCGGGAGATCGCCGTCGTGAGCCTCGTGCTGCAGGGGCTGAGCAACCGGGAGATCGCGGACCGCCACGGGACCTCGGTCCGCACGGTGGAAGGGCACCTGTACCGCATCTTCATGAAGTTCGGCGTCAACCGGCGCGAGGACCTGCACCTGTTCGCGCGGGAGACCTAGGCCCCGCCCGGGTGCGCCCGTGCCGAGACGGCCGACGGCGGTCCCAGCCACGGGTTCGGCAGCGACCGGTCGGTGGTGAAGACGTGTCCCGCTCCGCGCCCGAGGGCGTCGCGCCGCAGCGCCGGGATCTGCGCCGGGCTGCACCCGTACACCAGGTGCCACAGCCGGGACGGCGCTACGTGGCGCGCCCACGCGGGATGCTCGAACTCCGCATACGTCGCGGCCGTGCCTTCGAAGACGGCCGTGACGTCGAAGAGATCCAGGTGCGCGGGCGACGGGAAGACGCCCGGGTTGGCCACCAGGAAGGTCACGCCTGCGGCCCGCGCTGCGGCCGCGTACCGGGCGCAGCGGGCGAGGCTCTCCGGGGCCGAGGGGACCTCGTCGAGCATGATCGCGTCGATCCCGTACAGGCGCTGCCACGCGTCGATGTCCCGCACGACGTCCGCCGGCGGACGCCTGCCGTAATCGACGGGGACGTACCCGACCAGTCGGATCCCCGGCAGCCCTGCCAGCGCCGTCGGATAGTAGGCGTCGTCGTCCCCGCCGGGCCCGTTGTGGACATTGACGACGGCGAAGGAGAGGGTCCGCCGTTGGGTCGCCAGCCACGCCCAGTCGCGGGGAGCTGCCGCGGGGTGCACGTACCACGGGGGTGCGATGCGGGCCGTTCTCATGCGTAGGCCCGGGGGTCGGACACCCGCGCCAACAGGGCCGCGATGCCCGCGGCCAGGAACACGACCGCGCAGAGCATGCCGGGCACATCGCCGAGGGCGAGCCACGCGACGGAGGCAAGGCAGGCCGCTCCGGCGAACACCACCCCGCCGCGTGCCAGCCCGAACGCGTTCAGGGCCGTGGACGTCGCCGCCAGCGAACTGAAGGCCGCTGCGACCAGCACGGTGGTGGCTGCCGGGTCCTCGACGAGGAACAGGATCACCAGGGTCGAGGCGACGGCGGAGACGAGGACGATCGCTGCGGACATCGCGAGCGCGACGAGCCGGGCGTGCCGCGCCGCATGCCGCAGGTGGGAGGTGCGGTTGGAGGACCACACGAGGCGCTGGCGCATGAGGACCAGGGCAGGATCGGTGGCCGCGGCGGCGACGACGGAGGCCACGATGAGGGCGGTCCCCTCCCACTCGGGCAGCCGGGCCAGCGCCACGGACAGCGCGGCGGCCAGGAAGCCGGCCTGCGCCGCGGGCGCGGGGGCGGCCTTCCAGTCGTGGCGGGAGGGAACGCACCGTTCGGCGGCGGTGCGCAGGACGCCGATCAGCGCGACGGTCACCGCGAGGAGCACCAGGAGCGCCACGGCTGCCCCGATGACGGCGGAGGCGTCGTGGCGCAGCACCAGCGTCACGGTCAGGATCGGGACCGCGGCGGCGAGGACGGCGAGCAGGAACCAGGAGCGTTCGAGGATGACGAGCATCGACACGACGCACGAGTACCAGCACCAGGCCATGGTGAGGACGGCGAGGGTGGGGTCCAGGCCGGGGATCACCAGGGTGATCACCAGGCAGGCGGCGAGGGCCATCGCCACGAGCAGGGCGACGCCGGTACCCCGGGCGACACCCCGGGGACCGTGCCCGGCCCCCGCGTGGGCCCAGACGATACCGGAGACACCCTGCCCGACGACCCAGGCACCGATGCCGGCGATCAGGATCTGCCGGCCGTCCACGGCGAGGATCGTCGCCGTGAGGCCCCCGAGAACGGCTCCGAGGACCAGGACGACGGCGCGGCGGACGGCGGCGAGCAGCAGGACCCGGGCCGGCCAGCTGCCGGGTGCGCCGGGTGCTCCGGACGCGGACGCCGGACGCGCGAGGGATCGGGCGTAGGTGAAGACGTCGTGGGCGCCGTGGGTCCGGCGGACGGTGCGGTCGCTCATCCCGGAGGCTTCGAGGCGGGCGGTGACCTCGAACGCGTCCACGGCATCATGGGTGAGGGTGCCGGTCCCGTGGGTGGTCAGTGCGTCGCCCGTGCCGGGCATCACCACGCTGTCGGCGCTCATGCTGCGACCCCGGTCCTGGCGTCATCGATCGTCCAGGACGGACGCCCGGTGCCGTCGGCCGTGAGGGCCCGACTCCCGAGCTGCAGCCCGTCCACGGCTGCGGAATAGGCCTCCCGGTAGCGGGTGAGGCACCGTTCCAGGGTGAACTCGGCGAGCGCCCGCCGTCGTGCCGCGGCGCCGATGGACGCCCTCAGCGAGGCGTCGGTCAGCAGCATGATGCAGGCCTCGGCGAAGGCGAGATGGTCGCGGGCCGGCACCAGCATGCCCGTGGTGCCCTCCTCGTCGAGGCATTCCGCGACACCGCCCACATCGGTATTGACGGTGGGGCGCCCGCACATCATCGACTCGATGAGGGTGAACGGCAGCCCTTCCGACACGCTGGACAGGGCCACCACGTGCCCCGCGGCGATGGCGGGTCGGCTGCCCTTGCTCGGCCCCTCCCAGTGCACCGCGTCCGCGATGCCGAGGGCCGCGGCCTGCTCCACGAGGCGCGCCTTGTAGGCGGCGTTCGCGGCCGGGGTCGGGCCGAAGAGGCGGAGCTGAGCGTTCGGTACGCTCTCGCGCACGACCGCGAAGGCGGCGATGAGGGTCCCCAGGTCCTTCAGCGGGTCGATCCGCCCCACGAAGCTGATCGTCGGCACATCCGGCTCGGTCCCGACCGGCTGGAACACGGCCGGGTCCACGCCATTGGGGATGGTGTGGATGCGTGCCGGGTCTGCGCCGAGCTGTCGTTCCCATCGGGCGTTGAACTGGTTGACCGGGAGGACCATGTGCGCATGGACGTGGACCACCTCGCAGAGCCGCCGCAGGAACGCCGTCACGGCGCGGCGCACGGGTTTGGAGGCCTTCGCATCGTGGAGTGCCAGGTACCGCTCGCGCAGGTAGACCCCGTGTTCGGTCAGGAGGATCGGGGTGCCGTCACGCCAGGACTGGGCCAGCGCCAGCAGGGACGAGGGGCCGTTGCTGGAAGCGTGAAGGACATCCACCGGTGCCAGGCGGTGGTCGACGACGGCGAGGGCGCGGTCCACGATCGCGGCGGCGAGGACGGCATCCGCGACGGACATCGGCGGCTCGCCCTCGGCGGGGGCATGCGCGGCCCAGGCGGTGAGAATGGGTGCGACCGATCCGCGGGTCGCGAGCGAGGATGCCAGCCCGACGCCGTCGCTGATGCCCACGAGGTGCTGCAGTGCGGCCGAGGTCCGCCGGACGGCGTCCTCACCGTCGGGGCCGAGCGCGGCGTCCCACAGCTCGGTGAGGGCGTACTGGGTGGAGTCCACCCAGCCGCGCCGTCGGGGGCCGGGGCGGAGCGGGGACTCCGGCGGTCCCCACACCGGTACGAGGTGGACGGCCCGTACATTGGTGGGCGCCTTCCACACGGTCCTCTCGGTTCCGCTGCCGGTCAGCGCCACGACGTCGAAGCTGTGTTCGGGCATGCCCTCGATGAGCTGGTTGCACCAGGTGCTGACTCCTCCGGTGACGATCGGATAGGTTCCCTCAGTGATGAGTGCGATCTTCATGCGCCTGTCCCGTCTGCTGGAATGGTGGCGGCCGCTTCGGGGTACTGATTCCGGACAGGGTGTGAAGACACCATTGCGTGGCCCTTTCACCGATCGACGACAACGATTCCAGTAGAACGGAAGCCGCCGGACCGGGCACGAGTAGCCGGCACGCATGGGCGCGCGTCCCGGGTCGGGACGAACGCCGAAGGCACTTGAACCCAGGGTGTTCGACTACTTGTCGCTTCAACTGACGGCCACACCTCTCGGGCCCCTGCGCCGGGAACTTAGGTCCCACTGGGGTGCCCCGGGCCGCCCGGAGTGGCAGGATTACAGCAGAGAAGCCTTGCGTAATTGACGCGGGGCCCGCTGCCTGATCCGAGGAGTCCGAAGTGCCCGTGGTCGACACACCCGTCACGCTCACCCCGTCCGACGCCGGGCTGACCGACGCCGAGGTGCTCCGCATCCGCAACGACTTCCCGATCCTCGGCACCGAGGTCGGCGGCAAGCCGCTCATCTACCTCGACTCCGGCGCCACCTCCCAGAACCCGGTGAGCGTCATGGAGGCGGAGCAGGAATTCTACGAGCAGCGCAATGCCGCCGTGCACCGCGGGTCCCACTCGCTGGCCGTCGACGCCACCGACGCCTACGAGGACGCCCGCGCCGCCGTCGCCCGGTTCATCGGCGCACGCGCCGACGAACTGGTCTGGACCTCCAACGCCACCGAGGGCATCAACCTCGTGGCCTACGCGATGTCCAACGCGGGCCTCGGACGCGGGGGAGAGGCGTCACGCCGCTTCGCCCTCGGCCCCGGGGACCGGATCGTCGTCACGGAGATGGAGCACCACGCCAACCTGATCCCCTGGCAGGAACTCGCGGCCCGCACGGGGGCCGAGCTCCGCTTCGTCCCGATCGCCGACGACGGCACGCTGCGCCTCGAGGAGGCGGCCCGCGTCATCACGCCGGCCACGAAGCTCGTGGCCTTCTCCCACGCCTCGAACGTCCTCGGGACCATCAACCCGGTGGCCGACCTCGTGCGGCTCGCGCAGGGCGTCGGTGCGCTCACGCTGCTGGACGCCTGCCAGTCCGTGCCGCACCTGCCCGTGGACGTGAAGGCCCTGGACGTCGACTTCCTGGTGTTCTCCGGCCACAAGATGCTCGGGCCCACCGGCATCGGCGCGCTGTACGGGCGCAAGGAGCTGCTCGACGCCCTGCCGCCCTTCCTGACGGGCGGCTCGATGATCACCACCGTCACGATGGAGCGGGCCGAGTACCTGCCCTCCCCGAACCGCTTCGAGGCCGGCACCCAGCGCATCTCGCAGGCGATCGCCCTCGGCGCCGCCGCGAACTACCTCGCCGAGACCGGCATGCAGCGCATCGAGGCCTGGGAGGAGACACTCGGCGCGCGCCTCGTGCGGGGACTCGGCGCCATCGAGGGCATCCGCGTCCTCGGCCCGGACGCGGGCCGCCCCCGCATCGGGCTGGCCTCCTTCGACGTCGACGGGGTGCACGCCCACGACGTGGGGCAGTTCCTCGACGACAAGGGCATCGCGGTGCGCGTGGGCCACCACTGCGCGCAGCCGCTGCACCGCCGCCTCGGCCTCACAGCGACCACCCGCGCGAGCACCTACCTGTACACGACGACGGACGAGGTGGACGCCTTCCTGGACGCCGTCGCGCTGGTCCGTCCCTTCTTTGGAGCACACCGATGAGCACGGGCCTCGAACAGCTGTACCAGCAGATCATCCTCGACCATGCCAAGGCGCGGCACGGCTCGCCGCTGCGGGAGTACGACGGCGCGGGCCGCGTGGGCGAGTCCCACCAGCTCAACCCGGTGTGCGGAGACGAGATCACCCTGCGCGCGGGCGTGGCCGACGGCGCCGTGGCCTCCGTGAGCTGGGACGGCGCAGGGTGCGCCATCTCCATGGCCTCGGCCTCCGTGCTCACCGACCTGGTGCAGGGACTGCCGCGGGACGAGGCGATAGGCCTGGTGGACAGCTTCCGCGAGGTCATGCGCTCGCGCGGCAGGATCGAGGCGGACGAGGAGGTGCTCGGTGACGCCGCCGCGTTCTCCGGCGTCTCGCGCTTCCCGGCCCGGGTGAAGTGCGCCATGCTCGCGTGGGTGGCCCTCGAGGAGTCCCTGCTCGCGGCCAACGCCTGACGGGGGACCCCGTCCAGGGGTCCCGTCAGCGCGTCGGCTGGGGGAGGAGCATGCTGAAGCAGGTCCCCACGCCCGGCTCGCTCGTCACGGTGATGGACCCGCCGTGCTCGCTGACGATGCTCTTGGTGATCAGCAGGCCCAGCCCCACCCCCTGCACGGTCGAGGAGCGGACCGACGAGGACCTGAAGAACCGGTCGAAGACCTGGTGCAGTTCCTCGGCCTCGATGCCGATCCCGGTGTCCTCCACCCGGACGGTCAGGCCGTCCCCGCCGAGGGCGGCGTCGAGCGTGATGCTGCCGCCGCGCCGGTTGTACTTGACCGCATTGCTGAGCAGGTTGTCCACGGCCTGCGCGAGCCGCAGCGGGTCGGCCACGGCAGGCAGGCCCGCCGGTGCGCGGTTCTCGAGGCGGATCCCCGCGCGCGTGGCCCGGAGCAGGCTCGAGGACGCCGCCTCCGTCAGGATCCGGCCCACGTCGGTGGGCACGGGATGCACCTCGAACGTGCCCGCGTTGATCGCCAGCAGGTCCTCGACCAGCCGTTCCAGGCGCAGGGCGTTGCGCCGCGCCACCTGGAGGAAGCCGGCCACGCCGTCCGGCAGGCTCTCGCCCCGCTCGAGGCTGAGCTCGAGGTAGCCCAGGATCGACGTCAGGGGGGTCCGGAACTCGTGGGAGACGTTGGAGAGGAAATCGTCCTTGGCGTGCAGGGCCTGCAGCAGTGCGGTGACGTCGTTGAAGGACACGACGGTCCCGGCGAACCCGCCGTCGTCGTCGTGCATGGACCGCGAGGAGATGCTGAGGGCACGCTGGGACCGTCCGGTCCCCACCCACACCTGTTCGCCGTCGAGGTCCTCGCCGCCGATCGCGCGGAGCACGGGGCGCCGCTCCGGCGGGATGGGCGTGACCCTGTCCTCGCCGAAGATCAGCAGCTCGGCCTCGTTGGGATCGTCGTTGCCCGGTGGCGCCGCGGCGGCGTGGCCCTCGCGCTGCCGGGCGTTCATGAGGATGTCGTCGCCGTGGGCGTCGACCGCGAGCACCCCCACGCTCACGGTGTCCAGGACGGTCCCGAGCAGCCGCTCGCGCGCCCGGCCGGCCTCCACGCTCTCCCGCAGGGCTGCCTGTGACGCGCTGAGGGCTTCCTGCCTCCGCCGGTCGGCCTTCGTCAGTTCGCTGACGAACCAGGCCAGGCCGGTGAGCATGATCGGGAGCAGGATCGGGTCGATCAGGGTGTCGACGGTCACGGGCCCGGGCTGGGCGACGAGCGGGAACCAGATGATCGCCAGGGCGGCGACGACGGTGATGGCGACGGTCGCGGCCGTCCGCACACGGGACGCGGCGATCCAGACCACGGGGAACGCCGCCAGCAGGCCGACGCCGGAGAGGGCGTCGCCCGCGGCCGCCCGGGCAAGGCCGATGGCCACGAAGTCCGCGAGCGGCACCAGGATGACCCAGCGGCTGGAGATCCTGGACCACGGCAGGGTGCAGCACAGCGCCAGGACCACGAGGTTCAGGGCCCACCCGGCGAGGAAGACCGCCGTCGAGTCGAGGGCCCCGCGCTGGGCGAGGCCCAGTCCCACCGCGAGGGTGAAGGTGATGGTCAGGGCGAGTTCGCTGAGGACGATGCGGCGGCGCCGATGCCGGGACCGTCGTGCCCCGCGGTGGTCCTCCCGTTCCCGCGGCCGGCCGGTGTCCGTCATGGACCGATCCTAGTTGCCGCGGTCCTCGAACACGTCCGGGATGCCGTCGGCGTCGGAGTCCACCTTCTCCTCCGCGTCGATCCGCCGGTAGTGCTTGTTGCGGGCGCGCAGCACCACGCTCGCGAGGAGCGCCGCCAGCACGGAGGCGGCGAGGATGGCCACCTTCGCGTGGTCGTCGTGTTCGCTGCCCGCGCCGAAGCTGAGATCGTTCACCAGCAGCGAGACGGTGAAGCCCACGCCGGCGAGGATGCCGACGCCCAGCAGGTCCCACCAGCTCAGCCCGGGATCGAGGTTGGCGCGCGTCATCTTCGTGACGACGAACGTGGTCAGCAGGACGCCGATGGGCTTGCCGAGGACGAGGCCGAGCACGATCCCGATGAACACCGGATCGGTGACCGCCGACGCGAACCCGGCGACGCCGCCGATCGCCACGCCCGCCGAGAAGAAGGCGAAGACCGGGACGGCGAAACCGGTGGAGAGCGGACGGAAGCGGTGTTCCAGGACCTCGGCCAGGCCGGGCCTGTCCGAGGTCGGCAGCGTGGCCTTCCCGTCGGTCTTGTGCAGCACGGGGACGCAGAAGCCGAGCAGCACGCCCGCGACCGTCGCATGGACGCCGGAGGCATGCATGAGGGCCCAGGTGGCGATGCCGAGGGGCAGGAGGATCAGCCACGGGCCGCGCGTGGTGGTGCCGAAGAACTTGGGCAGGCGCTGGGCGAGCAGCGCGAACAGCCCGAGCGGCAGGAGCATCCACAGCAGGTAGACGAAGCTGACGTCCTCCGAGTAGAAGAACGCGATGATCGCGATCGCGATGAGGTCGTCGACCACCGCGAGGGTCAGCAGGAAGATGCGCAGGGCCCCGGGCAGGTGTGAGCTGATCACCGCGAGGACGGCCAGAGCGAAGGCGATGTCCGTCGCGGTGGGGATGGCCCAGCCGCGCAGGGTGTCCGGGGAGGACAGGTTGACGGCCGCGTAGATGAGCGCGGGCACGACGACGCCGCCGAAGGCCGCGGCCACGGGGACGATCGCCCGGCTGATCCGCCGGAGGTCGCCGGCCACGAACTCGCGCTTGAGCTCGAGTCCCGTGAGGAAGAAGAACACCGCCAGGAGGCCGTCCGACGCCCACTGGCCGACGGAGAGCTTCAGGTGCCACGGCTCGTAGCCGAACTCGAAGTCGCGGATGGCGAAGTAGGAGTCGGAGAACGGGGAGTTGGCCCAGATGATCGCCAGGGTCGCGGCGATCAGCAGCAGGATGCCGCCCACGGTCTCCTTGCGGAGGATCTCCGAGATGCGCAGGTACTCGGGGTAGCTGGAGCGCTGCAGGATCACCGGGTGGGAGCCGGCCGGCTTCCGGGACTCGTCGTGGGCCATGAGGTCTCCTGGGTGGGGCGGGTGACGGCGGGGGATCGCTAGGCGACGAGGGCGCGGACGCCGATGACGGCGGTCGCGGCGCCGAGGATCATCGACGTGGAGATGAGCATCAGGTGCACGGTGAGGAACCGGGTGGCGGCACCCTTCTCGTCACGGGCGCGCGGGTCCTTGAGGACCCTGCGCAGGAACGGCGGCCAGACGACGAGCGTCCAGACGCCGGCGAGGATCAGGATGAGGGAGAGGGGCGTGGGGAGTTCCATGGCGTGCGCGGATCCTTCGGGTCGACGGAGAGGTGGCGGGGTGGCGTGGCCCCGGTCAGCGGCTCTCGAGCCACTTCCGGGCCTCGACGGCCTGGACGTTCAGCGCCTTGCCGATCATCGGCTCGGCGGCGCCGGCGATCTTGCCCCCGAGGAACGGGATGGACGAGGTGACGTTGCCCTGCAGGTCGACGACGGTGTCGGTGCCCTGGGTGATCAGGCGCTGGACGGCGGCGACGTTCAGCGGGACGCCCGCGACCGTCATCTCGAGCTTCGCCTCGCGGGAGCCGTCCGCGGACGGCGCGCCCCACTGCTCCGTCTGCGTGACGGAGAGGGTCTCCCCGACGAACTTCCGCGCCATGTCGGGCAGCCGGTCGGTGGGCATGGTGCGGACGGCCGTCAGGGTGAAGGGACCGGAGGTGTCGCCGTCGACCGTGAGGGACTCGAGGGTGCCGCCCACGTACTCGCTCATGTGGCGGACGAAGCCCTCGTCCGTGAAGACGCCGAGCACCGTCCGGGTGTCGTAGGGGAGCGTGGTGGACGCGTTCAATGCCATGGTTCCTCCGAAGGATGCACAGGTGGGTGCCGCGTGGCGGCGGGGTCAGGGGTCTCCCGCAATCCTACGGCCTGGCCTTCCCCGGTGTGCTGCCGATGACACGCCACGGGGAGCGTCGGTGCGGCTTGGTAGTGTGGAATCGTCCCCGGGAACGCGTCATGTTTTCGGGCTTTCGTGCTGTCGTCACCCCGTTCTCCACCCGTTGTTCTTCACCCCGTTGCCCGAGGAGTCCCACCAGATGAGCCTGAACGGATTGCGCGCAGCTCTTGCCGAGGATGCGTCCTACGTGCGCGTGCGGACCAACGCATCACGCCCGGTCGAGGAGCGCAGCGCCGACCTGCAGATCGGCGCACCCGCCGGGATGCGCGCGCCCCTGATCGCCGAGATGGTCGACGGCCTCGACGCCGTCCCGGCCTCGGACGACGCGGGCAGCGCCGTACCGGTGGTCCTGGCGATCACCGCGACGGGGCGCGAGGCGGAGGATCTGGCGGCCGCGCTGCGCAGCTACCTGCCGGAGAGCGCCATCGAGGAGTTCCCCAGCTGGGAGACCCTGCCCCACGAGCGGCTGTCCCCGCGCTCCGACACCGTGGGCCGGCGCCTGTCCGTGCTGCGCCGGCTGGCCCACCCGGAGGGGAGCCCCGTCCGGGTCATCACGGTGCCCATCCGCGCCGTCGTGCAGCCGCTCGTCGCGGGTCTCGGCGACCTCGAACCGGTGTCCCTGAAGGTCGGCGACGAGGTCGCCTTCTCCGACGTCGTCCGTGCCCTCTCCGACGCCGCGTACGCGCGCGTGGACATGGTCACGCACCGCGGGGAGTTCGCCGTCCGCGGCGGCATCATCGACGTCTTCCCGCCCACCGAGGACCACCCGGTCCGCGTGGACTTCTTCGGCGACGAGGTGGACCAGATGCGCTGGTTCGCCGTCGCCGACCAGCGCTCCCTCACCACGGGTGAGCCGCCGACCGCCCTGTACGCGCCGCCGTGCCGGGAGATCCTCATCACCCCGTCCGTGATGTCCCGGGCCGCGAAGCTGCAGTCCGAGCTGCCGGCCGCCGCGTCCATGCTGGAGAAGATCGCCGGCGGGATCGCCGTCGAGGGCATGGAATCGCTCGCCCCCGTGCTCGTGGACGCGATGGTGCCGTTCATGGGCGAGCTGCCGGCCGGCTCGATCGCCGTCGTCCTCGAACCGGAGAAGGTCCGCACCCGCGCGCACGATCTCGCGGCCACGAACGAGGAGTTCCTCGCGGCCGCCTGGTCCACGGCGTCCGACGGCGGCGCCGCACCGCTGGACCTCGGCGGCGCCCTGGGCACCGACCTGCAGGAGGCGAGCTTCCGGTCCCTCGCCGACACGCGGGCCACGGCGCTCGCCCACGCGGTCGCCTGGTGGGGCATCACGTCCTTCGGGGCGGACGAGGAGCTGACCGACGTCGACAGCTTCACCCTGCACGCCCGCGAGCCGCGTGGCTACCAGGGCGATGTCGCCGAGATGATGGACTTCATCGGCGGGCGGGTCCGCGACCAGTGGCGCGTCGTCGTCGCCACGGAGGGCCCCGGCCCGGCGGAGCGCCTCGCGGAGCTCTTCCACGACAACGACATCCCGACGAGCCGCGTCGACTCCCTCGACGCCGCACCGCAGCCGGGCATCATCGGGATCACCACGGCATGCGCCGGCCGCGGCTTCGTGGTGGACGGGCTCAAGCTGGGACTGCTCACCGAGGCCGATCTCCTCGGCCGTACGAGCGCCTCGGGGACGCGCGACATGCGGAAGATGCCCTCGCGGCGCCGCAACGCCGTCGACCCCCTGCAGCTCAAGGAAGGCGACTTCGTGGTGCACGAGCAGCACGGCGTCGCGAAGTTCGTCGAACTGCTGCAGCGCTCCACCGGGGCCGGGCCCACCCGGACCACGCGCGAGTACCTCGTGCTCGAGTACGCGCCGTCCAAGCGCGGTGCCCCCGGGGACCGCCTGTTCGTGCCCACGGACCAGCTGGACCAGGTGACGCGCTACGTGGGCGGGGACGCCCCGGCGCTGAGCAAGATGGGCGGCTCCGACTGGAGCAAGACCAAGAACCAGGCCCGCAAGGCCGTCAAGGAGATCGCCGGCGAGCTCATCCGCCTCTACTCCGCCCGCATGGCGTCCAAGGGCTACGCCTTCGGACCGGACACGCCGTGGCAGCGCGAACTCGAGGAGGCGTTCCCCTACGTCGAGACGCCCGACCAGCTGACCACCATCAACGAGGTCAAGGCGGACATGGAGCGCGAGGTCCCCATGGACCGGCTGGTCTCCGGCGACGTGGGCTACGGCAAGACGGAGATCGCCGTCCGCGCAGCGTTCAAGGCCGTGCAGGACGGCAAGCAGGTGGCCGTGCTCGTGCCCACCACGCTCCTGGTCCAGCAGCACTTCGAGACGTTCTCGGAGCGTTTCTCCGGCTTCCCCGTCCGTGTCCGCGCGCTGTCCCGGTTCCAGACGGCCAAGGAGTCGCGCGAGACCGCGGCGGGCCTCACCTCGGGCGCGGTCGACGTCGTCATCGGCACGCACCGCCTGCTGTCGAAGGAGATCGCGTTCAAGGACCTCGGGCTCGTGATCGTGGACGAGGAGCAGCGCTTCGGCGTGGAACACAAGGAGGCGCTGAAGAAGATGCGCACCAACGTGGACGTCTTGGCGATGAGCGCCACCCCCATCCCGCGGACGCTCGAGATGTCCCTGACCGGCATCCGCGAGACCTCCACGCTCGCCACGCCCCCGGAGGAACGCCACCCGGTCCTCACCTACGTGGGCCCCTACACCCACAAGCAGGCCTCCGCCGCGATCCGGCGCGAACTGATGCGCGAGGGCCAGGTGTTCTTCGTGCACAACCGTGTGTCCTCGATCGACCGCACGGCCGCGCAGCTCAGGGAGCTCGTGCCCGAGGCGCGCATCGCCGTCGCGCACGGCCAGATGACGGAGTCCCGCCTCGAGCAGATCATCGTGGACTTCTGGGAGAAGCGGTTCGACGTCCTCGTCTGCACCACGATCATCGAGACGGGCCTGGACATCTCCAACGCCAACACGCTGATCGTGGACCGCGCCGACTCCTACGGGCTGTCCCAGCTGCACCAGCTCCGCGGACGCGTGGGCCGTGGGCGGGAGCGGGCCTACGCGTACTTCCTGTACCCGTCGGAGAAGCCGCTCGGCGAGGTGGCCCTCGAGCGCCTCAAGGCCGTGGCGTCCCACAACGAACTGGGCGCCGGCATGCAGCTGGCCATGAAGGACCTCGAGATCCGCGGCGCCGGCAACATGCTGGGCGGCGAGCAGTCCGGGCACATCCAGGGCGTGGGGTTCGACCTCTACATCCGGCTGGTCGGCGAGGCCGTCGCGAACTTCCGCGGCGAGGCCGAGGAGAAGGCGGCGGAGATGAAGATCGAGCTGCCGATCAACGCGCACCTGCCGCACGACTACGTGCCGGGGGAGCGGCTGCGCCTCGAGGCCTACCGCAAGCTGGCCTCCGCCATCACGGACGAGGCGATCGACGCCGTCGTCGCCGAACTCAAGGACCGCTACGGGGAGCCGCCCGCGGCCGTGGAGAACCTCATCTCCGTGGCACGCTTCCGGGTGTCCGCCCGGGCCCTCGGGCTCACGGACGTGGCGCTGCAGGGCAACTTCATCAAGTTCGCCCCGGCCGAGCTGCCGGAGTCCAAGCAGATGCGCCTGCTGCGGATGTACCCGGGCGCCGCCGTGAAGCCCGCGCTCAACGCGGTGCTGGTCCCGAAGCCGAAGACCGCGAGGATCGGCGGCCGGGACCTCGTGGACGCCGAGATCCTGGACTGGGCGAGGAACGTGCTCGACTCCGTGTTCACCCCGTAGGCGACGGGCCCGGGTCCCGCCAGGAGTCAGCGGCGCGGACCGCTCTTCCGGTGGTCCGTCCTGGCCGCTGCCGTCGGCGCGTTGTGCTGTGGGAGGCGCAGCGCGCGGAGGGCCAGCACGGTCACCGGCACGAGGGTCACATGGCACAGCGCCAGCGCGACTGTGCTCGGCCCGTCGAAGTCGGCGGGGATCGTCAGGGCGACGATCGTGCCGAGCTCGACGATCGGGGCGACGATCAGCGCGACCGTCACCACCCCCGGCCACCAGCGGCGCGTCACGGCGACGACGGTGAGGCCGAGCGTCAGCGGGATGATCGTGAAGGCGGCCACGACGGCGGCGTTGACGGTCGCGGGCCCCGCCGGTGACGTGAACGCGTAGGTCCCCCCTGCGAGTGCCCCGATGAAGAAGATGACCAGGTTCACGACGACGGCCGCAGCGACGGCCAGGGCGATGACCCTGACGACCGCAGGATCGGCGGTATCTGTTGTTCCGGTCATGCGTCCGTTCCCTTCTCGAGCGCCCCGGAGGTGTTCCGGAGCGTGGAGCAGGCATCGGGACCGTCCAGTCGGCGTTCCCACGCCGATCCATGCCCTCCACTGTGGACCGATCGCGGGGCGGGATCAAGGGGGGCGGAAACGAGAGAGGCCGCCCCATCGGGGCGGCCTTTCTCGTCGACGGCGCGGATCTGCGCGGTCGTTACGAGCTGACGCTCGCCGAGGTTTCCTTCTCGTCCGTCCGGTTGCCCTCGGCGAGGTTGTAACCGGTGTCGGAGCGGCCCAGGATGCCCTGCGGGATGAAGAATGCGAGGAACGAGATGACCACGATGGCCGCCATCGGCCAGACGGTGTCGAGGGTCAGCCAGTTGAGCAGGTAGATGCCCAGCAGGAAGGCGCCGAAGATGACCACGAACACCACGACGTTCTCGACGAGGTGGCCTTCGCCGGCGTGGGAGGGCTGCTTCGCGCCGGTGGGTTCGTGTGACATGGGGTCTCCTTGACTGCGTTCGTGCGTGCCGGGTCTACTGCTGGGTCTGCTGGTGGATCTGCTGCTCGGGCCGCGGGCGGGGCTCCTGGTGGTCAGTAGCCTGCCGCGCCCTGTTCACCCTTAACGATAGCGACTCCGGAGCTCGCCCCGATACGCGTGGCCCCCGCGTCGATCATCGCGCGTGCGTCCTCGAGGGACCGCACCCCGCCCGAGGCCTTCACGCCGAGGTCCGGACCCACGGTCTTCCGCATGAGGGCGACGTCCTCGACGGTGGCGCCGCCGCCGTTGAAGCCGGTGGACGTCTTGACGAAGTCCGCGCCCGCCTCGACGGCCGCCTCGCAGGCGAGGACCTTCTGCTCGTCCGTGAGCAGGGAGGTCTCGATGATGACCTTGAGGATGGCGCCGTGCTCGTGGACGGCATCGGCGACGGCGAGGATGTCCCGGACGAGGAGTGCGCGGTCCCCGGCGCGCGCGGCCGCGATGTCGACGACCATGTCGATCTCGTCGGCGCCGTCGGCCACCGCGCCCTGGGCCTCGAAGACCTTGACCTCGGTGGTGGTGGCGCCGAGGGGGAACCCGATGACGGAGCAGGTGAGGACACCGGTGTCCTTCACCGCCGTGCGCACGGTGCTGACCCAGACGGGGTTCACGCAGACGGACTTGAACGAGTACTCGACCGCCTCGCGGCAGACCGTGAGGATCTGCTCACGGCTGGCCTCGGGCTTCAGGAGGGTGTGGTCGATGTAGGAGGCGAGGGATACGTCGTTAGGCATGCTCCCCATCTTTCCATGTCGGTGCCCCTCGTGCCCCCGTGCCCGCCGTGCCCGCCGTCGAGAGGGCAGTGTCAGAGGCCGAGGGCCCCGGCGACGTCGCGCTTGACCGCCTCGAGGCGCACGCGGGCGGACTCCTTCGCCTCATCGAGCCCGGCGGCGGACCCGACCGGCTCCACCACCTCGAGGTAGCACTTCAGTTTCGGCTCCGTGCCGCTGGGCCGGATGATGATCCGCGTCCGGTCCTGCGTGAGGTAGCGGAGCCCGTCGGTGGGCGGGAGGTGCGCGGAGCCCTCCGCGAGGTCCTCGGCGACGGCCACGGGGGAGCCGGCGAAGGACGACGGCGGGGTCTCCCGGAGCCGGCCCATCATGGCGCCGAGCAGGTCGAGGCTGTCCACGCGGACCGAGAGCTGGTCCGCGGCGTGCAGGCCGTGCACCAGGAAGGCGTCGTCGAGCAGGTCGAAGAGGGTGCGGCCTGCGGCCTTCGTCGCGGCGGCGAGTTCGGCGAGCAGCAGACCGGCGGAGATGCCGTCCTTGTCCCGCACCAGCTCCGGGGCCACGCAGTAGCCGAGGGCCTCCTCGTACCCGAAGGAGAGGTCGTGGACGCGGGCGATCCACTTGAAGCCGGTCAGCGTCTGCTCGTGGTCGATACCCGAGGCCGCGGCGATCCTGCCGAGCAGGCGGGAGGAGACGATCGAGTTCGCGAAGACCGCGGTCCGCGGGGCGGCGGCAGCCTCGGAGACGGAGCTGCCCGTCGCGAGGCGGGCCGCGAGGTGCAGGCCGAGCAGTGTGCCCACCTCGTCGCCGCGCAGCATGCGCCACGCGCCGGTGGAGGGTTCGCGGGCCGCGAGGGCCACGCGGTCGGCGTCGGGGTCGTTGGCGATCACGAGGTCCGCGCCGACCTGCGCCGCGGTCTCGAGGGCGAGGTCCAGGGCACCGGGTTCCTCCGGATTGGGGAACGCGACGGTGGGGAAGTCGGGGTCCGGTTCGGCCTGGCGTGCGACGACGGTGACGTCGTCGAACCCGGCGGCCGCCAGCACCGCCTGCGCGGTCCGTCCGCCCACCCCGTGCAGGGGCGTCAGGACGATCTTCAGGTCGCGGTCCGTCAGGTGGGGGTCGGCGAGGGCCGCGACGGAGGCCACGTAGTCGGTCTCGATGGCCTCCGGCAGGACCGTCCAGCCGGACGCCGCGAGCGGGATGTCCCGGACGGCGTCGATGTGGGCGGCGATCCCGGCGTCGTGCGGGGCCACGATCTGGACGCCGCGGGCGTCCTCCTCGACGGCGCGCCCGCCGAGGTAGACCTTGTACCCGTTGTCCTGCGGCGGGTTGTGGCTCGCGGTGACCATGATGCCCACCTCGCACGCGAGGGCGCGGATGGCGTAGGCGAGTACCGGCGTCGGCAGTTCGCGGGGCATGAGGAACGTCTGGATCCCGGCGGCGGTGAGGATGGCCGCGGTCTCCTCGGCGAAGATGCGGGAGTTGTGCCGGGCATCGAACCCGACGACGGCGCGCGGTGCGTAGGCGCCGGCCGCGAGGTCCAGCGCGTGGGCGGCGACCCCCGCGGCGGCCCGGCGGACCACCACGCGGTTCATGCGGTTGGGGCCCGCCCCGAGGGCTGCGCGCAGCCCTGCCGTGCCGAACAGGAGCGGACCCGAGAAGCTGTCCTGCAGCTCCAGCTCCGCGGCGGTGTCACCGGAGCGCACCTGCCCGGCCAGGGTCCTGAGCTCCTCCGCCGTCCGTGGATCCGGGTCGGTGGCCGCCCAGGCGTCGGCGGCGGCGAGGAGGGTGTCCAGGGCGGAGGTGGTCATGCGGGTCCCTTACGTGGGTGGGCGGCGGGGGAGCGGCGCCGATGCCGCCGTGGACGGCGGCGCCGGGCCGGGGTGCGGCTAGAGCGTGGCGACGATGTCGGCGAGCAGGCGGGAGATGCGCGGTCCCGCCGCCTGGCCGGTCTCGAGGACCTCGGTGTGGCTGAGCGGGACGGGGCTGATCCCGGCCGCGAGGTTCGTCACGAGTGACAGGCCGAAGACCTCCATGCCGGCGTGCCGGGCCGCGATGGCCTCGAGTGCCGTGGACATGCCCACGAGGTCGGCGCCGATGCGCCTGGCGTACTGGACCTCGGCAGGCGTCTCGTAGTGGGGTCCCGTGAACTGCGCGTACACGCCCTCCTCGAGCGTGGGGTCCACGCGGCGGGCGAGTTCGCGCAGGCGCGGGGAGTAGAGGTCCGTGAGGTCCACGAACGTGGCGCCCTCGAGCGGCGAGGACGCCGTGAGGTTGATGTGGTCGCTGATCAGCACGGGGGTGCCGGGCTGCCAGTGCTCCCGCAGGCCGCCGCACCCGTTGGTGAGGATCATCGTCGTCGCGCCCGTCGCGGCCGCGGTGCGGACGCCGTGCACCACGGCCCGCACGCCCTTGCCCTCGTAGAAGTGGGTGCGGGCCCCCAGGACCAGCGCGCGCTTACCCGCGGGCGTGAGGACGGAGCGGATGGTGCCGGTGTGGCCGACGACGGCGGGGGCCGAGAAGCCGGGGATGTCCGCGGCGTCGAGGGTGTGCGTGGTCTCGCCGATGAGCTCGGCGGCCTCCCCCCAGCCGGAGCCGAGGACGAGTGCGGTGTCATGCCGGTCGATGCCGGTGGCGCGGGCGATGTGGCCGGCAGCGTCGCGGGCCAGGTCAAAGGGATCAGAAGTCACCGCTACAACCTACCCTCTATTTCCCGCGCGTCAGTGGCATGCGCGATGATGGGTCGGTGACCAACCAACTCGATTTCAGTTCATTACGCCTGGCGATCCTGGGCGGGGGACCCGGCGGCTACGAAGCGGCGCTGGTCGCGGCGTCGCTCGGTGCGAAGGTGACCATCGTGGAGCGCCAGGGCCTCGGCGGGTCGGCGGTCCTCACGGACGTCGTGCCGTCCAAGACCCTCATCGCGACGGCAGACACCATGACGCGCTTCACGGACGCGAGCGGGCTCGGGGTCCGGTTCTCCGAGGACAGCAAGGTCTATGCGGACCTGGACAAGGTCAACCAGCGCCTCCTGAAGCTCGCCGTCGAGCAGTCCTCCGACATCCGCGCCACCCTGGAACGCCTCGGCGTACAAGTCATCATCGGCACGGGCAAGCTGCTCGACAACCACCGCCTCGAGGTCCGGTCCGGGGGAGAGACGAGCATCGTCGAGGCCGACGCCGTGCTCCTCGCGGTCGGCGCCACGCCGCGCGAGCTGCCGAGCGCCATGCCCGACGGCGAACGCATCTTCAACTGGACGCAGCTCTACAACCTCCGGGAGATCCCGGACCACCTGATCGTCGTCGGCTCGGGCGTCACCGGGGCGGAGTTCGCCAGCGCCTACAACGGGCTGGGCTCCAAGGTCACCCTGGTCTCCAGCCGCGACCGCGTGCTGCCGGGCGAGGACGCCGACGCCGCCGAGGTCCTCGAGGGCGTGTTCAAGGACCGCGGCATGACCGTCCTGTCGAAGTCCCGCGCCGAGGCGGTGGACCGCACGGACGGCGGCGTCGTCGTGCGCCTGGCGGACGGCCGGACCGTGGAGGGCAGCCACTGCCTCGTCGCGGTCGGCGCCGTCCCCAACACCGTCGGGATCGGCCTCGAGGACGCCGGGGTCGCTGTCAGCGAGTCCGGGCACATCACGGTGGACGGCGTCTCCCGCACCACCGCGCCCAACGTGTATGCCGCCGGCGACTGCACCGGCGTCTTCGCGCTCGCCTCGGTGGCGGCGATGCAGGGGCGGATCGCCATCGCCCACCTCATGGGCGATTCCGTGAGCCCCATCAAGCTCAAGCAGGTCGCCTCGAACATCTTCACCTCCCCGGAGATCGCCACCGTCGGCGTGACGGAGGAGGACATCGAGTCCGGGCGGTACCAGGGGGACATCGTCAAGCTCTCCCTGCACACCAACGCGCGGGCCAAGATGATGAACGTCAAAGACGGTTTCGTGAAGGTGATCTCCCGCAAGGGCTCCGGCACGGTGATCGGGGGAGTCGTGGTCGGCCCCCGTGCGTCCGAGCTCATCTTCCCGCTGGCGCTCGCGGTGACGAAGAAGCTGCACGTGGACGACGTCGCCAACACGTTCACCGTGTATCCGTCGCTGACCGGCTCCATCTCCGAGGCGGCACGCCGCCTGCACGTGCACATCTGAGCCCGGCACCGGGTTCCCGGTGTCCAGATGCTGGACAGGCTTATCCACCTGATGGACGCCGGTGGTCAGATATTGGCATTCATCTGTTGCACGGACGCCGTGCTGCGGTGGCCTCGGGCCCCCGCGGCGGCGCCTCGTTTCAAGAAAGCCGACGCCAATGACCTCCCCTACGTCCGCCAGTGCCGGCGGAACCACCAAGCCGTTGAACTCCCGGGGCAGGGTGATCTTCGCCAGCCTCATCGGAACAACGGTCGAGTTCTACGACTTCTACATCTATGCCACGGCCGCCGTGCTGGTGTTCCCGGCCCTGTTCTTCCCGAACCAGACCTCCGCGAACCAGCTGCTCAGCTCCTTCGCCGTGTTCGGCGTCGCGTTCGTCGCCCGGCCGCTCGGGTCCATCGTCTTCGGCCACTTCGGCGACAAGATCGGGCGCAAGGCCACCCTCGTGGCCTCGCTGCTCACGATGGGCATCGCGACCTTCCTGATCGGCCTGCTGCCGGCGGCGACGAACGACGGCTGGGTGTTCCTGGCCCCGCTGCTGCTCGTGGTGCTGCGCTTCCTCCAGGGCCTTGCGCTCGGTGGCGAGTGGAGCGGCGCGGCCCTGCTGGCCACCGAGAACGCCCCCGAGGGCAAGCGGGCCATCTACGGGACGTTCCCCCAGCTCGGTGCTCCGATCGGCTTCATCCTGGCCAACCTGCTGTTCGTCCTGCTGAGCACCGTCCTCACCCCGGAGGAGTTCCTCAGCTGGGGCTGGCGCGTGCCGTTCCTGCTGAGCGCGGTCATGGTGATCATCGGCCTCTACGTGCGGCTCAAGCTCATCGAGAGTGCGTCCTTCCAGAAGGTCCAGAACGAGGGCAAGGTGGTGAAGGTGCCGCTCGGCACCACCTTCCGCCTGCACTGGCGCAGCCTGATCCTCGGTACGTTCATCATGTTCGCGACCTACGTGCTCTTCTACTTCATGACCGCCTTCACCCTGACCTACGGGACCGCGCCGTCGAGCGAGGAGCAGGCGCGGGCCAACGCCGAGGCGGCGGGCCGCGTGTTCACCGACGCGGATGCCGCGGCATTCGTGCCCGGCCTGGGCATGGCGCGCACCGACTTCCTCTGGATGCTGATCCTCGGCGTCGTGTTCTTCGGCATCTTCACGCTCGTGTCCGGTCCGCTGGCCGAGCGTTTCGGCCGGCGCAAGATGCTCCTCGGGACCACCGCGGGCATCGCCGTCTTCGGGCTCCTGTGGGCTCCCCTGTTCGGCGCGGGGACCGTGGGCGCCATGGCGCTGCTGATCATCGGCTTCATCCTCATGGGACTCACCTTCGGCCCCATGGCCGCGGTGCTGCCCGAGCTCTTCCCCGCCAACGTCCGCTACACGGGCTCGGCGGTGGCCTACAACGTGTCGAGCATGATCGGCGCCGCACCTGCCTCCTTCATCGCCGTGGCACTGTGGCAGGCCGCGGGCGGAAGCACCGTGCTGGTGGGCGCCTACCTGAGCGTGGCCGCCGTCGCCACCTTCATCGCGCTCTGGATCTCGCAGGAGACCCGGGATCGCGACTACGAGAACAACGTCGCCTGATCGGCTCCTAGCCCAACGACGGCGCCGCACCCGCCCGGGGGCGGCGCCGTCGTCGTTCCCGGGTGGTGTCCGCACTGATTCCGCGGCGTCGTGCACGGCATTGCCGCGTCCCGGGCCGGAGTCGCGGCATCTCGTGGCGCGACACGCATCCCCGGTGCCCGACCGCGTGCACGACGACACCGCTTCCCCCCGGATCGCGCCCGCCCCGTACACTGGATGGAAAGTCGGCTTACCAAATTCCCGGACGTACGCCGATCGTGTGCGCCCGGAAGCCGCGCAGCGGGGTAGTGGAAGCAGGTGGCATTGGAGAAGCAGGCACTGGCAGGGCGGTACGCCCTGGGGGAGCGCGTCGGCACCGGCGGGATGGCGGATGTCTTCTCGGCCCGGGACACACGGCTCGAGCGGGACGTGGCCGTCAAACTCTTCCGGCCAGGCATCTCCGACGGCATCGAACGGGGGTCCGCGGAGGCCCGGATGCTCGCCGGGCTCGACCACCCCGGCCTGGTCCGCGTCCTGGACATGGACAGCGGCGACGACACCGGGGACAACGCCTATCTGGTCATGGAACTCGTCGACGGACCGGACCTGGGCGTGCTGCTGCGCTCCGGCGGCCCGCTCGGGAGGGAGGACGTCCGCCTCCTGGCGCTCGATCTGGCCCGGACGCTCCAGTACATCCACGGGCGCGGGATCGTGCACCGCGACCTGAAGCCCTCGAACGTCCTGACCCGGCAGGCGGATGCCGACAGCGGCGTCTTCCGCTTCCTGCTCACCGACTTCGGGATCGCCCGGTTCTTCGACGGCAGCCGGATGACCGCCACGGGGCAGGTGATCGGCAGCGCCGCCTACTTCAGCCCCGAACAGACACGGGGCGACGGCGTGGGCCAGCCCTCTGACATGTACTCCCTCGGGCTCGTGCTGATCGAGGCCCTGGCGGGGGAGCGCGCCTTTCCCGGAACCGGCGTCGAGAGCGCCCTGGCGCGCCTGCACCGCAGCCCGTCCATCCCGCATGCTGCCGGCCCCGCACTGTCGGCGCTCCTGGTGTCCATGACGCTCGACGACCCGGCCGACCGGCCCGACGCCGCCCGCGTGGTCCGGGCCCTGACGGCCATGGGCCCGCAGCACGACGGCGGGAACGCGACCACGGTCATGCTGCCTGCGGGAGTGTCACGGACGACGACGATGCCTTCGGGCGGCGGCGGCGCTCCGCGAACCGACGCTCCGCGCACGGCCGCCATGGGTGCGCCGCCGTCGGACACGGCGATGGGTGTGCCGACCTCGGACACCGCGGCGCTCGGTAGCGTGACGTCGCCTCCGGCGGCAGCCGCCCCGATGGCCGGTACGGCCACATCCCACACAGCGGCAGCCGCCCCGATGGTCGAGCCTGCTGCTCCCGCTGTCGCATCGTCCGGGACGCGGCGCGTGACGGCGACTGTTGCCCGTCCGGAGAGCCCTGGTCCGGCCTCGCCGCGCCGGCAGCCCACCGGTACCCGGACGTCCACGGCCCGCCCCTCCGGACGCCGTCGGCATGTGCTCCCGTGGCTGGTCACGCTGCTCGTCATCGGGCTTCTGGCAGGCGCCCTGTGGGCCTTCACCACCACGACCGCCCCCGATGCGGGATCCGAGGTCGAACCCCTGCCGGCAGTGCCCGGCGAGACAGGCGAGAAATTGCAGGAACTCTACGACAGCGTGCAGCCATGACGGCCCTCCGCAGGCAGGTGCTGCCCCTCCTGATCGGCTCGACGATGCTCCTCACGGGTTGTGGCAACGAGGCGATCGACGCCGGCGCGGCCGGGGACCTCCAGGCCGAGGTCCGTGCCATCGCCACGACGGCCGCCGCGGGTGACCTCGACGGCGCCATCGTCCAGGCCGAGCGGTTGAAGAACGACGTGGACGGTGCCCGGACCGACGGCACCGTCACCGAGGAGCGCGCTGCGCTGATCGGTACGCGCATCGACGCCCTGATCGCCTCGCTCGATGCGGGGCAGCCGGCGTCGGACGGGGCGTCGGACGCGCCGGCCGACGAACCCGCGGATCCTTCAGCGCCGGTGGTGCCCGACGGTGTTCCCGCGCAGCCCGCGCCCGTCGATGCACCGCCGGTGCAGCCCGCGCCTGTCGATGCACCGCCGGTGCAGCCCGCGCCTGTGGACGCACCGCCGGTGCAGCCCGCTCCCGCGCCGGTGCCCGACGGCACGGTCCCCGACGGCTCGGACCCTGACGACGACGTCACAGGCGACGGAGACGGAGACGGAGGCAGCAACGGCGGAGACGGCGACGGTGACAGCGACGTCGGACACGGCGACGATGCGGGCGGCGACGGTGACGGTGACGGCGGCGAGGACGCCGCCGGCCAGGGCGCGGGCGGGAACAGCGGCGGCAAGGCTGCCGAGAAAGCCGCCGAGCAGCAGCGCAAGGCCGAGGAGAAGGCGCGGGAAGCCGCCGAGCGCGGGGAGAAGAGCCCGCCCGGGAACGGCGGGAGGGGGAACGAGGACGGCTAGTGGTCCCGGAGCGCGCGCCTCAGTGTGCGGTGTCCCTGTCGGGGAGTTCGCCGCTGTTGATGAGATAGTCGGCGACGCTCCAGAGTTTCAGGTGGGTGCGCTGGCTGGCCATGGACAGCACGATGAACGCCTGGGCTCCGGTGATCCTGTGGCGTTCCATGAGGATGCCCTTGGCCTGGCCGATGGCGTCCCTGGAATCGATGGCCTCGTGGAGCTGCCGGGTCTTCTCCGCCTCGGCGAACGCCACGGCGGCGTGGGAGGCGACGAGCAGGCCCACGTTCTCCGACTCGTCCGTGAAGGCGTCGGCCTTGTACGAGTAGAGGTTCAGGGCGCCGAGGTCGTCGCCCTGGACCCACAGCTGGATGGAGAGCATCCCCTTGGCGCCGGCCTCGGTGGCGCGCTGGGCGAAGAGCGGCCACCGCTGCTCGTGCGCCATGTCCGGGACCCGCACCGTGCGGTGCTCGTACGCGGCTTCCATGCAGGGGCCCTCGCCGGTCTCCATCTGCAGCGCGTCGATGCGCACGGGCAGGTCCCCGGAGCAGGCGCGGGCTCCGATGTTCCTCCGCCCGAGGACGAGGCTCACGGAGCCTTCGTCGACCCCCGGGATCAGTTCGATGGCCGCGTGGACGAACCCGCTCAGGATCGCGTCCGAGTCCGGTTCCTGCTGCAGCCCGCGGGCCAGCTCCGCCAGGTCCGTGGCGAGATCACGTTCCCGCAGATTGCCGCCGTACTCTGACGAGGGCATTCCCCTCAGCTGCTCGCTCATGACCCACGCGCCTCAGCAGTCGCACGAAGCGTACGGGCGGCCGTGTCCTCGCGGTAGGGCTCGTCGTGGTGTGCGTGTGGCATGGGACTCCCCTGGTGGAACGGCAATAGCGGTTCTCTGCCAGGGTCCGGGGCGAGACCCCAAGCGTGCTCGCTCAGTCGGGAGAAGTCAATAACGGATGAACACCTCAAGGAGGCCGAGACCGAATTGCTCCCTTCGGTTCCGACGATCGGCTCACCCGTCCGATCGGTGGTGGTGGTGTCATCGCCTTCGATATCGGTCGTCTCCGCCCAGCCACGCGATGATCGTGCTCGCGCACGACCACCGCGTGGGGGTCAGGAGGGCCGGCGCTCCCGGCCCGAGCGACCTAGAAGGTCAGTACCAGGCGACCGCGGACGCCGCCCGCCTCGAGGCGACGGTGTGCTTCGGGGGCGTCCTCGGCGGGCAGGGTGTCCGCCACCCGCGCCGTGAGGATGCCGTCCTCCACTGCCTGCCGCAGGCCGTCGAGCTTCGCGGCGGAGAGATACTCGTCGAACACCCACACCGCTTCGAAACGGATGCCGCGGGTGGGCCGGTCGCCCTGCCAGCCCCGGACCGAGACGAAGACCCCCTGATCGCGCAGCGCTGGTACGACGTCGTCGTGCAGGAGCGCTGTGTCAGCGACGGCGTCGACGCCGTCCGGGAAGATCTCCCGGATGCGATCCGCGAGGTCGGCGCCCCGCTCGAGGACGTGGTCGGCTCCGAGACCCTCCACCAGGGGACGATCCTTCGGTGCTGCGTCCGTGATCACGACCAGGCCCTGCTGCTTGGCGAGCTGGATCGTGTAGTTGCCCAGCGTCCCGGCGCCACCGGTGACGGCGATGACCTGCCCGGGCTGCAGGGCGGCGAGTTCGAGGATCTGCACGGCCGTCAGGCCGTTCATGGGAAGAGTGGCGGCTTCTTCGAGCGTGGAGTTCACGGGGATCCGGGCGATCGAGTCGTCCGGCGCCACGAGGTATTCCACGTAGGCGCCGCCGTGGCTGCCCAGGGGCAGCGCGATCGCCATGACCTCGTCACCGACCGACCACGTGCTGCCCTCGCCCACTTCGTCGATGACACCGGCGGCGTCCATCCCGGGCATGTACGGCGGCTCGGACTGGCTCATGTCGTAGGCGCCCGTGCGCACGTTCGTGTCGGTCGGGCTGACAGCGGCAGCCCTGACCCTGATGCGTACTTCCTTCTGACCGGGATGTGGTTCGGGAAGATCCTGAACGGTCAGGACCTCGGGGCCGCCGAACTCTGTGACTCCGATTGCTTTCATGACGAACCAACTCCGTAGCATTTTGTGGCTTATGGAAACTACCGACGGTTCCAGAACGGAGATCAGCGCCGAGTCATTCCATGACAGGACGGCCGGTCGTACAGCTAGTCGCGGATGGTGGCGAGGACGGACCCGGCGGACACGGTGTCGCCGGGCTTCGCAGCCAGGCCGGACAGCGTGCCCGACTTGTGCGCCGTGAGCGGCTGCTCCATCTTCATGGCCTCGAGCACCATGATGAGATCGCCCTCGGCCACCGTGTCGCCGTCGGACACCGCGACCTTCACGATGGTGCCCTGCATGGGAGAGGTCAGTTCGTCGCCGCTGACGGCCGTCTTGCCGGCCCGGGCACGCGCGGACTTCTTGGACTTCGCCGGTGCGGCCGGCTTGCCGTTCGACGTCGTACCGAACCCTGCGGGCAGCACCACGTCGAGGCGGCGCCCGCCCACCTCCACGGTGACGCGCTGGCGGGCGTCGTCGTCCGCGGCGGGCTCCACGGACCCCTTCCACGGCTCGATGGTGTTGGCGAACTCCGTCTCGATCCAGCGCGTGTGCACCGAGAACGGGCCGTCGGCCGGGGCGAACGCGGGGTCCTCGACGACGGCGGCGTGGAACGGGAGCACGGTCGGCATGCCCTCCACGACCATCTCCCTGAGGGCCCGGCGCGCGCGCTGCAGGGCCTGGTCGCGGGTGGCGCCGCTGACGATCAGCTTGGCGAGCATGGAGTCGAAGTTGCCACCGATCACCTCACCGGCCTCGACGCCGGAGTCCACGCGGATGCCCGGCCCGGTGGGGAGGGTGAGGGTCTGCACGGTGCCGGGGGCGGGCATGAAGCCGCGGCCGGCGTCCTCCCCGTTGATGCGGAACTCGAACGCGTGGCCGCGGACCTCGGGGTCCCCGTACCCCAGCTTCTCGCCGCGGGCGATGCGGAACTGCTCGCGCACGAGGTCGAGGCCGGTGACCTCCTCGGAGACGGGATGCTCCACCTGGAGCCGCGTGTTCACCTCGAGGAAGGAGATGGTGCCGTCCTGGCCCACGAGGAACTCGCAGGTGCCCGCACCCTGGTACGAGGCCTCGCGCAGGATGGCCTTGGAGGCCTCGTAGAGCTGGGTGTTCTGCCCGGCGGTGAGGAAGGGGGCGGGTGCTTCCTCAACGAGCTTCTGGTTGCGGCGCTGCAGCGAGCAGTCGCGCGTGGAGACCACGACGACGTTCCCGTGGGCGTCCGCGAGGCACTGGGTCTCGACATGGCGCGGGGCGTCGAGGAAGCGCTCCACGAAACACTCACCGCGACCGAAGGCCGCCGTCGCCTCGCGCACCGCGGAGTCGAACAGCTCGGGGATCTCCTCGTGGCTGCGGACCACCTTGATGCCGCGCCCGCCGCCGCCGAACGCCGCCTTGATCGCGATCGGCAGCCCGAACTCGGCGGCGAAGTCGATGACCTCCTGCACCGATTCCACCGGGTCCCTGGTGCCCGGGACCAGCGGCGCGCCGACGCGCTGCGCGATGTGCCGTGCCTGGACCTTGTCGCCGAGCTGAGCGATCGAGTGGGGGGAAGGGCCGATCCAGGTGATGCCGGCGTCGAGGACCCGCTGCGCGAACTCGGCGTTCTCCGACAGGAAGCCGTAGCCGGGGTGGATGGCGTCGGCGCCGCTGCGCTCCGCGGCCTCCAGGATGCGGTCCATCACCAGGTAGGACTCCGCGGCGGTCTCCCCGCCGAGGGCGAACGCCTCGTCGGCCATGCGGACGTGCAGGGCGTCACGGTCCGGTTCCGCGTACACCGCGACGGACGCGATCCCCTCGTCACGGGCGGCGCGGATGACCCGGACGGCGATCTCGCCCCGATTGGCGACCAGGACCTTCGTCACCGGGCGGTACTCCGCGGAACCTGGGTCGGCGCCGTGGGCGCTCGCGGGGGTGGACGCGGACGGGCTGAGGGGGGACTGGCTCATGGGGGGTGGGGCTCCTTCTTCTCTCGTGGGAGCCTAGCCCGGTTTGGTGGCTTCCGCCCATGGATCGTGCCGAACGGGAGTGTTGTGCGGCGATCCTTTGTAGGGAACCTACAAGGCGGCCGCGGGCGCCCAGAGATCCGTCACGGAGACGCCGGCCGCGTGCAGGAGGGCGCGGAGCGTGGAGATGCTGAGCCCGACGACGGCGTGCGGATCGCCGTCGACGCGCTCGATGAAGGCACCGCCGAGGCCGTCGATGGTGAAGGATCCGGCGCAGTGCAGGGGCTCGCCGCTGGCCACGTACGCGTGGACCTCGGCGTCGGACATCGCGCCGAAGTGGACGGTCGCCGAGGAGACCGCCCCGAGGGTGGCGCCGGATCCGCCGGCCCGCGTGTCCACGAGCCAGTGGCCCGTGTGCAGGACGCCGGAGCGGCCGCGCATGCGGCTGATGCGTTCGATCGCCACCGCGGGTTCGTAGGGCTTGCCGTGCGCCTCGCCGTCGAACTCGAACACGGAGTCGCACCCGAGGACGAGGGCGTCGTCCGCCTCGTCCAGCGCCGCGACGGCCTCGGCCTTGGCGCGCCCCAGCAGCAGCGAGGTGTCGTGCGCGTCGAGGTCGCCGTAGGAGGCGACGACGGCGGGCTCGTCCACGGAGGAGACGAGCACCGAGTGCCGGATACCCGCCTCGTCGAGGAGTCGGGTGCGGGCAGGGGACTTCGACGCGAGGATCAGGCGGAGGGTCATGCACCAAGCCTAGGTGCCCCCGCGCCCGGGGGCGCGACCGCCGGGATCCTCACCAGCGGTGCGCGACGTCGATCACCACCCTCGATCCGGCGCCGGGTCCCGGCACCACGAAGACCCGCATGGGAAGGCGTGCCCGCACCCCGAGCCCGAAGCTCGTATATCCCTCGTGGCTCCCGCCGTACGCGACCTGGCGGAACGTGGTGTAGCCCGCGACGTCCACGACCCGCCGGGGGTCCACGGGCTGGTAGACGGCCTGCCCGGCCTGGTTGTAAGCCGGAGCGTTCACCGTCACGGACAGGCGCGCGCCGCCGCGGAGGGGGATCGTCTCACCGGACCCGATGCCGGTGAAGGCGCCGACGTACCGGACGGTATACCCGGCCGTACGCCTCCGCACATCGACGACCAGCCGGTCGAAGCAGGCGTGCCGGCCCGCACGGACGTCCGTGATGGGAGCCGGACGGAGTGTGGAGGTGGCGACCTTCGCCGTCGAGCCCCATGTGATGCCGCAGTATGCGGCGGATGCCGGAGGCCCACCTGCGAGGCCGAGGCCTGCAGTGAGGGCGAGGGCGGCGAGTGTGGCGGAGAGCTTCCCCGTCATGCGCGATTTCTTCATGGCGCACCACCTGGTCGTGCTGGATAGGGAGGACAATCGTCCTCCCGTGTGCGGCGAAAAGCGCCGCCATGGCCCGGAACGGCGCCGAATCGTTAGCCGGATGCAGGACGGCCCGCTCCCGGGCGGATGCCGGGGGCGGGCCGTCGTGCCGGCGGGCGGAGCCTAGCGGGTCACGGACGCCGAGATGCCGTCGTTGGGGGCGGTGGCGGCTGCATCGGCGGTATCGGTCACGCTGTCATCGGCGAACGGGTCGCCGGTGCGCTGCGCGTTGTAGAGATCGAGGTCCAGCAGGCCTTCGCGCCGCGCGACGATCGTCGGGATGAGGGCCTGGCCCGCCACGTTCACGGCGGTGCGGCCCATGTCGAGGATCGGGTCGACGGCGAGGAGCAGGCCGACGCCGGCCAGGGGGAGCCCCAGCGTGGAGAGCGTGAGCGTCAGCATGACGACGGCGCCCGTGGTCCCGGCGGTCGCGGCGGAGCCGAGCACGGAGACGAGCGCGATCAGCAGGTACTGGGTGAGGCTGAGGTCGATCCCGAAGAACTGGGCCACGAAGATCGCGGCGATCGCCGGGTAGATGGCCGCGCAGCCGTCCATCTTCGTCGTCGCGCCCAGGGGGACGGCGAACGAGGCGTACCCGCGGGGTACTCCGAGGTTCCGTTCCGTGACGCGCTGCGTGAGCGGCAGCGTGCCCACCGACGACCGCGAGACGAAGGCCAGCTGGATGGCGGGCCAGGCACCCGAGAAGTACTGCTTGACCGACAGCCCGTGCGCCTTGATCAGCACGGGGTACACCGCGAACAGCACGAGGGCCAGGCCCACGTAGATGGCCAGCGTGAACTTGCCGAGCGAGCCGATGGTGTCCCAGCCGTAGACGGCGACGGCGTTGCCGATGAGGCCGACCGTGCCGAGCGGGGCGATCCGGATGATCCACCAGAGGACCTTCTGGATGACGGCCAGGGCGGAGGCGTTGACGGCGAGGAACGGTTCGGCCTGCTTGCCCACCTTGAGGGCTGCGATGCCGACGACGACGGCGACCACGAGGACCTGCAGCACGTTGAAGTTCAGGGCCGTGGTGACGGCTCCGGACTCGGCGACGGCGGAGGAGGCCTGGAGGCCGAGGAAGTTGGCGGGGATCAGTCCGGTCAGGAAGGCCCACCAGCTGCCGGTGTTGCCGGTGTATTCGGCGGGCGGGGTGGCCTCCGTGCCTGCGCCGGGCTGGAAGAGCACGCCGAGCCCGATGCCGATGACCACGGCGATCAGGGCGGTGATGGCGAACCAGAGCAGGGTCTGCGCGGCGAGCCGGGCGGCGTTGGTGACGGCGCGGAGATTCGCGATGGAGCTGACGACCGCGGTGAAGATCAGGGGGACGACGGCGGCGCGCAGCAGGGCCACGTAGCTCGAGCCGAGGGTGGCGAGCGTGGTGCCGAGACCGGTGGGGGTCTCCTGGGTGTGCCCCGTGTACTTGGCCACGAGGCCGAGGGCCAGCCCCACGACCAGGGCTGCGATGATCTGCGGTCCGAAGGAGGTCGCCCAGCGGGGCAGCCTGCGCCGGGTGGGCGGGGAGCTGGTTTCAGTAGACACGCCCGAAACTCTAGGGATGCCGTATACCAAGGCGAAGCGCGCGTTGCGGAATGTTACGGAGCTCGGGGCCGCCGTCGTGCCCGTCCCCGCAGCACTTCCGCGGAATGCCGCCGCCGTCGCGGGCGGACCGGGAAGGACCCCCGGTCCGCCTGTGACGAAGGTCTACGTCAGGAGACCAGGGCGCGGCGGAGCGTATCGAGTCCCACGGAGCCCAGGTTGAGGGCCCGCGTGTGGAAGGCGCGGAGGTCGAAGGCATCGCCCTCGGCGGCCCTGACCTCGTCGCGGATCTGCTCCCAGAGGCGCTGGCCGATCTTGTAGGACGGCGCCTGTCCCGGCCAGCCGAGGTAGCGGGTGAACTCGAAGTCGAGCTGCCCCTCGCTGATGGCGATGTTCTTCCTCAGGAAGGCGTAGCCCTTCTCCGGCGTCCAGGTGCCCTCACCCCACCGCTCGGGGACCTCCAGTTCCAGGTGGACGCCGATGTCGAACACCACGCGCGCGGCGCGCATGCGCTGGGCGTCGAGCATCCCGAGGCGGTCACCCGGATCGGACAGGAAGCCGAGTTCCTGCATGAGGCGTTCCGCGTACAGGGCCCAGCCCTCACCCTGCCCGGACACCCAGATGGCGTTGCGGCGCCAGGGGTTCAGCAGTGCGCGCTGGTAGGTCGCCGTCGCGACCTGCAGGTGATGCCCCGGGACGCCCTCGTGGTAGACGGTGGTCGTCTCCTTCCAGGTGGTGAAGGAATCCTCACCCTCGGGCACGGACCACCACATCCGGCCGGGGCGGGAGAAGTCGTCGCTGGGGCCGGTGTAGTAGATGCCGCCCTCGTTGGTCGGGGCGATCCTGCACTCGAGGCGCCGCATCACGTCGGGGATGTCGAAGTGGACCCCGGCCATGGCGTCGACCGCCCTGTCGGAGAGCCCCTGCATCCACGCCTGCAGCGCGTCGGTGCCCTGGAGCTGGCGGGCGGGATCCTCGTCGAGGATGCGGATGGCCTCCTCGATCGAGGCGCCCTCCCGGATCTCGTTCGCCACGGCCTCCTGCTCGGCGATGACGCGGTCGAGTTCCTCGACGCCCCACCGGTAGGTCTCCTCGAGGTCGACGGCGGAGCCGAGGAACACGCGGGACATCAGGGCGTAGTGCTCCCGCCCCACGGCGTCCTTCTCGGGGGCGGAGGGGAGGAGGTCGTCCTGCAGGAAGGTCGCGAGGTTGCGGTAGGCGCCGCGGGCGGCCTCGGCGCCGGACCGCAGCCGGCCGCGGACCGCCTCGGGCAGTTCGCCGTCGTCGGCCGTGGCGGTCGCGCCGAGGGCGTCGAAGAAGCCGCCGTCCTCCGCGTACTTGGTGGACTGCTCGATCACGATGGCGACCTGCCGGCGTGCGGCGACCAGGCCGCGCTCGCGTCCGGCGCGGAGGGCGGAGATGTAGCCGTCGATCGCGCCGGGCACGTTCGCCATGCGTCCGGCGATGTGGTCCCAGTCCTCCGCGGTGGCGGTGGGCATGAGGTCGAAGATCGCGCGGATGTTCTGGGCGGGGCAGGCGATGTTGTTGAGCTCGGAGTAGCCGAATCCGGCCTCGTGGATCTCGAGGTCCAGGCCGAGCCTCTCCCGCATGGCGTCCAGCGTGACGGCGTCGACGGCGTCGGCCGGCTGCAGGTCCTCGAGCAGGCGCAGGGTGGTGCGGGCGGCTTCGGCGAGGGCTTCGATCCCGGCGGGCGAGTAGTCCTGGTACTCCGTCTCGTGGCCGGGGAGGCCCAGTTCGGTGGCGAAGTCGGGCATCAGCTCGAGCAGGGTCTCGTAGTAGGACGTCGCGACGGCGTCGATGGCCGTGGCCTGCCGTGCGGGCTGTTCGCTGGGGGACGGGGCGGGGGCTGGGGTGTCGTGGGTCACGTCACGAGCCTAGCCTCAGACCGTTGCCGGAGGCTACCGAGTGGGCGGCGAGCCGGTGCCCGTGTCCCGGCCATACCACCCCACCATCAGATCGCGCCGGCATAAGCCTCCGCGAGCCACCGGAGGACCTCTGCGTCCACGTCGCCGGGACCGTGGAGCTCGATATGGTGCATCCACACCGTCGCGGACGGATGCGCGACCTCCTTGACGCGGGCGGATCCGATCTCCCGCGGCAGCGCGATGGACAGCACGGCCGGGACGTCGCTGTCGATGTACTGCCCCGGGCGCCAGACGTAGGCGAAGCCCCGGCTACGGCGGAAGGCGATCTGGCTCTTCGTCACCGTCATCGACGCCTCGCCGATCCCGGCGATGGCTGCTTCCGCCGCGTGACAGATGGCAAGACCCTCCGGGAACCCGGCGAAGAGGTCCTCGGGGCCTCGCTCACGCTCATCCACCTGCCGAGCGTAGGGTCGCCCGGCACACAGGTGCAATGCGGCCCCTGCCCGGCCCGTCAGAGGGACGGGGGCATCCCTCCATGCCTCCCATGTCCGACCCGGGTCCCCTGCCGTCTCCGTCGCCGCCGTCGTGCATGTCTCCCAGATCGTGGCTCTCCATGCTGTCCGGACCCATGGCGTCGTCACAGGTCTCCAGCCCGCCCTTCATGGTCTCGATCTCGGGTCCCTGGGCGTCCCGGATCCGCGTCGCGAGGTCGCTGATCCCGGGGCTGATGCCGTCCTTCGCACATCAGGATCCCCTATGGGCAGGAACCTCGACAGCCAGTGCAGGCGATGTCAAAATCTGACGAACCTGATCGGCCGCTTCTGTAGCGAAGACGGTCGCCAGTGAGAAGGGCCGCAGGCGACGATGCTTCCGTGTGTCACGCTTCAGCCAACAAGGTGTGCCTTCGATCGGGACAGCGTGTGGTGCGCTCGACCGTGACATCTCGGCAGTAGATTGCCGGCCGGGCGGTGTCAGGATGCATCGTGCGACCTTTCACCGGACTTCGATGGCGCCCATCATGCCGAGGTCTTCGTGGTCCAGGATGTGGCAGTGGTAGGCCGAGCGGCCGCGGAAGTCCTTGAATGCCACCCTCACTTTCACGCGCCCGTTGGCGGGTACGTTCACTACGTCCTGCCAGAGTGCGGCGTTTGTCCCTAGGCCGTTTTCCTCGATGATTTGCATCGGCCAGACATGGAGGTGGAACGGGTGATCCATGGGGCTGGTGTTGATCAACGTCCATTCCTCCACATCCCCGGCTGCGACCGTTATGTCTGTTCTGGCCTCGTCGAACTCCCTGCCATTGATGGTGAACCGCATCATGCCCCCGCCCATGCCCATGCCTCTGCCCATGCCGGCGGCCAGGACGATGTGTCGGTGTGCCGCGACGGACCCGGATCGAAGGTCTGCCAGCCCTTGCTGGGTGGGCACGGCTGTCAGGGCTGCCACCGGGTCGCCGGCCACGCGGAGGGTGGCCAGGGCGGTGCCGTCCGGCTGGTCTGCAGGGTTGCGTGCTCCGGATCCCGATCCCATCATTCCCGCCATGTCTCCCCGGTCCTGGTAGAGCGCGCGCAGCGTGGAGTCCCCGGTCGTCGTGGTCACGAGGAGGTCTGCCCGGTTCCCCGGCGTCAGGAGAAGTTCATTCTCGGTCCGGGGTGTCGGGAAGCGGCCGGAGTCCATGCCGAGGAGTTGCAGCTGCTGTCCGTCGAGCCGTAGACGGAGGTAGCGGGACACGCACGTGTTGATGATGCGCCACCGTTCGCGTTGTCCGGGGCGGGCGCTGATGTGGGGGTTGCTTTGACCGTTGATCAGGATCAGTTCACCCTCCCGGCCCCTCATCCGGTCCATCTCGGGGACGTCCGGGATGTTCCCCAGGTCGTCCAGGGTGGTGTCCGAGATGACCAGTACCCGTTCCGCACTTGCCTCGATGGGTTCAGGGTCCTCGACGATGATGGCACCGAAGAGTCCGGCGAAGATCTGATCGGCGACCATGCCGTGGTGGTGGGGGTGGTACCAGTACACGCCCGGGGGATGATCCTCGGGAAGTTCGTATGCGTAGTCGAAGGCGCCGCCGGGGTCCACTGAGACGAAGACGTTGTCCCCGTTGCCATCCGGGGATACGTGGAGGCCGTGCACGTGCAGGTTGGTGGTCTGGGCCAGGTTGTTGACGAGCCTGATCCGCAGGACATCGCCGGGGCGTACACGAAGTGTCGGGCCGGGGATGCCACCGTTGTAGCCAAGGGCCGCGGCCTGCCGGCCGGCCAGCAGGAGCTGCCCAGGTGCGGCTTCGAGCCGCACCTGCAGCCGGCCGTTGGCGCTCCGTTCCTCCGGAGGCTGGATCAGGTCGCTTCCCGTGACCGGGGCCTCCTGCGAGGTCAGGGTCCAGATCAAGCCGGCACCGCCGGCCGCTGCCCCCGCAACGCCGAGCCCACCCAGCAACAACGCCTCACGGCGACTGATGGGCTCCACTACGGGCCCTCACCGAGCACCTTGAGATGTTCGCGGTACTGATCCGCGGTGAGTTCTCCTCGCGCAAAGCGCTCTTCGAGGATCTCGCGGGCCCTCCTCCCTCCAGCCGGCGGCGGTCCGCCCGGCCCCGGGGGGGGGCCCCCCCCCCCCCCCCCCCCGCCCCCCCGCCCCCGGGGGGGGGGGGGGGGGGGGGGGGGGGGGGGGGCCCGGAGGTCCGTATCCGTTCCGGATGCCGCCAAAGACTCTAACCGCCAGCAACACCAGCAGCGCAACCCCGATGACTAGCAGAGGAATCCAGAGCCACATCCATCCCATGCCTTGTCCGTAGCCCGACATCATGATGTGTGCCTTTCGTGTCAGAGTTTATTTCGACTCTTCGCGCGGCCTCAGCTGACAGGTAGAGTCCGAGGTCCCGGCCCCGTCGGACCGGCGTTCTACGCACCGCAAGGGATGGCGGAAGGCCTGGCCCCATGTGGAACGGCAAGACCGCCGTTCCAAGCAGCGACTCAACCGCTATTCCGGGCCGACAGTCACAGCTATGAGGCTCTTACGACGGTTTGCTGCATCCCTGGCTCCGACCGTGGCGCGGCGCGCTGTCCTATCCCGGCGGATCCGCCTCCTCGTCGCCCGCGACGATCACCTATAACGTCTTTGAAGCCGTGGTCACGATCAGCGCCGGCACCATCGCGTCCTCAAGCGCCCTGATCGGCTTCGGGCTGGACTCGATCGTGGGCGCAGCGCCGGGCCGGCCGCGAGCTCGGCTCCCGGTCCGCTGTCACGGACTCCAAGCAGACCCTGCTGTGCACCTACCCATCCGGCGTCCTGCTGGTGGGCTTGCTGCTCAATAGCACTCTCGGCTGGTCCTGGGCCGACCCTATCGCTGCCCTGGTCATTGCCGCCGTCGCCATCAAGGCCGCGAGGCATGGAAGGGCGACTCCTGCTGTGCGCCGTCGTTCGCAAGCCTCGACACCGACCGAGGCACTGACACGTGCTGCAGTACCCTGAACGGCACCACGGACTCGTGCTGCAGCACCGACACCACGACGGACGCCGCAGACCCAAGGAGCTGCGGCGGGACTCGCACCACTGATGATCACGGCCCGACCCGCCGGCCCTAGCGCTGCGTGAACATGACAGATGACACCGCGTCGACCACGGCCAGCTCTTCCTGATCTCCGCTGAAGCGTCCCGCGATCGTTCCTCCTCGCCAGCCCCGTCTGGTGGGCATCTGTCTAGTGCACATCCGTGTCTTGTGGCAGCAGGTGCTTACGGCGCCAAGGGGTTGAATGTTGCCCCGTTGTCGCTGGATACTTCGATCCCTTGGTTCGTGGCTACCCAGATCCGATGCGTCTTATCGCCTGTGTGGTCTGCGGCGATGGCTGCGGGTTCGCCCTGGATGGTTCCCTGCTCTGCCCAGGTGAGTCCGGCATCGGCGCTGGTGTGGATCGTCCCGTCGGGCGTCACGCCGATGGCGGTGTCGTCGGCGAAGGTCGTGAAAGCCAGGAGAGGGGCGTTCGCGACGGTGGTCCAGGTGGCCCCGCTGTCCTCGGACCGGTACAGGCCCTGCCCGGTGGTCGCCAGGACGGTCCCGTTGGTGGCGGCGGCGAGGTTGTACGCGGGCACGTCGTCGGCGGTGACGGTCCAGTGATGCCCGTCGGCGCTGGTGACGATTCGTCCTTCGTAGCCGATGAGGCCGGTGCTGGTTGCGGCGAGGGCGTGGAAGTCTGTTTCGCCCTGCCGGGAGACGGGCTCCCAGGTGCGACCGTCGTCGGTGCTGGTGATCAATCCGACCGGGTCAGGGAGGTCGGTGCCGGGGCCGGGGTGCCCGGAGGCGTAGAGGGTTCCATCACTGGTGGTGGTGAATCCCATGAGGTCGATGGTGGGGCCGATCTGCTGTGCGGGGGACCGCGTGACATCGAACAGGCCGTCGTGGGTGGCCAGCAGGATGCGGTTGGTCCCCGGGTCCACGCTCATCCCATGGATGTGCCCGGACGGGTACCCCGCCGAGGCGGCCGGAGCCGCGGGCGTGTCCTGGATCGTGGAAGCCGGGGTGGTGCAGGCGCTGAGTAGGACGGCGACAGCGGCGGTCAGGCTCAGGCGTGCGGTGCGGGACAGGGGCGAAGGCAACGGGTAGTCCTTTGGAACATCGATCGAGGAAGTCTCGAGAGGTGGAGGTGGAGGATATAGAGCCTGCGAGGCGCTCGGTAGCGGTTCTGTGGATACAGAGGTGGTGTCCGGAAGCGGTGCCGGTGTGGGTGGAACGGGGACATCCACACCGGCACCTGTCAGAGGGCATTCACATTCCCTGCAACGCCGGACCGGGCCGGACAAGATCCGATCACGGCGTACGGGATCCGGGGTTGGGGAGGGATTGCGGGGTGGTGCTCGCGCGGATCAGAGGCCGGCGAGGAGCTCTTCCATTTCGGCGATTTCTGCGTTCTGGGTTTCGACGATGGTCTCGGCCAGCTCGATCGCTTGCGGGTTCTGGCCGTTCTCGATCTCGTTTTCCGCCATGCTGACTGCGCCCTCGTGGTGAGCGGTCATCGACTCCAGGAAGATGCGGGATGCCTCGGTGCCCTCGGCGGACTCGAGTTGGGACATCTGGTCCTCGCTCATCATCCCTTCCATCGACCCGGAGCCGCCCATGTCAGATCCCATGGTGCTCATGGAGTGGCCTTCCATGCCGCCTTCGGGCTCCATGGGCTCATCCCAGGCTTCCAGCCAGCCGGTCATGGTCTCGATCTCGGGGCCCTGGGCGTCCTTGATCTTCGTCGCGAGGTCGGTGATCTCCGGGCTGATGTTGTCCTTGGAGAGCATCATGTCGCTCATTTCCACGGCTTGCTGGTGGTGGGGGATCATCATCTGCGCGAACATGACGTCCACGTCATTGTGCTCGGCCGTGGCCTCGGATGAACCCGGCGTCGCTTCGGTGGTCGCCCCGGTGCTGGCTTGGGCAGTGGCACTGGGGGCGGCCGCTGCGGAGCTTTCACCGCTCGTGCCCGCCGTGTCTCCGCCGGAGGAGCCGCAGGCGGACAGGGTGATGAGGGCGGCGACGGACAGGGACGCAAGGGAAAGGGAACGCTTCATGGTGGTCAGATCCTTCAGTACTCAGGTGGGGGGGTGTCAGCTGCTCGTACGGCACAGGGCGGGTACGGCGAGGGCCAGGCCGCGCGGAAGCGCGCAGCCCATGGCATGGCGGCGGCCCTGCCGCCCCGGTGAAGGGGCAGGTGCGGGCCGCGGATCCTAGGTGCGGCTGATACAGAGCTGAGTCAGGGAAGGAGTAGGCGCAGGTCGGGACACCCAGGACAGTGCGGGAGGACCCCGCCGCCCCAACGTCGACAGGAGGGCGCGACCGGTAGGAGTCAGCAGACCGGCGATGCCGACGACGATCATCGCCAGCACGCACAGGCCCAGCATCATCTCGTCGGCGCAGTCCCCACCGCACCCGACCGACCCACCACCGTCTGGGACAGCCTTGGTGACGGTGTGCGAGGCGGCATGCGGCGCGGCGTCCAGGACAGTTGCTTCGACCGTTGCTATGGCAGCGATAACCGCAGTCGTGGTCTGGACATGAAGAGTCGTATGTCCGTGGCCTGTCCCGTCGACCGAATGAGTACTCGCGGTCGTGCTGGCGGCGGGAGCCGCTACATGGTGGGGGGTGGACCCGTGGCCGCCCATCCAGACGTGCATCGCGAGGATCCCGACGATGACCGCTGTCAGGCCGACGAAGGCGACAACTGACGGTACGACGGCGCGTAGCAGGGAGGAAACAGTGTGTGATGCCCGGTTTCTCGTCACCTATTCCGTCCTCTCTGTCCGCGCTGTCGCTGACGCCTGGGCGCCACGGTCGTCATCTGGTGTGGTCTTACCAGCCTAACGAAACGGGCGAGTCGTCCCGTTCACGCCGTCCGTTTGGTCACAGCTCCGTCTACGACGCCACCTGATCAACGGCCGGGCCCGTCCATGCGTTCTCCGATGAGCCTGGGCTCACATCTCAAGGGGCCCTGCATCCACTGTCTCGGGGCTGGTCCGGTTGGTGCCGATCCGCTCCGGGCGGAGATCGATCCGCCGCAGCAGCTGCGCGTTGAGGGCGACGACGATCGTGGAGACGCTCATCAGGACGGCGCCCGCCGCGGGGGAGAGGAGGATCCCCGCGAAGGCCAGCACCCCTGCGGCGAGGGGCACGGCCAGCACGTTGTACCCGGTGGCCCAGATCAGGTTCTGGATCATCTTGCGGTAGCTGGCGCGGGACAGATCGATCATCGCCAGCACCGATCGTGGGTCGTTCCCGGCCAGGACCACTCCCGCCGATTCCATGGCGACATCCGTGCCCGCCCCGATGGCGATGCCCACCTCGGCGCGCGCGAGGGCCGGGGCGTCGTTGACGCCGTCCCCGACCATGGCGACCCTCAGGCCGCGCGCCTGCAGTCCGGCGACCTTCGAGTCCTTGTCCTGGGGCAGGACGTCGGCGAACACCTCGTCGATGCCGAGTTCCGCGCCGACGACGTCGGCCACCTGCCGTGCGTCACCGGTGATCATGGCGACCTTCACCCCGCGGGACTGCAGGGCCTTCACTGCGGCCCGGGATTCCTCGCGGACCTTGTCCTCGAGCCGGAGGGCGCCGATCACGGCGCCGTCGCTGATGACGTGCAGCACGGACGCGCCTCGGCCCACCCATGCCTGGACGGTGCCCCCGATGTCCGCAGGGGTGTCGAGGCCGAGTTCCCTGAGCAGGTTGGGCCCACCCACCATGACGTCGTGGCCGTCGACGGTCGCCCGGACGCCGCGGCCGGTCAGGGAACTGAACCCTGTGCCGGGGGAGGAGAGGCTTGCCGCAGCCGGATCGGCCTGCGCGGCCGCGGTGATGGCCCGTGCGACCGGGTGCTCGCTGTCCGCTTCCGCGGCCCCGGCCAGCGCCAGCAGCTCGGCCTCGGTCACGCCGTCGACGGCGGTGGTCGCCGTGACCGCGGGGCGGCCCTCGGTGAGGGTCCCGGTCTTGTCGAACAGCACGACGTCGACCGTGCGCATGCGTTCGAGTGCCATCCGGTTCTTGATGAGCACCCCGGCCTTCGCGGCGCGTTCGGTGGAGATCGCGATGACCAGGGGGATGGCGAGTCCCAGGGCGTGCGGGCAGGCGATCACCAGGACGGTGACGGTGCGGATCACCGCGTCGTCCGGACTCCCGAGGAGCATCCAGGCGATGAAGGTCAGGATGCCCGCACCGAGGGCGAAGTAGAACAGCAGCGCGGCCGCCCGGTCCGCCAGGGCCTGGGCCTTCGAGGAGGACGCCTGCGCCTCGGCCACGAGGCGCTGGATCCCGGCGAGCGTGGTCTCCGAGCCGACGGCGGTCACCTCCAGGCGGACCGCGGTGTCGGTCGCCACCGTACCGGCGACCACCGTCTCCCCGACGCCGCGGGAGACCGTGCGGGACTCCCCGGTGATCATCGATTCGTCGAACTCCGCGGTCCCGTCGACGATCCTCCCGTCCGCCGGGACCCGCGCACCGGAGCGTACGAGCACGACGTCCCCGGTGACCAGGGAACTCACCGGCACGGTCTCGACCCCGGCCCCGGTGACCCTGTCCGCCTCGTCGGGGAGCAGCGCGGCGAGGGCGTCGAGGGCGCCGGCGGCCGAGCCGAGGGCCCGCATCTCCATCCAGTGCCCGAGCAGCATGATGACGATCAGCAGGGCCAGTTCCCACCAGAAGTCGAGGTCGAACCCGCCGATGCCCAGCGTCGTGATCCACGAGGCGACGAAGGCGACGCTGATCGCCATCGCGATCAGCAGCATCATGCCCGGCTGCCGCGACCTGAGCTCCGACACGCCGCCCTTCAGGAACGGGGTACCGCCGTAGACGAAGATCACCGTGCCCAGGATCGGGGCGATCCACGCGGAGCCGGGGAAGTCGGGCGGCATGGACCCGAGCAGCATGGTGAACATGGGGCTGAACGCCAGGACGGGGACCGCGAGGGCCAGGCTGATCCAGAAGCGCTGCCTGAACATCGCCGTCGAATGCCCGGCGTGCTCGCCCTGGGAATGGACCTGGTGGTCCTCGTCCACGCCGTGATCCTCGTGCCCCGCGGTCGGTGGAGCCTTGGTGGATCGATTCCTGTTCATGGTGTCTTCTCCTTCTCTCCGATGCCCGCAAATATATACCCCCAGGGGGTATGCGTCAAGGGCCAGGCCCGCCTCCCGCCCATGGTCATTTCGCGGGGCCGCGCCTACCGTGGTGGGATCACGCGAGGGGGACTTCCATGAAGCAGTTCAGGGCGCCTGTGGCGCGCATCGTCGTCGAGCCGGGCCGGTATGCCGAGGCGGAGGACGCCCTCCGGCGCTCCGCCTTCCGGCTCGGCGTGGCACTCATCGCACGCCCCGACGGGAATCAGGTCGCCAGCCCGGTCAGCGCGCTCTATGCCCTGTCCATGCTGCGCGCCGGCGCGGGGACCACGACGGCGGCGGAGCTGGACGCGGCGCTGGGGCTCCCGGTGGAGCACCATGCGGCGATGAACGCCCTGCTCGCGACCGTGCAGTACTTCGACGGCGATCCCGCCGCCGTCGACGAGGAGGATCTACCCGGACAGCCCCTGGTGCACCTCGCCAACGCGGTCTTCGTCCCCGAGGGCGGTGCGATCGGGGAGGCGTTCCTGGACACGCTCGCCCGGTACTACGGCACGGGGGTCCGCCCGGTGGACTTCGCGGACCCCGCCACGCCCGGGCTGATCGACGACTGGGTGTGGCGGGAGACCGGGGGCCGTGTCGCCAGGGCCCCGCTGGCCGTCGGCCCGGACATCGGGCTGTCCCTGCTGAATGCCGTGTACTTCGCCGCGGCCTGGGAGGAGCCGTTCGATCCCGCCGGTACCGGCGAGGACGCCTTCACCCTGGTCACCGGCACGCGGGTCCTCGTCCCGATGATGCACGGCTACCGGTGGGTGCGGTATGCCGTGGGACACGACTGGCAGGGCATCGACCTGCCCTACGGGGGCGGGTTCTTCCTGCGGCTCGTCCTGCCTGCCGAGGGGGTCCTGCCCGGCTGGGACGAGCAGGAGCTGGCCGTGATCGCGGACGGACTCGACGCGGCGGAGAGCATCCGCGTGGATCTCTCGCTGCCCCCGTGGGAGCACACCCACCACCTGGACCTGATCGAGGTGCTGGCGGGGCTGGGGCTGGCGAAGACCGTGGGCCCGGGCGCCGACTTCGACGCCATCCATCCCGGGCTCCGCGTCTCGGGGGCTGCCCAGGCCGCGACCATCACGGTCGCCGAGAAGGGCACCATCGCCGCGGCCGTCACCCAGCTGGCCATGATGACGAGCGCCCCGGTGTCTCCCGAGGTGAGCATCTCCTTCGACCGGCCGTTCGGCTACCAGATCATCCACGAGGACACCGGGCTGCCGCTCTTCCTCGGCACGGTCGCCGATCCACGCTGACGGACACCGCGACGCCCGGGGAGCGTCAGCGGACGCTGCGCCGCCAGGATCCGGGGCCCGGCGTCGGACCCAGCCGCAGCAGCGCCCGCCGCACCCAGGACCGCCGATGGTTCCGGCCGTCGTCCTCGGTACCGGCTCCCTGCAGGGCGACGACGACGGCGGTGAGCGCCGCGAGCTCCTCGTCGGTGGGGTTGCCGGACACCACGGAGAGGACCGCCTCGTCCTCCGCGGGGGGAGCGACGGCAGCGCCGTCGCCGGCCCTGGCGCCGGCCGTGTCGTCCCGGGGATCGTGGCCGGTCACAGCGGGATGTTCCCGTGCTTCTTGGCCGGGTTGGCCGAGCGCTTGTCGCGCAGGGCGCGGAGGCCGCGCACGATCTGCAGGCGCGTCTCGGACGGTGTGATGACCGCGTCCACGTAGCCGAGGGCGGCCGCCTGGTACGGGTTGAGCAGCTCCTCCTCGTACTGCTGGACGACGTCGGCGCGTGCTGCCTCGACGTCCCCGCCGGCCTCGGCGACGGCCTTCAACTGACCCCGGTACAGGATGTTGACGGCTCCCTGCGCGCCCATCACCCCGATCTGCGCGGTGGGCCAGGCGAGGTTGAGGTCCGCGCCGAGCTTCTTGGACCCCATGACGATGTACGCGCCTCCGTACGCCTTGCGCGTGATGACCGTCAGCTTGGGGACCGTTGCCTCTGCGTAGGCGTAGAGCAGCTTCGCGCCGCGGCGGATGATGCCCTGGAACTCCTGGTCCTTGCCGGGCAGGAAGCCCGGCACGTCCACGAGGGTCAGGAGGGGGATGTTGAAGGCGTCGCAGTGACGCACGAAGCGCGCGGCCTTCTCCGAGGCGTTGATGTCGAGGGTCCCGGCGAACTGCAGGGGCTGGTTGGCGACGATGCCGATGGTGTGACCCTCCACCCGGGCGTAGCCGGTGATGATGTTCGGCGCGTACAGCGCCTGCATCTCGAGGAAGTGGGCGTCGTCCACCACCGCCTCGATGACGGCGTGCATGTCATAGGGCTGGTTCGCGGCGTCGGGGATCAGGGTATCGAGTGCGAGGTCCTCGTCCGTCTCCTCGGGTTCCTCGACGAACGCCGTCAGCGGGGCCTCGGCGAGATTGTTGGAGGGCAGGAAGTCGAGGAGCTCACGGACGAAGCCGATGGCGTCCGCCTCGTCCGTGGCGAGATACGCGGAGGTGCCCGTCGTCGTGTTGTGCTGGCGTGCCCCGCCGAGGGTCTCCATGTCCACGTCCTCGCCCGTCACCGTCCTGATGACGTCCGGACCCGTGATGAACATGTGCGAGGTCTTGTCCACCATCACCACGAAGTCGGTGAGCGCGGGGGAGTAGGCCGCCCCGCCGGCGCACGGTCCCATGATCAGGGAGATCTGCGGGACCACCCCGGAGGCGTGGACGTTGTTGCGGAAGATGTCCGCGAACATCGCCAGCGACGCCACGCCCTCCTGGATGCGGGCGCCGCCGCCGTCGTTGATGCCGATCACCGGGCAGCCGTTACGCAGCGCGAACTCCTGCACCTTGACGATCTTCTCCCCGTTCACCTGGCTCAGCGAGCCGCCGTAGACGGTGAAATCCTGGCTGTAGACGGCGACCAGCCGGCCGTCGACGGTCGCGTACCCGGACACCACGCCGTCGCCCAGGGGTTTCTTCGTCTCCATGCCGAAGGCCGTGGAGCGGTGCACCGCGAGGGCGTCGAACTCGACGAAGGAGCCCTCGTCCGCGAGGAGGTCGATGCGCTCGCGGGCCGTGTTCTTGCCGCGGGCGTGCTGCCGCTCGATCGCCTGGGGCCCGGAGGGCTGCTCCGAGAGCTCCTTGCGCCTCCGGAAGTCGGCGAGCTTCCCGGCCGTCGTGGTGAGGTCGGGCTGCAGGTCCTGATGCATGAATACTCCGGTCGGCGGGTCGGGGAGGGCGGGCGCCGCAGGGGGATCCCACCCATGACTGGAGGTTTCCGACAACGGACGGCGCGTTCGTCCCAGTCTAGTGAGGATTCGGGGACCCACCGTTGTAGGACGTCTACAGTTTCCGCTGCCATCACTTAGCCGGGCCACAGATGTTACCCACGGGTAACATCGGTGCGTCGCGGGCCGTCCGGGGCCCGCCGCTGCTTATGGTGGAGCCATGACCGAACGCAACGAAGCGCACGCATCGCAGCCCTCCACCACGCTCGCCGGGCGCACCATCCTCATGTCCGGCGGGAGCCGCGGCATCGGCCTGGCCATCGCCCTCCGCGCCGCCCGTGACGGCGCGAACGTGGCCATCATGGCCAAGACCGGGGAGCCGCACCCGAAGCTCGAGGGCACCGTCTACACCGCGGCGGAGCAGATCGAGGCCGCGGGCGGGATGGCCCTGCCGATCGTGGGGGACGTCCGGAACGACGACGACGTCGCCTCCGCCGTGGACGCGACCGTCGAGGCGTTCGGCGGCATCGACGTCGTGGTGAACAACGCCTCCGCGATCGACCTGTCGAAGACCCCCGATGTGGACATGAAGCGCTACGACCTCATGGCCGACATCAACGTGCGGGGCACCTTCATGCTCAGCAAGTTCGCCCTCGATGCGCTGCGCGGCTCGCAGAACCCGCACATCCTGACGCTCTCCCCGCCCCTGAACCTCGCGCCGAAGTGGGCGGGCCTGCACCTGGCCTACACCATGGCGAAGTACGGGATGAGCCTGACCACCCTCGGCCTCGCGGAGGAGCTCAGGGAGGACGGCGTGGCCGTCAACTCGCTGTGGCCCGCCACCCTGATCGACACCGCGGCCATCCGCAACATGCCCGGCGGGGGTCGCCTCGTGCAGGCGGCCCGTAGCCCCGAGATCGTCGCCGACGCCGCCCACGCCGTCCTCGTCCGTCCCTCGCGCAGCTGCACCGGGAACTTCTACACCGACGAGGAGGTGCTGCGCGAGGAAGGCGTCACCGATCTGACCCGGTACAGCCTCGGCGCGCCGGAGGACCGGCTGGTCCCCGACATCTTCCTCTGACGCTCCGGCCGGTGCGGGCGGGGCCGGATAGGATCGATGACATGTCCTCCCCCTACTCCAATCTCGAGCGCCCCGGCCTGAACCTCGGCGCCCTGAGGACAGCCCTGTGCATGCCGGCCGGCCCGTTCCCGCGGCTCGACATCGTGGACACCACCGGCTCCACCAACACCGACCTCGTGGAGCACGCCCAGGTGGAGGCCGCCGGGTGGCCGGATCTCAGCGTGCTCGGCGCGGAGACGCAGACCGCGGGGCGCGGTCGGCTGGACCGCCGCTGGGTGGCGCCGGAACGCTCCTCGCTCTTCGTGAGCGTGCTCCTGCGCCCCTTCGACCGGCACGGACGGCCCGTGCCCACCACCGCCTACTCCTGGTTCTCCCTGCTCGCCGCGCTCGCGCTCGCCGAGAGCGTCGAGGAGCGCACCGAGATCTCCCCGCAGCTCAAGTGGCCCAACGACGTCATCGTGGACGGCCGGAAGCTCGCCGGCATCCTCGCCCAGTTCGTGCCCGGCGCGGGCGCCGAGCCGCCCGCCGTCGTCGTGGGGGTGGGACTGAACGTCAGCCTCACGGACGACGAGCTCCCCGTGCCCACCGCCACGAGCCTGCTCCTGGAGTACGCGGGGACCACGGACCGCAACATCCTGCTGAAGTCCTTCCTGCGCACCTTCGCCGACCACTACCGCGCCTTCTGCGACGTGGACGGCGACGCCGCCGCGGCGTGGGACTCCGGGCCCTCGCTGCTGGAGCGCATCGGGGCCCGCATGGCGACGCTCGGCCAGGACGTCCGCGCGGAACTGCCCGGCGGCGTCGTGGTGGCCGGGCGCGCTCTGGCCCTCGACGCCCACGGCGGGCTCGTGGTGCGCGACGACGACGGCGAACGGCACACCATCTCCGCCGGCGACGTGGTGCACGTGCGCCCGCAGGTGTAGCCGTGCGGATCAGGCTGCTGCCCGGGGAGCGTGTCCTCGTCCGCACCCGGCCCAACCCCCTCCCGCTCGTCGGGCCGGTCATCGCCGGGTTCCTCATCCTCGCCCTCGGGGGCTTCGGGCTCGGCTACCTCGCCCGGCCGGACCTCCCCGGCGTCCTGGCCGGGTGGCAGCCCGTGCTCCTGCCGGTGGTGTTCGGCGTCGTGGTGCTGGTCCTGCTGCGGGTGGTGGCGCTGCCGCTGGTCCGCTGGGCCGGCAACCGGTACGTGATCACGAGCATGCGGCTCATCCACCGGACGGGGACCGCCCGGCGCGCCGAGCACCAGATCAACCTGTCGGCGATCTCGCAGCTCCAGACGGAGCAGGGTCTGGTCGAGCGGATGGCGGGCAGCGGGACGCTGATCGCGGACCTCGGGTTCGACCGGTCGCACGCCTACCGGCACGTTCCGCAGATTGCAACGTTCAAGGAATATGTGGTCCAGGCGATCGGCGAGCTCCCGCTCACGCGCATGTTCGACGGAGTAGACATGGAAATCGATCCGCAGTACGCCCACGGCGGGACGCCCTGGGTGCAGCAGGAATGGAGGGACGCGCAACCGTGACAGTCGAGGACCGCCGCAAGGCCGGGCAGCCCGCAGACCCCGAGGGCGGCGCCCCTATCGCTGCCGGCGAGGCCATCCGGGCTTCCGGACAGGCCGACGCCCCCGACGCCGCGGCGTCCACGGCGTCGAAGGCCGTCTGGCAGCTGCTGCCCGACATGGCGACCGGCGGCGGCCCGGAGGCCGGGCCGTCGAGCGCCGCGCCGATCGAACTGGACCGCGAGACGATCCGGCGGCTGGAACGCGAACTCCTCGGGGCCGAGCGCACGCTCAAGCGCCGCGACATCGCGGCGGGCGCGGGCGTGTCCCTGCTGTCCGCCCGCAAGCTGTGGCGCGCCATGGGCTTCCCCAACATCGGGGACGACGACATCGCCTTCACCGAGAAGGACCTCGGCGCCCTCACCACGATCATCGACCTGGTGCGCCAGGAGCAGCTCACCGAGGACGCGGCCATCTCCATTACGCGGGCCGTCGGCCAGATGACGGACCGCATGGTCGTCTGGCAGATCGAGGCGATCGTGGAGGAGATGGTGGCGCAGCGCGGACTCTCCGACGCCGACGCCCGGAAGACCCTCGTGTCCGAACTGCCGGACCTCATCGATCCGCTCGAGAAGACGCTGGTCTACGCGTGGCGCCGGCAGATGAACGCCGCGGTCCAGCGGCTGGCGCTCCGCGCCGAATCGGGCCTGGCCTCGAGCGAGACGGGCCGCGCGGGCGACGAGCAGGACGCCCCGCTGCCGCTCGCGCGCGCCGTGGGCTTCGCCGACCTCGTCTCCTACACGAGCCTGTCCCGGCAGATGAACGAGCGGACGTTGGCGCAGCTCGTGCAGCGGTTCGAGAACAAGAGCGCCGAGATCATCTCCGTGGGTGGTGGCCGGCTCGTGAAGACGATCGGCGACGAGGTCCTCTACATCGCCGAGTCCCCGGAGGCGGGGGCCGAGATCTCCCTGGCGCTGGCCAAGGCCTTCTCCGAGGACGAGTTCCTCCCCGCCGCCCGCTGCTCTCTCGTCTGGGGTCGCGTGCTCTCGCGGCTCGGCGACATCTACGGGCCCACGGTCAACCTCGCGGCGCGCCTGACCGCGCTCGCGGAACCGGGCGAGGTCCTCGTGGATTCCGGCACGGCCGCGACCCTCGCCGCCAACGAGAAGTTCGTGCTCACGCCGCACGAGCCGCGGCAGGTGCGCGGCTTCGGCGAGGTGCAGCCCGTGACCCTCGCGCGGGGGACCGGCACGGGGATCGTGCTGGACTGATCGCACCACCTCGAGGTCCTGCGGCGGCGCCTCGGCGTCTCCGGCCGGGTAGAGGGCAGAATGGGGACATGACCGACCAGCAGGGCTGCATGCCCCTCACCCCGGCCCGTCCCCTGCCCGCGTCAGGGCGAACGGTATGAGTGAACCGCGGGCCAACGGCTCCCACGCCGTGGACATCGGTAATACCTCCGGCCCCGCCCCCCGCCAGCAGGACGCAGGGACGGCGCCCGGTCTCGGTGTCCGGCTCACCTACGGCTTCGGCACCGATCGCGGGCTGCGCCGAGAACTGAACGAGGACTCCTTCCTCGCCGTCGAGCCCATCTTCGCGGTCGCCGACGGGATGGGCGGCCACGAGGCCGGCGAGGTGGCCAGCAGCGTCGTCGTCCGCACGCTGGAGGCCAGCAGCATCGCCGGGGTGCGGATGCCGAAGCTCACGGCCGCCGACCTCGAGGACATCATCCAGCAGGCCGACCAGCGCATCCGGAGCGAAGCCGGAGGGCAGGCCGGAACCACGCTGACGGGCGTCGTGCTGGTCGAGGAGTCGGGCGCCCCCGCCTGGCTCTTCTTCAACGTGGGGGACTCCCGGGCGTACCGGTTGAGCAGCGGGACCTTCGGGCAGATCTCCGTCGACCACTCCGAGGTCCAGGAACTCGTGGACCTCGGGAGCATCACCGAGGACGAAGCCCGGACCCACCACCGGCGGCACGTGGTGACCCGGGCCCTGGGGACGGGCGACGACGCCGACCCCGATTTCTGGCTGATGCCGGTGGAGGACCGCGACCGCATCCTGCTCTGCTCGGACGGGCTGAGCGGCGAGGTGACCGACGAGGACATCCACACGATCCTGGACACCGTCCGCGATCCGCAGGAGGCGTGCGACGCGCTGATCGCAGCGGCCCTCCGGTCCGGTGCCCGCGACAACGTCACGGTGATCGTCGTCGACGCCTCGGATCCGGACGCCTCGGATCCGGACGTCTCGGATCCGGCCGGCGACGGGCCGCGTCCCGGCGCCGCTGCGGGCGGCCGTTTCACCGCGGACGGCGACCGGTGGCCGGTGTCGGAGGCGTAGGGCAGGATGAGGAAAGTGACCCCAGGACCTGAGAGTGCATCGGTAGACGCCACCCCCGCCGGGCAGGGCGGACTCCCCAGCGAGGAGCTCCGCGAGGAGTACGCGCAGCTCGCCGAGGACGTCCGCGCACACCGCGCCGCGTACTACCAGGACGCCGCGCCCACGATCTCGGACGCCGAGTTCGACGCCCTGTTCCGGCGCCTCGAGGAGCTCGAGGCCCTCCACCCGGAGCTCGTGGCGAACGACTCGCCGACGCAGGAGGTGGGCGGCGAGGTGTCCGCGGCCTTCACGCCCGTGGACCACCTGGCCCGCATGTACAGCCTCGAGGACGTCTTCTCCCTCGATGAACTGACGGCCTGGCTGGACCGCGCGAGTGCCGGTGTGGAGCAGCGCAGCCCCGGTGCGACCATCGAGTGGCTGACCGAACTCAAGATCGACGGCCTCGCCGTGAACCTGCTCTACCGTGACGGCGAACTGGTGCGCGCCGCGACGCGCGGCGACGGCGTCACGGGGGAGGACATCACGCACAACGTCCTCACCATCGCTTCGATCCCCCGGCACCTCGCGGGCACGGACCACCCCGAGGAGGTGGAGATCCGCGGCGAGGTGTTCTTCCCCACGAAGGAGTTCGGCCAGCTCAACGAGCGCATGGTGGCCGCGGGCAAGGCGCCTTTCGCCAACCCCCGGAACGCCGCCGCAGGGTCGCTGCGCCAGAAGGACCCCGCCATGACGGCGGAGCGGCCCCTGGACATGTACGTGCACGGCATCGGCGCCCGGACGGGGCTGTCGGCGGCGACGCAGTCGGAGACCTACGAGCTGCTGAAGGGGTGGGGCCTGCCCACGTCGCCCTACTACAGGGTGCTCCACAGCCAGGACGAGGTGGTCGACTTCATCGCGCACCACGGAGACCACCGCCACGACCTGCTGCACGAGATCGACGGCATCGTGGTCAAGGTGGACAGCTTCGCGCTGCAGCGCGCATTGGGCCACACCTCCCGCGTGCCCCGGTGGTCCGTGGCCTACAAGTACCCGCCCGAGGAAGTGAACACGAAGCTGCTCGACATCCTCGTGAATGTCGGGCGGACCGGCCGCGTCACGCCGTTCGGCCTCATGAAGCCGGTCAAGGTCGCCGGCTCCACCGTGGGCATGGCCACGCTCCACAACCAGGAGGTGGTCAAGGCCAAGGGCGTCATGATCGGCGACATCGTGGTGCTCCGGAAGGCGGGCGACGTCATCCCCGAGATCGTGGGGCCGGTCATGGCGCTGCGCGACAAGCAGGACCCACCCGTCCGCGAGTTCGTCATGCCCACCGAGTGCCCGTCCTGCGGCACCCCGCTGCAGCCGGCGAAGGAGGGCGACGTCGACATCCGCTGCCCCAACGCCCGCTCCTGCCCCTCGCAGTTGCGCGAACGGGTGTTCCACCTCGCCGGCCGCGGCGCCTTCGACATCGAGGCCCTCGGCTGGGAGGCGGCCATCGCCCTCACGCAGCCCGCCGAGCCCGCGGTGCCGCCCATCACCACCGAGGCGGACATCTTCGACCTCACCCCGGAGAAGCTCGCGGACGTCCGGATCGAGCGGGACAAGAAGGTGAAGGGCGTGGTCACGGGCCGCGAACTCGTGCCCTACTTCTACTCCAAGGGCACGGCGAAGAAGCCCTCCGAGCCGAGTGCCACCACCCGGAAGCTGTTCACCGAACTGGAGAAGGCGAAGACGCAGCCGCTGTGGCGCGTACTCGTGGCGCTGTCCATCCGGCACGTCGGCCCCACGGCGTCCCGCGCGCTCGCCACGGCCTTCGGGTCCATGGAGCGGATCCGCGCCGCGAGCGAGGAGGAGCTGGCCAACGTGGACGGCGTCGGCCCCACCATCGCCGTCGCGCTCACCGAGTGGTTCGCGGAGGACTGGCACCGGGAGATCGTCGACCGGTGGGCTGCGGCAGGTGTGCGCATGGAGGACGAGGTCGACGAGAGCACGCCGCGCACCCTCGAGGGCCTGACCGTCGTCGTGACCGGCTCCCTCGAGCGCTACAACCGCGACGAGGCGAAGGAAGCGATCATCACGCGCGGCGGCAAGGCTGCCGGCTCGGTGTCGAAGAACACGAGTTACGTGGTGGCCGGGGAGAACGCGGGCACCAAGCTGGAGAAGGCCGAGACGCTCGGCATCCCGGTCCTCGACGAGGAGGGGTTCACCGCCCTCCTCGAGAACGGTCCCGCGGGTGTGGGGCCCGACGAGGGCGGCACCGCGGGGACCGGCGGCGACGAGAGCGAGGACACCGAGGTGGCCGAGGAGCTCGAGGCGGGCGCCGGCACGGATCCCGGCGGGCGGGCCGTGCGATGACCGCTGCGCCGGGGAGCGGCGACGTCCGGGATCCCTCCCCGGAGGTGCTCCTGCACCTCGCCCGGCAGGCCGCCGCGGCGGGCGCCGCAGTGCTGGCCCGGCGTGATCCCGAAGCGCTGGACGCCACCAGCAAGAGCTCGGACAGCGACTGGGTGACTGCGTTCGACGTCGCCGCGGAACACGCGGTCCGGAGCGTCATCAGGTGCGCGCGTCCGCACGACGCGATCACGGGTGAGGAGCTCGGGACCACCGTGCCCAGCGGGTTCACCCCCGACGGCGACCGCGTCCGCTGGTCGATCGATCCCCTCGACGGCACCACCAACTTCATCCGCAACATCGTCTACTACGGCACGTCCGTGGCCGCTGCCGGCGCCGACGGCACGTGGCTCGCCGGCGTCGTGAACGCGCCCGCGCTCCACCGCATCTACTGGGCGTCCCGCGGCGGGGGAGCCTGGGTGAGCGAGAACGGGTCCGTGCGGCGCCTCGTCGGCCCCCGCGCCAGGCAGGGACGGCTTCTCGGCACCGGGTTCTCCTACGACGCCGCCATCCGGACGGAGCAGGTCGTAGCCCTCGGGACGCTCCTCGAGGGCTACGGCGACGTACGCCGGCTCGGTTCGGCCGCCCTGGACCTGTGCCTCGTGGCCGACAGCACGCTCGACGCCTTCGTGGAGCGCGGCCTGCACGAGCACGATTTCGCGGCGGGCGCCCTGATCGCCGAGGAGGCAGGACTGTCCGTCCACCGGCCGGAACTCCGGCCCATGCTCGACGGCGGCCCCACCGAGGCAGAGCGGCTGGCGGGCGTCACTGCGGCCGGACCCGCAGAACTCATTGACTCCCTCACCGGTTCCGAGCCCGGTTCCGCGTCCGGCGAGGACCGGGCGTGACCGCGCCGTCCTGGCAGAAGGTCCTGTCCACGCTCGCCGGCGCCCGCTCGCGCGAGCTGTACGCGCGGGCCGTGCTCGGGCAGCCGCTCGACGCCACGCCGAAGGAGCTGCAGCGGTTGGTCGACGCCGGGTTGCTGACGCCGGAGCACGCGGTGGAGGACGGCCTGTTCAAGGAGGTGCTCGCCACCGCGGCTGCGCCCACCCCGAAGGGTGTGGACCGGTTCTTCCGGGACGGGCGGATCGACGGCCTGCCGCGTGCCGGGCAGGACCGCAGCGATCTGCTGGCGCACCTCGCCGGGAGGCTCCTCCCGGCCGACGAGGAGCTCGGCGAGCCCGAGGTCAACCGGCTGCTGGCGACCGTCACGTACGACATCCCGACGCTGCGGCGCGCGCTCGTGGACCACGGGTATCTGGAGCGCCGGCCCGATGGAAGCGGCTATCGGAGGGTCACTGCGGCCACCTGAGGGCACGTTCAGGTGTTCGGTCGGGGTCCCGTCGGTCGGGGCGTCGTCAATCCACGTGCCGTCAGTCCAGGTGCCGGAACCGGGGCCAGAGATCCGACCACGGCTGGGTACGCTCGCACACGAGAACGGGCTGCCCCTGTTCCTCGTTGTCGACGTCGAGCCCGTTGTCCAGGCGGGCCACCTCTTCGCAGGACACGAACAGGGTCCTTGCCAGATCGGCCTGCCCGCCGATCACGATCACGGTGCGCGCATCCTCAGGAGGGGTGGAGAGGTGGTACAGCTCGTTGTGCCCGCTGTGCGCAGGAGGAAGCCCGCGGGCATCCCCGTACCGGTGGAGGGCCCCGGCCTCACCGTAATTGCTGGCGATGAGGGTGGCGTCGGAGGGGTCGGGAAGATTCGCGACGACATCGCCGATCTGGTCGACGTAGGCGGGCCAGCCCACCTGATCGCGCGCCAACTGGTTGATCTCCGGGACCGGGGTCCGGCCCACCACGCCCATGGGGATGACAGGCAGGGCGATCACGGTGGAGGCGACGGCATTGACGGCCACCGCGGTCCAGGCCACGAGGCGTCGTGCGCGGGACCGCATGATCTCGGCGGCGGGGACGCACCCGATGGCGAAGAGCACGACGACGAGCCCGGCCGAATAGTAGATCTGTCCTCCGGCCGCGAAGGCGAGGGCCAGGAGCACCAGGAACGCGATGGCGATGAAGCGCGCAGGTCTCCACGCGGTGCGGCGCAGCAGGTGCCACCAGCCGAGGCACCACACCAGGGCCAGTGGCGGGCCGAGGGTGACGAACAGGAACCACCACATGTCCACGCGGGTATCGGCGGCGTTGTTCTCGTTCAGGGCGGCGCCCATGGACAGCTGCGGCCAGCCGTGGGTGGCCTGATACGCGAGGTTGGGGGCTGCCACGGCGAGGGTGAGGGCGCCAGCGATCCACGGCCACGGAGTGGCGAGCACTGAGCGGGGACCGGCGACGAGCAGCCCGGCCAGGAGTGAGATCAGCAGTCCCGCGATCAGCAGCTTGTTGTAGGTGGCCAGCCCGGCGATGATCCCGGCGGCCAGCCACCACGCGGGCGCCTCCCGCAGGAGCGCCCGGACCACGCACAGGACGACGGTGGGCCAGAACAGGAGGTCCACCGATGCGGTCAGCATGACGTGGCCGAAGAGCAGGGGGACCACGCCGAAACCGAACCCCCATGCGCACAGGCCCTGGGCGTACGCTGCGCCGCCGAATTCCCGCGTGATCAGGACCACGACCACGAGTGCCAGGAGGGTCGAGAGGGTCGCAGGGATTCGGATGGCCCACACCTCGTCCGCGATGAGGCCGAACGATCGGACCAGCCACGGAGTCAGGGGCGGCTGGTCGATGTATCCCCACGCGGGAGGGAGCATCCGGAAGTACAGTTCGTCCCGGTGATAGCCGTAGTTCCCGGACACGAGCGTGAGCAGCAGGCAGAGCACCGCTGCGGGTATCGCCACCGTGCGACCCGCGAAGGGTGGCAGAGTGCGCGTCGGCGCGGTGGGGGACGACGCCGGCGGTGGCCTCCCATCAGCGGTCATCGGCACGGCTCACCTCCGGTCCGTCGACAGCTCGACAGAGTGGGAGCCGGGTGTAGCGGGCATATGATCTCCCCTTCGTCGCGGTCTCGGCGGATGTCAGGGCGGGCTTGCAGGCAGCTTGCAGTGTTACACCCTGGCCGTCACCGCACCAGAGGCCGTTCCCGCCCGTCCTTCGCCTCGGCGGTGCCGTTCCCGCCCGTGGAAGCAATTGGGTGGGGCTGCGGGCCACGCAAGCCCGGACTGCACGTCCGCTGGGCGTCGCGGCCCGACGTCGATCAAGACGCGCAGAACCGGTGGGCCGTCCGGCGATCGATCCTGCCCTCGCGGCGGGCGAGTCGGTCAGGCGTCCTGCCTGCACAGTCAGGCGAAGAGCAGTTCGGCCCGTCGGGACCGCCGCGGGTAGGGGTATGCCGGAATGCTGTGATCGTCCGGCGCGTAGCTCGGCGGCGTCAGCGGGCGGATGTGTTTCCCGGTCTCGCAGTCGTGCTCCCGGTCGTGCTCCCGGTCGTGGTCACGCTCGTACCCGCGTTCGTTCGGGCTGCTGCCGGGGAGGGGTGGTGCGGTGGAGTGGTAGGTGTGGCCGGTGGGCGTGCTGACCTCGAGGGCATGCCGGGCGTGGCTGGTCCCGGGATCCGGGTGCGGTCTGGCCTTCCAGCCGGGCAGTTCCTTGGTGTGGTTGCAGGCCTCACACAGCCCGGCACCATTGGCGAGGCTGGTGGGCCCGTCGTCACGCCAGGGGACGATGTGGTCGTAGTGGCGGATCGGCGCGTCACAGTACGGGGTCCGGCACAGATGATCGCGGGCCTGGATGAAGCGGCGCTGTCCTGGGGTGAACAACCGGGATCTGGAATCGGCCGCGATCAGCTCACCACTTCCTGGCGCGGTATAGAGCCGCCGGAGCCAGACCGCGAAGTCCCGACCGCTCGCCTGACCGCTCGCCTGCCCGGTGACGGGTCCGGTTGCCGGGCCCGCTCCGTGGCCGGCTGAGTCGGTGGTGGTCTGTGCCGTAGGCTGCCCGGCTGCGGGTCCGGCTGCCGGCGTTGCGGGCCCCTGGGAGAGGAGCTCTCGGGCCCAGCCGGCGGGGACGATCCCGTAGCCGGGCAGGCGGGCCGGCTCACTGTCGCCCTGGAGGAGGGTCCGGTCGGTCATGATCAGCTGCACCTCGACCCGGGAGAACCCGCCCGGGGTGCCCGTGGTCCGCTCCACCAGCGCATCGGCCATCAGCTGGCCGCGGCTGCGTTCATCGCCCTCCGCCCGGCAGGCGTCGGCGTGCCGGGTCAGCTCCGCGTGCACCGCGACCCCCTGGGCGACCGGCAGCAGGGCGGTCAGGTACGTCATGGTGTCCGGTGCCGGCCGTAGACTCACATGCCGCTCCGCCGCGGCACGGCTGGCCCGCTGGGTGACCGACCGCGGGTCCCTGCGGTACGCGGCCGCCCGGGCCGCGGCGACGATCTGCCGGTCCCCGGCCCCGTCGAAGGCACCCGTGTCGGGGCTGAGCTCCTCATCGACCGCGCACCGGTCCGCAGCGGACAGGCAGGCCGTCTCCCGCACCAGCAGGGTCGCCCGCCACTCGTTCACCAACCCGGCCTCCACAGCGGCCATCGTGTGCGGCATCTCCGTCACCAGAGCCCGCGCCAACCCGAGCAGCCGGCCGCCCCGGGCGGGGGACTCACGCCGGGCCAGGGCGATCTGCGCGGCCACACCCCGACCCTGCTCGGCCACCGGCACACCAGCCCCAGCCTGGGACTGGCGCTCATCCAGGTCGAACGCGACCGCGGTCCGGGCCTGCCGGGCGGCGATCGCCGACGTGAAATCCTCCAGGACCCGCATCTCATTGATCAGCTCCGCACCACCGGCACCCATGGGAAGCGAGGCCATCTCCTCCATCAACTCCCGCACCCGCGCCGCCGACGAAGAGGCAGGGACAGCAGCAGGTGCGAGGTGGTCTGCCGAGGACGTGGCCAGGCCAGCAGCAGACAAAACGTCGTCCTGATGCTCAGCCCCACCGAACATGGGGGCGCCGTGGTGCGCAGCACCACCGGACACGGTGGCGCTGAACCGATGAATCTGTTCGCGCAGCTGCTGGATGAATTCAGCACTGCCGGGGCCCGCTGGAAGAGACGCCACCAGATCGATCAGATCCTGCACAGAGTCAGCGCGAACCGCAGCGGACGGGACAGCGCTACGCCGCGAAGCACCACCAAGATCGGTGGTTTCAAGCGGAGCGTTCGAGCTGCTGTCCATACTGAATTCTCCCAACCACCACCGACATTATGAGGCCGTCACGGCCAGCCGGCGCACGGTGAAATCCGCCGGCTGGCCGTGACTGCGCTCGTCCCTCACTCGTCCTGTGGCGAGCGCATGGCGTCACGGATCGGGTCAAGGACGGGCAGAGGACGAGCGGAAGTCCCGGCAACGGATCGTGAGGACGCAGGTGTCCCGAGGGACGAGCGGGATCACCGTGGTCGCGTGATCCCGAGGCGGGCGATCCGACGATAGATGGTCGCGCGACTGATGCCGAGCTCCGCCGCAGCCGCGGTGACCGTGACCCCCGGCTGGGCCAGGCTCCGCACGATCTCGTCGCGTTCGACCGCCTCGATCCGGCTGAGATGCGGACCGGGCCTGCCCAGGATGTAGGCGGGCAGATGCCGGACGTCGATCCGCTCCGCGCGGACCGCCGCATCGTGCACCACGGTGAAGAGTTCGTCCACGTTGTCGGGCCACTCGTGCTCCAGGAGCGCCCGCTCGGCCGCGGGAGTGAAGTCGATCTCGCGCAGCCGGGTCTGGTGGGCGGCGAACCGTGCCAACTGGAGGACGTCATCGCCGCGGTCCCGCAGCGGTGGCACGGCGACCACGGTGTCCACCGCGGCTGCCAGCGGACGCGGTATGGCGTCCAGGTCGGTGGCCGTGACCGCCCACGCGAGGGCCGGTGCCGTTCCCGTGTCCGACGGCGGGAGCGCCCGCAGCGCGCGAACGGCATGCGCCTTCAGCTCCTGGGCGGCCCAGGCGGGCAGGAGGTCGATGTTCTCGACGATCACCGCGGTGTCCGGTTTGGCCAGCTCGGGGGTCCAGACCGACAGCCAGGCGTCGACGTCGTCGGGCGCGGGTGCGGCGGCCGACAGGATGCGGGCCCCCGGCCGTGAGCAGCGGAACGCCTGCGCCAGGAGCGTCGCCCGCCCCGCGCCGTGCTCCCCGACGGCGGCGACGACGCGCCCGGCGGCCAGTGCCTGCGTCGCCTGGTCGAGTGCGTCCGTCCAGGACGAGGACAGGGCTCGCACGGTCCCGACGGCGGGTTCGAGTCCGTCGCGCCGCATCCGGAACACGCCGCCCCGGGGCCCCTGCTTCTGCCGGTGGCCGTGGGCCCGCGCGAGCATCAGTGCCGTGGCGTTCCCGGCCGCCGACTGCGCCAGGGCCAGCAGCAGCTCGGGGGAGGCATCGGACCACGTGGTGATGTTGACGCAGCCCTCGAGGGCACCGCTGACCGGATCGAAAACGGGTGCGGCGGCGCAGGTATAGGTGCGCAGGCTGGCGCTGTAGTGCTCCTCCGCACGGACCAGGGCAGGAGAGCGGTCTGCCAGCGCCAGTCCCATACCGTTGGTGCCGGCGTCCCGCTCGGAGTAGGTGAACCCGGGGGCCAGGTGCACCCGGTCGAGAGCCCGCAGGAGGGTGGAGCTGCCGCTCAGCCGTTGGAGCAGCAGGCCGTCGGCGTCGGTGAGCATGAGGCTCACGGGCTCGTCCGCCAGCGTGCTGCGCAGGGCCGTGAGCACTGCCTGGCCGCACTCGAAGAACAGGGAGTCCGTCGGGGCCGAGCCGGCCCAGCTCGGCTCCACCAGCTCCGCCGACACCCCGTACTCCTCGCTGCGCCGCCACGACGCGGCCAGGCGTTTGGCCGTGACGAGCAGAGGGCCGGTAGAGGGGCCCCTCTGCGGCGTGACGAGCCCGCCCTTCTGGTTCGGCTCCATTGCCGTCCTCCTCGGTCGATGTCGAGGCTGCGTCCCACTCCAGGGGATAGGGATAGGCATCGTCTCAAAATGAGACACACCCCGCGCGTTGGGAGCCATTTTCGCACCTAACGTCAGTCCTGTCGCGGCTACGGCAGCCGCCAGGAGGAGATCGAAGATGTACAGCAAAGACGGCGAGAACTATTTCATTGTCGACGCGCACATAGCCCTCTGGGACGCCCGTCCCGAGAACCAGCGCAGCATCCACGGCAAGCAGTTCATCGATTGCTTCTACGACTACCACCGCAACCTCTCCCCGGAATCGGAGACCTGGAGCTACGAGGACTACCTCTACCAGGGCGGCGAGCGCCTCATGAAGGACCTGTTCACCGACGGGTACGTGGACCACGCCATCTTCCAGTCCGCGTACCTCGGCGAGTTCTACCACCGGGGGTTCGGACAGACAGAGGAGGCCTACGGCCTCGCCTCGGCGCACCCGGACAAGCTGACCTACAACCACTGCTTCGACCCGCGGAACGGCGAGGCAGGCCTGGACCAGCTGCGCGCCGACCACGAGCGGATGGGCTTCAAGGGCGTGAAGCTGTACACGGCCGAATGGCACGGCGACTCCCGCGGCTACAAGCTGTCCGACCCGTGGGCCTACCGGTACTTCGAGGAGTGCCGCGCCCTGGGGATCAAGAACATCCACGTCCACAAGGGCCCCACCATCCGGCCCCTCGACCGGGACGCCTTCGACGTGTCCGACGTCGACCACGCCGCCACCGACTTCACCGACCTGAACTTCGTCGTGGAGCATGTGGGCCTGCCCCGGCTCGAGGACTTCTGCTGGATCGCCACGCAGGAGCCCAACGTCCACGGCGGCCTGGCCGTGGCGATGCCGTTCATGCACACCCGACCGCGGTACTTCGCGCAGATCATCGGCGAGCTCATCTACTGGATCGGGGAGGACCGCATCCAGTTCTCCAGCGACTACGCGCTGTGGACACCGCGGTGGCTCGTCGAGCAGTTCGTGGACTTCCAGATCCCGGAGGACATGACCGAGTACGCGCCGCTCACCATCGAGCAGAAGAAGAAGATCCTCGGCCTCAACGCCGCGAAGATGTACGACCTCCCGGTGCCGGCGGAGCTCCAGCTCCCCGACGCCGGGGAGACTGCGACGGGCCCCCGGCAGCCGGAACGGGCCGATCTGGCGAGCGCACAATGACCGCTGCGCACGCCGAACTCGCGGGACGCGTGCACACGGTCACCGAGGACGCCGTCCGCCGGAGCCTGTCCACCGTCTTCGATCCGGAGCTCGACGAGCCGATCACCGAGCTCGGGTTCGTCCGCTCCATCCGAGTGGACGGGGGCCCGGACCCGACGGTCCGGGTGCACCTGCGCCTGCCCACGTCCTTCTGCTCGCCGAACTTCGCCTACCTCATGGCGTCCGACAGCAAGGACGCGGTCGCGGCGATCCCCGGCGTGGCCGCCGTCGTGGTCGAACTGGACGACCACCACGACTCGGACCTGATCAACACGGGCCTCGCGGCGGATGCGGGGTACCGCGGCACGTTCCTCCACGAGGCGGAGGACAGTCTCGAGGACCTGCGGCGGATCTTCCGCCGGAAGGCCCACACGGCCGCGATGGAGCGCTGCCTCACCGGCCTCCTCCGCGCGGATCCCGCACTCCGCGTGGAGGACGTCGGCGGCGTGGGCCTCCGGGACCTCCTCCCGGGCCGCGAGACGGACGCGCTGCTGCGCCGACGGACGGCGCTCGGACTCTCCGGAGACCCCGACGCGCCCGTGCTGGTCGACGACGACGGCCGCCCCTACCCCGCCGAGGCGGTCCCGCTCGCCCTGCGCCGCGCCCGGTCCACCCGCATCTCGATCGACGGGAACGCGCACTTCTGCCGCGGGCTCCTCCGGACCCGCTACGAGGGCTCCGGTGCGGACCAGGCCTTCCGGTCGGAAGGCGCCGAACCCGCCGACCACCACCCGCTACTTCCCCTCACCGTCAAGGAGTCCCACCCATGAGCAGCATGCGAGCAGTGCAGGTCGTCGGCTACCACGAAGCCCTGAAGATGGCCGAGGTGCCGATGCCGGGCGTCACCGGCCCGTTCGACGTCGTGGTCAGGATCGGCGGCGCGGGGGTCTGCCGCACCGACCTGCACATCCTCGAGGGCCAGTGGTCGGCGAAGTCCCAGGTCCCCCTGCCCTACACGATCGGGCACGAGAACGCCGGCTGGGTGCACGCCGTCGGGAGCGCCGTGACGAACGTCGGCGTGGGCGACAAGGTGATCCTGCACCCCCTCATCACCTGCGGACTGTGCCGCGCGTGCCGGTCCGGGGACGACGTGCACTGCGAGGTCAGCCAGTTCCCGGGCCTGGACACCCACGGCGGGTACGCCGAGTACCTCCTCACCTCCGCCCGCTCCGTGGTCCGGATCGACGACTCCCTGGAGCCGTCGGATGTCGCTGCTCTCGCGGATGCGGGGCTCACCGCCTACCACGCGGCTGCCAAGGCCGCGAAGCGGCTCACCCCGCGGGACACGTGTGTCGTCATCGGGGCCGGCGGGCTCGGGCACATCGGCATCCAGGTCCTGAGGGCGCTCACCCCGGCCCGCATCGTCGTCGTGGACCGCAACGCTGCGGCCCTCGAGCTCGCGCGGGGCATCGGGGCGCACGAGGGCGTCCTTGCCGACGGTGGCCAGGTGGAGCAGGTGCTGGCCCTCACCGCAGGGAACGGCGCCGAGGCGGTCATCGACTTCGTCGGCGAGGGCGGCGCGACCACCCAGGGCCTCGCCATGCTGCGGCGGGCGGGGGACTACTACGTCGTGGGGTACGGGGAGAACATCGACGTCCCCACGATCGACATCATCTCCACCGAGATCAACATCATCGGGAACCTCGTCGGCTCCTACAACGACCTGCAGGACCTCATGGCGCTCGCCGCGCGCGGCGCCGTCAAGCTCCACACCCAGAAGTACGCGCTGGACGACTTCCAGCAGGCCATCGACGACCTCGACGCAGGCCGGGTGAGGGGCAGGGCCGTCCTCGTGCCCTGACACACCACCGGTCACCAACCAGCCCACCCACGAGACCCCCAGGAGGTCCCCATGCCCAGCCCCATCCGCTCCGTCATCAGTCCCGGCCGGTACGCCCAGGGTCCGGGGGCCATCTCCCGGCTCGGCGAGTACCTCGCACCCATCGGGAGCACACCGCTCGTCGTCGCCGACGACGTCGTCTGGGGCTTCGTGGGACACGACGTCACCGCGTCCCTCGAGGCGGCCGGGCTCCCGGTCACGCGGGAGGCCTTCGGGGGCGTACCGTCCGCCCGCGAGATCGACCGCCTCGTCGAGGTGATCAAGCGGACGAAGGCCGACGTCGCGGTGGGCGGGGGAAGCACCATCGACGCCGTCAAGGCCTCGGGATTCCTGGCCGGCATCCGCTGGGTCACCGTCCCGACCGTTGCGTCGACCGACGCCCCGACGTCGGCCCTGGCCGTGGTCTACACCGAGGACGGCACCTTCGAGGAATACCGCTTCTTCCCACGCAACCCGGACCTCGTGCTCGTCGACTCCCTGATCGTCGCCAACGCGCCGGCTGCCTTCCTCGCCGCCGGCGTGGGCGACGCCCTGGCGACGTGGCTCGAGGCGCGGGCGACGGCGGCGTCGAGCTCGCAGACCATGGCGGGAGGGCTTCCCACCCTCACCGGCACGGCCCTCGCGCGGCTGAGCTGGGACGTCCTCTGGGACAACGCGCTGCCGGCCCTCGACGCGGTCCGCGACCACCTCGTGACCCCGGCCGTGGAGAAGGTCATCGAGGCCAACACGCTGCTCTCGGGCCTCGGCTTCGAGTCGGGAGGACTGGCGGCGGCCCACGCCATCCACAACGGGCTCACCGCGGCGCCGCAGACCCACGGGCTGGCCCACGGCCAGAAGGTGAACATCGGCTCCCTCACCCAGCTCGTCCTCGAGGGCGCCCCGACGCAGGACATCCGGGACTTCATCGAGTTCACGACGCGGGTGGGGCTTCCCACCACCCTCACGGAGATCGGGCTGACCCCGGACGACACCAGTGAGCTCGAACTCATCGCGACCACGGCGACCGTGGCGGGCGAGACCATCCACGCGATGCCGTTCGAGGTCCGGCCCGCGGACGTCGTGTCCGCGCTCACGTCGATCGAGCGGTTCGCCCGGCGGGTCCGGGAGGAGGCAGGCCTCCCCGCACCGACGCTCTACACGGCCAAACACTGAGCAGCGTCGGGGGTCTTTCGTCCCTGTCGGTGCCGACAGCGTCGGTGTCTACTCGGAGGATCCTGGCCCTGATCGGGCCGGTCCCACCGAGAGTCTGGAGTTTGTCATGACTGATGCACGGCGATGGCCGCCCTTCGGGTCCAGTCGGCGGAACTTCCCCTTCAACGGCGGCACCAGGTCACCCATGGACCTGCTCGATTCGATGGAGCGGCTCTTCGAGTCGTCGTCGTCCGGGCCGTCCTCCATCCGGGTCGAGGAGTTCGTCGACGGCAAGGACATGGTGGTCCGTGCGGAGATGCCGGGGCTCGATCCCGAGAAGGACATCGAGGTCAGCATCGAGAACGGCTTCCTGCGGATCAGCGCCCACCGCGAGGAGAAGGAGGAGCACAAGGAGAAGGACCGCTACCGGTCCGAATTCCGGTACGGATCCTTCCGGCGCGACATCGTGCTCCCCGACGGGGTGAGGGACGAGGACATCCGCGCGAGCTACGCGGACGGCGTGCTGAACGTCAGGACGCCGCTCCCGGACGACGCGAGGCGCGAGGGACCCCGGAAACTCCCGATCACGCGGGGCTGATCTCCCGCACCGGCAGGACCGGCGGCCGCCGGGACGACGGCGTCCCGGCGGCTTCGTCGCGTGGCAAAATGGGCCGGTGACCACCCCACCCTCCGACGCCCGCATCACCGTCCGGCCCGTCCGCCCCGAGGACTACGACGACGTCCGCCGCATCACGCGCGGCGCCTACCTCGAGGCCGGGTACTTCTCCGACGAGGCCCACCCCTACATGGCCGTGCTGGCCGACATCGAGCACCGCGCCGAGCACGCCGAGGTCTGGGTGGCGGAGCGCGACGGCGTCATCGTCGGGTCGGTCGCCCTCACGTTCGCGGGCCAGCGGTACACCGACATCGCCGTCGAGGGGGAGCTGGAGTTCCGGATGCTCGCGGTGGACCCGGCCGTGCAGCGCGGGGGCATCGGCCGGGCCATGGTGGAGCGCATCATCGAGCACGCCCGCACCCTCCCCGGCATCGAGGCCGTGAGCCTGACGAGCGGCTCCGACATGGTCCGGGCGCACCGGCTCTACGAGTCGATGGGCTTCGTCCGCGTGCCCGGCCGCGACTGGGAGGTCCCGAACGAGGACATCCTGCTCTGGGTCTTCCGCCTGCCCCTGTAGGCGCACGCGTCGCCGTCGCCGGGTGCCGCCTCCGCTGATGCCGGGCGCCGACCGCGCCAGCACTAGACTGGGAGCAGATACCCACCTCCGACTTCCAGGGGAGATCCATGGCTGAGATCAACCGGGACGACGTCGCGCACCTTGCGCGGCTCGCCCACATCGACATGACCGACGACGAGCTCGACCGCATGGCCGGGGAACTCGCGGTGATCGTCGATTCCATCAAGAGCGTGAGCGAGGTCGCCGGCGACGACATCCCCGCGACGAGCCACCCGATCCCGCTGAGCAACGTGTTCCGCGACGACGTCGTGGGGGACACCCTCAGCAACGAGGAAGCCCTCCTCGGCGCGCCCGACAACGCCGACGGCCGCTTCAAGGTCCCGGCAATCCTGGACGGGGAGTAACCCATGACAGACCTGATCCACCTCTCCGCCGACGCCCTCTCACAGAAGCTCGCCGCGAAGGAGGTCTCCGCCGTCGAGGCGACGCAGGCCTACCTCGACCGCATCGACGCCGTGGACGGCGCGATCAACGCGTTCCTGCACGTCAACACCGACGAGGCGCTGCTCGTCGCCGCCGGGGTGGACAAGGCCCGGACCGACGGCGACACGCTGCATACGCTCGCGGGCGTCCCCATCGCCGTGAAGGACCTGATCGTCACGCGGGGTCAGCCCACCACGGCCGGGTCGAAGATCCTCGAGGGCTGGCAGAGCCCCTACGACGCCACCGTGGTCCGCAAGCTCCGCGCCGCGCGGATGCCGATCCTCGGCAAGACAAACCTCGACGAGTTCGCCATGGGCTCCTCCACCGAGCACTCCGCGTTCGGGCCCACCCGCAACCCCTGGGACCTCGACCGCATCCCCGGCGGGTCCGGCGGCGGGTCAGCGGCCGCCGTCGCCGCGTTCGAGGCACCCCTGGCACTCGGCACCGACACCGGCGGCTCCATCCGCCAGCCCGGCGCCGTCACCGGCACGGTCGGCGTGAAGCCCACCTACGGCGGCGTCTCCCGCTACGGCGCGATCGCCATGGCCTCCTCGCTCGACCAGATCGGCCCCGTGTCCCGCACTGTCCTCGACAGCGCCCTGCTGCACGAGGTCATCGGCGGCCACGACCCCCACGATTCGACGTCGCTCACCGACCCGGTCGGCGCACTCGTCGAGGCCGCCCGCGTGGGCCAGGTCGAGGGCATGCGCATCGGCGTCATCAAGGAGCTCCAGGGCGAGGGCTACCAGGCCGGCGTCCTCACCCGCTTCCACGAGTCGCTCGAGCTGCTGCGCTCGGCGGGCGCCGAGATCGTCGAGGTCTCCTGCCCCAACTTCCGGTACGCCCTCGCCGCCTACTACCTGATCATGCCGTCCGAGGCCTCCAGCAACCTGGCCAAGTACGACGGCGTGCGCTTCGGCCTGCGCGTGGTGCCCGAGGGAACGCCCACGATCGAGCGCGTCATGGGCGCCACCCGCGCGGCCGGCTTCGGCGACGAGGTGAAGCGCCGTATCATCCTCGGCACCTACGCGCTGAGCGCCGGCTACTACGACGCCTACTACGGTTCGGCGCAGAAGGTGCGCACGCTCATCCAGCGCGACTTCGCCGCCGCGTTCGGGCAGGCCGACGTCCTGATCTCGCCGACCGCCCCGACCACGGCGTTCAAGCTGGGCGAGAAGCTCGACGACCCGCTGGCCATGTACCTGAACGACGTCGCCACCATCCCGGCGAACATGGCCGGCGTCCCCGGACTGTCCCTGCCCGGGGGCCTCGCGGACGAGGACGGGCTGCCCGTCGGCATCCAGCTCCTCGCCCCCGCCCGCAAGGACGCACGCCTCTACCGCGTGGGCGCCGTCCTCGAATCGCTGCTCGAAGAGACGTGGGGCGGGCCGCTGCTGGCCCAGGCCCCCGAGATCACAGGTGGTAAGTAATGACTGCTGGAACAGATGAGGTCCTGTCCTTCGACGAGGCCATGGAGAAGTACGATCCGGTGCTCGGGTTCGAGGTCCATGTGGAACTCAACACCCGGACGAAGATGTTCTCCTCCGCGCCCAACGCGTTCGGGGACGTGCCCAACACCAACGTGACCCCGGTGGACCTCGGCCTGCCCGGCGTCCTGCCCGTCGTCAACGGCGTCGCCGTCGAGTCCGCGATCAAGATCGGCCTCGCGCTGAACTGCAGGATCGCCGAGAAGTGCTACTTCGCGCGGAAGAACTACTTCTACCCGGACACCCCGAAGAACTTCCAGACGTCCCAGTTCGAGGACCCCATCGCCTACGACGGCAGCATCGACATCGAACTCGCCGACGGCACGGTGTTCACCGTGGAGATCGAGCGCGCCCACATGGAGGAGGACGCCGGCAAGCTCACCCACATGGGCGGCGCGACGGGCCGCATCCAGGGCGCCGAGTTCTCCCTCGTGGACTACAACCGGGCGGGCGTGCCCCTGATCGAGATCGTCACGAAGCCGATCGTCGGCGCCGGCTCGCGGGCCCCCGAGCTCGCGAAGGCCTACGTGGCAGCGATCCGCGAGATCGTCAAGAACCTCGGCGTCTCGGACGCCCGGATGGAGCGCGGCAACGTGCGCTGCGACGCGAACGTCTCCCTCAAGCCGAAGGGCCAGGAGAAGTTCGGCACCCGCACCGAGACCAAGAACGTGAACTCGCTGCGCGCCGTCGAGCACGCCGTGCGGTACGAGATCCAGCGGCACGCCGCCGTGCTGGACTCGGGTACGCCGATCCAGCAGGAGACGCGCCACTGGCACGAGGACACGCGCTCCACGACGTCGGGACGCCCCAAGTCCGACGCCGACGACTACCGCTACTTCCCGGAGCCGGACCTCGTACCGGTCGTCACCAACGACGCCTGGATCGAGAAGCTGCGCGCCGAACTCCCCGAACCGCCCGCCGAGCGCCGCAAGCGCCTGCAGGCCGACTGGGGCTACTCCGACGCCGAGTTCCGCGACGTCGTCAACGCCGGGGTCATGTCCTCGATCGAGGACACGATCGCCGCCGGTGTCAGTGCCGCCGTCGCCCGCAAGTGGTGGATGGGCGAGATCTCCCGCCGCGCCAAGCTGGCCGACGTCGAGCCCGCCGAGCTCGGCGTCACGCCCGAGCTGATCGTCGAGCTCAACGCGCTCATCGAGACCGGCAAGATCAACGACAAGCTCTCCCGCGACGTGCTCGACGGCGTCCTCGCCGGCGAGGGCACGCCCGCGGAGGTCGTCGAGAAGCGCGGCCTCGCCGTCGTGTCCGACGACGGCCCGCTGCTCGAGGCGATCGACGGCGCCCTCGCGGCCCAGCCCGACGTCGCGGACAAGATCCGCGGCGGCAAGGTCCAGGCCGTCGGCGCGATCGTGGGCGGGGTCATGAAGGCCACCCGCGGGCAGGCCGACGCCGGCCGCGTACGCGAGCTGATCCTGCAGCGCCTCGGCGTCGAGGGCTAGCGCCGGCAGCATCCACGGGGAGGGCATGATGGCGGGTCTGCCGAGGGCGGAGCACGACATCGTGCCCTCCCTCGTCATGTCGCTGCTCGCCGAACAGCACCCGGACCTTGCGCACCTCCCGCTGCGTCCTGCCGGTCACGGCTGGGACAACACGCTGTTCAGGCTGGGGCACGATCTCGTGGTGCGCCTGCCCCGGCGCGCCGTCGCCGACGCGCTGATGGTCGCGGAGCAGCGGTGGCTGCCGGGTCTCACCCCGCCCCTGGCCGTCCGGACGTCGGCGCCCGTGCGGATCGGCCGGCCCGGTGCCGGCTACCCCTGGCACTGGTCCGTCTCCCGCTGGATCGACGGAGCCGGCGGCATCACGGTCCCACGGGCCGGGCGCTCTGCCGCCGCCGTCCCGCTCGCGCGGTTCCTCGCAGCGTTCCATCGGCCCGCGCCCGCCGACGCCCCCGTCAGCCCCGTGGGCCGCGGCGGTCCGCTGGCGGCGCGCGACGACGTCGTACGTCCGCGGCTGGCGTCGCTCCCGGAGATCCCCGGCCTCCCCGCGGACGCCCTGCTGAGTGCCTGGGAGTCCGCCTGTGCGGCACCGGGATGGTCGGGGGAGCCGCTCTGGCTGCACGGCGACCTGCATCCGGCCAACGTGGTCCTCGCGCCCGACGGCGGGCTCGCCGGCGTCGTCGATTTCGGCGACCTGTGCTCCGGTGATCCCGCGACGGACCTCGCCGCGGCGTGGCTGCACTTCGACGCCGCCGGGCGGTCCGCGTTCCGCGCCGCACTCGAGGCGCTGCACCCGATCGAGGCCGCGACCTGGGCGCGGGCCCGGGGCTGGGCCCTGAGCATGGGGAGCGCCATGGCGGTATCCTCCGACGACTCCCCGGCGTTCTACCGCCTCGGCGTCGGGACGCTGGCCGCCGTGCTCGAGGACGGACCGCGCTGATACTGTTGCTCCGGGCATATTCCGCCCAGGCACTCGTACCGCACCATCCCGACGCGACCCGTCGGGACGGGCGCGGGATGGAAGGGACCGTTCAGTGAAGGCGCTGTACAAATCCGGGACGCACCCCGGCTTCGAGCTCGTGGACCGACCCGAACCCGACGCCGGGTGGGGCGAGGTCAAGATCCGGGTCATCACCACCGGCATCTGCGGCACGGACCTCCACATCGAGAGCTGGGACTCCTGGGCGCAGGGCATGATCACCGCCCCGCTGATCCCCGGCCACGAGTTCTACGGCGAGGTGGTCGCCCTCGGCGACGGCATCCGGGACGTCCGCATCGGCGACCGCGTCTCCGGCGAGGGCCACGTCGTCTGCGGGATCTGCCGCAACTGCCGCGCCGGCCGCCGCCAGATGTGCATCCGCACCTCGAGCGTCGGCGTCCAGCGCGACGGCGCGTTCGCCGAGTTCGTCGTCGTGCCCGAGACGAACGTCTGGGTGCACGACGCGACCATCACGCCCGAGCTCGGCGCGGTCTTCGATCCCTTCGGCAACGCCGTGCACACCGCGCTCAGCTTCCCGCTCGTCGGGGAGGACGTGCTGATCACCGGGGCCGGCCCCATCGGCCTGATGGCCGTCGCCGTCGCCCGCCACGCCGGAGCCCGCAAGATCGCCATCACGGACGTCTCCGCGCCGCGGCTCGCCCTCGCGTGCGGCGTCGGGGCGGACCTCGCCATCGACGTCAGCCGGATGCGTGTCGCCGACGCGCAGCGCGAGCTCGGCATGAAGGAGGGCTTCGACGTCGGGATGGAGATGTCCGGTCATGCCACCGCGCTGCCCGAGATGATCGACAATATGAACCATGGCGGGCGCATCGCCATGCTCGGGCTGCCGGCAGGCCCGATCTCCATCGACTGGGGCAAGGTGGTCACCCACATGCTCACCCTCAAGGGCATCTACGGCCGGGAGATGTTCGAGACCTGGTACGCGATGAGCGCCATGCTGCAGTCCAACGGGACCCTGCGCGAGGCCGTCTCGTCCGTGGTCACCGACTGCCTGCCCGCCCGGGACTGGCAGCAGGGATTCGCAACGGCGCGCAGCGGCGCGAGCGGCAAAGTGGTCCTCGACTGGACCACCCTCTAGAGAGGCTTGGAACACCATGTATTCAGCAGTCCGCGACCAGCTCGCCACCGAACTCGACGAGATCCGCCAGGCAGGCCTGTTCAAGCACGAGCGCCGCATCTCCTCACCGCAGTCCAGCCACATCACGGCCGGCGCGCTGGGGGCCGGTGACGCCAGGGTCCTGAACTTCTGCGCCAACAACTACCTCGGCCTCGCCGACCACCCGGACATCATCGCCGCGGCCAAGACGGCCCTGGACGAGCGCGGCTTCGGCATGGCGTCCGTCCGCTTCATCTGCGGCACCCAGGACCTCCACCTCGAGCTCGAACGCCGCGTCGCGCGGTTCCTCGGCACCGAGGACACCATCCTGTTCTCCTCCTGCTTCGACGCGAACGGCGGCGTGTTCGAATCGCTCCTCGGAGCGGAGGACGCCGTCATCTCCGACGCGCTGAACCACGCGTCCATCATCGACGGCATCCGCCTGTCCAAGGTGCAGCGCTTCCGCTACGCCAACCGCGACATGGCCGACCTCGAGGCGAAGCTGCAGCAGGCCTCGGGGGCCCGACGCCGCCTGGTCGTCACCGACGGCGTCTTCTCCATGGACGGCTACCTGGCACCGCTCGAGGCGATCTGCGACCTCGCCGAGCGCTACGACGCGATGGTCATGGTCGACGACTCGCACGCCGTCGGGTTCATGGGCGCCACCGGCGCCGGCACGCCCGAGCACGCCGGGGTCGCCGACCGGGTGGACATCTTCACGGGCACCTTCGGCAAGGCGCTCGGCGGGGCATCCGGCGGCTACGTGGCCGCACGCGCCGAGATCGTCGCCCTCCTGCGCCAGCGCGCCCGCCCCTATCTCTTCTCGAACTCGCTCGCGCCGTCGATCGTCGCCGCGACCCTCACGGCCCTCGACCTCGTGCAGAACAGCACCGACCTGCGGTCCACGCTGACCACCAATGCCGCGCTGTTCCGCCGCCGCATGACGGAGGAGGGCTTCGACCTGCTCGTGGGGGAGCACGCCATCGTGCCGGTCATGTTCGGCGACGCCGTCCTCGCGGCCCGCACGGCCGACGCCATGCTCGCGCAGGGCGTCTTCGTGACGGCCTTCAGCTACCCCGTGGTCCCGAAGGGTGCCGCCCGGATCCGCGTGCAGCTCTCGGCAGCGCACACCGCGGAGGACATCGAGGCCTGCGTCCGGGCGTTCGTCGCCGCCCGCGCCGAGGTGGCCGGGAGCCCGGCCGCCGTCGACGGCGCCCCGGGCGCGCACGTGGGCTGACAGCCGACGGAAGAGGGTAGGGAGCGGAGGCGCAGGCAGGGGGAGGGCGCGCCTAGGATGACGGGATGAGCTCCCTCGAGTGCGACGTCCTGATCATCGGCGGCGGGATCGCCGGCCTCTCGCTGGCCTCCGCGCTGGCCCCGTTCTCCAGCGTGGTCCTCGTGGAGGCCGAGCCGACCCTCGGGTACCACACCTCCTCCCGCTCCGCGCGGCAACTCATCCCGAGCTACGGCCCCGAACCCGTCCTGGACCTGACCCGGCGCACGCTCGAGCTGCTGGGCGGCGTGCAGTCCTCCACGGGACTTCCCCTGACCGTGCCGCGGTCCTTCCTCCTCGTCGGATCCGAGGCCGACGTCGATGCGCGGGCCGGCGCCGCGATGCACCGGATCTCCCACGCCGAGGCCCTCGACCTCTGCCCGCAGCTGCGCCCCGAGGCCTTCGCGGCCGCCGCCATCGACACGGACTGCGTGGGCACGGACACGGACCTGCTGCTCGAATACCACCGGCGGAGCGCGAGCGACGACGGCGTCATCATCCTCACCGGGGCGCAGGTCACCGAGGCCCGCTACGACGGCTCCCTGTGGAACGTCCGCGCCGGGTATCGCCCGATCACCGCGGAGGTCGTGGTCGACGCCGCGGGAGCCTGGGCCGACGGCGTGGCGACACTGTGCGGCGTCGCGCCCCAGGGGCTCGTGCCGCTCCGACGGACCGCGGCGATCGTCGCGGCGGGCAACGCGCCGCAGGCCGGATCCCCGATGGTCGCGGCCGCCGACGGCTCCTTCTACTACCGCCCGGACGCCGACGGCGTCCTCATCTCGCCCGCCGAATCGGAGCCGGCGGAGGCGGGGGACCCCCAACCGCACCCGGGCGACATCGAGCGCCTCATCGAGCGGCTCGGAACCGTGACGACCCTCGGGGTCACGGCCGTCCACCGGTCCTGGACGGGCCTGCGGACCCAGCGGGAGTCCAGCGTGCCGGTCGTCGGGTTCGACCCCGGCCACCCCGGGTTCTTCTGGCTCGCGGGGCAGGGCGGGTACGGGTTCCAGACGTCGTCGGGCATCGCCGAGCTGGCCGCCGTCCTCCTCACCGGCGCCGATCCGGCCGATCTCGGGGCCGACCCGCACCGCGTGCTCGCGGCGGCCGCCGCGCTCCGTCCTGCCTGAGGGCACAATACGCTCCGGCCACGGGCGGTCCGCATGTCCGTACAGTGGGGAACGGAGGCGGTCCCGGGGCACGACGCCGGCAGCCGGCCCCCTCTCCGTCGGGACACCCCGGCGGACGCGGGGCAGAAGGAACGGAACGGACCATGTCGGCAAGCGGAGGCAACAAGGCGATCATCGCGGCCCTCGCCGCGAACCTCACGATCGCCGCACTGAAGTTCGTGGCCTTCGCGCTCACGAGGTCGTCGTCCATGCTCGCCGAGGGCATCCACTCCGTGGCGGACTCCGGGAACCAGGTCCTGCTGCTCGTCGGAGGCAAGCGCGCCAAGCGGCAGGCCAGCCCCGAGCACCCCTTCGGCTACGGCCGCGAGCGGTACATCTACGCGTTCATCGTCTCGATCGTGCTCTTCAGCGTCGGCGGCCTCTTCGCGCTGTACGAGGCGTACCACAAGGCCCTGGACCCGCACCCCATCGAGGGCTCCTTCTGGTGGGTCCCGCTCGCCGTCCTCATCGGCGCCATGGTCGCCGAGTCCTTCTCGCTCCGCACGGCCGTCAGGGAGTCCAACCACGTCCGCGGGGGCATGAGCTGGGTGCGCTTCGTCCGTACCGCCAAATCGCCGGAGCTGCCGGTCATCCTCCTCGAGGACCTCGGCGCCCTCCTGGGCCTCACGTTCGCCCTGTTCGGCGTCTCGATGACGCTGCTCACCGACAACGGCCTGTGGGACGCGGTGGGCACGGCGATGATCGGCCTGCTCCTCGTGGCCATCGCAGCCGTCCTCGCGGTGGAGACCAAGAGCCTGCTCCTCGGGGAGAGCGCCTCCGCCCCCCACGTCGCGAAGATCGAGGAAGCCATCGGCGGCGACGGCTCCACCCGGATCATCCACCTGAAGACCCTGCACCTCGGCCCGGACGAGATGCTCGTCGCAGCCAAGATCTCGGTGGGGAGCCAGGAGAGCGGCGCGCAGATCGCGGTGGCCATCGACGCCGCCGAGCAGCGCATCCGGGCGGCCGTCCCGATCGCCCGGCTCATCTATCTGGAGCCCGATCTGTACACGCCGGAGGACGCCTCGACGCCCTCAGCGAACGGCAGCACCACGGGCGCCCTGCCCGCCGGCGAGTAGGGCGCGCGGGTCTAGGATGATCGCATGAACGTCATCGAAACGCGCCTTCCCGGCATCGGGGTGCGGCGCGAGATCGTCACCGGGTCCGGCCGGAGGGTCGGCATCGTCGCGCAGCGCGACGGTGAGCTCGACCTCATCATCTCCAAGGCCAACGACCCCGATGCCTGCGTCGCCTCCATCCCGCTGACCCCGGACGAGGCGGCGACGATCGGCAGCCTCCTCGGGTCCCGGCAGCTCGTCGCCCAGCTGACGGAGGAGCACCGGGACCTCCCCGGGGTCTCGACGCGCCAGTTCTACATCGACCACGGATCGCCCTTCGACGGCCGCACCCTCGGCGACACCAGGATGCGGTCGCGCTCCGGCGCATCCCTCGTCGCCGTGCTCCGCTCCGGCCAGGTCCAGGCCTCACCCGCCCCCGACTTCACGCTCGCCGGCGGCGATCTGCTGGTGGTGGTGGGGACCTCGGAGGGCCTGGACACCGCAGCGGACATCCTGCGCAACGGCTGATCGCCGCCTATGCACACGACCGCCCTCACCCTGATCGAACTCGGCGCGATTCTCCTGTTCCTCGGGGTCCTCGGGCGGCTTGCGGGCCGGATCGGCCTCTCGCCCATCCCCCTGTACCTCCTGGGCGGCCTGTTCTTCGGGCAGGGTGGCTTCCTCGAGCTCGAAGGTCTCATCGACTTCAGCGAGGTGGCCAGTGAGATCGGCGTCGTCCTGCTCCTGCTGCTGCTCGGCCTGGAGTACACGGCCAAGGAACTCGTCACCGGGATGCGCCAGTCCTGGATGGCGGGGATCGTCGACCTCGCCCTGAACTTCACCCCGGGCGCCCTGGTCGCGGTCATCCTGGGCTGGGGGCCGGTTGCGGCCCTCGTGATGGGCGGCGTCACGTACATCTCCTCCTCGGGGATCGCCGCGAAGGTCATGAGCGATCTCGGCCGTCTCGGCAACCGGGAGACCCCCACGGTCCTCGCGATCCTCGTCTTCGAGGACCTCGCGATGGCCGTCTACCTGCCGGTCCTCACCGCGGTGCTGGCGGGGCTCAGCTTCGCCGGCGGACTCGGCACGGTCGGGGTCTCCCTCCTCGTCGTCACCCTCGTGCTCGTCGTCGCGCTGCGCTGGGGGAATGCGGTCTCGGCCATCGTCGACAGCAAGGACCGCGAGGTCTTCCTCCTGACGCTCATCGGGGCGGCCCTGCTCGTCGCGGGGCTGGCCTCCGCCCTGCAGGTCTCGGCCGCCGTGGGGGCGTTCCTCCTCGGCATCGCGATCTCCGGCGCGACGGCGGAGAACGCCGCGCGCCTCCTCGAACCGCTGCGGGACCTGTTCGCCGCCATCTTCTTCGTGGTCTTCGGGCTCAACACCGACCCGGCGTCGATCCCGCCGGTGCTCGGTGTCGCGCTGCTCCTCGCGCTCGTCACGACGGCGACGAAGATCGCCACGGGCTGGTGGGCCGCCCGCCGCCAGGGCATCGGACGCCTCGGCCGGGCCCGCGCCGGCACGGCCCTCGTGGCGCGCGGGGAGTTCTCGATCGTGATCGCCGGTCTCGCGGTGAGCTCCGGCGCGGTGATCCCGGAGATCGCCGCCCTCGCGACGACGTACGTGCTGATCATGGCCGTGCTCGGGCCCGTGCTGGCGCGGATCGCCGAGCCCGCGATGGGACTCCTGGAGCGGTTCCCGGGGCGGGGCCCCCGCACCGTGCCGGTCGCCTGAGGCGCAGGCGGCGGGCGTCCCGGATCAGTCGTCGAGGATCCTGCCGATGGGTTCCCGCTTCTCCGCCTGGAAGGTGTCCTCCTCGCGGCCGTACGCCCAGTAACCGGAGAGCGAGACCTGCGAGCGGGCGAGCCCCTTCTCCCTGAACAGGATGTCCCGCAGGGCCTTCATGGCGCCGCGCTCCCCGTGCACGAAGGCATCGACGCGCCCCTCGGGCCACGGCCCGGCGGCAACGGCGTCGGCGAGCAGCGTCGTCGTGCCCGGCTCCCGGCCGTCCCGCGTCAGCCAGTGCAGTTCCACGCCTGCGGGGGCCGCGAGCGGGAGCGCATCGGCGGCGGTGTCCACCTCGAGGTAGGCATGCCCGACGGCGGCCGGGTGCAGGGCCTCGAGGCCTGCGGCGATCGCGGGGAGCGCGGAGTCGTCCCCGGCGAAGAGGTGCCAGTCGGCGTCAGGGTCCGGTGACCATTTTCCGGAGGGGCCCATGAGCACCAGGACGTCACCGGGGGAGGCCTGCGCCGCCCATGGGCCGGCGATGCCCGAGGCGCCGTGCACCACGAAGTCGATGGCCAGGCGTTCCGCCGCGGCGTCGAGCCACCGGACGGTGTAGGTCCGCTTCACGGGGCGGTCGCCGGCGGGCAGCTCGTGCTTGAGTGCCGCCAGGTCGTAGGGCGGGGTCAGGCCCAGATGGGGTTTGGCGAACAGCAGCTTGGCGTACCTGTCCGTCGCGTCGCAGTCCTGCAGGTCCCGGAAGCCCGGTCCGCCCGCCACGACCCGCACCAGGTGCGGGCTCAGCCACTGCGTCTCGAGCACGGTGAGGACCGCCTGGGGGCGCGGGGGTCTGGCGGAGGGCACGGTGACGGGGGAGGACATGGAGCGGTACTTCTTTCTCGGGGGTGGTCAGCCCACCCTAACAAGCCCTACTGGAGGGACCCCGGGAGTGCCTGGCGGGCCGCGGCGAGCAGGGCGCCGTCGTCCACCAGCCGTCGCGCGGCCTCGATCTCCGGGGCCAGGTAGCGGTCGGTGCCGGGACCCTCGACGTCCCGCCGGAGCCGGGCCCGGACGGCGCCGATCGGCGCGGAACTGCTCGGCCCGACGGCGGTCCCGCCGTCGCGCATGTCCAGGGCGCGCGCCGCGGTGAGGAGCTCGATCGCGAGGACGCGCGTCAGGCCGTCGACGGCCCGGCGCAGCTTCAGGCCCGCCGCCCAGCCCATGGAGACGTGGTCCTCCTGCATGGCCGAGGAGGGGATGGAGTCCACGGACGCCGGGGCGGCGAGGCGCTTGAGCTCGGACACGATCCCGGCCTGCGTGTACTGCGCGATCATGTGGCCGGAGTCGACGCCGGGATCGTGGGCGAGGAAGGCGTTGAGCCCGTGGCTGCGGGACGTGTCGAGGAAGCGGTCCGTGCGGCGCTCGCTCATGGAGGCGACGTCCGCGACGGCGATCGCGAGGAAGTCCAGCACGTAGCCCACGGGCGCCCCGTGGAAGTTGCCGTTGGACTCGATCCGGCCGTCGGGGGTGATGACCGGGTTGTCGATCGCCGACGCCAGCTCGATCGCCGCCACCGATTCCGCGTGGGCGAGGGTGGCGCGGGCGGCACCGTGGACCTGGGGCGCGCAGCGCAGGGAGTAGGCGTCCTGGACACGCGTGAAGCGGTGCCGCCCGGTCTCGGACGTGACCTGGTCGGCCAGCAGCGGGGACCCGGCCAGCAGGGCGCGGATGTTCGCGGCGGACACCAGCTGGCCCGGGTGCGGGCGCAGGGCGTGGAGGTCCTCGGCGAACACGGCGTCCGTGCCCAGCAGCCCCTCGACGCTCATGGCCGCCGCGAGGTCCGCCGTCGTGAGGAGCCGGTGCAGGTCCGCGGCGGCGAGGACGAGCATCCCGAGCATCCCGTCCGTGCCGTTGATGAGTGCCAGCCCCTCCTTCTCGCGGAGCTCGACCGGGGTGATGCCGGCCGCCGCGAGCGCCTCGGCTGCCGCCACCAGGCGCCCGGCGCCGTCCCGGACCTCGCCCTCGCCCATCAGCGCCAGGGCCACGTGGGAGAGCGGCGCGAGATCACCGGAGCAGCCCAGCGAGCCGTACTCGCCGATGACGGGTGTGATGCCGGCGTTCAGCAGGGCGGCGTAGGTGGAGGCCACCAGCGGGCGGACCCCGGTCCGGCCCGTGGCGAGCGTGGAGAGGCGCCCCAGCATCAGTCCGCGCACCACCTCGCGGTCCACCTCGGTCCCGGAGGACGCGGCGTGGCTGCGGATGAGGCTGCGCTGCAGCTGCGTGCGCTGGTCCAGCGGGATGTGCCGGGTGGCCAGGGCGCCGAACCCGGTCGAGACCCCGTAGTGCGGCGTGCCGTCGTCCACGAGCGCGTCGACCACCGCGCGGGACCGGGTCATCGCGGCGAGGGACGCGGGCGCCAGGTCCACGTGGGCGCCGCCCCGCGCCACCGCGACGACGTCGGCGGGGGACAGCGGGCCCGGGCCCACGATCACGGTCTGCTGGTCCACGCTGCGCCTCGGTTCCCGCGGCTCCCGCCGCTCTTGCCATGGAGTGAAAAGAGAGTTTCAATAAGTGAAATACAGGTCGACCGCGAAAGCAAGGAGGGGCCATGGCCGAATCGTCCACCCGCACCGTCGAGCGGGCCCTCGTGCTGCTCGGGGCGGTCTGCGGCGCCGGATCGCTGACGCTCGCGGACGCGGCCCGGGAGGCCGACCTGTCGGCGTCGACGGCGCTGCGGCTCCTGCGCACCCTCGAGGGCACGGGCTTCGTCCGCCGGGACGCCCTCGGCGCCTACCGGCCCGGTCTCCGCGTGGTGCAGCTCGGCGCGCAGGCCCTCGGCCACGAGTCGCTGGTCTCCCTCGCGGAGCCCGCGCTTGAACGCCTCGTGGAGCGGACCGGCGAGTCGGCCTACCTCAGCGTCCCCTCGCACGACGGCGAGGGCGTCTACCTCGCCATGCGCGAGGGCACCCACTCCGTGCGCCACGCCAGCTGGGTGGGGCGCAGCATCCCGCTCGCGCACACCGCCGTCGGCGCGGTGCTCACGGGCGGGCCCCCGGACGGCGGCTTCGTCGTGGTGCGCGACGGCGTCGAGGCGGATGTCACGGCCATCGCCGCACCGCTCTCGCCGGGCGGCCGGACGGTCGCTGCGCTCAGCGTCGTGATCCCCAGCTACCGCATCACCGAGGCGGAGGCCCACCGCATCGGCTCGCTCGTGGCACAGGAGGCCGCGGCCCTCCTGGCGGAGCCCGGTGCGGGCGCCGTCCCGGTGCCCGAGGACCTGACAGGAGAACCGGCATGACCACCCCCACCTCCGCGACCCACGATCCCTCCCGGTCCATCCGGGCCGCGCGCGGCACGCACCTGACCGCGAAGAGCTGGCAGACCGAGGCACCGCTGCGGATGCTCATGAACAACCTCGACCCGGAGGTCGCCGAACGGCCCGAGGACCTCGTGGTGTACGGCGGGACCGGCCGGGCGGCCCGCAGCTGGGACGCCTACGACGCCATCGTCCGCACCCTCACCACGCTCGAGGACGACGAGACGCTGCTCGTGCAGTCCGGCAAGCCCGTCGGGGTCTTCCGCACCCATCCGTGGGCGCCGCGCGTGCTGCTCGCGAACTCCAACCTGGTGGGGGACTGGGCCACGTGGCCGGAGTTCCGGCGCCTCGAGGCGGAGGGCCTCATGATGTACGGGCAGATGACCGCGGGCTCCTGGATCTACATCGGCACGCAGGGCATCCTCCAGGGCACCTTCGAGACGTTCGCAGCGATCGCCCGCAAACGGTTCGGCGGCACCCTCGCCGGCACCCTCACCCTGACCGGGGGCTGCGGCGGCATGGGCGGCGCCCAGCCCCTCGCCGTCACGCTCAACGGCGGGGCCGTCCTCATCGTCGACGTCAGCGAGGCGCGCCTGCGCCGCCGCGTCGCGAAACGCTACCTGGACACCGTCGCGGACACGCTCGACGACGCCGTGGCACAGGTCCTCGCCGCGAAGCGCGGGCGGCGGGCACTGTCCGTGGGCGTCGTCGGCAACGCGGCCACCGTGTTCCCTGAGCTGCTCCGGCGCGGGCTCGACGTCGACATCGTCACCGACCAGACCTCCGCCCACGACCCGCTCAGCTACCTGCCCGAGGGGATCGCCGTCGACGAGTGGGAGCGGGAGGCCGCCGCGGACCCGGACGGCTTCACGAAGAAGGCCCAGGCGTCCATGGCCCTGCACGTCGAGGCGATGGTCGGCTTCCTCGACGCCGGAGCGGAGGTCTTCGACTACGGCAACTCGATCCGCGACGAGGCCAGGAAGGGCGGCTACGGCCGGGCGTTCGACGTGCCGGGGTTCGTCCCCGCCTACATCAGGCCCCTGTTCTGCGAGGGGCTCGGCCCGTTCCGCTGGGTGGCGCTCTCGGGGGACCCGGCGGACATCGCCGTCACGGACGCCGCGCTCAAGGAGCTGTTCCCGGACAACGGGCACCTGCACCGCTGGCTCGACGCCGCCGCCGAGCACGTGGAGTTCGAGGGCCTGCCCGCCCGGATCTGCTGGCTCGGCTACGGCGACCGCGCGAAGGCCGGCCTGCTCCTCAACCGGCTCGTCGCCGAGGGGAAGGTCTCGGCGCCGATCGTCATCGGCCGCGACCACCTCGACTCCGGGTCCGTCGCCTCGCCCTACCGGGAGACCGAGGCCATGGCGGACGGCTCCGACGCCGTCGCCGACTGGCCGCTGCTGAACGCCCTGCTGAACACCGCCTCCGGGGCCACCTGGGTGTCCATCCACCACGGCGGCGGCGTGGGGATCGGCCGCTCCATCCACGCCGGACAGGTCTCCGTGGCCGACGGCACGGACCTCGCGGCGCAGAAGCTCGAGCGGCTCCTCACCAACGATCCCGGGACGGGCGTGATGCGCCACGTCGACGCCGGGTACGGGCGCGCCCGCGAGGTCGCGGCGGAGCGCGGGGTGCGCATCCCCATGCAATCCTGAAGACCCGCCCCCGACCGGAAGGTACCCCCGTGCAGACCGTCTCCTCAGTCCTCGACTCCATCAGCGACGTCGGCCGCGACACCGCCCGCGGGGGCTACTCGCGCGGCGTCCACACGCCCGCCGAGTCCTCGCTGCGCGAATGGTTCTCCGCCGAGGCAGAGAACCGCGGGCTGGCCGTGGAGACGGACCGCAACGGCATCCTCTGGGCGTGGTGGGACGCCACGGACAGCCGGGACGGCGCACTCGTCACCGGCAGCCACCTCGACTCCGTGCCCGGCGGCGGGGCCTACGACGGGCCGCTCGGCGTCGCCTCCGCGCTCGTGGCCGTCGACCTGCTGCGCGAGCGTGGGGTGAACCCGCAGCGCTCCCTCGCGATCGCCGTGTTCCCCGAGGAGGAGGGCTCCCGATTCGGGGTCTCCTGCCTCGGCTCCCGTCTGCTCACCGGCACGCTCGATCCCGACCACGTCCGATCCCTGACGGACACCGACGGCACCACCTTCGCCGAGGCCTCCCGGGCCGCGGGCATCGACCCGTCTCACCTGGGCCGCGACGAGGAGGCGATCCGGCGCATCGGGGACTTCGTGGAACTCCACGTCGAACAGGGGCGTGGACTGATCGACCTCGACTCCGCGGTGGCCATCGGCTCCACGATGCTGGGCCACGGGCGCTGGCGCCTGTCCATCACCGGCCAGGGCAACCACGCCGGCACCACGCTCATGGCCGACCGCGCCGACCCCCTGGTCGCCGCCGCCCAGGTGGTCCTCGCCGTCCGGAAGGCCGCCGCGGAACAGGACGGCGCCCGCGCGACGGTCGGCCGGCTGCAGCCCGTACCGGGCGGGACGAACGTCATCGCCTCCCGCGTGGACCTGTGGCTGGACGTCCGCCACGAGGAGGACGCCCTGACGGCCGCCCTCATCGAGAGGATCCACGGCCAGGCCCAGAAGATCTGTGCCTTCGAGGGCTGCAGGGCCACCCTCACCGAGGAGTCGCGCAGCGGCACCGTCCACTTCGACGGCGCCCTGCAGCGCACCCTCGGCCAGTCGCTCCGCCGGTCCTTCCCCGGCACCCCCACCCTGCCCACCGGCGCCGGGCACGACGCCGGCATCCTCGGCGCCATCGCGCCCACCGCCATGCTCTTCGTCCGGAACCCCACCGGCATCAGCCACTCGCCCGAGGAGTTCGTGGAACGCGACGACGCCGACGCCGGGGCCACCGCGCTCGCGGACGTCCTCGACGACCTGCTGTGACCGGCCCTCTCACCGACCAGGCCGTGAACGCCGTCTGGTGCGAGCACGCGTGGCTGGAGGCCGAGGGCATCGCGGACGCGGTGCGGATCGAGGCGGACGCCGACGGGCTGGTGGTCGGCGTGCTGCCCGGCGTCCGCGCGCGGGAGGGCGACGTCGTCCTCCGTGGCGTGGCGTTCCCCGCCGCCGCCAACGCGCATTCGCATGCGTTCCACCGTGCGCTGCGCGGGCGCACCCATGGCACGGTGGGCGGCGGGACCTTCTGGACGTGGCGGGAGACGATGTACCGGGCGGCGGACGCCCTCACGCCCGCGCTGTACGAGGAGCTCGCCACCGCGGTGTACGCCGAGATGGTGGTGGCGGGATGGACGAGCGTCGCCGAGTTCCACTACGTCCACCACCGCCCCGACGGCACGCCGTACGGGCAGGGGGCCGACAGCCACGACCACGACGACGGGCCGCACGCCATGGAGCTGGCCCTCGCCCGGGCAGCCGTGCGGGCCGGGATCCGCCTGACGCTGCTCGATACGTGCTACCTCGCCGGCGGCTTCGGGACACCCCTCGGAGCACGCCAGCGACGCTTCTCCGACGGGACCGCGGAGCGGTGGCTCGCACGGCTCGGTTCCCTGCGCACCGCGATCTCCTCGCGCCACCCCGCGCACCGGGTCACGGTCGGGGCAGCCCTCCACTCCGTCCGCGCGGTGCCGGAGCAGGATCTCGCCGTGATCGCGCAGCACCTGCCGCCCGGGATCCCCCTGCACGTCCACGTGTCCGAGCAGCCCGCCGAGAACGAGGACTGCGTCCGGGCGACCGGCTGCACCCCGACGGCCCTGCTCCACCGGCACGGGCTCGTGACCGACCGCCTGTCGGCCGTCCACGCCACCCATGTCACCGAACGCGACATCGCCACCCTGGCGGATGCCGGAGCGGTGATCGTGCTCTGCCCCACCACGGAGGCGGACCTCGCCGACGGACTGGGCCCGGCCGGCGATTTCCGGGAGGCCGGAGCGCAGCTCGCCCTCGGCACCGACCAGCACGCCGTCGTCGACCCCTGGCTCGAGATGCGGGCCCTCGAGCACGGCGAGCGCCTGCGCACCGGCCGGCGGGGCCACTTCGACCCGGAGTGGCTGCACGGCATCGCGTCCCTCGGCGGCGCACGATCGCAGGGACGCCCGGGGGCGGGTTTCAGTCCGGGCCTGGCCGCGGATTACATGGCCGTCGATCCGCACACGGCCCGGACCGCCGGATCCTCCTGGGAGCAGCTCGCCTACACGGCGACGGCGCAGGACGTCACGGGCGTCGTCGTCGGCGGAGTCCTGACGGCACGGGACGGCCTCCACTCGACGCTCGGCGACCCCGGGCCCCTGCTGGCCGCCGCCATCGGCCGCCTCGACGCCGCCGCCAACGCGCGGAACGAGCCCGGGAGCCCCGCGGCCCGGTACACGCAGCCCTGGGAGCGGCACTGATGTCCGTCCTCGTCACCAGCATCGGCGAGCTCATGACGCAGGACGCCGAGGGCGGCGTCCTGCGGGACGCCGCCCTGGTCCTCGAGGGGGAGCGGATCAGCTGGATCGGCCCGGCCGGCCGGGCTCCCGCGGCGGACGAGGCGTACGACGCAGGGGGGCGCGCCGGACTGCCCGGCTGGGTCGACAGCCACACGCACCTCGTGTTCGCCGGTGACCGGACCGCCGAGTTCGAGGCCCGGATGGCGGGGGAGGCGTACGCCGCGGGCGGCATCGCGGTCACCGTGGAGGCCACGCGCGCCGCGGGGGACTACGACCTCACGCGGCTCCTGCTGGCCCGCGTCGCCGAGGCCGCCGCGGGCGGCACCACGTACCTCGAGACGAAGACGGGGTACGGGCTCGACGTCGCGCAGGAGGCGCGCGGTGCCCGGATCGCGGCAGGCGTGGTGGACGAGGTCACCTTCCTCGGCGCGCACCTCGTGCCGGCGGCGGAGGACGCCGAGGACTACACGGACCTCGTGTGCGGGCCGATGCTCGACGCCGTCCGCCCGTACGTGCGCTGGGCCGACGTCTTCTGCGAGACCGGCGCCTTCACCCCCGACCAGTCACGCCGCGTCCTCGCGGCCTGCGCCGCCGCGGGCCTCGGCCTGCGCGTGCACGGGAACCAGCTCGGCCCCGGCGCCGGCGTGGCGCTCGCCGTCGCATTCGGCGCCGCCAGCGTCGACCACGTGAACCACCTCTCGGACGACGACGTCGACGCGCTCGCGGGCACGTGGTCGGGAACCGACGCCGACGATGCGCCCGGTACCGTCGCCACCTGCCTGCCGGCCTGCGACCTCTCGACGCGCCAGCCGTTCGCTCCCGCGCGGCGGCTGCTCGACGCCGGGGCCCGGATCGCCCTGGCGAGCAACTGCAATCCCGGCACCTCCTACACGAGCTCCATGGCCTTCTGCGTCGCCACCGCCGTGCTGCAGATGGGGCTGACCGTCCACGAGGCGGTCCGTGCCGCCACGTACGGCGGAGCCCTGGCGTTGCGGCGCCACACGGGACGCGACGCCGACGGCCTCCGCGCCGTCGGATCCCTCGCCGTCGGGCACCGCGCGGACCTGCAGCTGCTGAACGCGCCGTCGGCCACGCACCTGGCCTATCGGCCCGGGATGCCCCTCGTGCACGCGGTCTGGCGGGCGGGGGTGCGCGTCCGGTAGGAGGGGTGGGAAGCGACTCCTCCACTTTGTATATGAGAATGATTCTCATATAGTGGGGGCATGCATCTCATCCTTGTCACCTCCCTCGATGGGCTCAGCCGCAACAGCGCGGCGTTCTCCCTGGCAGGACGCTCCTCGGGCACGCCTGTCGTCCTGCACGATCTGCTCGACGGCGGGGTGGTGGTGCGCCGCGTGCATGGTGCGGACCGGCTCGTCGAGCGGGAGTCGATGGTCGTGGAGCACGACTGCCTGAGCTGCACGGTGCGGTTCGACCTTGCGCCGACGCTCCTGCGACTGGCCGAGGACGGTGCCGCCCGTGCAATCGTGGGCCTGCCCCCGGGGACGACCGCCGAGGATGCGATCGAGGGCCTTCGCGCGGTGGCCTCACGGACCTTCACCGTGGACACGGTTGCCCTGGCAGTGCGTCCGGAGGACCTGGAGGACCAGCTGTGGGACCATCACACGCTCTTCGAATCCGGCTACACGGCGGTGCCGGAGGACTCCCGCACGCCCGGTGAATTCCTCATCGGGGAGTTCCTCTTCGCCGATACCGTCCTCACCACCACGAGTGATCTCCTGCCGAGCGATCCGACCCTGTGGGATCGCGGCCTGCACCTCGTCGGCGAACTCGCCCCGCACGCGACGATCGTCCACCCTGGCGGGAACGCGCGGGCCGCCGTGCCGGCGCTAGGCAGGCACGACCGCGCGGAGGCGCATGCCCGCGGCCTCCCCGGGACCATTCTGGCCCCCGCGACGTCGTCGGCCTCGTTCCGCACCGTGGAATACCGGGTTGCCCGACCGCTGCATCCCGAGCACTTCCGCACGGCCCTCGGCTCCATCGCGGAGGGTTGCTGCTTCGTCCGTGGGAACGTCTGGATCGCGGGAGTCGACGCGCGCATCGCGGTGCACGGCGTGGGGCCGCGGATCGCCCTCGGCACCGAAGGGGCCCGGACGGCAGGTTCGCGGCACGGCGAGTGGTGCAGGGGCACGCACCTGGCCCTCACCGGCGACGACCTCGACGACGACGACATCATGACTCTGCTGGACGCCTGTGCGCTCACGGACGAGGAGCTGCGTCTGGCGACGGCGCACCACCCGGGCAGGACGAGCCGGAACACCGATACCGAAGAAGGAGCACCATGAAGGTACGCAACTCCCTCCGCGCCCTCAAGAAGATCCCCGGCGCGCAGATCGTCCGGCGTCGCGGCAGGACGTTCGTCATCAACAAGAAGAATCCCCGCATGAAAGCCCGCCAGGGCTAGGGCCGGTGATCCGGCATGACACGGGGAACCGGCAAGTTGTTCGGAATCGATGAGGTTGACCGGCCGAGGGCACCGCAGGACGCCGCAGAGACCGGCGCGCCCGCCGGTGTCGTCGTTGCCCTCTGTGCGGGTCACCGGTGTGCTGCCCTGACCAGAACGAGCGGTGACGGCGGTCTCGCGGCTGCCGTCGCGCGCTCCTCAGGGGGTGTGTTGATTTCTGCACCGTGCCTGCAGCAGTGCGCGCAAGGAGCCGTTGCCGCCGTCGCGATCCGCACCTCAGGCAGCGACCTGACGGGACCGTCCGTGTGGTTGGGTGGCATCGAAGCTGCCGGACGCCTGCGGACACTCGGTGCTTGGGTGGAGCAGTGGCGACCCATCGCGGGTCAGGACAACGCCCTGCCCACAGACCTCTCCGGTACGGTGCTCGGTATCGGCCCACCGGTCCGCCTGGCGCCGCCGAGCGATCCATAGCCCTCGCCCCTGGATGATGCGCGAAGCATCGAGGACACTGGTCCGATCAGCAACGGTCCTAGCCCATCCTGTCGCTCGCCTCAGTGCTCGTCGTAGTGGTCCTCGTCGAGGTTCATGCTCCGCAGCACCCGCAGGTGCTGCGACACCAGAGGCTGGGACAGCCCGGTTGCCTCCACGAGTGAACCCACAGAGCCCGCACCGCCGGCAAGGGACGTCAGGATCCTCAACCGGGATACCGTGCTGAGCGCCGTGAACAGCTCCGCGACCTTCTCGAGCTGAGCGTCCGTCATACCGATACATCAACACGCATGCATGCGACCAGGCAGGTAGGAAAAGGGGCCCGCGTCCTCTGAACCGGTGGGTCACCGGGGTCAGGCTGCGACGGGTGCGCCGTCCTCGATGGCAGTCCTCTTCCGGCGGCGTGGGGTTGCGGGGAGGGTGAGTCCGGACGTCGAGACGGCCAGGACGGACGCCAGGACCAGGGCTGAGGCTGGAGCGAGAACGGTCCAGGGCGCCCGTTCGACGTAGGCCATGCCTTCGGCGAGCACCAGGCCCCAGTCGGGGCTGGGCGGGTTGGCTCCGAGTCCGAGGAAGCCCAGTGCTGCCAGGGCGAGGGCGGTTCCGGGGAGGCGCAGCATGGCGTGCCGGACCAGGGGTCCGATGATGGGCGGGAGGATGTGCCGGAGCAGGATCCGGGCCCGCCCGACGCCGAGGACCGGCAGGACGGTGACGAAGGGCAGGCTGCGGGCCTGCAGGGTCAGGGCGGAGGTGTGCGCGGCCAGGGGCGCCCAGCTCACCAGGGCGACAGCGAGGGCGGCGCCTCCAATGGATGCGCCGGAGATCGCGGCGACGATGATCCCGGTGATGACGGGCGGGGCGGCGTTGGCGACCTCGAGCGGACCGGTTCCCAGGCGCGGCAGGGAGCCGATCAGGACACCGATCAGCAGGGACACGAGGACGACGACGAGGGCTGTCCCCACGGTGGTCACGGTGCCGTGTCCTACGCGGGCGAGCAGATCGCGGCCGCTGGCATCCGCCCCGAACGGTAGAGCCCAGCTCGGCGACGCGAGCCGCGGGTGAGCTGAGGCGAACGGGTCGCGGAGGACACCTGCGACGGTGATCAGCCCGAGCAGTGTCGCTGCCCCCAGGGGTACGGCGACGTCCCGTCGGTGGAAGACGGGAGGGACGACGGCGACGGGGATCACGCCCAGCCGTCCGGCCGGTCCGAGCAGCGCCTTGCGGATCAGTGCCGCGGCAATGCCGGCCGTGATCGCCAGGACGAGGAGGGCGAGGACTCCGGCCTGCAGCACGGGGATGTCCTGCGACGTGGCGGCACCGAGGGTTGCCCGGCCGATCCCGGGGATGGCGAAGACCCGTTCGACGGCGACCGCCCCGCCGGTGAGCCCGACGACGACCAGGGCCGCCTGGCTGGAGACCGTCGGCAATGCCCGCCGCAGGAGACCGACAGCGACCTGGCGGCGGGTAAAGCCAGCCGACAGCCACGCGGACACCCACTGTTCATCGCCGGCGGAGCTGATGGCGTCGGCCAGAAGTTTGCCCATCAGCCCTCCGGCCGGCAGGCCCAGGGCCAGGGACGGCAGGACCGCGTAGTGCAGTCCCAGCCACCCCGACGGCGGGAACCAGCCCAACCAGACCGCGCCGATGACCAGGAACAGGGAGGCCAGCAGGAAATCGGGCAGGGAGGTCGCCGTCGTCGCGAGAAGCCCGGCCCCTCGCCGCCGCTCACCGCGGGAGCCGCGCAGGAGTGCGGGCAGCGCGAACAACCCGGCAATCAGCAGTGCCATGACACCGGCGCAGATCATGAGCGTCACGGACACAGCCAGGGCTGTAAGGGTTCCTGGCAGAACCGGGGAGGTGGAGATCCAGGATCGGCCGAAGTCCCCGGTGAGGATCCCGGCGAACCAGTCGAGGAAGACCAGGATCGGGCCCCGGTCCAGGCCGAGTTCGGCCCGGACCATCGCCAGCGATTCAGGCGTTGCTTCCAGGTCGGCGTACCGGGCCCGCAGGACCGTGTACTCAGGGCTCTGCCCGGAGAGCCAGGGCAGCATCCCGATCACCATGACGACGGCCAGCAGGGCCCCCGCCCGGGACAGTCCGACCAGGACCGCGCTGGCAGGGAATGCCCTGGTAGGGAACCGCGTCACTGCTCGACGCGGGTGTCGCCGGTCACCAGGGACCGCTCCCGGGGGTCCCGGGCTGCGCCGTCCACACCTGCGGCTTCACCCTGGATGACGCGCTCGTGCAGCATCGGGATCGCCGCGTCCCGGGCGAGGATCTCCGCCTCGGCGGCGATGATCGCCTTCCGCCGTTCGGCGCCCGCCGGGATGGCGGCGGCTTTCTGCAGGGCTTCGTCGACGGCCGGGTCGCAGAACTGCGAGATATTGAAGGACCCTTCGCAGGCGAAGTCGCTGTACATATAGGCCACAGGATCCCCGGAGTCGAGCACCGTGGCCCGGGACAGGATGAACGCGTCGAACGCCCCGTCCAGTGCATCGGCCTCGATGAACTGGTACTCCCTCACGTCCTGCTCGACGACGAAACCGGCCGCTTCGAGCTGCTGCTCGAGATGCACGGCGACCTCGGGAAGTTCCGCACGATCCGTGAACGTGCCCAAGCTGATCCGCACCCCGTCGACAGCTGCCGGCTCGGGCCGATGCTCGAGGATTCCCTGGTAGCCAGCGTCGCGTTCCTCTGCGGCCCACGGCAGGGCGGGCCCGAGGAGTCTTTCGGCGATGTCCGCACGGCCCTCGTACACGTTCGCGACGATCGTCGCCCGATCGATGGCCTCCCGAGCCGCGGCACGCACGGCGGGGTCCGCGAACGGGCCCGATTCCGTGTTCAGGTACAGGGTGTTCGTGCGCGGCATCGGTACCTCGAACACGAGGTCCTCGTCGATCTGCGCGACCTGACTGACCGGGATGGACTCGACGACGTCAGCGGTGCCTGCGCGCAGGGCGGCGGCGCGGGCGGTGCCGTCCGGCACGAACTGGACGTCGATGCCGGACGAGGCAGCGAGTTCACCCCAGTAGTCCTCGTTCCGGTCCAGGGTCGCACTGGAGGTGCCGTCCAGTGCGGTCAGGACGAACGGACCGGTGCCGGTGCCACGCGCATCGACCGTGTCGCCGTCGTAGGCGCCGGCGGCCAGGATGGAGAGCTGGGGGCTGGACATGCGCTGCGGCACGAGCGGGTCCTCGACCGCCGTCGTGACGGTCACCGTCATCTCCTCGGTGGCCGCAGCGGTCAGGTCGACGCCGTCCAGGATCCGCGGGGTGGGTGACGCGCCCGCGGCCGCGGTCAGGGACCGGGCGACGTCCTCGGCGGTCAGCGGGGTGCCGTCGTGGAAGCTCACCCCGTCGCGGACGGTGAACGTCCATTCCGTTGGAGCGGTCTGTTCCCACTCCGACGCCAGGGATGGCTGGGCCTCTCCCAGGTCATCGAGGATGACGAGCGTCTCGGCCGCGGACCAGCGTGAGAGCTTGAAGGCGTCATCGCTGAGCGGGGTGAGGCCCGATCGGGGTGGCTGCATATGAACGATCGAGATACGGCCGTCATCCGTCTCTTCCGTAGCAGCGGTCGACTCGGAAGGCCCGGTCGAGAAGCAGCCCGACAGGGCGAGGCAACTGATGGTCGAGACAGCGACAAGGGCGAGGGAGGGGCGGTGGGTCATGACTGGACCTTCTGATCGGGAACGGATGGAAGAACGGGCGGAAGAACGGGACGTGCAGGACGTCCGGGAGGTGCGGGATGCACGGAGGTGGCGGGGAGGAAGCGGGGAAGCAGTGTCGCGCTGACGAGGGCCAGGAGGATGAGGAGCACCCAACTGCAGGTGCTGCCGAGGGTGTCGCGGAGGACACCGGTCAGGCCGTTGCCCGTCAGCACGGCGATGCCACCGCAGCTGGCGAGGAGGCCGTAGTAGGCGCCCAGTGGCTGGTGGCCTGCGAAGCGGTGGACCTGTCGCATGCCGGCGGGTCCGACGAGCATATGCCCCAGACCGAGAAGGGTGACGAGGGCGACCGGTCCGGTCAGCACGGGGAGCCCTGGCAGAAGATGCAGTCCGGTACGTCCGAGGAGGATGATCGACGCGAATCCTGCCGCGATGCAGATGAAGCCGGTGCGCAGAGCAGCAGTTGGGCCGAGGCGGGTGGCCAGGGCGGACATCGGCAGCTGCAGCGCGATGGTCAGGACCGAGGCAATGGCGAACAGGATGGCCAGCGACCCGACGCCAGAGTCACCCTGGCCGAGTTCGAGCGGGAGGGCGAAGTACAGCTGGTTGTAGGCCAGCAGGTTCACGCCGAACAGTGCGGCAAAGAGAACGAACCGGCGATCCTCCAGACAGGCGAACGCACCGCGCATCCCTGAGGTGTCAGGCTCAGGCTCAGGTTCGCCACCGTTCCCGGTCGAACCGGCGTGGTGTGGCAGGAGGACCCAGAGCGTGGCACCGACGGCAAGGAAGAGGCCCCCGGCCGATGCGGCGACCACCGGGAACCCGAAGGGCAGAAGACCGAGGCCGATGAGGGGCCCGGCAACAGCGCCGATCTCCCCGATCAGCACGAGCCAGGCGAACACATTGTGCGGCGGGGTGCCTTGTCCTCCGCTGTCTGTCGTGGTTGCTGAGGTGCGGGCACGATCGAGTGTGCCGACGAGCCCTTCGATGGCCGGTGAGAAGAAAGCACCGCCAACACCCGTGAGCACGGCGCTGAGCAGGAAGGGCCAGAAGCTGTCGGAGGCCGCGAGCCCGAAGTATCCGGCGGCGCGGATAACGCAGCCGGTGAGGATGCTGCGGCGTGACCCCCAACGGTCGGCGATGACCCCGCCGAGCAGGAACATGCCCTGCTGGCTGAAGGTCCGCGCGCCCAGGACGAGACCGACCGCCGCGGCACCAAGACCGAGGTCCTCGCTCATGACGAGGGCAAGGAAGGGGACGACCGCGTAGAAGCCGATGTTGAACACCAGCTGGGTGGGCAGGAGCAAGGACACCGAGGCGGAGTTCCTCGGAGGAGTGCTACCGGTCATCGATCGACAGCCCCCGGTAACAGTCGTGCGGCATTGAGTTCGCGGGTCGCCTCGTGCTGCGGATCATCGAGGATCTGCTCGGTGGGTCCTTCTTCCACGATCCGGCCGTCGGCCAGGACCGCGGTCCTGGCGCACACGGCGGCGATCGCGTCGAGGTCATGGGAGACGAACAGCAACCCCATCCCCTGATCGCTGATCAGCATCTGCAGGACATCGAGCACCTGATTGCGTAACGGCAGGTCCAGCCCGCTCACCGGCTCGTCCGCGAGGATGATCATCGGGGAGACCACGAGGGCGCGGGCGATCGCCACACGCTGGTTCTGCCCGCCGGACAGTTCGGAGGGCCGCTTCCCGGAAGCCGCCGCGGGAAGCTCCACCCGGGACAGTGCGTCGCGGATCCGGGTGGAGTGGTGGCCGTCGACGCCGAGGCAGACCAGGGGTTCACGCAGGAGCTGGTCGACGGTCATCCTGGGATCGAGACTGCTCGCGGGATCCTGGGGTACGTACTGCACCTGTTGCCGGTACCAGCGGAGCGACGTCAGCGACCCGGGTCGGATCGCCTGGTCCTGCAGGGTCACCGACCCGGAGTCCGGTGTCTCGAGGGCCAACAATGTGCGCAGAAGCGTCGACTTTCCAGAGCCGGAGCCGCCGACAAGTCCGACGCTGCTGCCGCCGGAAACCTGCAGCGACACCCCATGAAGGACCTCCGTCGCCGCACTCCTGCGGAAGGCCCGCCCGGGCCGCGACAGTGAGAGCCGTAGATCCCGTGCCGTGAGCGTCGCGGTAGGAGTGGAAGTCATGCGGCCGTGATACCTTCCCCGCCAGGCGCAGGCCGTGCGGACTGCATCAGCGCACGTGCGCGCGGATGCGCAGTACTGCCGGCGAGGTCGACGAACGAACCCTCACCGACGACCATCCCGTCATCGATGACCACTGCCCGGGAACACAGGGAAGCGGCCGCCGCGACGTCATGGGTGATGAGCAGGATGCCGGTGCCGGCTTGAGCTGCTGTCCGCAACGCCGAGAGCACGAGCTGCTGTGACACGACGTCGAGGGCCGTCGTCGGTTCATCCGCAACCAGGAACGAGGCACGACAGGCCAGCGCCTGAACGATGCAGACGCGTTGCCTCTGTCCGCCGGAGAGCTCCATCGGGAAGCTTCGCAGGACCCGCAGCGGGTCAGCGAAACCGACCTCCTCGAGCATCGACGCAACCCGACCGGTCGCCGCTTCCCGGGTTGTGGCGGCACCTGATCGAAGGAGAACGGGAACGAGTTGCCGATCGATCCGCACCAGCGGATGAAGAGCAGTCAGGGAGTCCTGACGCACCGCGGCCACCTCCGGGCGGAGCCTCGTGGCACGACGAACCTCCCGACCATGGATCACCAGACGACCAGTAACGTGCGCGCTTCCCGGGAGGGATCCCGTGATGGCCGCGGCCGTCATCGACTTGCCCGACCCGGAAGCCCCGATCAAGGCCACTGTTTCACCAGGAGCAACCGCCAGGGTCACATCCCTGATGATCCGGCGGTCCCCGATGCGCACCGACAGACCACGGAGGGTAAGACCCACCCCGCACCCACCCTCCCATTATTGATTACCGTTCTCACCAACGGTAACGAAATGAGGATGGTTCTCAAAACGGTGACAGTCCTTCGAGCCGGGTAGCGTCCCGGTGCGGGCTCGTGTCGGGATGGGCACGGCAGGCAAAGCGGGTGCGGCCAGCGGACAATTCCTGCGGGACAGGCGCGAGGGGGTCAGGCACGCCGCCGCAGTGATGGGACTGACTGAGCCGGCCGCGAGCTGCCCCTGGGAGGTGAACCGTCTGGGGTCGACTCCGCCGAGTGTCGCTGGATCGTGATTCGCGCTACCGGTGGGTGTAGGTGAGGCAGTCAGCGTTGTCGGGTCCTGGGCCAACGCGGACTTCGGGCGCGTTGCACATCAGATGATCGTTGTGGGTGCATTCGGTGCGCTGGCACGCTCCGACGCCGGCCAGGACCTTGGGCAGGCCGCCGTGGACACCGATGTCGATGAAGGTGGCGCACGCTGCGTGGTCCTCTTCTCCGCCTACTGTGATGGCGGCTGCGTTGCAATGGGAATGGTCGTTGAAGGAACAACTGGCGACACTGCATTCTGCAACTTGTGTGCTCATGACAAAGGTCCTCCCTGGTTCAGCTGCCCGGCCGGGCAGCCTCCTGCGTCCACGGTAGGCCTGATGGAGGCGATCGAAAAGACCCAATCGGGTGACGTGATCTGCGACGGGATCCGGGGACAGGCTGTCCTTCCCGCTGGCAGGATAGCGTCATGACTGCCGAGTCCTCGTCCTCCACCGCGCCCTCCGCAGCGGACGGTCCCGCCGGCCCTCCGGCCTCGCGGCGACACATCACCGCCGAACTGCTGATCGTCTTCGGGCTCTCGCTCGGGCAGTCCGGCGTGTACGCCGTCGTCAGCCTGGCGGACAAGCTCACGCGCGGGCCCCTCGCCGGCCAGACCACCACCCTGAACCCGGTGCTCAACGAGCGCGAGTACTTCGACCTCGCCTACCAGCTCCTGGACATCCTCTTCGCGCTGATGCCCGTGGCGCTCGTCCTGTTCCTGCTCAGCGGCCCCGGCGTCTCGGCCGTCCGGCGCCTGGGCCTCACCTTCGAGCAGCCGCTGCGCACCGTCGGTTTCGGCGTGGGCCTCGCCGCGATCATCGCCGTCGGCACGCTCGGGGTGTACGCGGGAGGCCGCGCGCTCGGCATCACGACGGCGCTCGTGCCGGCCGCGCTCGACGACTACTGGTGGACCATCCCGGTGCTCGTGCTGTCCGCACTCCGGCACGCGGTGCTCGAGGAGGTCATCGTGGTCGGCTACCTGTTCATCCGCCTGCGAGACCTCGGCTGGTCCACCCCCGCGATCATCATCACGAGTGCCCTCATCCGGGGCAGCTACCACCTCTACCAGGGGTTCGGGCCGTTCATCGGGAACGTGCTGATGGGCCTGCTGTTCGCCTGGTTCTACACCCGGACGCGGCGGGTCATGCCGCTCGTGATCGCCCACGCGCTCATCGACATCACGGGGTTCGTCGGCTACGCGCTGCTCGGGCCCGCCCTGGGGATCGGCGCGTGATCGGAGGCTAGATCTCGACGCGACCGCTGTCGGTCTCGAACGTCACCGACATGACGCCGGGCGTCCCGTTGGGGGCGATCCACTGGACCTGCACGTCGTCGAGCGTCTTCTCGACGTCCGTCCCGAGCCAGTCGGTCACACGCTCCGACGAGCCGGCGATGGTGAGGCACTCCAGCTTCACCGAGGCGGGCCGCGCCTTCGAGGGATGGAGGTCCTCCGTGCCGTCGTCCCAGCGGAGCAGATAGGGGACCTGGGGGTCCGCGATGAGCCCCTTGATGCCGATCTGCTGCCACGTGAGCTCCTGGCCGTCCGGGAACTTCCGGTTGCCGGGTACGGCGCTGCGTCCGAGGCGCTCCTCGAACGGTGCCAGATCGTCGACGGCGACGCACCAGCCCATCCAGCCGCCGCCGGCTTCGGAGCGGGCGCGGACGGCCTGGCCGAACGGGGCCTTGTCCGACGCCGGGTGGTTCAGTACCTCGACGACCTCCAGGTACTGGCCGTTGACCAGGGGGAAAATCATGTTGCGCGTGCCGAAGCGGGGGTGCACACCACCCTTCACCGGCTCCACGCCGAGCTTGGCCGAGATTCGATCGGCCGTCGCGGCAAGTCCATCGGGTTCGCAGGCATAAGATACATGGTCCAGGCGCATGCGGCTATCTTGGCACTAAGTGATCTGGGTCTCGACTAAGGGTTGCCTTACTCCCTGGGGCGTGTCGGGGGAGAGGGCTGGGACCGGATCGGGAGTGCTCCCGCGGGCCGCTTCACGGAGGGTCACACGGTTGCCGGATCCGCCCGGATCGGCTTACATGAATGCAGGTCATGAGTGCCAGCACACAGCCCCGGCTTGCTGGCCGGCAACCCTCCAACCGCGGTGGGGTGCCCCGGGTGAAGACCAGGTCCGGCGTCCCATCGGCGCCGTTCAAGCGCGGGCTCCTGCGGGGTCCGGTCTCCCGGAGCGGCGTCCGCCGGCCGGAGCATCGGACAGGCGGAGCCCCTGATCAGAGGGAACACCATGTCCAACGATTGGTCCTTTGAAACACGCCAGATCCATGCCGGCCAGGTGCCGGATGCCGTCACGGGGGCGCGTGCGCTCCCCATCTACCAGACCACCTCGTTCGTCTTCCCGAGCGCGGAGAGCGCCGCGAACCGGTTCGCCCTGACCGAACTCGAGCCCATCTACACGCGGATCGGCAACCCGACCCAGGAGGTCGTGGAGACCCGCATCGCGAGCCTAGAAGGCGGCGTCGGCGCCCTGCTGCTGGCCTCCGGCCAGGCCGCGGAGACCTTCGCGGTCCTGAACATCGCGGAGGCGGGGGACCACATCGTGGCCAGCCCCAGCCTCTACGGCGGCACCTACAACCTGTTCAAGCACACCCTGAAGAAGTTCGGGATCGAGACCACGTTCGTCGAGGACCCCGACGACCTCGGGCAGTGGCGCGCGGCGGTCCGCCCGAACACCAAGCTCTTCTTCGGCGAGGTGGTCTCCAACCCGCGGCAGGACGTCCTCGACATCGAGGGCATCAGCGCCGTCGCGCACGAGCACGGCATCCCCCTGATCGTCGACAACACGCTGTCCACGCCGTACCTGATCCGGCCCATCGAATGGGGTGCGGACATCGTGGTGCACTCGGCCACCAAGTACCTCGGCGGCCACGGCAACGCCATCGCCGGGGTCATCGTGGACTCGGGAAACTTCGACTTCGCGCAGGACCCCGAACGGTTCCCCGGGTTCAACACGCCGGACGAGAGCTACCAGGGGCTCGTCTACGCCCGGGATCTCGGGGTGGGCAGCGCGCTCGGCGCGAACCTCGCCTACATCCTCAAGGCCCGCGTCCAGCTGCTCCGCGACCTCGGGTCGGCCGTCTCCCCGTTCAACGCCTTCCTCATCGCGCAGGGACTCGAGACCCTCAGCCTGCGCGTCGAACGCCACGTGCAGAACGCACAGGCCGTCGCCGAGTGGCTGGAGGGGCACGACGGCGTCGAGCGTGTCACCTACGCGGGCCTGGCCTCGAGTCCCTGGTACGAGCGCGGGAGGAAGTACGGGCCCAACGGCACGGGGGCGATCGTGAGCTTCGACATCGCCGGAGGGCTGGAGGCGGGGAAGCGCTTCGTCGACGGCCTCGAACTGCACTCGCACGTCGCGAACGTGGGCGACGTGCGCTCGCTGGTCATCCACCCCGCGTCGACGACGCACAGCCAGCTCGGGGCGGAGGCCCAGCTCACCGCGGGCGTGCGACCCGGCCTGGTGCGGCTGTCCGTCGGCCTCGAGAACCTCACCGACATCCTCGCCGATCTGGATGCGGGCTTCCGCGCCGCCAAGGGAGCCTGACCGTTCGTGACCACCTACCCTCCTGCTCCGCTGCCCGACTGGACCCACGACGCACCGCCCCACGGGGACGGGCTGCTCCGTTTCGCGTCGATCGGTCCGCTGGTCCTCGAGACCGGGGGTGAGCTGCCCGACGTCCAGCTCGCGTTCGAGACCTGGGGCAGGCTGAACCGGGACGGCTCCAACGCCGTCCTCGTGCAGCACGCCCTGACCGGCAGTTCGCACGTGGCGCGCGGCGCCTCGGAGGAGGAGGGCTGGTGGGACTCCCTCGTGGGCCCCGGCCGCACGGTGGACACCGACCGCTACTTCGTGGTGTCCGTCAACATGCTGGGAGGCTGCTACGGCTCGACGGGGCCGTCCAGCCTCGCACCCGACGGCGAGCCGTGGGGTGCACGGTTCCCGTTCGTCACCATCCGCGACGCCGTCCGCGCGGAGAGCCTGCTCGCCGACCAGCTCGGGATCGGCCGCTGGCACTCCGTGCTCGGCGGGTCGATGGGCGGCGCCCGGGCCCTCGAATGGGCACTGATGTTCCCTCGGCGCGTGGAGCGGTGCGCCGTCATCGCCTGCACTGCCGCCAGCTCGGCCGAACAGATAGCGTTCGCCCAGGCGCAGTTGCAGGCCATCCGGCTCGACCCCGCCTACCGCGGCGGCGACTACTACGACGGCCCGCATCCGGAGGCGGGCCTCGGCATCGCCCGGCGGATCGCGCACATCACCTATCGCGCGGAGCAGGAACTGGAAGCACGCTTCGGTCGTGCGGAGCAGGACGCCGAGCAGCCCCTCGGGGCCGTCCTGCCCGCCGACCGGGGCCGCTACCGGGTGGAGAGCTACCTCGACCACCAGGCGGACAAGCTCGTGGACCGCTTCGACGCCAACAGCTACGTGATCCTCACCGAGGCGCTCATGAGCCACGACGCGGCGCGCGACCGCGGGAGCCTCGGGGACGTGCTGGGGGCGGCGACGTCGGAGTTCTTCATCGCCGCAGTGGACACCGACCGGCTGTACTTCCCCTGGCAGTCGCATCGGCTCGCGGCCGGCCTGCCCGGCGACGTCCCCGTCCACATGATCTCCTCGCCGATGGGCCACGACGCCTTCCTCACCCAGATCCACCAGCTCGACGACCAGCTCCGATCGGCGTTCTACGGCCGGTAGCGGATTCCGGCGGCAAGCACCTAGGGTGGAAGTAAGCCTGCTTAGGAAGTGGTGGCGGGCGCGGGCGGGGCGAAGGCGCCGGCCGATCGATCTGCGATGAAGAGGAGCTGTTCATGGAACTGAGCACCATCGGCTGGAACCAGGAAGCCCGCGACAAGATCCTGCTCGACGCCGACCGCGCGCTGCAGGGCGCGGTGAAGGAGGCAGCGGAGACCATGGACGGGAAGTCCCGCGACGAGGTCTACGAGTTCCTCTTCCAGAAACTGCAGCCGCAATTCGTCGACTTCAAGCCCGGGCCGGACCTCAGCGCCTGCGCCGACGCCGTGGCCAAGGGCGAGGTCTCGCTCGACGGCTGAACGCCGGCGGGTGCCGGCCGGAGCTAGTCCGCGGCACCCGGCGGCATGCCCGGTCCGAAGATGGGCCCGGGCTCGGGACGCTTCGCGATCACGCCGTCGCCGGAGGACTGGTGCCGGAGCCGCCGCAGGACCCAGGGCATGAGGTGTTCGCGCGCCCAGACCAGGTCCTCGCTCCGCGCCGCCCGCCAGCTCCGCGCCGGCAGGTCCTTGGGCTGCAGCGGCAGCAGGGTGTGCCGCACGGCGAGGGTGTCGAGCACCATGGCGGCGATGGTGTGGTGCCCGAGGGGGGAGAAGTGCAGCCGGTCCGCGGACCACATCTGCGGGTTGGTGAGCTGGCGGAGCGCCCACAGGTCGGCGATGACCGCTTCGTGCCGGGCGGCGATCGTCCGGAGGTTCTCGTTGTAGATGGCGGTCTTCGACCGCACGCTCCCGAGGACCGTCTCGCGGACGTCGGGGCCCGTGACCAGGACGACCGTCGCGCCCGAAGCGCCCAGCGTCCCGACCACCGGGTCGAGCTTCTCGGCGAGCAGGTCGGGATCGCCGGCGCGGCGCAGGAGGTCGTTGCCGCCGGCCGAGATGGTGACGAGGTCCGGGCGGAGAGCCAGGCCTGCCTCCACCTGCTGGTCGATGATCTGCTGCAGCAGGCGCCCCCGCACCGCGAGGTTCGCGTAGGCGAAGTCCGCCTGGCCGCGCGCCAGCTCCTCAGCCGTCCTGTCCGCCCAGCCGCGGTTGCCGCCGATACTCTCCGGGTTGGGGTCGCCGATGCCCTCGGTGAAGGAATCTCCCAGCGCCACGTACCGGTGCCACGGGTGCGGGTCGGAGTGGAGGTCGGGGTCGATCATCGGGCCGTCCGGAACGGGTGCGGCGTCGGGGGTCAGCGGGGTCTCGGCGTTGGAAGGGGTCACCGGGCCATTCTGCAACGGGCGCCGTTCGTGCGCCAGCGAGCGGCCCTGCGGGAAGAGGTGGAAGGATGGGAAGCATGACTGAACCTGCCACCGGCACTGCTGTGCCCTCCACCGACGCCCTGACCCCGGTGGTCCTGTGGTCGAAGCCGGAATCCGAGCGCGGGGGCACGCCCCTGCTCGTCCTGTTCCACGGCTACATGGCCGACGAGCAGGACCTCATGGGCCTCGCCGACCACCTGCCCGCCGATTTCACCGTGGTGTCCGTCCGCGCGCCCCTGCCGGCGGGGCCGGGCTACTCCTGGTTCCCGCTCTCCCGCGAGCTCGACTACTCCGTGGAGCGCGTCGTCGAGAGTGTCACGGCGGTGTCCGGCTGGCTCGACTCCGTCCGTGGGAACCACTCCAGCGTCAGCCTCCTCGGCTTCTCCCAGGGCATGGCGGTCGCCACGTCGCTCCTGCGGCACCGGCCCACGGACTTCGCGTGCGTCGTCGGGCTCTCGGGGTTCACCGTGCCGTCGGAGGGCCATGCGTTCTTCCGTGACGACGACGCCGCAGCCTCGCCCGTGCAGTTCTTCTGGGGACGCGACCAGGAGGACCAGGTCATCACGCCGGAGCTGATCGAGGTCACGCATGCCTGGCTGGTGAAACACACGAAGCTGACGAAGATCCTCTACCCGAACATGTTCCACAGCATCAACCAGCAGGAACTGGCGCACGTCCGGGAGTTCCTCACCATGACGGTGCTCGGACGCCGCTGACCCCGCCGGGCGGTCGGCTCACGCCCCGGCGCGGCTGATCCGGATCGTCTCGCCGTTGACGCTGACGGTATCCCCGGCGTGCAGCTGCCGGCCGCGGCGCTCCTCGATCTCGCCGTTCACCTGCACGAGTCCGTTGTCGATCAGCGTCTTGGCCTCGACGCCGTCCTCCGCGAGCGAGGCGAGCTTCAGCGCCTGCCCGAGCCGGATCATGTCGTCGCGGATGGGCAGTTCAGCGATGCCTGCGTCGTCGTTCATGCATCCCATCATGCCGGATGCGCCGCACTAGGCTGTACGGGTGTCTGATGCCCCCGCGCTGCCCCCTGCCCTCGGCTTCCCGCTCGCCCTCGCTGCCGGCCTCGCGATTCCCGTCCAGGGCAGGATCAACGGCGCCCTCGGCACGGTGCTCGACGACGGGATCGCCGCGGCGCTGATCAGCTTCGGGACGGGACTCGTCATCATGACCGCCCTCACGCTCGCGCTGCCGAGCGCGCGGGCGGGAGCGCTGCAGATCATCCCGTCCGTGCGGGAGCGGCGGTTCCCGCCCTTCTACATCGCGGCCGGGGCCATCGGGGCGTTCTTCGTGTTCTCCCAGTCGCTGACCATCGGGATCCTCGGCGTCGCCCTCTTCACGGTGGCGACGGTCATGGGCCAGTCGCTCAGCGGGCTCCTCGTCGACAAGGCCGGGATCGGCCCCGGGGGCAGGCGCGCCGCCACGCCCATGCGGGTGATCGGCGTCGTGCTGACGGTCCTGTCCGTCATCTGGGCGGTGTCCCCGCGGTTCGGGGCCGCCGGCGAGGTCTCGGCCTGGCTGGTCCCGGTCCTGCTGCCCGTCGCGGCGGGTGTGCTCATGAGCTTCCAGCAGGCCATGAACGGGACGGCGGCACTCCACTACGGCACCCCGCTCGCCGCCACCCTCATGAACTTCATCGCGGGCACCGTGGTCCTGCTGTCGGCCTGGCTGATCAAGATCGCCCTCGCGGGGCCCGGCAATCCGCTGCCCACCGAGTGGTGGTACTACCTCGGCGGGCCTATGGGATGCATCTTCATCGCGCTGGGCGCGCTGCTGGTGCGCAGCCTCGGGGTCCTGCTCACGGGGCTGTGCATGATCGGTGGCCAGCTCGTGGGGTCGCTCCTCCTGGATCTCGTGGTTCCCGCGCCCGGCACCATCGTGGTGTTCGCCACGGTGGCCGGCACGCTCCTGACCCTCGCGGCGATCATCCTCACGACGCTGCCCTGGCCGCGGCGCGTCCGGGCCTAGCGTCACCGGGCCCAGCGTCCGCCGGGTCCAGAGTTCACCGGATCCCGCGTCCACGGGGGAGGGCTCCGGCACGCAGCAGGGGCCGGCCCCGGAGGACCGGCCCCTGCCGTGAGCGGTTCCGGCTAGCGGTCCGCGACCTCGTGGTCGTGGTCGTGCTCCGGGTGGAGCCCGCCGCCACTCTCGGTGCCGCCGCCGAGGGGGTTGCCCTCGAAGCGGTCCTTCGTGCCCTTGCCCTTCACCGGGGCGCCGGCGCCGTTCACCTCGACCGTGCTCATGGCGTAGCTGATCGTGAGGTGGGCGACGGCATCGCTCAGCTGGTCGAGGGCCTCGATGCTGAGGTTGTTGGTGTCGTCGCATGCCGCGTGGTAGCAGGCGTCGTAGGGAGCGCCCGCTTCGCCGCCGAAGAGCTCTGCCTGCTCGGCGGTCTTGATGCCCTCGGCACCGGTGAACAGCCCGCCGGCCGGGATGCCCTCGGCGATGAAGGGCCCGTAGTCGCTGCGCCCGCTGAACGCGGTCTCACCGGAGGCCAGGCCCACCGAGGCGAAGTAGTCGTGGAAGTCCTGCTCGATCTGCCCGGAGCCTGCGGGTCCCGCTGCGGCGCCCGGGCCGACGGGGAAGGCCGAGTTGTCGCCGTCGTACACGAAGCGCCCGAAGTTCGGCGAGCCGATCATGTCGAAATTGAGGTACAGGCCCACGGAGTCCAGCTGGTCCTTCGCGACGAGATCGGTCACGTAGTGCTCGGCGCCGAGCAGGCCTTCCTCCTCCGCGCCCCACCAGGCGAAGCGGACCTTGTTCTCGGGCTTGACCTTGCTCATGCCCTCGGCCACGGCGAGGATGCCCGCGCTGCCCGTCCCGTTGTCGTTGATGCCCGGGCCGGCGAGGACGCTGTCCAGGTGCGCCCCCACCATCACGACGTTGTCCGGGTTGCCGGTGGCCGTCTCGGCGATCACGTTGTACGTCTCGCGGTTCTCCGAGACGGTGTCCACCACCACGCGGCCGGTCACGCCGTCGCCGATCAGGTCGGTGCCGGCCGCGAAGCTCGCCCCGACGACGGGGATTCTGACGAGGTCCGGCGCTCCGAGCGTCCCGGCCACGGGACCGGTGTTCGCCCCCACCCCGGTGTTGAAGATGACGACGGCGCTGGCGCCCGCCGCCTCGGCGTTGGCGGCCTTGACCGCGAAGGTGCAGCTCCCTCGCTGGACGAGGGCGATGGCCCTGTCCGGGAACCCGACGAAATCGGAGGCCTCGCAGCCGCTGGTGCCGGTCGCGCTCGCCGTGCCGGTCGTGTCGACGGCCTCGACGACCCCCGCCGCCGCACCGGCGCCGGAGAAGGTCATGGTGGCCACGTCGTCGGGGCCGTAGGTGACGCCGTCGGGCGTGGTCTGTGCCAGCACGGCGGGGCTGAGTTCCGCGAAGTACGGGAAGGTGAAGGGCTGGACGGTGGGCTTGTAGCCCGCCGCGGTCAGCTTGCCCACGATGTAGTCGACCGAGTCGGAGTAGCCCTCGGTGCCGGAGGCCCGGGTATCACCGTTGGCTTCGGCGATGGCGTCCAGGGCGGTGAGGTGACCCACCACCTTCTCCACCGTGACGGCGGTCCGGAGTTTCTTGGAGGAGTTGTTGTTGCTGTTGTCGAAGGTCGGGGCTGCATTGGCCGCGAAGCTGCCTCCGGCCACGAGGGCAACGGTGCCCGCGAGGGCCAGCGCCGAGCGCCCGAGGCGGGAGCGCGGCGGTAGGGATGTGGTCATGGGATTCCTCAGGGTGCGAGCGCCCGGTCGGTCCGGACTGACGTGACATGGATCACACGTCACATTGGACCCAACCTAGGAACACAGGGGGCGCCGCGTCAAGGACCGGCGGGCCACGGGATGCGAGCCGCCGGGCGGAACGGGCCCCAGCCGCGCGGGACGGACCCGGTAGGCTGGCGGGTAGCCTCCGCGCCCGTCCACCGGGCCGGATCACCCGATCCACGCGACCCCCACCAGCGGACCGCACCCAGCGGCCTGCCCAGAACTGGAGACACACCATGGCAGCAGCCAAGTCAGCACTCGACCCCATCATCTCGCTCGCCAAGCGGCGCGGCTTCGTGTTCCAGTCGGGGGAGATCTACGGCGGTTCACGGTCTGCCTGGGATTACGGGCCCCTCGGTGCGGAGTTCAAGGAGAACATCAAGCGGCAGTGGTGGCAGACGATGGTGCGCGGCCGCGAGGACGTCGTCGGGCTCGATTCCGCCGTCATCCTGCCCCGCCAGGTCTGGGAGGCCTCCGGGCACGTCGAGGTCTTCAGCGACCCGCTGGTCGAGTGCCTCTCCTGCCACAAGCGGTACAGGGCCGACCACCTCGAGGAGGAGTACGAGGAGAAGAAGGGCCGCGCCCCGGAGAACGGGCTGAAGGACGTCACCTGCGCGAACTGCGGCACGCGGGGCCAGTGGACCGAGCCGCAGGAGTTCTCCGGACTCCTGAAGACCTTCCTCGGCCCCGTGGCCTCCGAGGAGGGCATGCACTACCTCCGCCCGGAGACCGCGCAGGGCATCTTCGTGAACTTCAACAACGTGCTCACCACGGCGCGCAAGAAGCCGCCGTTCGGGATCGGGCAGATCGGCAAGAGCTTCCGCAACGAGATCACGCCGGGCAACTTCATCTTCCGCACGCGGGAGTTCGAGCAGATGGAGATGGAGTTCTTCGTCGAGCCGGGCACCGACGAGGAGTGGCACCGGTACTGGATCGACCAGCGGTTCTCCTGGTACACCGACCTCGGCATCAAGGCCGACAACCTGCGCCTCTTCGAGCACCCGCTGGAGAAGCTGAGCCACTACTCCAAGGGCACCACGGACATCGAGTACCGCTTCGGGTTCTCCGGTTCCGAGTGGGGCGAGCTCGAGGGCATCGCGAATCGCACCGACTTCGACCTGTCCACGCACTCCAAGCACTCGGGCACCGATCTCGGCTACTTCAACCAGGCCACCAACGAGCGCTACACGCCGTACGTGATCGAGCCCGCCGCCGGCCTGACCCGCTCGTTCATGGCGTTCCTCGTGGACTCGTACACCGAGGACGAGGCACCCAACGCCAAGGGCGGCGTGGACAAGCGCACCGTGCTGAAGCTGGATCCGCGCCTCGCCCCGGTCAAGGCCGCCGTCCTGCCGCTCAGCCGCAACGAGGACCTCTCCCCGAAGGCGAAGGACCTCGCGGCCCAGCTGCGGAAGTCCTGGAACATCGACTTCGACGACGCCGGGGCCATCGGCCGCCGCTACCGCCGCCAGGACGAGATCGGCACGCCGTTCTGCATCACGGTGGACTTCGAGACCCTCGACGACCAGGCCGTCACCATCCGCGAGCGCGACAGCATGACGCAGGAGCGCGTGTCCCTCGACAAGGTGCAGGGCTACCTCGCCGAGCGCCTGATCGGCGCCTGATGGCCCTGGACTACCGTGCCTGGCAGGACGGGGACGACCTCGAGCTGATCCAGCTCTGGGGAGGCCCCGAATCGGCGGCCGCCGAGCAGTTCCGCGGCTCGTTCCGCCCGCCGTCGGACAGCCCCTGGAACCGCTGCATCACCGCGGTGGACCATGGCGTCCCCGTGGCGGCCGGCTGCGTATACGGGGCGGCGCTCCACCCGGACCGGCTCTGGTGCTACATCGAGGTCGCCGAGGACCACCGGCGTGCCGGCGTCGGGTCGACGCTCCTCACGATGCTGCAGCACGAGGCCGCGGCGTCGCCGTCGGGCGTCACCGTCCTGCGGTCGAAGGTGTCGCCGGGGACCACCGGCGCGGCGTTCGCCGAGGCCACCGGGTTCGGCACCCTGCAGCGCTCGCGGCTCGTCGTCGTCGGGCCCGGGGCCCTCGCGGCGCCCGCCTTCGATGACGCGGCCGGGCCGCAGCTCGAGGAGGCGGCCACCGGGTCCGTGGAGCTCACCCGGGCCCTCGCGGCCTTCTACGAGTCAGTCCACGCCTGGGACCGGGCGGACCTCAGCCTGGGCCGTGCCCAGCAGCTGTTCCTCGGGGACGCGAGCGGCGCCGGGGGAGCGATCGTGCTGCGGGACCGGCCGAAGGCCGACGGCGGGGCCATCGCGGCCTTCGCGGTCAGCTACACGCAGGCGCGCACCGATGATCCGGCGGACGTGCTGCTCGGCTACGACACGACCCTGCCCCCGCAGGAGCAGCAGGCCGCCGTCGCCACCCTCATCGCGATGCTCGTGCACCAGTACCCCATCCAGCTGGAGGTCGACGACGCCATGGAGGCGCTGGCGGCCGTCGTCGACCCCCTGCTGGCCACGGGCGCGGCACGGCTCGCCGGGCCGGAGACGCTGGTCGTCGCGACGGGCTGAGGACGCTGGTCGTCGCGACGGGCCGGGGACCGGGGCGCGTCAGCCGCGGTCGTGCCGTCCGGCCTCCTGGTCCGCGAGGTCCGCGGCCTCCCGCTCGGTCACGGTCATGGCCCCGCCGCCGAGGTGCGCGGGCATCCACCAGGCGCCGGGCTCCGGGGTCACCGGGAAGTCGGCGATGCACGTCTCGATGCCGTCCTGGAGCTCCCGGCGGAGCTTCTCCGTCTCCTCGGCGACGTCGAGCCCCGGCGCGTGGCGGATGGCGGGGCTGATGTGGACGCGGACGGGGGACCTCCACGCGCGCCGGAGGGAGAAGCCGTGGCCGCGGGTCAGCAGCCGGTGGGAACCCCAGACGGAGACGGGGATCACGGGGACCCCGGCCTCGGCGGCGAGCCGTACCGCGCCGGTCTTGAGCGCGCGGACGGTGTAGCTGCGGGACACCCCGGCCTCGGGGAGGATCGCCACGTACTCGCCGGCCCGCAGCTTCGCGAGGGCGTCGTCGTACGCGGGCGCGCCCGCCTTCCGGTCCGTGACGACGTGCCCGAGGCCGAAGACGAACGGGCTGACGAACCAGTGCTCCGCCGCGCGCCGGGAGATCATGTAGCGCGCCTGGATGCGGGCGTGGTTCCACAGGACGAGTTCCGCGAAGGCGAAGTCCAGGTAGCCGAAGTGCGTGATGACGACGACGGCGCCGTGCCCGGGCACGGCGCGGCGCGACCGCCCGTTCAGCGGGTCCGACGCGGGCAGGTTCTCCGTCCCGGTGACCGTGACCGGCAGGCGCAGCGCCGCGAACGCGGTCTTGCCCGCATACACGACGAACCGGTACATGCGGTCGCTCTGCCGCGGTTTCCATCCCATGCTCAGATCCCTCTTCCTGCCCTCGGTGGTCGCGGGAAGAACCCGCTGGTGCTCTCTATGTACTCTTTGTACCCCGGCCGGGCGGACATCCGCTGCTCGGTCAGGGGTTTTCCGGTCTTCGCGGCGAGGGCCCAGCCCATGAGGGCGGGGGAGAGGACGTCAGCACCCCGGGCCAGGAGTCGGCGGCCACGAGGAAGAGCCCCGTCCGGACCAGGGCGTCGCCGAAAGAGTTCGGGTGCCGCGTGTACCGCCACAGGCCGGTGTCGAGCACCGTCCCGCGGCGCGACGGGTCGTTCCTGAAGGAGGCCAGCTCGTGGTCACCCACGGCCTCGAGGACCAGGCCGGCGGCCCAGACCGGGAGCATCTCCTCGTACCGGGGTCCTCCTCGCCGCCGCGGCCGCGCCAGCCGATGAACGCGGCGAGCCGGAGGCCCCAGACCGCCACGAGGACCAGCACGAGGGTCCGCCGTCCGTCGTCGCCCTCGCCCGCCGAGGCCAGGAACACGACGACGGCGATCACGCCGTGGCGTCGCTGCGCGGTCGCCACGGCGGAGGTGAGCGCCATCAGCAGGACGACGGCGTCGATCGAGAGGCCGAGGCCGCCGAGGAAGGAGGAGAGGGCGAATCCGGTCATGGGCACCGTCGGGGGGATCGCGGGTGGGGGGAGGGGGTCATGCGGTGATGTCGAGCGGATCCCCGGCGCGGAAGAGCGGGGCGGACCGTTCGAGGACGCGGCGGTCGATCACCGCACCGGTGTCCTCGGCGAAGCGGCCCAGGAGGAACGAGGTGCTCATGCCGTGCCAGACCGGCACCGTCCGGAACATGAAGTGGCCGGCGCCGAGCATCCGCACGTAGCGCACGTCCGCCGCCACCGGTTGGGCCCGGCGGGCGAAGGCGAGCGACGCCGTCGGGCTCGTCCACCGGTCGGTGTCACCGTGCATGATCAGGAGGCTGCGGCCGCGGACCGGCTCGACGGGGCTCGAGGGCGCAAGCCACGGGGCGAGGGCCGCGACGGCGCGGACCTGCGGGTGCCCCGCGGCGGAGAGCGCCGTCAGACCGCCCATCGAGTGGCCGAGGAGGTAGACCGGCACGTCCGGGTGCTCCACGCTGATCCGCCCGAGCGCCCACCGGGCGTCCCGGAGGGCCGACCGGTCCTCCCCGTTCCACCCGCGGACCCGGTTGCGCAGCGTCCAGACCGCGAGTCCCTGCCCGCCGCCGCCGGAGGCCAGGCGCGCGGCGAAGGGGCGCATCCGGAGGGGGCTGAGGTGCGTGGGCCGCACCGCGTCGTAGCTGTCCGCCCGGCCGCCGTGCAGGACGAGCGCCACACCGCGCACCTCGGACGCCGCGCCGCCGATCGAGAGCACGGGATCCCTCTCCCGTGCCGGGGGTGTTGCCTTCGCTGCCACGTGCCACCTCTCTCCGCCCCGGACGGGGCTGCCTCGGCCCGGGGCGGGCTCCCTGCGTAGAATCGCAGACGGTGCCCGGCACGCCTGTCACCGCACCATCCAACCAGCCCGACCACCGAGGATGCCCGTGGGCCACAGCCACCAGCACACCAGCGGGAGTTCGGAGCCGTCCGCCCCCGCGATTGCCGCGCGGCGCCGGGCGAACCTCCTGCTCGCGGCCATCCTCGTGCCCCTGGGCGTGGTCACGCTCATCGCCATGATGCTCCTGTGGCCGAGCGGGGACCGCAGCTCGCTCACCGTCGCCAGTCCGTACGCGACGGCGGAGGGCGTCAGCTTCGACCGCGGCACGGTCCGCGAGGTCCGGGAGGCGGACTGCCCGTCCTCCCGGCCCACGGTCGACGCGGGCGGGACGGCGCTCACCTGCACCGTCGCCTACACGCAGCCGGCCCTCGGGGGCGACCTCGTCCCCGTCGAGGTGACGCCCGAGCTCGCGAAGGCCGAGGCCGTCGAGCCGGGCGACGAGATCCGCTACCTCGACCTGGCGACCGTCGTGCAGGGCGGGGCGGCGCCCTACGTCTTCGTCGACTTCGTCCGTTCCGTCCCGATCGTCGCGATCGCCGTCCTGTACGCCGTCGTCGTCATCGCCGTGGCGCGCTGGCGGGGGCTGCGGGCCATGATCGGCCTCGTGGGCGCCCTCGTGGTCCTCGCGCAGTTCATCCTGCCCGGCCTCGTCGAGGGTGCGCCGCCCCTGCTGCTGGGCCTCGTCGGCTCGATCGTCATCATGTACGGCGTCCTCTACTTCGCGCACGGCGTCTCCGCGCGCACCTCGACGGCGCTGCTCGGGACGGTCTTCGGCCTCGGCATCACGGCGGTGCTCGCGGCCTGGGCCACGGACGCCGCACACCTGACCGGCGTGGGCGACGAGAACGCGTACACGCTCGCGAACGCCTCGGACGAGCTGTCGATCTCCTCGATCATCCTGTGCGGCCTGATCATCTCCGGGCTCGGTGTCCTCAACGACGTGACGATCACGCAGTCCTCGGCGGTGTGGGAGCTGTACGAGCTCGCCCCGAACACCTCCGGGCGCCGGCTCTTCGGGTCCGCCATGAGGATCGGCCGCGACCACATCGCCTCCACCGTCTACACCATCGCCTTCGCGTACGCCGGGGCCGCGCTGCCGGTGCTGATCCTCGTCTCCCTCTACGAGAGGAACCTCCTCGACACGCTCACGAGCGGCGAACTGGCCGAGGAGGTGGTGCGGACCCTGGTGGGCTCGATCGGCCTCGTCCTCGCCATCCCGCTCACCACCTTGGTCGCGGTGCTGGTGGTCAAGGCGGTCGGTCCGAGGTCCGCGCGCGGTAGGCACGACGACGGCGACCCGGCCGAGGGTGCGACGCCGGCCGTCCTCGCCGCCGAGGGGGCGGGGACCCTCGCCCCCGGCGAGCGGCTGGTGGCGCTCGGTGATCGGCGCACCCCGGAGGCGGGCGCATGACGAACGCGTGGCGCAAGGCGGCGAAGGCGGCGAAGGCGGACAGGGCTCGTGCGGCAGGCAGCGCCGCCGGATTTGCGGGTGCTTGCGACAATGGAGGGGTGACCGCAGTACCCACCCTCCCCGTCCCCTCCGGCGACCCCGGCTACGGCGACCCCTCGGATGCTCCGTTCGACGCACCCGACGGCGCGCTCAGGCTCGATCTGCCGCCGCTCACCCTCGGCCCCATCACCGTCGACACGCCGGTGATCCTCGCCCCCATGGCCGGCATCACCAACAAGGCGTTCCGCCGGCTCTGCCGCGAGTACGGCGGCGGCCTGTACGTGTCCGAGATGGTGACCTCCCGCGCGCTCGTGGAGCGCAGCCCGGAGTCGATGCGCATCATCTCGCACGACGACGACGAGGCGGTCCGTTCGGTGCAGCTCTACGGCGTCGATCCGAAGACCGTCGGAGCGGCCGTCCGCCTCCTCGTGGAGGAGGACCGCGCGGACCACATCGACCTGAACTTCGGCTGCCCCGTCCCGAAGGTCACCCGCAAGGGCGGCGGTGCGGCCCTGCCGTGGAAGCTCGATCTCTTCACCGGGATCGTGCAGACCGCCGTGCGCGAGGCGTCGAAGGGGAACGTCCCGCTGACCATCAAGATGCGCAAGGGCATCGACGAGGACCACCTCACCTTCCGCGAGGCCGGCAAGATCGCGCGTGACAGCGGGGTCGCCGCCGTCGCCCTCCACGGCCGCACCGCCGCGCAGTTCTACTCGGGGCAGGCCGACTGGAATGCCATCGCGGAACTGCGCGAGGCCCTGCCGGACATCCCCGTGCTCGGCAACGGCGACATCTGGAGTGCGGAGGACGCCGTCCGCATGGTGCGGCAGACCGGCGTCGACGGCGTCGTCATCGGGCGCGGCTGCCAGGGGCGGCCGTGGCTCTTCGGCGACCTGGTGAACGCCTTCGAGGGCAGCTCGTCCCGGCACCGGCCGGGCCTCGGGCAGGTCGCCGCCACGGTGTACCGGCACGCGGAGCTGCTCGTGGAGACCTTCGGCAGCGAGATGATGGGACTGCGCGACATCCGCAAGCACATGGCCTGGTACTTCAAGGGCTACGTCGTCGGCGGGGACCTGCGCGCCAGGCTGGCCACCGTGCCCACCCTCGAGGTGCTGCGCGGGCTCCTGGACGAACTCGACAAGGACTCGCCGTACCCCGGGCAGGACGCCGAGGGGCCCCGCGGCCGTGCCGGCTCACCCAAGAGGACCGCGCTGCCCGAGCGCTGGCTCGACGGCCGCGTCCTCAACGCGGCGCAGCAGGCGGACATCGCCGCCGCCGAGGTGGACGTATCCGGCGGATGACCGCCCTCCCGCAGTCCACATCGGTGCGGGCCTGCACGCACACCCTTCCCCGTTGCGCTAGAAAGGCACCATGAGTTTCCGCGATCCGTCCGTCCCCCCCGGCTACAGCGCCGGGGACACCGAGCGGTGGGTGGAGGAACCGCCCAAGAGTTCGCACCGGACCGACTTCGAACGCGACCGCGCCCGCGTGCTGCACTCGTCCGCGCTGCGCCGGCTCGGCGCGAAGACCCAGGTGGTCGCACCGGACACCGACGACTTCGTGCGGACGCGCCTCACCCACTCGCTGGAGGTCGCCCAGGTGGGCCGCGAACTCGGCAGGACCCTCGGCTGCGACCCGGACATCGTGGACACCGCGTGCCTGGCCCACGATCTGGGGCACCCGCCCTTCGGTCACAACGGCGAGTCCGCCCTCAACGACCTCGCCCACGGGATCGGCGGGTTCGAGGGCAACGCCCAGACCCTGCGGCTCCTCACGCGGCTGGAGCCGAAGGTCCTCGCCCCGGGCGGCGGGCCCGCAGGGCTGAACCTCACGCGGGCCAGCCTCGACGCCGCCTGCAAGTACCCGTGGACGGCGTCGGCAGCGCCCGTCATCAGCGGTCAGCGCACCACGAAGTTCGGTGCGTACGACGACGACCTCCCGGTGTTCGCGTGGCTGCGCGACGGCGCGCCGGACGGGCGCTCGTGCCTCGAGGCGCAGGTGATGGACCTCGCGGACGACATCTCCTACTCCGTGCACGACGTCGAGGACGCGATCGTCGCCGGGCACCTGCAGCTGAAGTGGATGGACAGCGCCGACGCCCGTGCCCGCGTGGTGGGCTACACGCAGCAGTGGTACCTCCCGGGCAGCGACCCGGCCGCCGTCGACGCCGCCCTCTCCCGGCTGGAGAGGACGCCGGTGTGGGTGCGCGAGGCGGACGGCACGCGGCGGTCCATGGCGGCGCTCAAGAACATGACGAGCCAGCTGATCGGCCGGTTCTGCCTGAGCGCCATGCAGTCCACGCGGTCCATCTACGGACCCGATCCGCTGACGCGCTACAACGCGGAGATGGTGGTCCCGGAGGAGACGGTCATGGAGATCGCCGTCATGAAGGGCCTGGCCACCACGTACGTGATGACCACGGACCACCGCCAGCCCCTCTACGAACGCCAGCGGGAGATCCTCGCGTCCCTCGTGGCGCAGGTCCACGCCGACGGCGACCGGCACCTCGAACCGATGTTCGCCGCGGACTGGCGGGAGGCGGAGGACGACGACGCCCGCCTGCGCGTGGTCGTCGACCAGGTCGCCTCGCTCACCGACGTGTCGGCCCTCGGCCTCCACGAACGCATCGTCGGGCCCGTCCCGGCCCTCTGGTAGGCCGCTCCCGCGCCTGCCCGCCTCCGCCCGGAGGACGGTCGGAGAGTCGGTGGGGCGGGCCTAAACTGGGGGCATGGCCGGACTCATCAAACGCGAAGACATCGATGAGGTACGCCAGCGCACGGACATCAAGGAGGTCGTCGAGGCCTATGTCACGCTGAAGTCCGCGGGCATCGGCTCGTGGAAGGGCCTGTGCCCGTTCCACGACGAGCGGTCGCCGTCCTTCCACGTGCGGCCGCAGATGGGCTCGTACCACTGCTTCGGCTGCGGCGAGGGCGGGGACGTCATCAGCTTCGCGCAGAGGCTGGACCACACCTCCTTCAGCGAGACGGTGGAGAAGCTCGCCGCGCGGATCGGCTTCGAGCTGCACTACGAGGACGGCGGGACCGGGCCGCGCCGCGAGGACGTGGGCCGGCGGCAGCGGCTCCTGGACGCGCACAAGATCGCCGCCGAGTTCTTCCGCGACCAGCTCCTCACGCCGGGCGCCGGCACGGCCCGCCAGTTCCTGCAGGATCGCGGCTTCGACCGCGAGGCGGCCGCGCACTTCGGCGTCGGCTACGCACCCCAGGGCTGGGACGGCCTGCTCAACCACCTCACGGGGCGCGGCTTCACGCTCGACGAGCTGAAGCTCACGGGCATGTTCAGCGCCTCCTCGAGCAACGCCGGGCGCTTCTACGACCGGTTCCGGGGGCGCCTGATCTGGCCCATCCGCGACATCACCGGGGACACCGTGGGCTTCGGTGCGCGCAAGCTCTTCGAGGACGACCAGGGGCCCAAGTACCTCAACACCCCGGAGACCTCGCTCTACAAGAAGTCCCAGGTGCTGTACGGCATCGACCTCGCCAAACGGGACATCGCGAAGAACCGGCAGCTCGTGGTCGTCGAGGGGTACACGGATGTCATGGCCTGCCACCTGGCGGGCGTGGGCACCGCCGTCGCCACGTGCGGCACGGCGTTCGGCACGGACCACATCAAGATCGCCCGCCGGCTCCTGTCCGACGACGGCACCGGCGGCGAGGTGATCTTCACGTTCGACGGCGACGCCGCGGGCCAGAAGGCCGCGCTACGTGCGTTCGAGGAGGACCAGCGGTTCAACTCGCAGACCTATGTGGCCGTCGAGGCCTCCGGCGCGGATCCGTGCGAACTGCGCCAGACCCGGGGCGACGACGCCGTGCGGGAGCTCATCGCCGACCGTCGGCCGCTGTTCGAGTTCGCGATCAAGGCGTCGTTCGCCAACTTCGACCTCTCCTCCGGTGAGGGCCAGGTCAAGGCGCTGCGCCATGCAGCCCCGATCGTCGCGCAGATCCGCGACGTGTCGCTGCGGTCCACCTACACGAGGGAGCTCTCCCGCTGGCTCGGGATGCAGTACGTGGGGGAGGACCAGGTGGCACGGGCGGTGTCCGCGGCCGCGCGCCGGGACACCTCGTCCTCGGCCGGCGGGCGCCGGCAGGGGCAGCAGGCCCACCAGTCCCACCAGGGGGGCCAGTCCGGGAACGCGGCGTCCGGCGGTCCCGGTGCGGTGCCGTCGGAGGAGCCGTTCTTCGAGCGGCCGGACCCCCGGGACCCGATCGCCCGCATGGAGCGGGAGGCGCTCGAGGTGGTGCTGCAGCAGCCCACGCTCCTCACGGCGCCCCAGTGGGAGAGCTTCTCGACCATGCACTTCGCCGTCCCGGTCTACGAGGCGCTCCACAACGCCGTCCTCGCCGCGGGCGCGGCCGGTACGGAGCTGTCGCGCTGGGTGGAGTCGGTGCGCGACGGCGTGCCGGACGTGCTGCGCCCCCTCGTGAGCGAACTGGCGGTCCGGCCGCTCCCGGCCAAGGACGCCGACGCCATGGTGAGCTACTGCCGGGACATCCTGAACCGGCTCACCGAGCTGCGGATCACGCAGCAGAAGGCGGAGAAGCTCGGGCAGCTCCAGCGCATGGATCCCGCGGCCGATCCGGCCCTCTACAACCAGCTGCAGAGGGACCTGATGGAGCTCGAGATGCAGCGGCGGCAGCTCCGCGAGGAGTGAGCCCGGGCCGATTTCACTTCGCTGCCCGGGGTATGTAAAGTAGAGACCGCGCTTTCCTCCGTAGCTCAATTGGCAGAGCATTCGACTGTTAATCGAAGGGTTACTGGTTCAAGTCCAGTCGGAGGAGCAACGAAGGGCCGGTGGCCAGGGTCGAGACCCGGGCCGCCGGCCCTTTTCCTTTGCCCGGGTGCAGCAGGACCGCTTCCGGAAACCTGTCAGGGGGCAGGCGTAGGCTTCGGCCATGAACACTGAAGGTACTGACGGCAAGCTCATCCTGGTCACCGGGGCCACGGGGTACATCGGCGGTCGGCTCGTGACGAAGCTGGTCGCCGAGGGCCGCCGGGTCCGCGTCATCGTCCGGTCCCCCCAGAAGCTCAAGGACGTCCCCTGGGCGGGATCCGTCGAGATCGTGGAGGGCGACCTGCAGGACCGCGAGGTCATGCGCACGGTCACCCGGGGCGTCGACACGCTCTACTACCTCGTCCACTCCATGGGGTCCGGACGGAACTTCGACCAGCGCGAGGCGGACATCGCCACCACGGTCTCCGAGGCCGCCACCGCCGCGGGGGTGCGCCGCATCGTGTACCTGGGCGGCCTCCACCCCGAGGGCGTGGAGCTGTCCACCCACATGCGCTCACGCACGCAGGTCGGCACGATCCTCCTCGAATCCGGGACGCCGACGATCGCCTTCCAGGCCGGCGTGGTCATCGGGTCGGGATCGGCGTCGTTCGAGATGATCCGCCACCTGTCCGACGTCCTCCCCGTCATGCCCGCGCCCAAATGGGTCCTGAACCACATCGAGCCGATCGCGGTCCGCGACGTCATCCACTACCTCATCGGGGCGCTCGACCTCCCCGAGGGCCTGAACCGGACGTTCGACCTGGGGTCCCGCGAGGTACTCACCTACGCCGAGATGATGAACCAGTACGCCGAGGCCGCCGGGCTGCCGCGCCGCAAGATCCTCGCGCTGCCGGTCCTGACGCCGCGCCTGGCCGGGCACTGGGTCAATCTCGTCACTCCCATCCCGCGGGCGATGGCCATGCCGCTCATCGAATCCCTGCAGCACGACGCCGTCACCGCCGAACACGACATCGACCCGTACATCGCCGTGCCCGAGGGCGGGCTCACGGGCTACCGTCGGGCGGTGGACCTGGCACTCGGCAAGATGCGCGGGGGAGAGGTGGAGACGAGCTGGGCCGGTGCCACGCAGGTGGACGCCGAGGCCGACCCGCTCCCCTCGGATCCGCAGTGGGCCGGCCATACGGTCTTCACCGACGTCCAGACCTACAGCTCGAGCGCCTCTCCGGAGAAGCTGTGGACCGTGGTCGAGGGGATCGGCGGCGAGAACGGCTGGTACTCGTGGCCCGTGGGCTGGGCGGCCCGCGGCTGGATGGACAAGCTCGCCGGCGGCGTGGGCCTCCGGCGTGGACGGCGGGACGCCAAGGAGCTCCTCACGGGCGAGGCCCTGGACTTCTGGCGGGTGGAGGAGATCGTCCGCGGCAAGCGCCTGAGGCTCCGCGCGGAGATGAAGGTGCCCGGCAGGGCGTGGCTCGAGTTCAGGGTGGAGCCGGACGGCTCCGGCAGTTCCCTCTACCAGCGGGCGGTCTTCTTCCCGCAGGGGCTCTCCGGGCGGCTGTACTGGCTGGCCGTGCTGCCCTTCCACGGTTTCATCTTCAAGTCGATGGCACGCAACATCGCGACGACGGCGGAAGGCCTGCCCTCGGAATCAGGGTCGGCGTCCGAGACCACGGCGGCCTGAGGCGGGTCCCCTGCAGTGGCGCGCGCTGACGCCGCGCTACTGCAGGGCGGGGACGGTCCTCGGCCGGACGACCGCCCAGAGGAACACCACGCCCAGGGCGATGCACGCGGCCATCACGACGGCCATGGGGGTGGCGGATTCGATGCCCTCACCCAGCAGGCCGACGAGCGGCGAGATCAGGCCCGCCGTCCCGAAGGTCACCGCACCCAGGAGGGACGCCGCCGTGCCGGCCTGCGCTCCGTTGTTGATGAGTGCCAGGACCTGGACGCACGGGAAGACGAAGCCCGTGGCCATGATGTAGAACCACAGCGGCACGGCCGTACCCCAGAAGCCGAAGCCCAGCTGGTCGAAGGCGATGATGAGGATCGCCATGGTCAGCTGGACGATCGTCGCCGTCGCGATGACCCACTGCGGGCCCACGCGCCGGAGGACGCGCGCACTGATCTGCACGCCGGCGACGATGCCGAGCGAGTTGACGGCGAACAGCAGCCCGTACTGCTGCTCGTTCAGCCCGTAGGGGCCCTGGAACAGGAAGGGCGAGGCCGAGAGGTAGGAGAACAGCCCGGAGAAGTTCATGCCGCCGACCAGCAGGATGCCGATGAAGATGCGGTCGCTCAGGACCGTCCGGTAGCGCTGGGCCACGGTGAGGCCGGACCGGCGGCGGTTCTCCCGGGGGAGGGTCTCGATGATGAACAGCGAGACAGCGGTGATGACCAGCACGCCGTAGCCGGCGAGGAACCAGAAGATGCCGGGCCAGGGGAAGAGCAGCAGCAGTTGGGAGCCGATCACCGGGGCGAAGATGGGCGCCATGCCGTTGACGAGCGCCATGTAGGACAGCATGCGGACGAGGGTGTAGCCGCCGAAGAGGTCGCGCACCATGGCCATCGCGACCACCCCGCCGCCCGCGGCTCCCATGCCCTGGAGGACGCGGAACAGCATGAGCGTGTTGATGTCCTCGGAGGACGCTGCGCCGATGGAGGCACCGACGTGCAGCGTGGTCGCGAAGATCAGGGGCAGGCGACGGCCGATCTTGTCGCTGAGCGGTCCCACGAGGAGCTGTCCGCCCGCGAAGCCGATGATCGTTCCCGTCAGCGTCAGCTGGATGGCTGCCTCGGAGACCCCGAGGTCCGACCGCAGGGCCGGGAAGGCGGGCAGGTACAGGTCGATCGTGAACGGCCCGAGGGCGGTCAGGGTGCCGAGGATGACCACGTAGATGATCTTCTCGCGGCGGGAGAGGGCGTCGCCGGGATGGGTGGTGGTGCTCACGCTGGTGCTCAAGATGCTGCCTAACGGAAAACGGTGGTGCGGCCGGGGTTCTGATCGGTGGAGCAGGGGATGCATCGACTGCGGCGGCGGCCCGGCGACGACGGCGGAGCGGCTCGCGACGTGCAGCAGGTCGTCCACGGTGGGACGATTTGGTTGCTGCGGCGAATCAACGGTGTTCCTATCGTACGACCCCCGTCAACCCTCGCACCGTCCCGGGTCGCGGCCCGGGCGGCGGATGCGCTGCTAAGCAGGCTTCGGATTGACGTAGGGTGTTGAAGGGCCGAACGAGCAGGGAGAACCAAGCATGAGCGAGCACGACGTCGATACGGAGACCACGGAGCCGCCGCGGCATCTCGCACGGGTCATCGGCATCACGATGGCCGCCGCCGTCGGGGGCCTCCTGTTCGGGTTCGACACGGCCGTCATCAACGGTGCGGTCGATTCGATCCAGGCCGACTTCGGGTTGAGCGCGAGCGTCCTCGGGTTCACCGTCGCCATCACGCTGCTCGGCTGTGCCGCGGGCGCCTGGTTCGCCGGGGGGCTCGCCGACCGCTGGGGGCGCAAGAAGGTGATGATCGCGGCAGCCTTCCTGTTCACGATCAACTCCGTCGGATCGGCCTTCGCCGTCTCCGAGTGGGACCTCATGGCCTGGCGCCTCGTCGGAGGTCTGGCGATCGGTATCGCCTCCGTCATCGTCCCCGGGTACATCGCCGAGATCGCGCCGTCGAAATGGCGCGGGGGACTGGCTTCGGTGCAGCAGCTCGCCATCACGATTGGCATCTTCGTCGCACTCCTCTCCGACGCCTCGTTCGCCAGTGCCGCCGGCGGCGCCGGGAACGAGTTCTGGTGGGGCCTGTCCGCCTGGCGCTGGATGCTCCTGGTCGGTGTGCTCCCCGCCGTCGTCTACGGCGTCCTCGCGCTGATCATCCCCGAGTCGCCGCAGTTCCTCATCCGTGCCGACCGGGACAAGGACGCCGCCCGCATCCTGTCGCGCGTCTCTGGTGTCAGGGACACCGAGGGCAAGATCCGCCAGATCCGGGAGAGCTTCGAGCGCGAGGACCGTGCGAGCTACCGGGACCTGCGTGGTCCCGCGCTGGGGCTGCAGCCCATCCTGTGGGTCGGCATGGCCATCGCGGCGCTCCAGCAGCTCGTCGGCATCAACGCGATCTTCTACTACTCCACGACGCTGTGGAAGTCGGTGGGCTTCAGCGAGAGCGACTCCTTCACGACGTCGGTGATCACCTCGATCATCAACGTCACCATGACGTTCGTCGCCATCTTCTTCGTCGACCGCATCGGGCGCCGCAAGCTGCTGCTCGCCGGATCCATCGGCATGACGGTCGGACTGCTCGCGGCGACCCTCGCGTTCCTCCAGGCGGAGGGCACCGGCGAGGACGTCGCACTGCCCGGGGTCTGGGGCCCGGTCGCCCTCGTGGGCGCGAACCTCTTCGTCATCTTCTTCGCCGCCACCTGGGGCCCGGTCATGTGGGTCACGCTCGGCGAGATGTTCCCCAACCGCATCCGTTCGATCGCCCTCGGCGTCGCGACGATGGTCAACTGGGTCTTCAACTTCATCGTCACCCTCACCTTCCCGTGGGTCAGCGCCAACCTCGGCCTGTGGGTCATGTACGCGGCCTTCACGGTCTTCGCCGTCGTGTCCTTCGTGTTCGTCAGGACCAGGCTCCCCGAGTTCGCGGGCAAGGACCTCGAGGACAACGCCGAGCTCGCGTCGGCACGATGACGGGCGCCGGGGAATGCAGGGCGGGCGGCGGTACCGCATGGGGGCGCATCGTGCTCCCGGCGACGCCGGGACCGGCGGGCGGCTGACGTGCCCGGGCCCGATGGTAATTTTGGTTCAGCGAATGTCCAGCAAGACACACACGAATGGAGGCAGGGCCTATGAACAGCTCGGCTAGTACGCGCGGCAAGCGGTCCACAGGCTCACTCTCGCTCTACGGACTGGTCAGGCTGCTTGCGCGCCTGACGCCGAAGCAGGTCAGCGACGAGGTCTCGATCGCCCTCGAGCAGATGAAGCGGAAGGGCACGAAGGCCGGCATCGCTGCCGCCTTCCTCGTCGTCGCCCTGGTCTTCATGCTGTTCTTCGCCGTCGCGCTCGTCGTCGCGGCCATCATGGGCCTCGCGGAGATCATGCCCGCCTGGCTGGCAGCCCTGCTGGTGGCGCTGATCTTCCTCGTCATCGGCGGCATCCTCGCGCTGATCGGGGTCTCCCGCCTCAAGAAGCAGCTCCCGCTGGTGCCCGAGGACGCGATCCGCGGCATCCGCTACGACCTCGGCGTGCTCAAGGAGGGCCGCAGCTTCGACCCGGCCACCCTGGACATCAAGAAGCCCAAGGAGGAGAAGAAGCCCAAGGACGCCGACAAGGACACCCAGCCGAAGGAGCCCACGCCCTCCTACGAGGAGCTGCGCGGCCGCACCGGCGAGCGCCGGATGCACATCGCCGACGCCCGCGATTCCCTCGGTGCGCGCGTGGACGTCAAGGCACGCGTCGACAAGGCTCGGCACCGCTCGCCCCAGGGCGCGCAGACGGTCGGCAGCCCGACCGCCGGCGACAGGACCGCGGCAGTCGCCGTCCGGCGCGACGTCCCCCTCAACACGAGCCTGGCCGACCGCTGGAAGCCGCTGAGTGTCCTCGCCGCGTCCGTCGCGGCGATGCTCGTCATGCTGCGCCGCCTCCTCAGCAAGTAACAGCGAGTCCGACCGACCGACGGCCGGTCCGCCGATCCCCGCCCGCGAGCGGGGGACGGGGGGCCGGCCGTCTGCCTGCATAATGGGACGGGGAGGCACGGGTGATGAGACTGATCGGGGCTGGAGGACGGCCGGGTGGCGATGCCACGGTACTGACGACGGCCTGGACCCTGCCCAACCTCGTCACCATCGTCCGGTTCCTCGGCGTCCCGCTGTTCGTGTGGTTCATCACGCAGCAACGCTACGGCGCGGCCGTGATCACGCTCGTGGTGATCGGTTCGACCGACTGGGTCGACGGGTACCTCGCCCGGCGGCTCAACCAGGTGTCCGTCGTCGGGAAGTGGCTCGACCCGGTCGCCGACCGCACCGCCCTGATCGTGGTGGCGGTGACCTTCGTCGTCGACGGTATCGCCCCCGCCTGGCTCGTCTGGACCATCGTCATCCCGGACCTCATCCTCATCATCAACGCACTCGTCCTCTTCCGCGGGCCGCTGCACCTCCCCGTCATCACGGTCGGGAAGATCCGGACCGCGCTGCTGCTGGTCGGAGCGCCGCTGCTCCTGCTGCACGAGGTCGAGGGCTTCGAGCAGGACTGGATCTCCGGTCTCGCCCAGGTCCTGCTCGCCGCGGGGTGCGTCCTGCACCTCGTCGCGTTCGTGGCCTACTTCATGGCAGCACACCGCAAGTACCGGCTGGAGCGGGCCGAGCAGCAGTCGTGCCCGCCCTAGCCATCGCGCTCGCGCTGCTCGGCGCGGTCTTCCTCGCGTTCGGAGCGCAGCGCCAGGGCAGCGCCGTCCGGGCGAACACGGGCGGACTGAACCTCAGCTCGTCAGGCTTCACCCGCCTCCTCACCAACCCGCGCTGGCTGTTCGGGCTCCTCCTGCTCGTCACGGGGACAGCGCTGAACGTGATCGCCCTGTCGCTCGCCAGCCTGACGGTGGTGCAGCCCATCGGGGCCATCGCGCTCGTCATCACCACGATCGTCAACTCCCGGGACCAGGGCATCCGCCTCAACCGCCCCACCGTCGCCGCGATCACCGCGTGCGTGGCGGGCAGCGCCCTCTTCGTCGTCCTCGCCGTGAACGTCACCCGCGAGAACCACGCGATCGAGCCGGCCCAGGAACTGTCGGTGGTGCTCCTGCTGGCGGCCGCGGTCCTGCTGTTCGGTTCCCTGGCCGTGGTGGGCCGCCACCGCCTCAACGCCTTCGCCTACATCCTGGGGGCCGGCGTCCTCTTCGGGTTCGTCGCCGTCCTGACCAAGATCGTGGCGGGCCACCTGCTCGAGCCGAACGGCCGGTTCCTGCTCAATGTCCCGATCACCACCCTGCTGGCCCTCGCCGCCGCCGTGGCACTGGGAATCTGGTTCGTGCAGAGCGCCTACGCGACGGGCCCGCCCGACCTCGTCATCGCAGGCCTCACCGTGATCGACCCGATCGTCGGCATCGCCGTGGGCATCACCATCCTCGACGAACTCCAGCCCGATGTCCGGACGGTGACCGCGTTGGGCATGGGCGCGGCAGCCCTCGTTGCTATTGTTGGGGTCGTTGCCCTGGCCCGACACCACCCCGACGTCGTGAAGCGGCAGCGCTGATCCGCCCCATCGAAGCACTTGTCCAGCACACCGACGTAGGGATCCCCTTCCGTGAGTTACCCGGCTGATTCCAAGCCCCTGACCATCCTGATCGCCGCGGACACCTACCCGCCCAACGTGAACGGTGCGGCGCAGTTCGGCTACCGGCTGGCGAAGGGGATGTCAGGACGCGGCCACGCGGTGCACGTCCTCGCTCCGCGCCCCTCCAACGGCCCGAGCGTCACCGAGCCGGACGGCGACTGGTCCGTCCACCGCCTCCGCTCGCACAGCGTCCCCACGCACGACTACTGGCGCATCTGCTACCCCTGGGAGATCAAGCGTGACATCAGCCTGCTCTTCGACCGCGTCCAGCCCGACGTCGTCCACATCCAGTGCCACTACATGGTGGGGCAGTACGCGCTGTACGAGGCTGTGCAGCGGGGCATCCGGGTCGTGGCCACCAACCACTTCATGCCGGAGAACATCAACCCCTTCCTGCCCTTCCCCGAGTGGTTCAAGAGGATCGTGGCGAAGAACTCGTGGCGCGACATGGGCAGGGTGATGGGCAAGGCCGCCGCCGTCACCACCCCGACGCCGCTGGCCGCGAAGGCCATGCACGACCACGCCTTCCTGCGCGAGGTGCTGCCCGTCTCCAACGGCATCGATGCCGCAGCCTACGAGGTCCGGCCGGGCGAGGTCATCGAACCGAACGAGCACCCGACGGTCCTCTTCGTGGGCCGGCTCGCCGAGGAGAAGCACATCGACGTGCTGATCGACGCCGTCGCCGGGACCCCCGAGCACCTCGACGTGCACCTCGAGATCGTGGGAGGTGGCGAGGTGAAGCCGGCGCTGCAGGCGCAGGCCGCACGTCTCGGCATCAGCGACCGCGTCTCGTTCCGCGGCCTGATCGACGACGAGGAACTGCGCCGGAGCTACATCCGGGCGTCGCTGTTCTGCCAGCCGGGTACCGCCGAGCTGCAGTCACTCGTCACCCTCGAGGCGATGTCCGCGTCCACGCCCGTGCTGCTCGCCAACGCCATGGCGCTGCCGCACCTGGTGTCCGACGGCGAGAACGGCTACCTGTTCGAGCCGGGGAACGCCGACGAGCTGGGCAAGCGCATCACGGAGATCCTCAGCCTCTCCCGCGAGGAGCAGCAGGAGATGGGCGCCGTGAGCCGGGCCATGGTGGGCAAGCACGACATCAACGCGACGCTGGAGACGTTCGAGGGCCTGTACTACGGGACCCTCTCCTCGCAGCCCCCCGCCCCCCGTGAAGCGGATGTCCCCGTCCGCATACAATAAAACCTGCGTCCGCTGCCGGGACGGTCGTCCCGGCAGCGGCGCACCAGGGGCCCCGCTCCCTGGGGGCTGTAGCTCAGCTGGTTAGAGCAGCGGACTCATAATCCGTTTGTCCTGGGTTCAAGCCCCAGCAGCCCTACGCACCCGGTCGACGACGACCCCACGGATGCGCCGCCCTCCAGGGACGGCGCATCCGTCGTTCCCCGATCCATCGATCATGGCCCGGCGGTGCCACTGGCGCCCTAAGTTACCCGCGGGTAACATTGGGGCGTGGGCGCGTGCCCATTCAGGACTCAGTGGTCGAGGAACAGCTGGTCGCCGACGACCAGAGTGAGGGGCATCCCATGAGCAGGACGACGATCGACATCGACAACCTCCCGTACGCCGACGGCGACTTCTTCGCCTTCGAGGAGCTGCTGTCCGACAAGGAGCGCTCCCGGCTGCAGGAGATCCGGGGCTGGCTCACCCGCGAGGTCCGCCCGCATGCCGTCGACTGGTGGAACAAGGGCGTCTTCCCCCAGGACCTCATCCCGAAGATCGCCGAGCTGGACCCGATGAGCCCGGTCTACCGCCAGGGCTACTCCAACCTCTTCGCCGGCATCACCCATGCCGAGTTCACCCGCGCCGACACCTCGTTCGCGACCTTCATGGGTGTCCACGACGGGCTCTTCACGGGCTCCATCGAGGCCCTCGCCTCGAAGGAGCAGCAGGAGGAATGGCTGCCGGACATCTACGCGATGAAGAAGATCGGCGCCTTCGGACTCACCGAGCCGCTCGGCGGCTCCGACGTCGCCGGCGGGACCCGGACGACGGCGCGCCGGGACGGCGGTTCGTGGGTGCTCAACGGCGCCAAGCGGTGGATCGGCAACGCCACGTTCTCCGACTGGGTGGTCATCTACGCGCGGGACCTCGCGGACAACCAGGTCAAGGGCTTCATGGTGGACACCACGCTCCCGGGCTTCTCCTCCTCCAAGATCGAGAACAAGATCGCCCTGCGCACCGTCGAGAACGCGGACATCGTCCTCGACGACGTGGTCGTCTCCGACGACTTCCACCTGAAGGGCGCCAACAGCTTCCGCGACACGAACAAGGTCCTCAAGGTCACACGCCTGGCCGTCGGCTGGCAGGCCGTCGGCCAGCAGCTCGCCGCCTTCGACGTCGCCCGCCGGTACGCCGTGGAGCGCGAGCAGTTCGGACGGCCGATCGCCAGCTTCCAGCTCGTCCAGCAGCAGCTGGTGCTGATCCTGGGCAACGCCATGAGTTCCATGGGCATGATGGTGCGGCTGTCCCAGCTCGAGGACGCGGGCAGGGCGAAGGACGAGCAGTCCGCCCTCGCCAAGGCGTTCACCACGGCGCGCATGCGCGAGAGCGTCGCGGCGGGACGCAACATCCTCGGAGGCAACGGGATCGTCGTCGACTACGAGATGGCGAAGATCTTCTCCGACGCCGAGGCGATCTACTCCTACGAGGGCACGCAGGAGATCAACACCCTCGTGGCCGGCCGGTCGATCACGGGCATCGCCGCGTTCGTCTAGGCTCCACCGAGTGGCAGCAGTACCGACGGTCGCCGGTCCGTCACGAAGGACAGCGGGTCCACGTACTCGCCGTCCTCGCGGACACCCCAGTGGAGGCACGGCTCTCCGCAGTGCACCCGACCGGGCCCGCGGGCGGGGCCGTCCGCAGGGTGGGCGTCGAGCGTGGCCACCACCTGCCCCCGGGCGACGCGCACGCCCCGGGACAGCTCCGTGGAGACGGGCTCGAAGCTGCTGATCCGACCACCGCCGTGGTCGATCGAGAGGATGCCCCGGTCCACCACCGTTCCCGCGAAGGACACGACGCCGTCCGCCGGACTCACCACCCGGACGGGTCCGCCGGCGCCGGTGGACAGGTCGACGCCCCGGTGCCCGCGTTTCCACTTCTGCGGCGGCCTCTCGAACGGGCGCAGCACCTCGGGTACAGGCTCCAGGGGCCACGACCACTCCGGCACGAACGGTGCCGGACCGGTCCCCTCGCCGACACCCGACGTGGAGGCAGGGGCAGCAGCGGACGCGGCAGCGGAAGCAGGGGGAGGGATCTCGACTCCGGGCAGGACGCCGACCAGCACTGCGAGGAGGGCGACGACCACGGCGCGGACGGCATGCCCGCGGGGACCGGCGCGACGACGCCGTGCCCGGGGTGTCGGAGGATCAGGGGGACGGGGCATGGCTCCAGTCTGGATCGCCCGTCCGCCGGGGACGCCGGCCGGCGCCCGTATGTGGACATCGCGCAGGGGAGCGGAGGGGATGCGCACCCGCGGGAGGGCCGCCGGGACCGCCGCCCGGCCGTCCTCGTCGGCCTGATCCGGCATGGTCGCTGTAGTACACTGGACACAGCAGTCTGCTGCTCCCACACCCGCGTGCCCCGGCATCGATGGGGCGTGGAATCCGCAGGCTGACTACGCGTATCTGTGATTCAGCGCCGACGTACGGCGCCGAAGTGCCCACCCTGCGGTCCGGACCAGTCCGGTAGGGGAGGGCATGTCCATCCGACGACCGGGTACCAGGACGTACCGGCCACCCCGGCCGGCACCGAGACAACCGTCAACAAGCTTCAGGCGGCGCACCGCGCCCGAGCCGAAGCTGAAGAAAGGCATGACATGCCAGTCGTAACCATGCGCCAGCTGCTCGACAGCGGCGTCCACTTCGGTCACCAGACCCGCCGTTGGAACCCGAAGATGAAGCGCTTCATCTTCACCGAGCGCAACGGCATCTACATCATCGATCTCCAGCAGTCGCTGGGCTACATCGACCGCGCCTACGAGTTCGTCAAGGCCACCGTCGCCCACGGCGGCACCGTGCTCTTCGTCGGCACCAAGAAGCAGGCCCAGGAAGCGATCGCCGACCAGGCGACGCGCGTCGGCCAGCCCTACGTCAACCAGCGTTGGCTCGGCGGCATGCTCACCAACTTCCAGACGGTCTCCAAGCGCATCCAGCGCATGAAGGAACTCGAAGAGATCGACTTCGACGACGTCGCCGGTTCGGGCCACACCAAGAAGGAGCTCCTGCTCCTCAAGCGTGAGCTCACGAAGCTGCAGAGCAACCTCGGTGGTATCCGCAACCTGACCAAGGCCCCCTCGGTCGTGTGGGTCGTCGATACCAAGAAGGAGCACCTCGCCATCGACGAGGCGAAGAAGCTCAACATCCCCGTCGTCGCGATCCTCGACACCAACTGCGATCCCGACGAGGTGGACTTCCCGATCCCGGGCAACGACGACGCCATCCGCGCCGTCAACCTGCTGACGCGGGTCGTCGCCGACGCCGTGGCCGAGGGCCTCATGGCCCGCCACAACCGTTCGGGCAACAACGAGGCCGCTGCCGACGAGCCCATGGCCGAGTGGGAGCGTGAACTGCTCCAGGGCAACTCCGCCGCTGCCGCGCCCGAGGCGACCGAAGCCGCAGCTCCCGACGCTGCAGCCGAAACCCCCGCCGCCGAGGCCCCCGCCGCCGAGGCTCCCGCCGTCGAGGAGGCGCCCGCAGGCCTGCAGGCTCCCATCGCCGAGGAAGTCCCCGAAGCAGTAGCTCCCGCCACGGAAGCCGCCAGCGACACCAAGTAGTCCTCGATGCGTAAGGGGTGTGGGTCAAACCATGCCCCTTACGCATGTTCCGATCCACCTCAACTTAGGAGTTCATATGGCAAATTTCACTGCCGCTGACATCAAGGCCCTGCGCGAGCGCACGGGCGCAGGCATGATGGACGTCAAGAAGGCCCTCGACGAGGCCAACGGCGACGCCGACAAGGCCCTGGAACTGATCCGCATCAAGGGCCTCAAGGGTGCCACCAAGCGCGAAGGCCGTTCGACCGCCGAGGGCCTCGTCGCCGCTCGCGTCGACGGCAACGTCGGTGTCATGATCGAGGTCAACTGCGAGACCGACTTCGTCGCCAAGGCAGGCCCCTTCATCGAGTTCTCCAACAAGGTGCTCGGTGCGGCCGTCGAGTCCGGCGCCACCGACGTCGAGTCCCTCCTGGCCTTCGAGCTGGACGGCAAGCCCGTCTCCGAGCACGTCATCGAAGCCGGCGCGCTGCTCGGCGAGAAGGTCGACGTCCGCCGCGTCGCCCGCATCGAAGGCCAGATCGTCGATGCCTACCTGCACAAGACGTCCAAGGACCTCCCCGCCCAGGTCGGCGTGCTCTTCGCCGTCGAGGGTTCGGGCGACGCCGCCGTCACGGCGACGCACGACGTGGCCGTCCACATCGCCGCGTACTCGCCCACCTACCTGACGCGCGAGGACGTCCCCGCCGAGCTCGTCGAGTCGGAGCGTCGCATCGCCGACGAGACGGCCCGTGCCGAGGGCAAGCCCGAGCAGGCCCTGGCGAAGATCGTCGAAGGGCGCCTGACCGGCTTCTTCAAGGAGGGTGTCCTGGTCGACCAGGCATTCGCCAAGGACGCGAAGAAGTCCGTTGCCGCGGTCCTCACCGAGGCCGACGCCAAGGCCACGGCCTTCGCACGGTTCCGCGTCGGAGCCTAGTCCTCCAGGCCAGGTCGACAGCACGACGGTGAAGGGCGGCCACCCCTCGAGGTGGCCGCCCTTTCCTGCGCCCGGGAGGCGCGCCGTATCCTGTAACGGGTCCGGCACCATCCCACCTTCGCACCACCGGCCGTCCGACCAGGACCGGCCCACAGCACTATGCCCGGGAGGCACTTCATGGACACCACTTCCACTGCTCCGACGGGTGGTCCCACGGGGCGGCGCCGGGTCCTGCTCAAACTCTCCGGTGAGGTCTTCGGCGGCGGCAAGCTGGGCGTCGACCCGGACACCGTCCGCGGTATCGCCGAGCAGATCGCCGCGACCGTCGGCGACGTCGAGGTGGCGATCGTCGTGGGTGGCGGCAACTTCTTCCGCGGTGCCGAGCTGTCGCAGAGCGGCATGGACCGCTCCCGCGCCGACTACATGGGCATGCTCGGCACGGTCATGAACTGCCTGGCCCTGCAGGACTTCCTCGAGCAGGCCGGTGTGGAGACACGCGTGCAGAGCGCCATCACCATGGGCCAGGTCGCGGAGGCGTACATCCCGCGGCGCGCCATCCGCCACCTCGAGAAGGGCCGCGTGGTCATCTTCGGCGCCGGGGCCGGTCTGCCCTACTTCTCCACCGACACGGTCGCGGCCCAGCGTGCGCTGGAAGTGCACGCGGACGAGGTCCTCATGGCCAAGAGCGGCGTCGACGGCGTCTACACCGCGGATCCGCACAAGGATCCGACGGCGGAGAAGCTGGAGAGCCTGTCCTACGACGAGGCCCTGCGCCGGGACATCCGCGTGATGGACCAGACGGCCATGACCATGTGCAAGGACAACAACCTGACCATGGTGGTCTTCGGGATGCAGGGCGAGGGCAACGTCACGCGTGCCATCCGGGGCGAGAAGCTCGGCACCCTCGTCACCACCTGACCCGGAGCGGGATCGGCGCCGCCGCACCGGGCCGCGCCCGGGCGCGGTGCGCCGTTGAACTAGGATTGACCACTGGAACGGTTGCCGTGCAGCCGACTGCAGATCGAAGGAGACATTGTGATCGAAGAGACCCTGCTGGAAGCCACCGACAAGATGGACAAGGCCGTGGAGGTCGCAAAGGAGGACTTCGCGACGGTCCGTACGGGCCGCGCCAACGCCTCCCTGTTCTCCAAGGTGGTCGTCATGTACTACGGCGCCCCCACCCCGCTGCAGCAGCTCGCGTCCTTCCAGAACCCGGAGGCGCGCACCCTGCTCATCACCCCGTTCGACCGCGCCTCCCTCAACGACATCGAGCGTGCGCTGCGCGACTCCGATCTCGGCGCGAACCCGTCCAACGACGGCAACGTGATCCGGGTGGTCCTGCCCGAGCTGACGCAGGAGCGCCGCAAGGAGTACGTGAAGCTGGTGAAGACCAAGGCCGAGGACGCCAAGATCTCCATCCGCAACGTCCGCCGCAAGGCCAAGGACGGCATCGACAAGGCCGTCAAGGACGGCGACGCCGGTGAGGACGAGGGCTCGCGTGCGGAGAAGGAACTCGACGCCATGACCAAGGCGCGCGTGGACCTCATCGACGAGCTCCTGAAGCGCAAGGAAACGGAGCTGCTCGAGGTCTGATGGCAGATCACAATCCTCCCGGCGCGGGCCTCGGGCGTGTCCCGGAGCCCGACGCCGGGACAGCGACCGCCGCGGCGCCCCTCGCCGGTGCCGCCCCGGGCGACGCCGCCGGCTCCCGCCGGGCACGGCGCGCCGGCGGGACGTCCGGGTTCGGACTGCTGAAGCGGCGCAGGCCCCCCCGCGATCCCGGTGCCCCGTCGCGCGCCGGGCGCAACCTCCCGGCGGCGATCGGCGTGGGCGCGGGACTCCTCATCCCTGTCCTGGTGGGGCTGCTGTTCTTCCCGGTCGTCTTCGCGGGCATCGTGACCCTCTTCGCGGCCGTGGGCGTGTGGGAGATCTCCCGGGCGCTGGGTCTGCGCCGCATCCGCGTGCCGTTCGTGCCGACCATGGCGGGAACACTCGTGCTCCCGTTCTCCGCCTACTTCGCCGGCCCCGAGGGGCTCGCCGCAGCGACCGTCGCCGCCGTCGTCGTCATCTTCCTGTGGCGCTCGCTCGACCCTGCACCGGATGCCGCGAAGAGCCTCATGGCCGGGACGTTCACCCTGCTCTGGGTGCCGTTCATGATGAGCTTCGCGATGCTCCTGATGCGCGCGGAGGAAGGCTACCTCGTCATCGCCACGATCCTGCTGCTCGTGGTCGCGAACGACACCTTCGGGTACCTGGTCGGAGCGTTCTTCGGCAAGCACCCCATGGCGCCGAAGATCAGCCCCAAGAAGTCCTGGGAGGGCTTCGGCGGATCCATCGGTGGCGCGATGATCATCGGCGGGCTGTGCGCGGTGCTCCTGCTCGGTCAGCCGCTGTGGATCGGGCTGGCCCTCGCGGTCGTCGTCGTCGCCTCGGCCACCGCCGGCGACTTCGCCGAGTCGATGATCAAGCGGGAGCTCGGCGTGAAGGACATGGGCACGATCCTCCCCGGTCACGGGGGTGTGATGGACCGGCTCGATTCGATCGTCCTGGCGTGCCCGGTGGCGTATCTGCTGTCCGCTACATTGGTACCGGGGTTGCTCTGACCGCAGGCCGGCGGGCGATCCCGGGGCCTGCGGGCCCTTGACTGTCCCTCGATGGCTCAGGCGGAAGGATCAGCCCACATGGACCTCGCTCGCCCCGACAGCCCCCCGTTCGCGCGCGTCGGACGCCGGGAGGTCGGCTACAACACCCGCCAGGTGGACCGCTTCCTGACCAGGGCACGCAGCTCCTACGACGGGGAGGGTCCGGCGACGGACGCCATCACCAGCGGGGACGTCCGCTCCATGGCCTTCGACCCGGCCCGCGGCGGGTACGAGCCGCAGGCCGTCGACGCCGCACTGGACCGGCTCGAGGACGTCCTCGCGCAGCGGGAACGCGACCACCTGATCAGGACCGAGGGCGAGGACGCGTGGCTGCGGCAGATCGGCCGGACCGCCGCCGTGCTCCGCCGCAGGCTCCACCGCCCGGCGGGCGAACGTTTCCGCCGCCCCTCGAAGCCGGGCACCCCGAGCTACAGCGTCGAGGACGTCGACCGCCTGTGCGACGACCTCCTGCAGTACCTCGAGAACCATGTCCCGATGAGCGTCGACGTCGTCCGCCGCGCCGTGTTCCGGGAGGCCCAGGGAGCGGACGGCTACGAGGAGGCCCAGGTGGATGCCTTCCTGGACCGCGTCATCGAGCTGATGGCCGGGATCGACTGACCTAGCGCGGTTCGGGCGTGTGGAGGCGCGCCAGGACGCGCGACGCCGTCGTCGGCCGCCGTCCCGCCGTGGCGCGCGAGACGAGCACCATGGTGAGGAACGCCGCGGGTACCGTCCACAGGGCCGGCTGGCTGAGCCACACCCAGCGGTCGTCCGCCTCGGGCCCCAGCAGGGCGGTGGCGGCGATCGCCCCGCCGCACAGGACGGCGCCGACGAGCATCCCCGCGATCGCGCCGGCGTCCGTGAGGCCCCGCCACCAGATGCCCAGCAGCAGCAGCGGGCAGATGGTGGAGGCGGTGAACGCGAACACGGACCCGACGCTTCCGGCCAGCGCGAGGGTGTCCGTGAGGAGGGCGATCACCAGGGGGACGATCGTGGACAGCAGTGCGGCCCGCCGGAAGCCCGTCACGCTGCCCTGGAAGAACTCCTGGCTGATCACGCCCGCGAGGGAGACCACGAGGCCGCTCGTCGTGGACAGGAACGCGGCGAAGGCGCCCGCGGTCACCAGGGCGGACAGCAGGTCGCCCGTCGCGCCGTCGAAGATGCGCCCGGGGAGCAGGAGGACCGTCGCGTCCGCGGCGCCTCCCGCCGCGAGTTCGGGGGTGTGGATCCGCCCGAGGATCCCGTACACGGTGGGGAACAGGTAGAAGACCGAGAGCAGGCCGAGCACGAGCACCGTGGTGCGCCGCGCCGACGCCCCGTCGGGGTTCGTGTAGAAGCGCACGAGCACGTGGGGGAGCCCGAGGGTGCCGAACAGGAGCGCGATGACGAGCGAGATCGTGCCGTACAGGGAGGCATGCGCCGTCGTGTTCAGGTCGGTGGTGAACGCGCTGCCGCCCGCCGTGATCGAGGCCCCGTCGGCACCCAGGCGGAACAGGATGAACGCCGCCGGGACGGCGAGGGCCGTCAGCTTCAGCCAGTACTGGAAGGCCTGGACGAACGTGATGGAGCGCATGCCGCCCGTGACCACGCTCAGGCACACCACGACGACGACGGCGAGCGGTCCCACCCACGACGGCAGCCCCGTGGTGATCTGCACCGTCAGGGCCGCCCCGTGGAGCTGCGGCACGATGTACAGCCAGCCGACGACGACGACGAGCATGCTCGTCACGCGGCGCACCAGCAGCGAGTCCAGCCGCGCCTGCGCGAAGTCGGGGATGGTGTAGGCGCCCGAGCGGCGCAGCGGCGCGGCGACGAACAGCAGGAGCATCAGGTAGCCGGCGGTGTACCCGATCGGGAACCAGAGGGCGTCCACCCCGGAGATGAGGATGAGCCCGGCGACGCCGAGGAAGCTCGCCGCGGACAGGTACTCGCCGCCGATCGCGGAGGCGTTCCACCAGGGGCGGACCGTCCGGGAGGCCACGTAGAAGTCCCCGGTGGTCCGGGAGATCCGCAGGCCGTAGATGCCGATGAGCACGGTGCTGAGGGCCACGAGGAGCAGGGCCGTGTAGCCGACGGCGGGGCTGAGGTGCAGGCTGCCGGCGTCGAGCGCGTCAGTCATCGTCGACGAGGTCCTGGAAGCGCCGCTCGTTGCGGGAGGCGCTGCGCACGTAGAGGACCGCGCAGCCGATGACGAGCGGGTAGACCCCGAGGCCGAGGATCAGCCAGGGGACGGGGACCGTCAGGACGGTCATCGTCTCGATGTCCGGGAACACCGCGAGCAGCACCGGGATGCCCATCAGGATCACCAGGAAGCCGCCCGCCACCACGAGGGCGAGGCGCAGCTGCGACCGGATCAGGGAGGCGACGAACAGCTGGCCCAGCTCCGACTGCTCGGCCATCTCGCGGGCCACGGGGAAGGACGCCCCCGTGGCGCGGGCGGCCGTCCTCGGGGCGGTCACCCGGACACGGCGGGGCTGCTCGGGCTGCTCCTGCGTCATCGGGGGGCTTCGGGGCTCACTGGCCCGGCCGGAGGCGGGTGGCCTCGAGCTTCTCGCGGACGTCGGGGAGGTGCCGGCGGCTGACCGGCAGTTCGGCGTCGCCGACGAACAGGCTCGCCCGGCCGGCGCTGATCCGGACCTTCCGGACCTGGTCCATCGCCACGAGGTAGGAGCGGTGCGTTCGGAGGAAGCCCGCCTCGGCCCACTGGCGCTCGAGGTCGTTGAGCGGGATCCGGATGAGGTAGCTCGCCTCGGACGTGTGCAGGCGCGCGTAGTCGCCCTGCGCCTGGACGTAGCGCACGTCGTCGCGCCGGATCATGCGGCTGACGCCGCCCTGGTCCACGGTGATGACCTCCGGCGCCGGCGTCGAGCCCTCCATCAGCTCGCACACCCGGCGGACCGATTCCGCGAGGCGTTCGGTGCGCACGGGCTTCAGCAGGTAGTCGACCGCGCGCAGCTCGAAGGCCTCCAGGGCGCGGTCCTCGTCGGCGGTGACGAACACGACGGCGGGCGGACGGCTGAAACGGGAGATCACCCGGGCGATGTCCAGCCCCGAGAGGGACGGCATGTGGATGTCGAGGAACAGGGCGTCGACGCTGTGCTGCTCGAGGGCCCTCAGCGCCTCCGCGCCGCTGGAGGCGCGGTGGATGGTCCCCACCCGCGCGTCCCTGCCGAGCAGGAACGCCAGTTCCTCGACGGCGGGGAGTTCATCGTCGGCGACGACCACAGTGAGCATGCGTTATAGATTACGCGTCTCAGGCCCGGTGGTCGGGCTGCGACTTGGGCACGCGCATCGTGATGAGCGTCCCGGCGCCGGGCGCGGTGTCGATGATCAGCCCGTGGTCGTCGCCGTACACCTGGCGCAGGCGGGAGTCGACGTTGCGCAGGCCCACGTGCACGCCCTCCGTGTGCCCGGCCAGCACGGACCGGAGGTGTTCGGGCTCGATCCCCACGCCGTCGTCCTCGATGGTCACCTCGGCGAAGGCCCCGACGTCGTGCGCGGTGATGGTGATGTTCCCGATGCCGTCCTTCGAATCGAGGCCGTGGCGTACCGCGTTCTCGACGAGCGGCTGGAGGCTGAGGAACGGGATGACGGTGCTGAGGACCTCCGGGCCGATCTCGAGGCTGACCTTGAGCCGGTCGCCGAACCGGGCGCGTTCCAGCAGGAGGTAGCGGTCGATGCTGCGCAGCTCCTCCGCCACCGTCGTGAAGTCGCCGTGGCGGCGGAAGGAGTAGCGCGTGAAGTCGGCGAACTCGACCACGAGGTCGCGGGCACGCTGCGGATCCGTGTTGATGAAGGACGCGATCGCGTTGAGCGAGTTGTAGATGAAGTGCGGGCTGATCTGCGCCCGCAGGGCCCGCACCTCCGCCTCCGCGAGGAGCCGGCGCGAATAGTCCAGCTCGGCGAGCTCCACCTGGGTGGACACCCACCCGGCGAGCTCGTTCGTGGCCCGGACGAGGCCGGCGTTGACGTCCTCGGCGACGGCCCCGACGGTGCCGACCACGCGGTCGTCCACGCGGACGGGGGAGAGGACCAGCTCGCCGGGTTCCGCCAGCCCCGCGGCCTCGAGGCGCTGGCGCCGGAAGATCTGGGTGCGGCCGCTCTCGAGGACCTGCCGGACCAGGGGCATCACGTCCGGCGGCGTCCCGCGCCCGCCGTCCCAGGCGAGCACCCCGGCGTCGTCGCTGATCATGAGCACGTCGCACCGCAGGAGTCCGTGGAGGTACCGGCTCGCCTTGGACGCACCCGCCGGCGTGAGTCCCTCGCGCAGGTGCTCGGAGGCGAGGGAGGCGGTGTGGAGCGTGGCGTAGGTGGCGCGGTCGGCGTCGGACCCGAGGTCCCGGTACGAGCGCGACAGCCGGAAGCCGAGCGAGGCGACCACGGCGAGGGTGATGACGACGACGGCGCACACCAGGGCGGTGTCGACGGCGGCGCTGAACATGGCTCCAGCGTATCCGTCCGGGCTCCCCGGTCGTCCCGCCGGATGACCGTTCACCGCACCTACCGGCGCGCTCGGCGACGAACGCCCGTGTCCGGCTGGTGCGACCCGCGGCCGTCCCGCACAGTGATGGGAGTCACACCGACGTGCCTTCCTGTGCTGCGACGGTGCCGCCCTCGCGGCTGGAGTGACTCCCGAACTAGAAGGAGGAACCATGGGCTCGCACCCAGGAGAGCCGGACGCCGGCTCCGGTCCTGCCGTCGACTTCACCGAAGTCCAGCAGACCGAGCAGTTCAGGGAACTGCGCAAGCGCCACCGCAGTTTCGTCTTCCCCATGGCAGTGTTCTTCCTGCTCTGGTACTTCGCCTACGTGCTGCTGGCCGCCTACGCGGTCGACTTCATGGCCACGCCGGTGGTCGGCAACATCAACATCGGCATCATCCTGGGGCTGCTGCAGTTCGTCAGCACCTTCGCCATCACCATGTGGTACGTCAGCTATGCCAACCGGCGCCTCGACCCCATCGCCGCGAACCTCCGCCACGAGCTCGAGGAAGCGGCACCCGAAGCGTTCATCGACCCGTCAGGTGGAAAGAAATGATCCCTCTCATGAGTGCGGGCGTCCGCGTCCCGCTCCAGACCGCGGAGACGACGACGGTCGGCTCGCCGCTGCTCAACATCACCATCTTCGGACTGTTCGTCGCCGTCACCCTGGTGATCGTGCTCCGGGCGAGCCGCAACAACAAGACCGCGGCCGACTACTACGCCGCAGGCCGCTCCTTCACCGGCGGGCAGAACGGCACCGCGATCGCGGGGGACTACCTCTCGGCGGCGTCGTTCCTCGGCATCGTCGGCGCGATCGCCATCAACGGCTATGACGGGTTCCTGTACTCGATCGGCTTCCTCGTCGCGTGGCTCGTGGCGCTGCTGCTGGTCGCGGAGCTCCTCCGCAACACCGGCAAGTTCACCATGGCGGATGTGCTCTCCTTCCGCCTGAAGCAGCGTCCCGTCCGCATCGCCGCGGCCATCACCACGCTGGCCGTCTGCTTCTTCTACCTCCTCGCGCAGATGGCGGGCGCCGGTGGGCTCGTCTCGCTGCTGCTCGGCATCGACGACCGCCTCGGCCAGTCCCTGGTCATCACGGTCGTCGGCGTGCTGATGATCATGTACGTCCTCATCGGCGGCATGAAGGGCACCACCTGGGTGCAGATCATCAAGGCCTGCCTGCTGATCGCCGGCGCGTTCATCATGACCGTCTGGGTCCTGGCCATCCACGGCTTCAACCTCTCCACGCTGCTCGGTGCGGCGATCGAGACCTCGGGCAACGCGGCCATCACGAGCCCCGGCCTGCAGTACGGCCTCAGCTCCATCACGCGCCTCGACTTCCTCTCGCTGGCGCTCGCGCTCGTGCTCGGCACCGCGGCCCTGCCGCACGTGCTCATGCGCTTCTACACCGTCCCGACGGCGAAGGAGGCCCGTCGGTCCGTGGTCTGGGCCATCTGGCTCATCGGCGCGTTCTACCTCTTCACGCTCGTCCTCGGCTACGGTGCCAGCGCGCTGATCGGCTCGGACCGCATCCTGGCCGCTCCGGGCGGCGTGAACTCGGCGGCCCCGCTGCTCGCCTACGAGCTCGGCGGGTCGATCCTCCTCGGACTCATCTCCGCCGTCGCCTTCGCCACGATCCTCGCGGTCGTCGCAGGCCTGACCATCACCGCCGCGGCCTCCTTCGCCCACGACATCTACGCGAGCGTCATCCGCAAGGGCAAGGTCAACCCCGACGGCGAGGTCAAGGTGGCACGACGCACCGTCATCGTGATCGGCCTGCTCTCGATCGCAGGCGGCATCGGCGCGCAGGGCCAGAACGTCGCGTTCCTCGTGGCGCTCGCCTTCGCCGTGGCGGCCAGCGCCAACCTGCCGACCATCCTCTACTCGCTGTTCTGGAAGAGGTTCAACACCCAGGGTGCGGTCTGGAGCATGTACGGCGGCCTCGGCTCGGCGATCCTGCTGATCGCGCTCTCGCCCGTCGTCTCCGGCGGCGAGAAGTCGATGATCCAGGGCGCCGACTTCTCGGTGTTCCCGCTCAGCAACCCGGGCATCGTCTCGATCCCGCTGGCGTTCTTCCTCGGCTGGCTGGGCACCACGCTCTCCCGGACCCCGGAGGACCCGATGAAGCAGGCCGAGATGGAGGTGCGCTCGCTGACCGGTGTCGGAGCCGAGAAGGCCACCGACCACTGATCCGGTCCACCTGAGCACTGCCGGAGCCGCCCCACCGCATGGTGGGGCGGCTTCGTCCGTTCAGCGAGGGGCGATCAGGACGTCGGTCGCGGTCCGCGGGCCAGCAGCGGCTCGACCCGGAACGGGATCAGCTCGCCCATGGCCAGGGAGGTGTCGCAGCGCTCCACACCGTCGCACGCGAGGATCTTGCCGTTGATCCGGAACAGGTCCTCGGCGTCGACGGCGACCACGCGGACCAGGATGTCGGCCTGCCCGGTCAGGCCGAAGGCCTCGATGACCTCGGGCACCGCGGCGATGCTGCGGGTGATGGCCGCCAGTTCCCGCTGCTGCACATGGACGTGGATGAACGCCGTCAGGGGGTAGCCGAGGGCCGCGGTGCTGATGCGCCGCTCGAAGGAGAGGAAGACGCCCTTCTTCTCGAGCTGCGCCATCCTCGCCTGGACCGTGTTCCGGGACAGGCCCAGCTTCTGGGCGAGGGCGACGACGGTGCGCCGGGGGTCCTTCGCCAGGGCCTGCAGCAGGCGTGTGTCGGTGAGGTCCAGGGGATGCATAGTGCGCAACGCTAACACGGCCCTCGCGACCCCGGCAGGGCACTCTGCTCAATCGGAGGCGTTCCGGTTGTGCCGCCTGTGCGGTGTGAGTAGGGTCACAATCACTTCGGGCAACGGCGCCCGGATTCCCTCCCAGCCGTGCGGACAGCCGGCGGAGGGTCCTCTGCGAACTGCGAAGGTTGCGTGCAATGGCTCAGGACGGCACCCGGCCAGGACCGGGATCCACCGGCGGGATCGACGACGCCGCACCGGCGGGCGGGACGGTGCTCCCGGGCCCCGCCCATGCGGGGGCGGACGACCTCGTCCAGCTCATCGACCACCTCGGTGTCCGCCACGCCCACGCACGCTACGACGCGCTCGTGGCCGACGTCGACGGCGCCGCGCTGCAGAAGCTCTACGAGGACATGGTGGTGGTACGGCGCATCGACGCCGAGGCCACCGCGCTCCAGCGCCAGGGGGAGCTGGCCCTCTGGCCGCCCCTGCTGGGACAGGAGGCGGCGCAGATCGGGTCCGGCCGCGCCCTGCGTGCCGACGACTTCGTGTTCTCCAGCTACCGGGAGAACGCCGTCGCCTACTGCCGCGGCGTGGACCTCGCGGACATCCTCCGGGTCTGGCGGGGCAACGCGTCCTCGGGCTGGGACCCGTACACGATCAACATGGCCACCCCGCAGGTCATCATCGGGGCGCAGACCCTCCACGCCACGGGGTACGCGATGGGCATCGTCAACGACGGCGCCGATTCCGTGGCGGTCGCCTACTTCGGTGACGGCGCCACGAGCCAGGGCGACGTCAACGAGGCCATGGTCTTCGCCGCCAGCTACCAGGCGCCGGTGATCTTCTTCTGCCAGAACAACCACTGGGCCATCTCCGAGCCGGTGGGGCTGCAGGCACACGTGCCGATCGCGCGCAGGGCGCCCGGTTTCGGCATCCCGTCCGTGCGCGTGGACGGCAACGACGTCCTCGCGTGCCTCGCCGTGACCCGGGAGGCCCTCGCCCGCGCCCGCTCCGGCGGCGGCCCCACCTTCGTCGAGGCCGTCACGTACCGCATGGGCCCCCACACGACGGCTGACGATCCCACCCGCTACCGGGACGCCAACGAGCTCGAGGACTGGGCGGCGCGGGACCCGCTGGCCCGCCTCGCGACCCTGCTCGACTCCCTCGGCCTGCTGGAGGCCGGGTACACGGACTCCGTGAAGGCGAAGGCCGACGCCGTGGCCGCCGAACTGCGGGAGGGCTGCCTGTCCATGCCCGAACCGGCGCCGTCGGACGTGTTCAGGCACGTGTACAGCACGCCGAACTCGTGGCTGGACCGCCAGCAGGACCACTACGAGCGCTACCTCGCCTCCTTCGCCCAGGCACCCCAGGAAGGACCCCGCTGATGTCCACCATGACCTTCGGCCGCGCGATCACCGCCGGTCTCCGCCGCGCCATGGACGACGACCCCAAGGTGATCCTCATGGGTGAGGACATCGGCAAGCTCGGGGGCGTCTTCCGCATCACCGACGGCCTGCAGAAGGACTTCGGGCCGCACCGCGTCATGGACAGCCCGCTCGCCGAGGCCGGCATCATGGGCACGGCCGTCGGCATGGCGTACCGCGGGTACCGGCCGGTCGTCGAGATCCAGTTCGACGGCTTCATCTACCCGGCGTTCGACCAGATCGTGTGCCAGGTGGCCAAGCTGCACTACCGAACGCAGGGTGCCGTGAAGATGCCGATCACCATCCGCGTGCCCTTCGGCGGTGGCATCGGCTCCCCGGAGCACCACTCCGAGTCCCCGGAGGCCTACTTCACGCACACCTCGGGCCTGCGGGTGGTCAGCGTCTCCAACCCGCAGGACGCCTACACGATGATCCAGCAGGCCATCGCGAGCGACGATCCCGTCCTCTACTTCGAGCCCAAGCGGCGCTACCACGTCAAGGGCGAGGTGGACGAGGGCGTGGACCCGGCGTCGTCGGACATGGGCGCCGCGCGCGTGGTCGCTCGTGGGACCGACGTCACGCTCGTGACCTATGGCCCGCTGGTCCCGACCGCCCGCGACGCCGCCGTCGCGGCGTCCGACGACGGCATCTCGATCGAGGTGATCGACCTGCGCTCGCTCGCGCCGATCGACTTCGCGACGGTCGAGGCCTCGGTGCGGAAGACGGGCCGGCTCGTCGTCACGCACGAGGCCGCGCAGTCCGGCGGGCTCGGAGCGGAGATCGCCGCGAGCATCACGGAGCGGTGCTTCGACTACCTGGAGCACGCGCCCGTGCGGGTCACGGGCTTCGACATCCCCTACCCGTACTCGAAACTCGAATTCCACCACCTCCCGGACCTCGACAGGATCCTCGACGGAGTGGACCGCGCCCTGCGCCGGCCGAACTCCCTCAGCGGACTCGACCGCCCGGATGGCAGCCAGGGAGCAGGACAGTGACCGTGACCGCGTCGAGGACCACCACCAGCATCCGCGAATTCCGCCTGCCCGACCTGGGGGAGGGGCTGACGGAGTCGGAGATCGTCCAGTGGCACGTCGCCGAGGGCGACACCGTGGAGCTCAACCAGATCATCGCCGACGTGGAGACCGCGAAGGCCGTCGTCGAACTGCCGTCGCCCTACGCCGGCGTGGTGGTGCGGCTGCACGAGGCGGCGGGGAGCGTCGTCGACGTCGGAGCGCCGATCGTCTCGTTCGAGGTGGCCGGTTCCTCCGGGCCCGACGACGTCCCGGCCCCGCCGTCGGCCACTCGCGGGCCGGTGCCTGCCGAGCCCCTGCCCGACGGGCCGGTGCCCGCCCGGCGCGAGCCGAACCTCGTGGGCTACGGAGCCGCCGTGGAGAAGGGTGGCCGCCCGCAGCGGCGCGGCCGCGTACTCCCGGCGGTCGGCGCCCCGCAACCGGCAGCAGTCCAGCAGCCCGCAGCGAGCACCCCGCACCCTGCGGCCCTGCAGCATCGTGAGCGGCCGCGGTCGACGCCGCCCGTCCGCAAGCTGGCACGCGACCTCGGCGTCTCCCTCGACGCCCTGACGGGCACAGGTCCCGGCGCGCTCATCACCCGGGCGGACGTGCTGGCCGCGCTCGCGGGCACGGCGGGGAGTCCGGCCGGGCCCGCTGCGGCGCCGGCCTCGCCGGGACCCCTCCCGGCCCGCTCGAGCGCCGGGGAGATCCGGACGCCGATCCGTGGCATGCGGAAGCACACGGCGGCCGCCATGGTGGCCAGTGCGTTCTCGGCTCCGCATGCCACCGAGTTCCTGACGATCGACGTCACGCCGACCATGGAGCTGCTCGCGGAGCTCAGGGCCGGCCGCGCGTTCGAGGGCACCCGGGTGACGCCGCTGACCGTCGTGGCGAAGGCCGTGTGCATCGCGATCGCGCGCAACCCGACCCTCAACTCGTCCTGGGACGAGCAGGCGCAGGAGATCGTGCAGTACGCGGACGTGAACCTGGGGATCGCCGCCGCGACGCCGCGCGGACTGCTCGTGCCGAACATCAAGGCCGCGCAGGCGCTGACCCTGAAGGACCTCGCCCAGGCGCTCGGGGCCCTGACCGAGACCGCCAGGGCCGGCAGGACGCCGCCGGCCGATCTCACGGGCGGCACCCTCTCGATCACGAACATCGGTGTCTTCGGCATCGACGCCGGCACGCCGATCCTCAACCCGGGGGAGGCGGCGATCCTCGCGATGGGCGCCGTCCGCACCACGCCGTGGGAGTACCGGGGGGAGATCGCCCTGCGGTCCGTGATGACGCTCAGCCTGTCCTTCGACCACCGGCTCGTGGACGGCGAGCAGGGCTCACGCTTCCTGGCGGACGTCGGCACCATCCTGAGGAACCCGGCGATGGTCCTGGCGATGGTCTGACCGGTCCGGCCGGCGGCCCAGGGGTTACGAGTAGAGGCTGCGGTAGCCCTCGGAGCGCTCGAGGTAGGGCTCCCACAGGATCGTCCCGGGGTCGGCGCCGCCGATCGCGGCACCGAGACGGTCGAGGTAGTAGTCCCACCCGGGTCCCACACTGGCGGCCATGGCCGCGCCGACCGGGCCGTCGGGGACGGCCTGGGTGAAGACGAGGGTCGTCAGCCCGTCGGCCTCGCCGAGCTCCAGGGTGTGCTGCCACGCGATGCGCGGACCGGATCCGTCGGCCGAGAAGGGGGCGCCGTCGCGGCTGCGGACCTCGAAGCGGCGCGGCGGCTCGCAGGCCTCGACGAGGTAGACCTCCTCGGGCACGTCCTCGCCTTCGGCGGTCATCCGGAAGGCGACGTCGCCGGAGGCCGGGTTCCCCGTCCACGTGCCGATCCAGCGCTCCATCCGCCGCGGCTCGGTACAGGCGGCCCACACGTCGGCGATCGGCGCGGCGAACGTGCGCGTGAAGACGATCCGGTCCACGCCGTTCCGTGTCTCGCGGCGGCCGAGCGGGGTGGTGCTCATGCGGTGTCCTCCTGGCGGTTCGGCAGTGCTGCGGCAGTGCTACGGCAGTTCGAGGATGAGTTCCCTGACCACGGCGCCGCGGGCGGGGGCGAAGCCCTGCGTCTCGCCGACCTGCCGGAATCCCCAGCGCTCGAGGATGCGGATGGAGCTCACGTTGTCGGCGACCGCGCGGGCGCGGATGGGCCGCTGCGTCACCTCGTTCAGGAACTGGCCGACGGCGGCGGTGGTGATCCCCTGCCCCCAGCGGGACCGGTCGATCCAGTAGCTGATCTCGGGCGTCTCGCCGTCGTGATAGGCGAGGATGCTGCCCACCACGTCACCGTCGGAGAGGATGGTGCGCACCGTGATCCGGGAGTCGTTGAGGATGTCCTGCCAGTGGTTGTCGAACACGCCGCGGTCGGACGGGTTCTTGGCCCCGAAGGCGGCCATGTGGTTGGCGCTGGGGTCCAGCTGGTGCGAGAAGAACTCGTCGAGGTCGGTGGCTTCAACGGGACGTAGCGTGATCACGGCGGTACCTTCAGTCGGTGGTGTGGCCGGGCGGTCGGCGCGGCAGGAACTTCTCGTGCTTCAGCCTACTAGGCGGGGCGGTCCGCGGCCCGGGTGCGGCGCGGTCCGTCACACCGTCAGCGCCGCCCACGCCATCTGCTCCAGGAGGTCCCGGAACGCGGCGAGTTCACGCGCGGAACTGGGACGGTGGGTGGTGTGCGGGGTCGAGTTGATCAGCCCGAACACGGCGTGCACCTTGCGCCGCAGCAGCGACGCCTCGGTGTCCGGACGGTAGGCGGCCAGCTCGTCGACCCACACCTGGACATAGGTGCGCTGCAGGGACCGCACGGCGCGCTGGTCGTCGGCCGCCAGCGCGCCGAGGTCACGGTCCTGGACGCGGATGACATCGGCATGGCTGACGGCGAACTCCACCTGGAACCGGATGAGGCCCTTCAGGGCCTCCTCGGGCGACGCGGCCGCCCCGGCGACCTCCCGCCCGCCGTCGAGCAGGTCCTCGCTGACCCCGGTGAGCAGGGCTGCGAGCACCGAGGGCTTGCCCGCGAAGTGGCGGTAGACGGCGGGCCCGCTCACCCCTGCTGCGGCGCCGAGGTCCTCGATGGACACGCCGTTGTAGCCCCGCTCCGCGAACAGCGTGGCGGCGGCCCGGAGCAGCGCGGTGCGCCGCGTGGCCTTGGCGATGCTCCGGCCGGTCACGCGCTCTTCAATGGGCGATGCCTCCATGCGGGTCCTCGTCTGATGTGGTTCCGGGCGTGTCCAAGGGAAATGTCCCCCTCATTCTGATGGACTTCCGGGTTAATGACCACTAACCTGAAACCGGTTAGTGTGTGCTAACTGAACCGTGCCCGAGGAAGTTGTCGATGGAGACCCTGACGTCGAAGGTGGATCCGCTCTCACCGGCGTTCACCGCGAACCATGCCGCCCAGACCGCACTCGTGGAGGACCTCCGCTCCCGCCTCGCCACGGCCGCCCTCGGCGGGCCCGAGCGGTCGCGGGAGCGGCACGTCGCACGCGGCAAGCTCCTCCCGCGCGAGCGCATCGACCGGCTCCTCGACGACGGCAGCCCGTTCCTCGAGATCGCGCCGCTGGCGGCGAACGGCATGTACGACGACGAGTGCCCGGGGGCGGGCGTGATCGCCGGGATTGGCCTGGTGCACGGGCGCCACGTCCTCGTGATCTCGAACGACGCGACCGTCAAGGGCGGCACCTACTACCCGATGACGGTGAAGAAGCACCTCCGCGCACAGGAGATCGCCCTCGAGAACAACCTGCCGTGCGTCTACCTCGTCGATTCCGGGGGAGCGTTCCTGCCCCGCCAGGACGACGTGTTCCCCGACCGCAACCACTTCGGCCGCATCTTCTACAACCAGGCCACCATGTCGGCGCGCAAGATCCCGCAGATCGCCGCGGTCCTGGGGAGCTGCACCGCCGGCGGCGCCTACGTCCCGGCCATGAGCGACGAGACCGTGATCGTCCGCAACCAGGGCACCATCTTCCTGGGCGGACCGCCGCTCGTGAAGGCCGCGATCGGCGAGGTGGTGACCGCGGAGGAGCTCGGCGGCGGCGACGTGCACTCCCGGGTCTCCGGCGTGACGGACCACCTGGCCGACAACGACCAGCACGCGCTCGAGATCGTCCGCGACATCATCGCCACCCTGCCGCCCGCCACCACCGTGCCGTCCGTGCCGGTCCTCGCGCCGGCCGTCGCGGAGGACGAGCTCTACGGGGCCGTGCCCACGGACGTCAACGCCTCCTACGACGCCCGCGAGATCATCGCGCGCCTCGTCGACGGGTCGCTCTTCCACGAGTTCAAGCGCGAGTACGGGACCACGCTCGTCACGGGCTTCGCGACCATCCACGGGCACCGCGTGGGCATCGTCGCCAACAACGGTGTCCTGTTCAGCGAGTCCGCGCTCAAGGGCGCCCACTTCATCGAGCTCTGCGACCAGCGCGGCGTCCCCCTCGTCTTCCTGCAAAACCTCTCCGGCTTCATGGTCGGCAAGGACTACGAGGCCGGCGGCATCGCGAAGAACGGCGCCAAGATGGTCACCGCCGTCGCCACCGCGCGCGTGCCGAAACTGACCGTCGTCGTCGGCGGGTCCTTCGGCGCCGGGAACTACTCCATGTGCGGCAGGGCGTTCTCGCCCCGGTTCCTGTGGATGTGGCCCGCCGCCCGCATCTCCGTCATGGGCGGCAACCAGGCGTCCTCGGTCCTCGCCACCGTCCGCCGCGACCAGCTCGAAGGCCGCGGCGAGGAGTGGGCGCTCGAGGACGAGGAGGCGTTCCGCGCACCCATCCGCGACCAGTACGAGGCGCAGGGCAACCCCTACTACTCGACGGCGCGGCTCTGGGACGACGGCGTGATCGACCCCGCCGACACCCGCACCGTCCTCGGCCTCGCCCTCGAGGTCTGCGCCAACGCGCCCCTGCCCGATACCTCCTTCGGCCTCTTCCGGATGTGACCAGATGACCCCCAGCCCGACCCCCGACACGATGCCCGCCCCGACCCCGACCGCTGCGTGGCCCTTCGACACCGTCCTCGTGGCCAACCGCGGGGAGATCGCCTGCCGCGTCATCCGGTCCGTCCGCGCGCTGGGCCTGCGCTCGGTCGCCGTGTACAGCGACGCCGACGCCGGCGCCCGGCACGTCCTCGAAGCGGACGTCGCCGTCCGTCTCGGTGCCGCCGCACCGTCGGAGAGCTACCTCTCCATCCCCGCCGTCGTCGAGGCCTGCCGCCGGACGGGCGCCGGGGCGGTCCACCCCGGGTACGGGTTCCTCAGCGAGAACGCCACCTTCGCCGATGCGCTGCAGGAGGCCGGGATCGTCTTCATCGGTCCGAGCGTCCACTCCCTGGACGTCATGGGGGACAAGATCCGGTCCAAGAACCACGTGGCCGGGTTCGGCGTGCCCGTGGTCCCGGGCATCGCCGAGCCGGGTCTGACGGACGAGGACCTGATCCGTGAGGCCGCCGCCGTCGGGTTCCCGCTGCTCATCAAGCCCTCGGCGGGAGGCGGCGGCAAGGGGATGCACGCCGTCCACCGCGCCGAGGACCTGCCCGAGGTGCTCACCACCGCCCGCCGCGTGGCCGCCCGCGCCTTCGGCGACGACACCCTGTTCCTGGAACGCCTCATCGAGCGGCCCCGCCACATCGAGGTGCAGGTCCTCGCCGACTCCCACGGCACCGTGATCCACCTCGGCGAGCGCGAGTGCTCGCTGCAGCGCCGCCACCAGAAGGTGATCGAGGAGGCGCCGTCGGCCCTGCTCGACGAGGCCACGCGCCGGCGGATCGGCGAGGCCGCGTGCAACGCCGCCCGCAGCGTGGACTACACGGGTGCCGGGACGGTCGAGTTCCTCGTCTCCGATGCCGCGCCGGACGAGTTCTTCTTCATGGAGATGAACACGCGCCTGCAGGTGGAGCACCCGGTCACGGAGCTCGTCACCGGGGTTGACCTCGTCGAATGGCAGATCCGCGTCGCCGCGGGGGAGCGCCTGCCGCTCACGCAGGAGGACGTCGTCCTCACCGGCCACGCCGTCGAGGCGCGCGTGTACGCGGAGAACCCGGAGGCCGGCTTCCTGCCGTCCACGGGCAGCATCCTGGCGCTCGCCGAACCGGCCGGGGACGGGATCCGCGTGGACAGTTCGCTGCTGCCCGGGGGCACCGTCTCGTCGTCGTACGATCCGATGCTCGCCAAGGTGATCGCCTGGGGAGCCGACCGCGCGCAGGCACTCGACCGCCTGGACGCGGCGCTCGCGGGCACGGTGGTCCTCGGCGTGGACACCAACCTCGAGTACCTGCGCCTGCTGATCGGGGACGACGACGTCCGGGCCGGGCGGCTCGACACCACCCTGATCGAGCGGAAGCTCCCCGACCTGGCCTTCCGGCACGTCACCGCGCAGGACCTGGCGCTCGCCGCGGTCCTCCTCGTCGAGCCCTCGGCTGAAGCCGGGGTCCGCGGCGGGTCGCCCTGGCGCCGCGGGGACGGCTTCCGCCTCGGCCCGGCGCGCCCGCACACCGTGCCCCTCGAGTACGACGGCGGCACGGCGACCGTCGCGCTGCTGCGCGACGGCACGGGCTGGACCGCCACGGTCGACGACGTCACCATCGCCGTCACCATCGCCGTCACGGTCGAGGCCGGCGTGCCGGGGGCGACCGTCGACGGCATCCGCTCGCGCCTCCTGTACGCGGTCGACGGCGACACCGTCTGGATCGGCGACGGCGGGTGGTCCACGCGCATCCGCCGGCCCGGCCGCCGCGAACTCGTCGACGCCGCACGGTCCCGCATCACGCGGGAGGAGGGCGCCGCGGATCCGCTGGTCCGCAGCCCCATGCCCGGGACCGTCGTGTCCGTCGCGGTCGCGGACGGAGCGACGGTCGAGGCCGGCGACGTCCTCGTCGCCGTCGAGGCCATGAAGATGGAACACCAGCTCACCGCCGGCCTGTCCGGCGTCGTCCGCCTGTCCCTCAAGCCCGGGGACCTCGTGAAGGCACAGCAGATCGTCGCCACCATCGAGGCTGCCCCGGTACCCGGCTCCACCTCCAGCACCGCCCGCACATCAGGATCCACGGAAGGGAACGCAGCATGAACTTCGAACTGAGCGAGGAATACCAGGACCTCGTGGACACCGTCCGCGAGTTCGCCGACGAGGTGGTGGCGCCGGTCTCCGCCAAGCACGACGCCGAACACAGCTTCCCGTACGAGGTCGTCAAGCAGATGGGCGACATGGGCCTCTTCGGGCTCCCGTTCCCCGAGCAGTACGGGGGCATGGGCGGCGACTACTTCGCCTTGTGCCTGGCCCTCGAGCAGCTGGCCCGCGTGGACCAGTCGGTCGCCATCACGCTCGAGGCCGGCGTCTCCCTCGGCGCCATGCCCGTCTACCGGTTCGGCACCGAGGAGCAGAAGCAGCAGTGGCTGCCGTCCCTCGCGTCGGGCTCGGCCCTGGGTGGTTTCGGCCTCACGGAGTCCGAGGCCGGCTCGGACGCGTCCGGCACGAAGACGACGGCGAAGCTCGAGGACGGGGTCAACGGTCCCGAGTGGGTGGTCAACGGCACGAAGGAGTTCATCACCAACTCCGGCACCGACATCACGTCCCTGGTCACCGTCACCGCCGTCACGGGCACCTCCGAGCGGCCCGACGGCTCGGTGAAGAAGGAGATCTCGACGATCCTCGTCCCCACGGACACGCCGGGGTTCACCGCGGAGAAGGCCTACAACAAGGTGGGCTGGAACGCCTCCGACACGCACCCGCTGACCCTGAAGGACGTCCGCGTCCCCGAGGCGAACCTGCTCGGCACCCGGGGCCGCGGCTATGCCAACTTCCTGCAGATCCTCGACGAGGGCCGCATCGCCATCGCGGCGCTCGCCACCGGCGCGGCCCAGGGGTGCGTGGAACAGTCCATCCGCTACGCCGGGGAGCGCATGGCCTTCGGCAACACCATCGGCGCCTACCAGTCCATCCAGTTCAAGATCGCCCGCATGCAGGTCCGCGCGCACACCGCGCGCCTCGCCTACTACGACGCCGCGTCCCGCATGCTCGCGGGCAAGCCGTTCAAGACGCAGGCGTCCATCGCCAAGCTCGTGGCCGGCGAGGCCGCCATGGACAACGCCCGCGATGCGACACAGATCTTCGGCGGTTACGGTTTCATCAACGAGTTCGTGGTGTCCAGGCACTACCGTGACTCGAAGATCCTCGAGATCGGCGAGGGGACCACGGAGGTCCAGCTCATGCTCATCGCGAGGGAACTCGGCCTCTAGGTCCATCCAGCCGACGACGGCGACGGCGACACGAAGGAGAAGCAGTGATCAACAAGGTGGTTGGCAGCGCGGCGGAGGCCGTGGCGGACATTCCCGACGGCGCATCGCTCGCGGTCGGCGGGTTCGGCCTCTGCGGCATCCCGGTGACCCTGATCGAGGCCCTGCACGCCCAGGGGACGGCGGAGCTCGAGACGGTGAGCAACAACTGCGGTGTGGACGACTGGGGGCTCGGGATCCTCCTGTCCGACCACCGCATCCGCCGGACCATCAGCTCCTACGTCGGGGAGAACAAGGAGTTCGCCCGCCAGTACCTCGCCGGCGAGCTCGAGGTGGAGCTCACGCCGCAGGGCACGCTCGCCGAGAAGCTGCGCGCAGGGGGTGCGGGCATCCCGGCGTTCTACACGACGGCGGGCGTCGGCACCCAGGTCAGCGAGGGCGGCCTGCCGCAGCGCTACGACGCCGAGGGGAACGTCGCTGTCGCCTCGAAGCCCAAGGAGGTGCGGTCCTTCGACGGCGTCGACTACGTGCTCGAGGAATCCCTGCGCCCCGACTACGCGCTCGTCCACGCGTGGAAGGGCGACCGCCACGGCAACCTCGTGTTCCATGCCACCGCCATGAACTTCAACCCGCTGTGCGCCCAGGCCGGCCGCATCACCATCGCGGAGGTGGAGGAACTCGTGGAACCCGGCGAGCTCGACCCCGGCCAGGTCCACACGCCCGGCATCTTCGTCCAGCGCGTCGTCGTCGCCCCGGACCCCGAGAAGCGCGTCGAGAAGCGGACGGTCTCGCTGGCCGCACCCGCCGGATCCGCCGCACCCGTCGCCTCCGAAGGAGCATGACCATGGCACTCACACGCAACGAACTCGCGGCCCGGGTGGCCCTGGAACTCGAGAACGGCCAGTACGTGAACCTCGGGATCGGCATGCCCACCCTCATCCCCAACTACATCCCCGACGGCGTCGAGGTGGTGCTGCACTCGGAGAACGGCATCCTCGGCGTGGGGCCGTACCCGGCGGAGGACGCCGTGGATCCCGATCTCATCAACGCCGGCAAGGAGACCGTGACCGCCAACGCCGGGGCCGCGTTCTTCGACTCGGCGTCCTCCTTCGGCATGATCCGCGGCGGGCACGTGGATGTCGCGGTGCTCGGAGCCATGGAGGTGGCCCGGAACGGCGACCTCGCGAACTGGATGGTGCCCGGCAAGATGGTCAAGGGCATGGGCGGCGCCATGGACCTCGTGTTCGGGGCCAAGCGCGTGATCGTCATGATGGAGCACGTGGACCGTGCCGGGCGGCCGAAGATCGTCGAGTCCTGCTCCCTGCCGCTCACCGGCAAGGGCTGCGTGGACAGGATCATCACCGACCTCGCCGTGATCGACGTCGAACCCGACGGCCTCGTGCTGCGCGAGACGGCACCGGGCGTCAGCACCGACGACGTCGTCGCGGCGACCGGTGCAACGTTGCGCGTGGAGCTCGGGGGAGCCGCGGCGTGAGTGGCACCGCAGCCGGCCGCCACGTCATCGAGCAGCGCGGCCTGTACTTCGACGAGCTCGAGGTCGGGTCCGTCTACGCGCACCGGCCGGGCCGCACGCTCACCGAGGCCGACAACGTCCTGTTCACCACGCTCACCATGAACACCCAGGCGCTGCACCTGGACGCGGCGTGGTCGGCGGGCCAGCCGTTCGGGCAGCGGCTCGTCAACTCGATGCTGACCCTGGCCACGCTCGTGGGGCAGTCCGTCTCCCAGCTGACGCAGGGCACCATCGTGGCGCAGCTCGGACTCACCGACGTCGCCTTCCCGAAGCCGCTCTTCCATGGGGACACCCTGTACACCGAGACGGAGATCACCGGAGTGCGCCCGTCGTCGTCCCGACCGGGGCAGGGCGTCGTGACCATGGCGCACACGGGGCGGAACCAGCACGGGGAGGTCGTGGCGACCGCGACCCGCAGCGTGCTCATGTGGTCCTCGACGGGGCCCCGGGACGGCCTGGCGTGAGCGGCATCGTCCTCGGCCCGGCCCTGCTGTTCTGCCCCGCGGATCGCCCGGAACGCTACGCGAAGGCGGCGGACCGCTCCGACACCGTCATCCTCGACCTCGAGGACGCCGTCGCGCCGGCCGCCAAGGAGTCCGCGCGGGAGGCGCTCGCCGTGTCCGCCCTCGACCCGGAGCGCACCGTGGTGCGCCTCAACGCCGTCGGGACACCGGACTTCGCCCCCGACTGCGACGCCGTCCGTCGCACGCCCTACCGCACGGTGATGCTCGCCAAGACGGAGTCGCCCGACGACGTCGCCGCGGTCCGTGCGGCGCTCGGCGCCGTGGACGTCATCGCCCTGTGCGAGACCGCGCGGGGAGTGGTGAACGCCGTGGAGATCGCCCGTACCGAGGGGGTCAGCGCCCTGATGTGGGGCGCCGAGGATCTCGTGGCCTCGCTCGGGGGGACGTCGAGCCGGCGTCCGGACGGCGCCTACCGTGCGGTGGCCCTCCAGGCGCGCTCGCAGGTGCTGCTCGCCGCCGGGGCCGCAGACCGGCAGGCCATCGACGCCGTGTACGTGGACATCGCCGACCTGGAGGGGCTCGCGGCGGAGGCCGACGACGCCGTGGCCTCGGGTTTCGCTGCGAAGGCCTGTATCCACCCGGGCCAGGTCGCCGCGGTCCGTGCCGCCTTCGCGCCGGCCGAGGCCGAAGTGGAGCGGGCGCGGGCGATCCTCGCTGCGGCCGAGAACGAGCGAGGGGTCTTCACGTTCGAGGGGCGCATGGTGGACGAGCCGATCCTCAGGCACGCGCGCAGTGTCCTGGGCAGGGCGTCGGGCAGCTAGGGTGCAGCATCGTTGGCTGTGCAGAGGCTCCGGCATGGAAGGCAGCAGATAGGGCCGCCAGATGTCGCTATCGCGCCGGATTTAGTTGTTGATCTGTGTGATGAGGAGTAGTTGGTGACTGAGGAGCAGCGGACCGGTCAGGGCCCGTACGAAGACCACTCGCTATCCGCGGAGGCGGCGGCGGACCGTCTTGGGATGACGGGAAAGGCACTACGCTCCTGGTTGCGGGTTCACCGCCCCGAAGGCGCTGTGCAGGTGCCTCCGCAGAAGAACGGGCGGTGGTACTTGGACGAAGAACTTGTGGCCGTTCTGGAAGCCGGTCGTCCGGTTCCCGCGCGAACACCCCCTGCTGGAACTACGGCGCATCCTGGTCCGGTGTTACGTCCGGAGAGCACGCAGCCTTCCTGCACGGACGAGACCGTGATCGGCGAACCGGTCACGGTGGACAGTGGAGAGGCTCTCGCAGGACCTGGACGTCGGGCGCTCGCGTGGTCCGACTGGGTGCCCTTCGCAGACGTCTTGGCGGTCGCTCCGCGCAGCCCCGGCGTCTACATGATGCGCTTGACTGCTGAACCTGAGCGAGGGCCGGTGTACATCGGCATGGCGGGGGAGCGAAAGGGCAACGGGGTGCGAGGTCGACTGGCCATCTACGTCAGCGGCCAGGGAGCCGCCTCAGGGCTCGGAGAACACGCCTTCGATCGTGCTCTCGCAGATCCGGATTGGGTGGAGGCGCGACTGGTGGAGGCGCGAGAGGGACGCTCCCTGCGAGCAAAGAGGGCTGCCCGTGCGGCTATCGACCACCTTGGACTGGAAGTGCGCTGGACGCCCGCTGCAACGCGGGCAGAGGCACTTCTGATCGAATCGCAGCTGATCGGACAGTACAGAGGTCGATTGTGGAACCGGTGATTGCTCGGACGTGGTGATCTGAAGGAGGTACTCCATTCTTTGAGGCGATCGCAGGCCATGGCCCCACGCTGTTCGCCGGTTTCTCACGGCACTTAGTTCTCCAGTTGGTGGATCGGCAGGAGGTCGGCTCGGGGGCTGTGGCCCTGCGGTACGAGCCACGCCGGTAGCCGTACGGTCCTGCCGCATCGAAGCTGCCTGTTCCCGGCGAGGCGATCGGACGCCGCTGCGCTCGCCGGAGGTACCGTGGCACCGCCGTCCGCCCGACCGTCAGAAGGGAGGCGGGGCTTCCTCATCAGCCATTCGCTCAGTGCGCATCGCCGTCCCGAGCCCGCGCAGGATCCGGGCGGTGGCCGACGCATCCGGGTCGCCGGGCGGTGGTTCAGGCGGCGTCGTATAGGTCCGACCACCCGGCGACAGCCAGGTCAGTCCACCGTCGGGATCGGGGCTCGGCGTCCAGTCTGTCTGGTGCTTCAGCATGTGGTGCCGCCTGCACGCGGGGTAGAGGTTGTCCGCACCGGTCGATCCGTCGTCGGCCCAGGCGAGCAGATGGTCGAGATCGCAGCGGCTTGCGGGGCGGGAACAGCCGTAGAAGCTGCAGGTCTTCTCACGGAGCTGGACCCAGGTCCGCAGGTCCTCGCTCGGACGGTACCGGGTCCGGTCGAGGCCGAGCGCCGCGCCCGTGTAGGGGTGGGTGAGCAGGCGCATCCACGAGGTGGCGTCCGCGGCCAGCTTCCGGGCGGCATCAGCGGGGATGGGTCCGTAGCCCTCGAGCTCGGCCGGTTCGTCGGTGAGCCCCATCAGCGAGAACACCGGGACGGTGACCACGATCTTCGCCACGGACGGACGGGCTCCCGGGCCGACGCTGCTCCCGTGGGCGCTGCTCCTTTCGGTGCCGCGCCCTTCGGGGGTCCCGCAGCTTCCGCCGGCGGAAGGATCGGTGCCGGTGGTCCTGCCACCGCCGAGCAGCAGGTCGGCCAGCACATCGGCCCGCAGCTGCGGCAGCGTCCGCGGCTCGTCGCCGCTGCGCAGGCTACGAGCCGCCGCGTCGACCGTGGTGTGGACTGCAAGGGCCTGCTCCGCGGGAAGGTAGGCGCTCAACCATGCCATCCCGTCCCGGTCCGGTTCGAAGACGACGCACCGGTCGGCAGCAGCCCGCACCCGGCGGGCGGTCAGCGTCTCGGGGTGGAGCCTCTCCCGCAGCCGACGGCACCGCGCGGTGAGCCTCGGCCGGTTCAGGTTACCTGCCACCTTCAGGATCTCGGTCTCGAATCCGTGCACGGCCTCGTCGGGGATGGTGCGGGACTGCTCGACGACGACCGACGCGCGCCCGGGGCAGATGGTGCCCTTCTCCAGGGCCGCCAACGTGTCCGTCAACTGGCCGGTCAACGTCAGCGACTCCGACACGAGCCGGGCGGCGGACCCTTCGGACATCGTGAGCAGTGCCGCGGTCTCGGCGACCGTCCCGGTGAAGGCCAGGGAGGAGGACGGGCCGGACCAGGAGTGGTGGTCCGGATTGCTGAAGGTGTGGACCCGGGCGACGAGGCGGGCCCGCTGCGCGGCGGCCCAGGACGCCAGCCGGTCCGCGGCCCGCAGCAGATCGAGGGTGGCCGGGAGGCTCGAAGGATCGGCTGCACCGGACGCGGCGCCCTCCAATCGGCCGATCAGGCCGTACGGCGTTGCGTCCTCGACCCGCGCACGGGCGTGCTCGTCGACCCCGTCGTCGTCGAATTCGCCGTCCGAACCGAGAAGCTCGTCGAACGCATCCGCGGGCCAGCCCTCGAGCGCCTCGCTGTAAGCGTCCTCGAGAGTCAGCAGCACCGATCCGGTGGTCATGGCTCCAGCCAATCACCTCGCACCGACAAAATGGGCCGCGATCGAAGGCACGAGAAGTGCTGATGCCTGGACTTCTCGATTGGTGGCTGCCGAGCACCGAGCGACCGCCGACTGCACCGTGGAAGGTCGGCCTGCCGCTGACCCGGGACGGCCGCCGGCCCTGAATCTGGACCACAGCCTGCCGGGACCCGAGCGACCCGAAGCCACGGCGCGAGGCGACCACCCGCCGCGGACCCGACAACCGCCGCCGCAGGTCTGCACGACAGCCTGCCGCAAGCGCGAAACGACCACCCGCCACGCATGCAGGAGGGCCGGCACCGGCAGTCTGCGGGATACTGGGGCCATGGATTTCAGCAACCCCACCCGCGGGCACCGGCGCGTCACCATCCTCGGTTCCACCGGCTCGATCGGCACCCAGGCACTTGACGTCATCGCCGCCGCCCCGGACCGCTTCAGCGTGGCAGGCCTCACCGCGGGCGGACGGAACCTCGACCTCCTCGCCCGCCAGGCCGTCGCCGTCCGGGCCCCCGCCGTCGGCGTCGCGTCCGCCACCGAAGCCGACCTCGAGCACGCCATCGCCCGCGCCGCCGACGACGCCGGCGTCACCGGCTACGCCCCGCACCTGTTCGCCGGCGACCGCGCCGCAGCCGACGTCGCCGCCTGGCCGGATGCCGACGTCGTGCTCAACGGGATCACCGGGTCGATCGGGCTGGAACCCACCCTCGCCGCACTCGGCGCCGGACACCTCCTCGCGCTCGCGAACAAGGAGTCGCTGATCGCCGGGGGAGCCCTCGTGCGGGCGGCCGCCGCACCGGGGCAGCTCGTCCCGGTCGATTCCGAACACTCAGCCATGGCGCAGGCGCTCCGCGGCGGGACGGCGGACGAGGTGGACCGGCTCATCCTCACGGCCTCGGGCGGTCCGTTCCGCGGCATGACCCGCGCGCAGCTGCAGCACGCGACCCCCAGCCAGGCCCTCGCCCACCCCACGTGGGACATGGGCCGCGTGATCAGCACCAACTCGGCGTCCATGGTCAACAAGGCCCTCGAGCTGGTGGAGGCGCATCTCCTCTTCGACATCCCGCTCGAGCGCATCGACGTCGTCGTGCACCCGCAGTCCGTGATCCACTCGATGGTCCAGTTCGTCGACGGATCCACCCTGGCGCAGGCGTCGCCGCCCGACATGCGCCTCCCGATCGCCCTCGGCATGGGCTGGCCGTTCCGCGTGCCCGGCTCGGCGAGGGCCTGCGACTGGAGCCGCCCCGAGGAGTGGACCTTCGAGCCGCTCGACGACGACGCCTTCCCCGCGGTCGCGCTGGCCAAGCGGGCGGCAGCGGAGGGCGGCACCCGCATGGCCGTCTACAACGCGGCGAACGAGGAAGCCGTGGACGCCTTTCACAGGGGAGTCATAGGTTTCACTGACATCGTGGACACGGTCTCCGCGGTCGTCGAGGAGCAGCGCGCGCAGGATCAGGGCGTAGCCGTCGGCGACCTCACCCTCGACGCCGTCCTCACGGCGGAACGCTGGGCACGCCGGAGCGCCCGTGTCCGTTGTGGGCTCGAGGAGTCGTCCCTGCCGGTCGGTGCAGGGGATGTGCAAGGCCAGAAGGAAACGCTGTGACTGTTCTGCTGTTCATTGCCGGAGTGCTCTTCGTCGTCGTCGGGATCGCCGCGTCGATCGCGCTGCACGAGGTGGGCCACCTGGTGCCCGCGAAGCTCTTCCGGGTCCGCGTCACCCAGTACATGGTCGGCTTCGGCCCCACCGTCTGGTCGAAACGCCGCGGCGAGACCGAGTACGGGCTCAAGGCGATCCCGGCCGGGGGCTACGTCGCCATGGTGGGCATGTTCCCGCCCGCGACGACGGAGGCCGGAGCCGTCCGCCAGTCCAGCACCGGCGTCTTCCAGCAACTCTCCGACGACGCGCGGCGGGCCGCCGCCGAGCAGCTCCAGCCCGGCGACGAGGACCGCGTGTTCTACAAGCTGCCCATCTGGAAGCGCATCATCATCATGCTCGGCGGGCCGCTGATGAACCTCCTGATCGGGACCGTCCTCTTCGCGATCCTCATCATGGGCTTCGGTTCCGCGCAGGCCACCACCACGGTCTCCGAGGTGTACCGCTGCGTCGTGCCCGCCAGCCAGCAGGCCGCCACGGGCCAGACCGACTGCGGACCGGACGACCCGGCCGCGCCCGCGTTCCAGGCGGGTCTGCAGCCCGGTGACCGCGTGGTCGCCTTCGACGGCCGCGAGGTCACCGGCTGGGACGAGCTGTCCGGCTGGATCAGGGATGCCGCCGGGCGCGAGGTCGCCATCTCCTACGTCCGCGACGGCGAGACCATCGACTCCAGGATCACCCCCCTGCTGACGGAGCGGCCCGTCGCCGCGGAGGACGGCACGGCGGCGGTCGACGACGACGGCACCGCGCTGACCCGGGAGGTCGGCTTCATCGGCGTCGGCTCCACGCAGGAGCTCGTGCCCCAGCCGGCCACCGAGGTACTGCCCGCCGTCGGCGACTCCCTCGCGAGCGTGGCCGGCGTGGTGCTGAACCTGCCGCAGCGCGTGGTCGAGGTGGGTCAGGCGGCGTTCTCGGACGCCCCGCGCGACCCCGAGGGCCCCATCAGCGTGGTCGGCGTCGGCCGGATCGCGGGGGAGATCTCCGCGATGGAGGAGGTCCCCGTCGCATCCCGTGCCGCGACCCTCATCGGACTGGTCGCGGGCGTGAACCTCGCCCTGTTCGTGTTCAACCTCATCCCGCTCCTGCCGCTCGACGGCGGGCACGTGGCCGGAGCGCTATGGGAAGGGCTCCGCCGCGGCGTCGCACGCCTGTTCAAGCGCCCCGATCCGGGCCCGTTCGACATGGCGAAGCTGCTGCCCCTCACCTACGCCGTCGCGATCCTGCTGATGGGCATGGGTGTCCTGCTGATCTACGCCGACATCGTGAAGCCGGTCGATCTCTTCGGCTGATCGGTTGTAAAACGGAATTCAACCTCATACGGTTGAAGAATGTTCGTCCTCACGATCGACCAGGCGGCCAGCCGTACCTCCCCGGACCGCATCCCCGAGTTGCTCGCCCTCCTGCGGCCCGTCCAAGCCGTCCTCCCCTGGGAACGCTCGGTGGGGGACGAGGCGCAGGGCGTCCTGGCCGATCCGGCCGACGTCGTCGACGCCGTCCTGCTGTGCCTCCGCGCAGGGGGCTGGTACGTGGGGATCGGCGTCGGCGTGGTCGAGGAACCCTTCCCGTCCTCGCCGCGGGAGGGCCGGGGCTCCGCGTTCGTCGCCGCCCGCAGGGCCGTGGACCGGGCCAAGAAGACCGGTGACCGCGCGCCGCTGGCCGTCGAAGGACCGGGCGGCCACGCCGACGTGGCAGCGGAGGCCGAGGGGGTGCTCGCGCTGCTCGGTCGGCATGTCATGGGGCGCTCCGAGGCGGAGTGGCGCATCCTCGATCTCCTGCAGCCCGGCGAGCGCGGCACCCAGACCGTCGTCGCGCGGAGCCTCGGCATCAGTCCGCAGGCCGTGAGCAAGGCGGCCGCCCGTGCGGCCTG